>CAWAKI010000009.1:0-182143 GCA_963782575.1 uncultured Solirubrobacteraceae bacterium | reverse complement strand
CCTGCCGGCCGCGTTCAGTTACGTATTGCTGAACAGGACGTCCACGCCGACCACGACCGCCGCCAGCGAGCACACGTAGAGCACAAGACCCGGCGTCCTTCCCATCGTTCCAGGCTACTGCTGCCGAGGCGTGCCGCGGCCCACGGGGGCGCTCATTCGCGCCACTGCACCTCGTAGTGCTCGATCCCCTCCTCGAAGCCCTTCACGGCGACCCGCCCGAGGTCCGTGAACCGGATGCCCTTGCCGCGGCAGAGGTCGTACCACCGCCGAGGACGCGACGACGCAGCCCGGCTGCGCGCACGCACACAGCCGCGCAGCCTGCTGCACAGCCGCACCGAAGAGATCGTCTTGCTCGGCTTACGGGCTCGCCCGCGGCCACGCCGATCCGCACGCGCAGGTCCGGGGGCCTCGGCGGCGGGACTCGATGCAGCGATCGCTGGATTCTGCGACCGCCGCCTCCCACGGCCCGGAAGGCCGAGTCGAATGCGGCCATGATCCCGTCGCCCGTGTGCTTGATCTCCTTGCCGCCATGCCGGGCGAGCGCCGATCGCACGACGGCGTCGTGCTCCCGCAGAAGCGACAGAGCCCCGCGGTCACCCAGTTGCTGCGTCAACCGTGTGGAGTCGACGATGTCCGTGAACACGATCGCCCGGAAGGCGCTGTCCACATACGGCTCACCCGCGCGGATGCGTGTTGAGGCGGCCGAAGAAGCCGAGGACGAGCGCCTCATCCACCTCTATGACCTGTGAGGGCATCAACCCGTGCGCCTCGCGGTGAGCCGCTTCGATCGACTGCTGATCGGGCCCCTCGATGAGGCAGAAGCCGGTGTCGGCCCCTTCCTCGAACCAGTACGTCAGGAAATGCACGCCGAAGTCGCCCTCCACCTCGAGGTCGCGGACGTGGGCGGCGGCGATGGCGGCAGCGGTCACACCGGGGACATCGTGGCGATCCATGTAGAGCGGCATCGCGCAAGCACCCTAGACGCGGGAGAGCCCGCTGTCATGACGCAGGCTGACCGACTTCCGGACCGCGGCGGGAGCGCCGCATCCCCGGGCTGATCAGACCTGACCATCGCCTTCTCGGGCGCGCCGCGATCTGCACCTGCCCGCGCCGGGCTCGGACCCTGATCGTGGCCGATCGCGCGATCTCTGCGCCCGCGCGTGAGCTTTCCGCCTGAGCCGTGTCTCAAAGGGCAGAGGGAACGTTGCGGAGCTGAACGCGACGCCCGGCCCAGCACGAGAGGGAGGTCGAGTCGTGAGCCAGCCGACGTTGCCGACAGGACAGGAGCGGCTCTCGGGTGTGAGGCCTCCTATCGCGGTCGTGCTCGCTGCAGCGGTGGCGGTCATCGCTCTGGCGCTGCTCGCCGTGCCCGCCCTCACCGGGACGGCGCTCGCATTGAGCAAGGCCACCCCCGGCGTGGCAGCGACACCGTCGGCGAGCGAGCCGCACTGGCTCTGCCCCCAGGGCACCTGTGAAGCGATCGCGGCACCGAGGCCGGTCAAAGCCGGCAGCGGCTTCGCCGCGCCGGGCAGCACGCACCTCTACGAAGGCAGCGGAGAACTCGGTGGCTATGACCCCGCCGACCTCCACTCCGCCTACGACATCCCGTCCGGGACCGAAGGGACACAGACGGTCGCGGTGATCGATGCGTTCGGCTATCCGAACGCAGAAGCCGACCTCGCGGCCTACCGGTCGCGCTACGGCCTCCCCGCGTGCACCGCGCTGAGCGGCTGCTTCAAGAAGGTCAACGAAAAGGGCGAAGAAGCCAATTACCCGCCGGAAAACGCGAGCTGGGAGGGAGAGTCCGCGCTCGACCTCGACATGGTCTCCGCGGCGTGCCCTGAATGCCACATCATCCTCGTCGAGGCGAGCGCGGAACTCCCGCCCCAGATCCCCTCGGCGGTCAACGAGGCGGTGGCGCTCGGCGCGAACGAGGTCAGCAACAGCTACGGGCTGCCCGAACTGTACGAACCCTGGTGCGGCGCGAACCGCTGCGAAGGCTACGACTCGGCCTACGAGCATCCCGGCGTTGAGATCTTCGCCTCCGCGGGCGACCAGGGCTACATGGACACCTACTGGAGAGCCAAATACGGGCTCGCGTATCAGACGAACTTCCCGGCCTCCGTCCCCGGCGTGATCGCCGTGGGCGGGACCGGCCTCTACCACAAAGAAGGCGGCACGCGAGGGTGGAAGGAGACCGTGTGGGATGAAATCGGGCGCCAGATCGGGACCGGCGCCGGCTGCACGGTCGCGCAGGCAAAGCCCTCATGGCAGACCGACACAGGCTGCGCGCACCGCACCGTCGGCGACGTCTCTGCCGTAGCCGCCGTCGAAACGGGCGTCTCGGTCCGCATCAACGGCGGCTGGGAAATCTACGGCGGCACGAGCGTCTCCTCGCCGCTGATGGCCGGGATCACCGCGCACTCCACGGCCGCCGTGCGCGACGAAGGCGCCGGGTGGCTCTACAGTCACCCGGGCTCACTCCACGACGTGACCACGGGCTTCGCGGGATTCGAAGCGGGTGAATGCAGTCCGATCCTCTATCTGTGCAACGGCGAGGTCGGCTACGACGCCCCGACGGGACTCGGGACGCCGGGCGCCGGCTCAGAACCACAGGCCCCACCGACCGCGTCGATCACCGCGCCTCTGCCCAACAAGACGTACGCGATCGGCGCGAAGGCGAAGACGACGTTCTCGTGCGCCGAGGGGGCGGGCGGCCCCGGGCTCGCGTCGTGCGCGGATTCGAACGGCGCGGGCGGCGGCATCGGCAGCCTGAAAACCGGCGTGGCCGGGATCTTCACCTACACGGTGACCGCGACGAGCCTCGATGGCCTGACCGGCACATCATCTCTCAAATACGCGGTGGCTCCCAAAGGGTACCGGGCCTATGACATGTGCCGCTCGGGCAGCGGCTGCGGATACGCGTTCCTCGTCGACTCTCACGCGAAGCTCTGGCAAGCGCCCGAACTGGGGGAATCCGGAACGATCCAGAAGGTGAAAGGCAGACCCGCGCTCACGGACTTCGTGACGACCTCCGAACCAGGAAGCGGGTGCGTCCACGTCTCGGTGAAAACGAGCAGCGGCTACAACTCGGCCGAACGCCCGGGCAACTACGAATGCGGCGGGGTGGCGCGCGAAACGTGGTACGCGTCCGTGCTGTGAGGACGGCATCGCGGACGCACGCCGCCACCTGACCCGGCGCGTGCGGCCTCAGCGGCGCCCTCTGCGGGGTACTACCGATCCCCGCGAGCGCGCGCCGGGTTAGCTTCGATCGGCGATGTCGGGATCAGGTTCGATGGACACGCGGACACGATCCACCCGGGTCCCCCGCGTGCTCGCGATCGACGCCGGCGGCACGATGACCGACACGTTCATCGTCGACGAGCACGGCGCGCTTCGTCGTCGGCAAGGCGCAGACGACGCCCGAGGACGAGTCGATCGGCTTCATGGCCTCGGCGCGCGACGCGCTGGGGCAGTGGGGCTCGTCGCCCGAGGAGGGCTTCCCGACGATCGTCTCGGGCATCTACTCGGGCACGGCGATGCTCAACCGGCTGCTGCAGCGCAAGGGGCTGCGGGTCGGCTGCATCGTCAACGCCGGCCACGAGGACTACCTGCGCCTCGAGCGCGGCATCCAGACCTATCTCGGCTACCTCCTACTCCGACCGCCTGCACCTCGCCACCCACTTCCACAACGAGCCGCTCGTGCCGCGCGAGCTGATGAGGGGCGTGCGCGGGCGCATCGACGTGTTCGGCGACGAGGTGCTGCCGCTGCGCGAGCAGGACGTGCGCGAGGCGGCGGTCGCGCTGCTCGACGCAGGGGTGCGAGGGGATCGTCGTCTCGCTGCTGTTCTCCTACCGCAATCCCGCGCACGAGCAGCGCGTCGCGGAGATCCTCGACGAGGAGAAGGCCGCGGCGCGGCGCTCGACGGATCGGTGCCGGTGTTCCTCTCCTCAGAGCTCTATCCGATGCGCCGCGACCTGCCGCGGCTGAACTCGACGCTGATCGAGGCCTACGCGGCCGAGCCCTCGCGCGCGCACGCTCGAAGGCGGTCCGCGCCGTCACCAAGCACGACGGCGCGCGTTCGAGCTGCGGGTCATGTCCGCGCACGGCGGCACGGTCTCGATCGAGACCGAGCGAGCTCGGCGCGCACGCTCGTCTCCGGGCCGATCGGCGGCGTCGTCGGCGGGCAGGCGCTCGCGCGGCGAGCTGGGCCTGCGCAACGTGCTGTGCACCGATATCGGCGGCACCTCGTTTGACATCGCGCTGATCACCGACGGGCGCTTCGAGATCACCCAGACGCCCGACATCGCGCGCTTCCTGCTGAACATGCCGCTCGTCCGCGTCGACTCGATCGGCGCCGGGCACCGGCTCGTTCGTGCGCGTCAACCCGAACTCCAACCGTCCCGAGCTCGGGCCCGGACTCGGCCGGCTCGCGCATCGGCGTCTCGCTGGCCGCCGGGCGGCCTCGAGACGGTGTCGGTGACCGACCTGAACCTCGTGCTCGGGCGGCTGAACCCCGACTACTTCCTCGGCGGCGAGGTCGACCTCGACGTCGAGCGCGCGCGCGCGGCGGTCGAGCGCCAGCTCGCGCGGCCGCTCGGCCTGTCCGTCTGAGGAGGCGGCGGCCGGCGTGATCGAGCTGTTCGAGCAGACGCTCCAGAACGAGGCGGTCGGGCAGATCCTCGGCAAGGGCTACTCGCCGGCCGACTACGCGCTGCTCTGCTACGGCGGCGGCGGGCCGCTGCACGTCGCCGGCTACACCGAGGGCGTCAGCTACCGCGAGGTGCTGGTGCCCGCGTGGGCGGCCGGCTTCTCGGCCTTCGGCTGCGCCTGCGCGGACTTCGACTACCGCTACGACCAGACGGTCGACCTGCCGCTGCTGCCCGCGTTCGGCGAGGAGGAACGGGCGGCGATCGGCACGATGATCACGGCCGCCTGGCTCGGCCTGCAGGAGCGCGTGGTCGAGGAGTTCGCGAAGTCGGCGATCGAGCGCGAGCGGATCCGCTTCACGCACGCGGTGCGCATGCAGTACTACGGCCAGCTCAACGACATCGAGTTCGTCTCCCCGCACGCCGCGCTCGAAGGGGCCGAGCAGGTCGACGAGCTGATCGCCGCCTTCGAGGACGCCTACGCGAAGATGTACGCCTCCTCCGCGCGCTCGCCGGAGTTCGGCTACCTCGTCACCCACGCGATCGTGCACGGCACGGTCGACGTCGAGAAGCCGGCGCTGCCCGACCTGCCCGAGCACGAGCGGGACGCCCGCCGCTGAAGGCGACGCGGCCGGTGCACTGGGGGCGCGCGAGCGCGGGCGAGTTCGTCGAGACCGCCATCTTCCAGCTCGAGGAGGTCGGCGCCGGCAACACGATCGAGGGGCCGGCGATCGTCGAGCACTCGGCCACGACCTTCGCGATCCCGCCCGGGCGCTCGCGCGCGCCTCGACCGGCACCACATCTTCCATCTCGAGCGCGACCGAGGAGGGCTGACGATGGCGATCGTCGACGCCACCCGCGGCGGAGCCCGGCGGCGGGCGATCGGCTGGGACGGCGCAAGCGCTTGCGGGCGATGCTCGAGGAGTCCGAGCGGCTGTTCGCGCAGACCGGCCACTACGGCGGCCTGCGCGAGCTCGAGCTGATGCGCGCGGACCCGATCGGCTACGAGAAGCTCTTCTCGCGCCTGCGCGGCGGCCTGGTCTCGGCGCGCTCGACGGCGCTGAACATCTCCGCCTCGCCGATCGTGCGCGAGCTCGGCGAGCTGTGCTTCGCGCTGTACACGCCGGAGGGCGACTCGATCGCGCTGTCCACGGGGATCATCGTCCACGTCCACACGATGTCCGACGCGATCAAGTGGATGGTCCGCAACGGCTACGAGGAGAACCCGGGCATCCGGCCCGGCGACATCTTCGCCAACAACGACCCCACGATCGGCGACGTCCACAACGCCGACGTGCAGACGTTCGTGCCGATCTTCTGGGAGGGCGAGCTGGTCGCGTGGGCGGGCGGCGTCACGCACGTGCTCGACATCGGCGCGAGCACGCCCGGCGGCGTGCCGGTCGGTCCGACGACGCGCTACGAGGACGGCATCGACCTGCCGTGCATGAAGATCGGCGAGCGCGATGAGCTGGCGCGCTGGCACCTCGAGCGCTGCCGCAAGCGCACGCGGGCCTCGGCCTACTACCTGCTCGACGAGCGGACCCGGCTCGCCGGCTGCCACATGATCCGCGACGCCGTCGAGCGGGTCCTCGCCGAGGAGGGCGTCGAGCGCTTCAAGCGCTTCAGCCGCGAGGTGATCGAGGAGGGCCGGCGCTCGTTCAAGGCGCGGATCCGCGAGATGACCGTCCCGGGCCGCTATCGCTCGCCGGCGGTCTTCGACGCCGAGTTCGCCGACAAGGAGCAGCTGCCGGCGCGCGCCCGCCGGGACATCGTCATGCACTCGCCGTTCGAGGTGCGGATCGGCGGCGACGGCGCCTACGAGCTCGACTACGACGGCGCCTCGGCGTGGGGATGGCACTCGATGAACTGCACCCCGTCGGGCATGCAGGGCGCGATCTGGGTGATGTTCACCCAGACCCTGATCTGCAACGACAAGGTCAACGACGGCGCCTACTTCGCGATCGAGACCAACTTCCCCGAGGGCACGATCGCGAACCTCGGCGACGCCGAGGGCTCGACCGCGATCGCGTGGGCGTTCCTGCAGCCCTCCTTCACGGGCTTCCCGCGCACGATCTCCCGCGCGCTGCAGGCGCGCGGCTTCATCGAGGAGGTCCTGGCCGCCTACTCGGTCTCCGGCAACGTCCAGCAGGGCGGCGGCATCGACCAGTACGGCAGCTCCTCGGCGATCATGAACTTCGAGGTCTCCGCGCAGGGCATGGGGGCCAAGTACGTGCTCGACGGAACCGACTACTGCGCGGCGATGTTCAACCCCGAGGGAGACATGGGCGACGTCGAGATGTGGGAGCTGATCTCTCCGTTCGTGTACCTGTCCCGGCGCGTGAAGGCCTCCTCGGGCGGCCCGGGCCGCCACCGCGGCGGATCGAGCTTCGAGTCGCTGTTCATGGTCAACAAGACTCCGTTCTGGGAGCTGCAGAACATCGGCACGGGCCGCGTGCTGTCCGCCCCCGGGCTGTTCGGCGGCTACCCGGGCGCGACCGCCTACATCCACAACATCCACGGCGCCGACCTGATCGAGCGGGCCCGCCGCGGCGAGGCCTACCCGGTCGCCGACGGAGACTTCGAGCATCCGGCGCTGATGGGGATCGAAGGCGAGCGCGCGCGAATACAAGAACGACGGCATGACCCTGCTCTCCCCGTTCGCCAACGGAGATCTCTATCTGTCTGTGATGAAGGGCGGAGCCGGGCTCGGCGACCCGCTGCTGCGCCCGGTCGAGGCGGTGCGCGCGGACGTCTGCGAGGGGCACCTGCTCCCGCGCTTCGCCGAGTCGGTCTACGGCGTCGGTGACCGCGACGCCTTCCGGCGCCGGCGGCTCGAGCGAGGCGTCCCGGTGACGAGCTGGATCCAGTCCGAGCGCGAGCGCATCCTCGCGCAGGACCTCGCGCGGCCCATCAAGGAGATGTTCGCCGAGTCGATGCGCCTCTCCGCCCGCTGGGCCGCGGAGTACCGCGGCTTCTGGGACCTCCCCGAGGACTTCGAGTTCGATGCCTCGACGCCGACCGTCGCGGCAGCGCGCTCTGAGCCGGGGAAGCTCTCCCCCGACGCGGCGGCCGACGCGTTCCTCGCGAGGTCAGACCCCCACGGCGCGCACGAGGGCGTGCCGGCCGGGACCGGCGCGCGCCTTGACGAGGAGACGCTGCAAGCCCTGCTCGAGGAACGCCTGTCGCGGCGGGAGGTGAAGGACATCCAGTCCGGCTACAAGGACGCCGACCGCTTCGAGAAGTGGCTCGCGGTGCTGCAGGAGGCGTCTCCTACGAGGAGCGGATCGTGATGCCCGCCGGCGAGGGGCTCAACATCGTCCGCCGCGGCGACGGCGCGCTCGTGCACCGCTGCGACTGCGGCTGCGAGCTCGGCCCGCACGACCGCAACTGGAAGATCCACGCGCTCGTGCATGTGCGCGAGAGCGAGGAGGCGATACTCGAGGTCTACCCGAGGATGGGCGGACCGGACCCCAGCCTGCAGCAGATCAGCGAGTACCTCTGCCCGTCGTGCGCGCGCCAGCTCGAGGTCGAGGCGCTCCCGCCCGGGTACCCCGTCGTGCACGACTTCCTGCCCGACATCGAGGGCTTCTACCGGGGCTGGCTGGGGCGCGAGCTCGCCGGGTGACGGACGGGCCGGGCGGCCGCCGGCGCGCGGCCCGATCATTCGTCCAGCAAGGGGCTTCGACACGCGACGCAGGCCCTCGGGAGGCCTAGTCTGTCGAGCATGGGGGTGTTGGACCGGATCGCGGCGAAGCCCACCATCGAAGTCTGTGAAGGGGTTCCCGCACTCGTCGCAGTTCTGGGTGAGGCCGGGTCGGTCGCGTATGCGACCAGCGGCTTCGTCGACCGCTTCGATCTCCGCGACGGTGCGTTCGCCTCGTGCCCCGATGAGGTCGAGCTGATCGTCACCGGGCAGACCCACCGCATCGCGGTGGCCATCGACGGGCTCGAGGCGACTCTTGCCGGGGTGCTCGACAGACATGGCAGGCGCCTGGCCCTGCTGACGATCCCCACCGCCCGCGAGGAGGTGGCCACCCCGACGAGTCCGCTGTTCGATGAGCCGCTGGACAAGAGCCCCGCGATCCTGTGGCTGAAGGACCTCGAGGGCCGCTACCTGCGCGTGAATCGCCGCTATGCCGAGCAGCTCGGGACGGACGCCGACAGCGTCCAAGGCCACACCGACGCCGAGCTCACCGCCGCGAGGTCGATAGAGGGGATGCGCCTGGAAGACAAGGACATCGCCGCCTCCGAACCACTGGAGCTCGAGTACCTGATCGGGGCGTTTGAAGAGCGCCCCGCATTCGTGGCCCTGCGCTTCGCCCTGCGCGACGGCGACGGACAGCCGACGGCCACCTGCAGCGTGGCAGCACCGCTGGCGGAGGCCGCGGTCGCGCGTTCGGAGTGCGACCGGCTGATGAGACTCGATCGCCGGCGGCGACTCGACGCAGCTGCGATTTGCCAAGAGCTGCTCGAGGAGTGGGAGCTCACGCTGACCGACGGAAGCTCGGGCCCGCCACTGGATCGTGACGAGCGCGTCGCAGCTGCCGTCCTCGAGCGGGACGAGGCCCTCGCCACGGCTGCGCAGCTGGAGAAGGAGCTGGACGACGAGCGGGAGCGGCTCGAGAGCATCCGCGCCGAGTCCGAACAAGCCGCCCAGCGTGCCGAGGAGCTCGACGGCGCCGTCGCGGCCGAGCAGGCGCGATCGGACGAGCTCAGGCAGTCGCTCGGCCGCGAGGAGACCCACGTGAGCGAGCTCGAAGCCGAGCTCACCGCCGTCAGGGAGGAACTCGCAGATCACCTGGCGCCCGCGCAGGCAGCGGAGGCCGACGCATCCACGCCGGAGGGCTCCCGCCCCGGCTGGGGCACGGCCCCCCAGCGCACGCTCTCGGCCGCGCTCGTGGGACTCACCGAGTGGCGGTCGGTGCTCAAGCAGGCGGTTGAGATACTCGGCGCGGAGGGCCGGTGGGACGCGACCCTCGCGTGGTCGACTGAACGGCCCGGCCGCGGGATGAGCTGCGGAACCGTATGGATGCGCGACCCGTCGGGCCTGGCCTCCTTCCAGGCTCGGGCCTGGAAATACGCCGAGGATCCCGGGGCCGCAGAGTTCGGTCGCGCCCGCAACCGGATGGCAGCGACGTGCCTGCTCGACCTGCAGTCGGCCGAGGACCCGCTGCTGCGAGCCGCCGCGGAGGAGGGCATCGGCTCGGCGATCCTGGTGCCGATCAGCGACGGCGGCGACACGATCGCCATGCTCGAGCTGTTGTCTCGGAGCACCACCACACCCGATCCGGAGCTGGTCGTCTCGCTGGACGCGATCGCCCTGCAGCTGGGCGCACTGGCCCGGCTCCTCAAGTTCAGCGACGATCGCGATTGGCGGCTGGGACGCGTGTGAGGCCCGCTTCGCGCGGCCGTGGCTGCGCGGCGCCGGCCTCGCTCGATCGCACGCCTGCACCGATCACGACATCGAGCCGGACCGGACTGCGTGCTAGGCGAGCGCCGCGGCGCTCTGGTCGGCCCAGCTGATCGCTTCGCGGTAGAGCCGCTCGAGGCTCTGGCGCCCGCCCAGGGCCCGGCTGCCGGCGGCGAATTCGCCGCACTGGTAGGCGATCACCCCGTCGAGCAGCGCGCCGAGCCTGCCGCTGCGGTCAAGAAGCGCATCGGCGATGTCCTGGCGGAACGGCAGCTGGTCGATCAGGAGCTGCATCGGCGCGTCCGCGAGGGCATCCGCGACCGAGAACAGGCCGACCGTGAAGTACGAGTCGCCGGCGGGGGCCTCCGGCGCACCGGAGAGCAGCTGGCACATCCGCGCCCGCACGAGCGCGGTCACGAGCAGCTCGTTGGGGACGTCGGGGGCGCCCGCCAGGGCGACCATCATGGCGAAGCGCCGGACGGTCGCCGCGCCCAGCCAGGCCAGTCCCTCCTGAACTGACGCGACCCGCCGGGGGAGCGCGACGTAGGCCGAGTTGGCATAGCGAAGCAGGCGCATGCTCAGGCCCGCGTCGCGCGTGATGATCCGGTTGAGCTCGTCGAAGTCCTCGGTCGCGCTGAGCTCGACCATCGTGCCCAGCGAGGCGAGGCCCTGGCTCGGCAGGCGTGAGCGCTGCAGACGAGAGGGGCGAGCGAAGTAGTAGCCCTGAAAGGCTTCGAAGCCCATCAGGCAGCAGCGCATCCAGTCGGCGCGAGTCTCGACCTTCTCGGCGAGCAGCGTGAGGCCCGGGTGGTTGACCCTCAGGTACTGGACGAGATGCTCGAGCGCCTGGCCCGTGTGCTCGATCAGATCGATCTTCACGATGCTCGCGTGCCTGAGCAGCTGCTCGGTCGCAGGCGTCAGGCGGAAGTCGTCGAGCGCGATCGTGAAACCCTCCGCGACGAGGTCTCCGAGCACCCCGAGCAGCTCCTGGTCCACCACCTGGTCCTCGAGCACCTCCAGCACCACCCGGCCCGCGGGCAGCGGCAGCGGACGCAGGCTCAGCAGGAACTCGCGCGAGACGTTGACGTAGGCGACACTGTCGCCGACGAGGTCTGAGAGGCCGACGTCGAAGAAGCCGTCGAGGATGACGGTTGCAGTCGCCGCGCGGTGATCGTGAACCTCCGCGCGCTCGCCGTCGTGCGCTCTGAACAGCAGCTCATAGCCGAGCAGGCGCCCGTCCCGATCGAGGATCGGTTGCCGCGCCACGGCCACCGTCGGGCCGGCGGCCGGCGCATCGACGCCGGCGCGCCCCTCCCGGCGCGACCTCCTCAGACGATCGGTCCACACGGCCTGCACATCGGCCGCCGCGGCCGACTTCGTGAGTCCGGGCTTTTCGCGTACATGCCCGGCGCCCGGGGTGCCCGCTGCCCCTCGACGCCCGCCGGGCGGGACGTCTCGCGGCGCGGTCGCCCGGCGAGCTGCCGGGCGGAGCTAGGATCGGTCCGGTGAGCGCTCCGGCCGCGAGTGAAAGGTGAGGAACCGATGTCAGCTGCCCTCGTGATCGGCGCACGCAACCTCGGCTTCGCGATCATCGAGCGACTGATCGCCGACGGCTGGGAGGTGGCAGGCGGCGCCGTCTCGGCCGAGACCCTCGAGCGGGTCCGCGGCGCGGGAGCGCACCCGATAGAGGTCGACGTCACCGACCAGGCGTCGGTGCTCGCCGCCCTCGAGGACCTCGCCGGCCGCTTCGGAAGAGTCGACCTCATCGTCAACGCCGCCTCTCCGTACGCCGCCGGCGGCAGCGGGCCGTTCGGGGGCGGGAGCCTCGCGGAGAGCGACCCGGACAGCTTCGATCGCTGGACGACCCGCCCGGCCCGCGGTGCCTACGGCGCGCTCAGCGCCTCGGCGAGATTCCTGAAGGCGCAGGGCGGCCCCGCGACCCTGATCCAGATAACGGGCGGCTCCTCGCGGCGGGCGCTGCCCGGACGCGGGCTGTGGGCGGCGGGCGCCTTCGCCGTGCGCGCGCTCACGCAGGCCGCCGCCCTCGAGCTCCGCGAGCACGAGATCCACGTGGCTCTGCTCGTCATCGACGCCGGCATCGACCGCTCCGGAGAGGGCGACGCCCGCACCGCCGACCAGCCGAGCCTCGCGGGTGCGGTGGCCTACCTGGCGAGCCAGAGCCCGCGCGCGATGACCCACGAGCTCCAGGTCACGCCCGCGCTCGACAACTGGACCCCGTAGGGCCGCCTGCGGGCCGGCGAGCCTCACCACTCCGGCCACGCCGTCCCCGTCCGGCCGAGGCCGACGTCGCCGAGCACCTCCAGGCCCTTCGTGCGAAGCACGCTGCCGCCCCGCCGGGGACGGCGATCGGCGCCGTGTGAAGATCCGGCCATCGGCGCAGTCGCCCGATCCCCCGCGTGGTACGCTCGCAGGCGGTCGAATCGGGGGTGGCTTGCGCATGCGACGCTTGGCTGTGATGTTCTCCGGAGTGCTCCTCATCGGCGTCTTCGCCGTCGCTCCGTCCGCTGCGCTCGCGGGGTCCACCGACTGGGCGGTCAACGGCGCGCCGCTCGCGCCGGGCCAGAAGATCTCCGCCAAATTCGCGTCCATCGCATCGGTGCAGCTGCTCGTGCCGGAGCTCGGCCTCGAAGTCACCTGCGCCGGCTGGAGCGCGAAGGCCACGCTCGTCGGCGGCGCAGTCGGCACCGGCGAACTCATCAAACCGAAGTTCCGCAAATGCACCCAGATGGAACACGGGACACTCGTGCCGGTGAAACTCGTGATCTCCGAAGTGACGCTCAACACCGACGTCAACCACCCGGCGGGCACCGCGGAAACAACTGAATTCTGGATCATCGGGATCTTCTTCCGAAAAGGCGGCAAAGAAGAAGAGCCGATCAACGGCGTCGTCGACTCCTTCGGGCCGAAACCCGAAGAAGCCAACCTGGTGAACTTCCCGCAGCCGGCCCTCCCGGCCAGCAACCTCACGGTCGGCGGCGACGCGGCGCAGCTCGTCGCCCAGGCGGTCTTCAAGCTGGCCAAACACGCGACGCTCTCGCAGGTCGAACCGTAAGCGCCAGCCCGGGCCCGGCGCAGCGCATCCTCGGCGAGTACCGCCTGAAGCGCCTCGTCGCAGCCGGCGGCATGGCGCTCGTGTATGAAGCCGAGCAGCTGCCGCTCGGGCGTCGCGTCGCCCTGAAGCTGATCTCGCCCGACGCGGCCGCCGATGCCGCCTACCGGGAGCGGTTCCTTCGCGAGACGCACGCGGCGATGGAGCTCGAGCACCCCAACGTCGTCCCGGTCTACGACGCCGGCGAGGCCGACGGCGAGCTGTTCATCGCGATGCGCCTGATCGAGGGCGAGGACCTGCGGCAGATCATCCAGCGCCAGCGGCGACTCCCGCCGGAACGGGCGCTTGCGATCCTCGGCCAGATCGCCGGCGGCCTGGATGCCGCCCACGCTCGTGGGCTCGTCCACGGGGATGTCAAGCCCGCCAACGTGATGGTGCAGCAGCTCGGGGACGCCCGGGAGCACTGCTGGGTGGTCGACTTCGGGCTCGCTGCAGAGCTGGACGCGAGGTCTCTGCACAGCACCGGGACATGGACCGGAACGCCGGCCTACGTGTCGCCCGAGCAGTTGCGCGGTGAGCGCGTGGACGCGCGCACCGACGTGTATGCGCTCGGCGTGCTCGCCTTCCACGCGCTCGCGGGACGCGCGCCGTATGTGCGCGAACACGACGCCGGAACGCTGCTCGCCCACCTGCACGCGACGCCCCCGTCGCTGTGCGAGCTGTGCCCGGAGCTGCCGCGCGACGTCGACGCGGTGATCGCGCGAGCGCTCGCGAAGGCGCCCGAGGCGCGGTTCGCCTCGGCCGGCGCGCTCGCCGATGCGCTCGCGCAGGCGATCGGCGGCGGGGCGCCCGCCCTCGCGACGGGCGGGCCGGTCGGCGGGGTGCGCACGCGCGGGCCGCTGGGCAACCTCCCGGCGGAGGTCTCCTCGTTCATCGGGCGCCGGGAGGAGCTCGACGCGCTGCGCCGAGCGCTCGCCCACGCTCGCCTGCTCACCGTGATCGGCCCCGGCGGGGTCGGCAAGACGACGCTCGCGCTTCACCTGGCGGCGAGCGTCGCGGACGAGTACGCGGGCGCCTGGGTGGTCGAGCTCGACGGTGTCCAGGATGCAGCCGGCCTGGAGCTCGCGCTCGCGCGCGCGCTCGAGCTGCGCGTCTGGACCCCGGACTCGATCCGGGCGTCGCTGCTCGAGTTCTTCGAGGGGCGCCGCATGCTGCTCGTCCTCGACAACTGCGAGCACATGATCGCCGAGGTCGGTGCGCTGAGCACCGCGCTGCTCGCAGCCGCTCCCCGTCTCGCGATCGTCGCGACCAGCCGCGAGCCGCTCGCGATCGCGGGCGAGCGCGCCCACCTGCTCGCGCCGCTGCAGGTGCCGGTCGAGGACGACGAGCCGGCCGACGTGATCGCGAGCGACTCGGCGCGGCTGCTGCTCCAGCGAGCCGCCGAGCAGGGAATCGACGTGCGCCTCGAAGCGGCCACGGTGCACGCGATCGCGCGGATCTGCACCCGCCTGGAGGGCATCCCGCTCGCGATCGAGCTCGCGGCCGCGCGCCTTCGGACGCTGTCGGTCTCCGACCTGGACCGCCGGCTGCAGGACGACCTTCGGGTTCTGTCCGACGGCGGCGGAGCCCGCGCCGAGCGCCAGCGGACGCTCGACGGCCTGATCGAGTGGAGCTGGCGCCTGCTCGAGGCCGGCGAGCAGGCCGTCCTCTCGAGGCTCGCGGTGTTCGCGGGGACCTTCACGCTCGATGCAGCCGAGGCGGTCGCCGCCGGCCAGGACGAGCAGACCGTCCTCGCCCCGGCCGTCGTGGCGCTCGCCGACAAGAGCATGCTTCACGTGGACGCGCGCGAAGCCGAGACGCGCCTGCGGATGCTGGCGCCGGTGCGCGAGTTCGCCCTCGCTCGCCTGGTCGCGGCGGGGCAGCGTTCCTCGGCGCGCGCGGCGCATCGCCGGCACTATCTCGCCCTGGCCGAGCGGGCACGGCCTCTGCTCGACTCCGAGCACGCATCGGAGTGGCTCGCGCGGCTCGAGCCCGATCAGGCGAACCTCCGCGCCGCGATCGAGAGCGTCATCCACGAAGGCGAGGTGGAGGAGGCTCTGCGCCTCGCGGTCGCGATGCGCCAGTTCTGGGCCTGCCGCGGCCTCGCCGGCGAAGGGATCGAGCTGCTCACGGCGACCCTCGACGCGGCCGGCGAGGCCGCCGAGCCGCGGCTTCTGGCAAGGGCCCACGGCGCCGCCGCGCACCTCGCCGCCGGCATGCTGGGCGATGCCCGCCGCGCCGAGCCGCACGCGCGGCAGGCGCTCCGGATCGCCCGATCGATCGGGGACGCAGACGCGGCTGCCGAAGCGCTGACCTGTCTGTCCTGGAGCGAGAGCTTCGCGGGGCGCGCCGCCCAGGGGCTCGAGCGGGCGGACGAGGGGCTCGCGAGCGCGGGCTCGATCGAGAGCCCGGTCGTGCTCGGGCGCCTGCTCGACGCGCGCGGGCTCGCGCTGGAAGAACTCGGCGACGTCCCGGCCGCACGCGGCGCCTACGCGCGCGCGAGACAGGTGTTCGCCGAGGCCGGCTATCCGCTCGGGCTGGCGCTCGTCACAAACCACGTCGGCAACCTCGAGCTCGGGGCCGGGGAGCCGGCCGCGGCGGCGGCGCACTTCTCACTCGCGCGCGTGACGGCCGAACGCGCGGCGGACGGGGCGTCGGTCGCGATGGCGACGCTCAACCTCGCGCTCGTCGACCTCGTGGAGGGACGCCGCGAGCAGGCACGCGAGCTGTTCGTCGATGCGTTGCTGACCAATCAGGCGCACGGCGATCAGGCGAACATCGCCTTCTCGATCTTCGGGCTCGCGCTGACCGAGCCCGATCCGGTGCGCGCGGCCGAGCTCCACGGGAGCGCCGCCCACCGGCTCGCGCAGCTCGAGATGGGGCTCTCGACGCTGGAAGAGCGACTGCGCAGCCAGGAGACCGAGCGCCTCTGCGCCGAGCTCGGGCGGGAGCGGTTCGACCGCGAGGGCGAGCGCGGCAGGCGGCTCCGCGTCGAGGACATCGCGCGCGCGGTGCTCGGCGACGAGGAGCCGTAATCGGCTGACCGCGCGCCCCTCCGGCGCCGCTCAGCTCACGCCAGATCCTGCTGGGAGACGATCCCGAGTCGCAGGGCCAGCTCGGCCAGCCGCGCCCGCTTCTGGTTCTGCGGGAGCTCGCCCAGCCCGAACTGGGCGAACAGGGTCCGAAGGTGGCGCTTGACCGCGTCGAGTCCGAGGAACACCTCGCGCGCGATCTGCTGGTTGCTCGCGGGCACCGGGAACTGGCCGCCGTCGCCGTAGGGCCTGCAGAGGGCGATCAGGATGCGGCGCTGGGTCTCGTTCAGGCGCGGCGGCTCTGGCACCTCGTCGCTCGAGATCGTCGTCTCAGACGGCGCCGGGGCCTCCTGGCAGTAGGCGATGATCGTCCGGCCGAGGAGCAGCCGGTCGCCGGGGCGCAACCGCTGGCGCCCGATGACACGCTCGCCGTTCAGGAACGTCCCGTTGCGCGAGAGCCCGTCGTCGGCGACCGTCCACTCCACGCCGAGCCGCCGCAGCTCGGCGTGCAGCCCCGAGACCTCGGCGTCCCAGGGGATCGCGACGTCCATCCCCTCGTGGCGGCCCAGCGTCATCGCAGTCGCATCCGGGTCCAGTGCGAGCAGCCGCAGCTCGCCCTCGCCGTCACGCATCACCAGGAACGGCCGACCCGAGCGTTCGACCGCGAGCATCCTCTTGAGCTCACCCGCACTCAGCGAGTGACGCGCCAGCGGGTCGCCGACGCCGGTGGTGGTTTGCATCTGATCGCCGACCTTCGCCTGGCTCGCGTGATCGCCGCTGCTTGCTCGGCCAAGCATGTCACAGGCGCTCCGCGCCTGCCCGGCGGCGCGGGAGCGCGCCCGCCTCCAGGAGCTCCTGTCCCGCGCGGTCGTCGAGGTGCTCGAGGCGCCGCGGCGCCCGCTGGCCGAGTGAGCGCCGCAGTCCGCTCAGCCGCCGGCGGCCATTCGAACCGGCGGCTGAGCGCACTGCGGCAGGACGGCTGCCTTGGAGCTCGCCGGCGACCCCGGCGCGCGCCAGAGCGGCTTGGCGAGCGCCAGCTGGACCACCCCGATGCGGCGCTCCTCGAACCCGGCCTCGCAGTAGGCCAGATAGAGCCTCCAGATGCGCCGGAAGCGCTCGTCGCCGCCGAGGCGCTCGACCTGGACCGCGCGCCTCGAAGTTCGCGCGCCAGCGCCTCAGCGTCTCGACGTAGTGCGGCGTCAGATCCTCCATGTCGACCATCCGCATGTCGGTGCGCCGCGCGACGCTTCGCGCGATCACCTCGAGCGACGGCAGGCACCCGCCGGGGAAGATGTAGGTGTTGATGAACGCTTCGCGACGCCTTCTCGACCTCGTAGGCGCGGTCGTCGATCGTGATCGCCTGCAGCAGCATCGCGCCGTCGTCGCGCGAGGAGGCTGCGAGCAGCGCGCGAAGAACGTCCCGAAATCGCGCCACCCGACCGCCTCGATCATCTCGATCGAGACGAGCTTGTCGTAGCGCCCGCGCAGCTCGCGGTAGTCCTCGCATCAGCACCGTCACGCGCCCCTCAGCCCGGCATCACGAACGCGCGCGAGGCGTATCGATACTGCTCGCGCGGAGATCGTCGTCGTCGTGACGTGACAGCCGCGCGTGGCGCGCCGCGTGCAGCGCGAACCCGCCCCAGCCCGTCCCGATCTCGAGCACGTGGTCGTCGGGCCCAGCTCCAGCTTCTCGCAGATCGCGCTCGAGCTTCGCCACCGAGGCCTCGCTCGAGCGTCATGCCCGCGCGCTCGAACAGCGCGCACGAGTACATCATCGTCGGGTCGAGCATCCGCTCGAACAGCTCGTTGCCGAGGTCGTAGTGGGCGGCGATGTCGCGCCGCCTGCGCGCCGCGTGTTGCGCTGCGCGCGCGCCCGCGAGCAGCTGCAGCGGCACCCGCGCCGGGCGAGCCGCTCCGCGCAGCGTCGAGCACGGCCGTGTTGCGCGCGGCGACGCGCATCGACGGCGGCCACATCGGGCGACTCCCAGAGCCCCTCGCCGTAGGCCTCGGCCAAGCCCGCGGCTGCCGCGCAGCGCAGCGGCCACGCGCGCGGCGAGTGGACCTCGACGCTCGCGCATCGGCCGCCGCGCCCGAACCCCAGGCGCTCGCTGTCCGTCGAGCACGGTCGGCCCGCCGGAGTGCCGCCCGCAGCAGCAGCCGAGCAGCGATCCGTCGCGCGACGCGCTCATCGCGCCCTCACGCGGCACCTGCGCGCGGGGATGTACCGGCACGCCCTTCAGCCTCAGCGCCGAGCGCGTGGCCGTAGATCAGCGCGAGCACCCGCAGCGTCGCCAGCGGGATAGCGCGCCGTCAGGCGCGCGCAGGCTGACGCGCGGGTCAGCGGCACGCGGCGCAGCGCGAGCGTCGCATCGAACGACGCGCCGCCCGCGCTCGCTGCTCTCGATGTGGACCGACAGCGTCGCCCCGGGTGCCGCCGCGCGCCACGCATAGCTGCTGATCCATGCCCATGAACGGCGAGACGTGCAGCCGCTTCGCGAAGCTCGCCGCGCGATCACCTCGCCGTCGCCCGCGCGGCCGAGCACGTAGCGCGTGGCGCTCGCCCCACGGCGTGTTCGTGACCTCCGCGACCAGCGCCTCGAGCCGCTCGCTCGCGTCCAAGCAGTAGTAGAAGCTGACCGGGTTGAAGCAGTGCCCGAACGCCGCAGGTGCGTCAGCACGCGGACCGGCCCGCTCGGCGCACGCCCGCCGCGCGCGCACCGGCATCGCGCACGGCCGGCGAGCCGGCGGTCCGGCATCGCCGAGGTAGTCGCGCCGCCGGAAGCGCACCAGCCCCGGCGCGCGTCGACGCAGCCGGCCGCCGAGCAGCGCGTCGCAGCTCGTCGAGGTCGAGGTACGCGAGCGCCAGCGCGGTGGCTGAACTCGTGCCGGCGCACCGCGAGCGGCGGTGGCGAATCGTGCCCTCGTAGATGCGCTCGCGCTCATACCGCGACCGCCTGCGCCCCCGAGCGCCGCTCGCGCCGACGCGCAGCGCGCTCTGCGACGCCGTCCTCGTGAAAGCCCCAGCCCCAGTACGCGCCGCAGTAGTGAGTGCGGTTGCGCCCGCTGATCTCCGCGTAGCGCGCCTGCGCGGCGACGCCCTCGGGCGTGTACACCGGGTGGGCGTACCGGAACGTCGCGATCACCTTCGACGGGTCGATCGCCGCGGTGCGGTTGAGCGTCACGCAGAGCTCGCGGTCGGCGCCAGCGACTGCAGGCGGTTCATGTGGTAGGTCACCGTCGGCCGGCCGTCCTGCGGCTCGCAGCAGGTGGTAGTTCCAGCTCGCCCACGCGCGCCGCCGCCGCGGCAGCAGCGAGCGGTCGGTGTGCAGCACCGCCTCGTTGCGCTGGTAGGGGATCGCCGCCGAGCAGCTCGCGCTCGAGGTCGCAGGCGTCGGCCAGCAGGGCGAGCGCCTGGTCGGAGTGGGTCGCGAACACGACCTCGTCGAAGCGCTCCGGCTCGCAGACCGCGGACGGTCACCTCGACACGGTCCGCGTAGCGGGCGACCCTCGCCACCGGCGCGACGAGCCGCAGGCGCTCGCGCCAGCGGCGCGATCAGCGCCTGCACGTACGCGCGTCGAGCCGCCTGTGATCGTGCGCCAGCGCGGCCGCTCGCGAAGGCCGAGCATCCCGTGGTTGTCGAAGAACTCGAGCAGGAAGCGCGCGGGGAACGACCACATCTGCTCGGGGTCCGCCGACCACACGGCGGCGGCCTGCGGCACGATCAAGCGCGTCGACGAACTCCCGCGAGAAGCCGCTGCTGCTCGAGCCACTGGCGCAGCGAGGGCTCCTCGTCGGAGCCGAGCAGCCGGCAGGCCTCGCGGTTGAACCGCACGAGGTCGGCGACCATGCGGTGGAAACGCGGCGTCAGCAGGTGCCGGCGGACTGGCGAACAGCCCGTTCGGCGAGGCGCCGTTGTACTCGAAGTCGCCTGCTCCGTCGCTGACGCCGAAGCTCATCTCGGCGGCTGCGCTCGCCACGCCGAGCTCCTGCAGCAGCCGTTCGAAGCGTGGGTAGTTGCGGTCGTTGAAGACGATGAAGCCGGTGTCGACGGCGTAGCGCCCGTCTCCGTCTCCACGTCGACGGTGTTCGCGTGGCCCCCCGGCTGCTCGTCCCGCTCGAAGACCGCGATCTCATGCTCGCGGTGCAGCAGGTGCGCGCACACGAGCCCCGACACGCCGGCGCCGATGATCGCGATCTTCATCGCCGGCCGTGCTCCTGCGATCGAGCCGAGCGGCTTGAGAGGTGGCGTCTCACGGCGCGCCAGTATAGAGCTATTGTCGAAGTCTTGTAGAGGTTCCGTCTAAATCGGTAGACTGCAGCCGTGGACGGGGAACGGCGACTTCGCATCGGCGAGTTCTCACGACGTGTGGGCGTGAGCCCGGAGGTGCTGCGCGCCTGGGAGACGCGCTACGGCCTCTTGCATCCCGACCGCTCGGGCGGCGGGCTGCGCCTCTTCTCCCAGCACGACGAGCGCCGCGTTCAGCTGATGCTCCACAACCTCGACGCCGGAATGCCCGCGTCGGAGGCTGCCCGGCTCGTGCTGCTGGGAGGGCGTCCGGGCCGCGGCGAAGGGGTCGGCGGTTTCGAGGAGACCGCGCGAGCGCTCTCGTCTGCTGTGGACGAGCTCGACGAGCCGGCGGCGCAGGCGGCGCTCGACCGGCTGCTCGAGAGCGCCTCGCTGCCGCTCGCCCTCTCGCAGGTGATCCTTCCGTTCCTGCACCGCCTCGGGGACCGGTGGGCAGCCGGTGAGATCGCGATCGCCCACGAGCACTTCGCCACCAACGTGGTCGGCGGACGGCTGCGCGCACACGCCCGCGGCTGGGGCGGCGGCGTCGGGCCGCGCGCCGTGCTCGCGTGTCTCGCGGGCGAGCGCCACGACCTCGGCCTCTTGTGCTTCGGGCTCGCCCTCCGCGAGCACGGCTGGCGGATCACCTATCTCGGGGCAGACACCCCCGTCGGCGACGTCGCCGCGGTATGCGAAGAGCTCTCGCCGGCGATCGCAGTCCTGTCCGCTGTCGGCCCGGCGCGCTTCCGGAGCCAGGCCGCGCAGATCGAGGCTCTCGGCGCGCACGCGCGCGTGGCGATCGGCGGCGCAGGAGCGACGGTGGCCACCTCACGCCGGCTCGGCGTCGAGCTGCTCTCGGGAGACGCCGTCGGCGAGGCCGCCGCGCTCGTGCTATGAGGGCGGCCGGCCTGCTCGACACCGTCCTCGACCGAGCCGTCCTCGGGTACACGAACTTCGGCTACCGGGTCCGCGCGCGCAGCTGGGTGCGTGGCGATCTCGACTCGATGGAGGGCCGTGTCGTCCTCGTGACCGGTGCGACGGCGGGGATCGGCCGGGCGACCGCCGAGGGCTTCGCGTTGCTCGGCGCCTCGGTGCGAATGCTCGTCCGTGATGCGCGGCGCGGCGAGCTCACGCGGGCCGAGATCGTCGAGCGCACCGGCAACAGCGACGTCGAGGTCGAACTGTGCGACCTGAGCCGGCTTGCGGCTGTGCGGGACTTCGCCGGGGACTTCCGCGCGCGCAACGGGCGCCTGCACGTCCTCGTCAACAACGCGGGCGTGCTGACCCGGCAGCGCATGCTCTCCCACGACGGCATCGAGCTCACGTTCGCGGTCAACGTGCTCGCGCCTTTCCTCCTCACGAAGGAGCTCCTTCCGGCGCTCGAGGACGGTGCCCCCTCGCGCGTGATCAACGTCTCCTCCGGCGGGATGTACACGCAGCGGCTGCACGCCGAGGACCTCCAGACGGCCGAGGGCCGATTCGACGGTGCCGCCGCCTATGCGCGCACCAAGCGCGCCGAGGTGATCCTCACCGAGCTGTGGGCCGAGCGGCTGCGCGAGGAGGCGATCGTCGTCCACGCCATGCATCCAGGCTGGGTCGACACCCCGGGCCTCGCCACATCGCTGCCGCGGTTCCACGGCCTGATGAGCCCGTTGCTGCGCAGCGCCGAGCAGGGCGCGGACACTGCTGTCTGGCTCGGTTCGGCACGGCTCCCCGCGCGCAGCTCCGGCGGGTTCTGGCACGACCGCAGGGCGCGCCCGACCCACCGCGGGCCGTTGAGGAACGAGAGCGACGAAGACCGCGCGCGGCTGTGGGAGGAGTGCGAGCGCCTCCTTGCGGGCGCCGGCATAGGTGCAGCCGGGCGCGGCGCCGTCTCGCGCGGGTGATGACCCACCGGATCGAGCGCCGGCAGCTGGTGCGCGCGCCGCTGGAGCAGGTGTTCGAGTTCTTCTCCAGCGCCCGCAACCTCGAGTACCTGACCCCGCCGTGGCTGCGCTTCTCGGTGACCACGCCTGAGCCGATCGAGATGCGCACCGGGACGCTGATCGAGTACCGGCTTCGCGTGCGCGGGGTGCCGCTCGGATGGGTCTCGCGCATCGAGGACTGGCAACCCGGCCGCGTGTTCGTGGATCGCCAGGTGCGCGGGCCGTATCGCCTCTGGCACCACACGCACGAGTTCGCCGCCGCCCCGGGCGGCACGGAGATCCGTGACAGCGTGCTCTACGAGATGCCGCTCGGAGCACTCGGCGCCCTCGCACACGCCGTGCTCGTGAGGCGCGATCTCGGCCGGGTGTTCGATTACCGCAGGGACGCGGTCGAGCGCCTTCTCGGCGGCTGCGCCGCGTAGCCCACGCCGTTGCCGAGGGGTTCGTGGCTCGACGTCGCATCCGCGATGGGCGTGCGCGACCTGCCGGTCGGCTGCGAGTCGGAGCGCGAGGAGCTCTCGCGTGAAGGATCGCGCACCGGGGCGGCAAATAACCGAGCAGTGGGGGACCGCTGGGACACCGGCCGAACCGAGGCTTTCAGCGACGGCGTGTTCGCGATCGCGGCGACGCTGCTCGTCTTCGACCTGAACATCCCGGCCCACGAGCTCCACGACATCTGGGGCGGCTTCGCGCACCAGTGGCCCTCCTACCTGGCGTTCGTGACGAGCTTCATCACCATCGGAGCGGTCTGGCTCGCCCACCACGGGATCTTCCGCCGGCTGCGCTTCGTCAACCGGCGCGCGATGCGGGTGAACCTGCTGCTGCTGCTCGTCGTCTCCTTCCTCCCGTTCCCGACGCGGGTGGTCGGCGAGACGCTGCGCAGCACGAGCGCCGAGCGGGGCGCGGTGATCGTCTACGGCGCCACGCTGCTCGCGACCGCCGCCCTGATGGCGGCGCTGTGGGCGAGCATCGCGGGCGACCGCAGGCTGCTGAAGCCGGAGGTCACCGAGGCGCAGATCGCGCGCGTGACCGCCGCCGCGGTCACGCCTAACTTCGGCTTCTACGGCGCCGCGATCGTGCTCGCGCTGTTCGCCCCGCGCGTGGCCGCTTTCAGCTACTTCGCGATCGCGCTCGTCGGCCTGCTCCGAACCCACGGGGAAGACGATCTCCCCGTCGAGGACGCGATCGCCGACCCGGGCTGACCCCCGGGCCGGCGGCGATCGCCCTTCTCACCCCTCACGCAGCCGCCGGGCGGATGTTCTGGTTGATGTGGAAGAGGTTCTGCGGGTCGTAGCTGCGCTTGATCGCGCGCCAGCCGCTCGTAGTTGTCGCGGTAGCTCGCGCGCACCCGCTCCTCGCCCTCGTCCATCATCATGTTCACGTAGGCGCCGCCGGCCGAGTACGGCCGCAGCGCCTCGTTGTAATCGACGCTCCAGCTCCGGATCGCATCGCGGTTGGCCGGGTCCGGGTCGACCCCGGCGAAGACGGCGCCCCAGTTCGCGTCGCGGTAGCTCCACGCCGTGTCGCCGGCGGCGACGTCGTGGGCGGCGCCGTCGATCGGGTACATGTGCATCGTCGACTTCATGCTCGGCAGCTGCGAGCCGAAGCGGGCGTGCAGCTCGACCGCCTCGTCGGGGATCTCCTTGACGAAGTCCGCGCGCCAGTACCACTGGTCCCCGGGCGGGTAGAGGCCGTCGAACATGCCCTGGAGCGCCGGCGTGCGGCATCGGCTGGACGCCGTGCATCAGCGGCTCCGGTACGGCCTCGAGCAGCGGCGCCATCGCCGCATGCGCGTCGCTCTCTCGGGCCCGACGTAGCACCAGACGACCCCGCACACTTTGCGCAGGTGGATCTCCTCGGGGAACGGCGGCGCCGGCGGCACGGTGTGGAAGGCGAAGAACCCGTTCAGCTCGCGCGGGGCGGCGGGCAGGAACTCGCGGTAGACCGACAGCACGTCCGCGCGCCTGCTCCACCGCCCAGAAGGTCGGGCCGCCGAAGACCGTGCCGACCTCGTGCAGGCGGAACAGGAACGAGGTGACCACGCCGAAGTTGCCCGCCGCCGCCGCGGATCGCCCAGAACAGGTCGGGGTGCTCGTCGGCGCTGGCGCGGACCGTCTCGCCGTTCGCGAGCACGATCTCGGCCTCGAGCAGGTTGTCGATCGTCAGCCCGAAGCGCCGGGTGAGGTGGCCGAGCCCGCCGCCGAGCGTGAGCCCGCCGACGCCGGTCGTCGAGATGATCCCGCTCGGCGTCGCGAGCCCGTGCTCGCCGGTCGCGCGATCGACCTCGCCCCAGGTGCAGCCGCCGCCGACCCGGGCCACGCGCGCCTGCGGGTCGACCTCGATCGCCTTCAGCAGCGACAGATCCAGACGACGCCGTCGTCGCAGGTCCCCAGGCCGCGCGCCGTTGTGGCCGCCCCCGCGCACCGCGAGCGGCAGCCCGTGATCGCGGGCGAAGCCGACCGCGCGCGGCCACGTCCTGCGGCGTCGGCGCAGCTGCGCGATCAGCGGCGGGCGGCGGTCGATCATCGCGTTGTAGACGGCCCGTGCCGGCTCGTAGTCGGCGTCCTCCGCGCCGATCAGCCGCGCCTCGGAAGCCGGACAGCTCCTGGCGCGCGGCTTGTGCTGGCGTGACTGTGGTGCTCATCGGCGACCTCCTGTGCGAGATCGTGGGTCGCATGTCTGGAGCGAACCTAGGACCGCTGCGCCGCCGCCTGTCATGACGCAGCCTGACCCACTTTCGAACGGGCCAGGTCGGCGCCGGGCAGATTGCGGCACTGATCAGATCTGACTATCGTGCTTCGCAGGGGTTTCGGTGCCCGAGCTTCCGGCCCCACTTCGCGTCTCCTCGCCGTTCCCGTTCGTCGGGCGCTCGGACGAGCTGGAGAAGCTGCGCCTGCTGCTGCCCACAGCCGAGGGCGAGGGTCGCCGCGTGGTGCTGCTCGGCGGCGAGCCGGGCTCGGGCAAGAGCCGGCTGGTCCGCGAGTTCGCCGCCGAGGCCGCGCGGGCGGGCGCGCTCGTGCTCTACGGGGCCTGCGACGCGGTGGTGCACGCCCCGTACGGGCCGTTCTCGCAGGCGCTCGAGCGTCTGGCCGCGCGTGCTCGACGAGCCGACGAGCTGCGCGACGCGCTGGGAGCCTCCGGGGGCGAGCTGATCCGGCTGCTGCCGCGACCTCGCCGAGCGGCTCGGCGGACCTTCCCGCCGCCCGCGCGCGCCGACCCGGACACCGAGCGCCATCGCCTGCACACGGTCGTGACCGACCTGCTCGAGCGTGTCGGCCGGCGGCGCCCGGTCGTGCTCGTGATCGAGGACGGGCACTGGGCCGACGCGCCGACGCTGCTGCTGCTGCGCCATCTCGCCCAGACCGCGTGGTCGGGCGCGGATGCTCCTGTTCGCGACCTTCCGCGACACCGAGGCGGAGTGCCCGCTCGACGCTCGCCCAGACGCTCGCCGACCTGCGCCGCTCCGACGACGTGGTGCGGCTGCGGCTCGGCGGGCTCTCCGACCAGGAGGTGGGCGAGTTCGTGCGGAGCGTCGCCGAGGGCGCGCGCCGGGGCGAGCCTGCCCGAGCTCGCCGCTGCGATCTCCGAGCTCACGGGCGGCAACCCGTTCCTGATGTGCGAGCTGTGGCGGGCGCTGCGTCGAGACCGACGTGATCTCGACCGAGGCCGGCGAGCTTCGGCTCGCCGGCTGCGCTGCTCACCGAGCTCGGGACCCCGGAGAGCGTCCGCGAGGTCGTCAGCGCCCGCGCTCGGCCGGCTCGCGCCGGCGACCACCGAGCTGCTCGAACTCGCGGCGACGGCGGGCGCGGAGTTCGAGCCGGCGATCGCTCGCACGAGGCGTCGCAGCTCGCCGAGCGTGAGCTGGTCGCGGCGCTCGACGAGGCGACCCGCAGCGGCATCATCGTCGAGCTGCCCGGCCGCCAGCTCGCCTACCGGTTCAGCCACGAGCTCGTGCGCCGGGCCGTCTACGACCGCCTGTCGGGCGTGCGCCGCGCCGAGCTGCACCTGCGGATCGGCGAGGCGATGGAGGCGGCCGGGCGGCTACTCGGCGCGCGTCGCTCGCGGACCTCGCCCACCACTTCACCGCCGCCGCCGCCGCTCGACGGTGTCGAGCGGGCGATCCGCTACAACGTCCTCGCCGCCCGGGCGGCCGCCGACGCGCTCGCCTTCGACGAGGCCGCCGAGCTGCTCGTGGCGGCCCTCGAGCTCGGGATCGAGGACGCGCGGGCGCGCGCCGAGGTGCTGCTCGAGCTCGGCATGGTCAGGCACAAGGCCGGCAAGGCGCCCGAGGCGCTGCGAGGCGCTCGACGGCCGCCGCCGCAGATCGCCCGCGAGCTCGGCGACGCCGAGCTGCTGGCGCGCGCGGCGGCCGGATACGAGGAGGCGAGCTGGCGGCCGGGGACGATCGAGCAGCACGCCCTCGAGCTGCTCGAAGAGGCGACGACGGCGCTCGGCGACGAGGAGTCCGAGCTGCGCGTCGAGCTGCTCGGCGGGCTCGCCCGCGCGCTCGACATGCGCGGCCAGCAGGAGCGCGGGCGCGATCGTGCGCGCGAACGCGCTCGCGCTCGCCCGGCGGCTCGACGACCGCGCCGGGCTGGCGACCGTGCTCGTGCGCTCCTACTGGTCGCGCGGCGCGACGCCGATCGCGGAGATCCTCGAGATGCTCACCGAGGCGCGCGCGCTCGGCGAAGAGCTGCTGGACACCGAGCTCCAGGCCGAAGCGATGGTCGTGGCGCGTGCCGGCGTTCGTCGAGATCGGCCGACATCGCCGCCGCGCGAGGAGGTCGACGCGACCTGCGGCGCATGGCCGAGATCACCCGGCAGCCGTTCAACCTGCACGTCGCCGAGCACTACGGGGCCGCGATCGCGCTCTCGGACGGGCGACCTGGAGGCGGCCGAGGCGATGGCGCACGCGCTCCGAGCAGGCGGGCCGGCATGCTGACGGGCCGCGACGCGTCCGGGCACCTACGGCATCCAGATGTTCAGCATCCGCCGCGAGCAGGGGCGGCTGGCCGAGCTCGCCTCGGTGATCAGGATCCTCGCCGCCGACGATCGCGCGCACGGGCCCGTGGCGTCCCGGGCTCGCCTCGCTGCTGGTCGAGCTCGGGATGGAGACGCGCCGCCAGGCGCGAGCTCGACCGGATCGCGAGCGAAGGGCTCGAGCCGTTCCGCGAGTCGCTGTGGCTGGCGGCGCTCACCTACATCGACCGACGCGTGCGCCGCCCTGCGGCGACGAGCGGTCGCGGCGCTCGTGTACCCGGAGCTGGCGCCGTTGGCGGGCAGCGAACGTGATGATCGGGCACCTCGTCGCCTACTACGGCGCCGCCGACCGCTACCTGGGGATGCTGGCCGCGACGCTCGGCGAGTGGGAGCTCGCCGAGGAGCACTTCGAGCGGGCGATCGAGGCTCAACCGCGCGATGGGCGCGAGGACGTGGCTCGCCCACACCGACTACGAGTACGCGCGCATGCTGCTCGAGCGCGGCGGCCGAGCACCGAGCCCGCGCCGAGCCGCTGCTGGCGGAGGCCGACCGGCTCGCGCGGCGAGATCGGGATGAGGGCGCTGCGCAAGCGGATCAGGCGCTCGGAGCGCCGCTCGCCGACCCCGCCGAGCCTCCCCGACGGCGCTGTCGGCGCGCGAGGCGCAGATCCTGCGGCTGGTCGCGCGCGGGCTGCAGCAACCGCGAGATCGGCGCCGAGCTGTTCATCAGCGAGCACACCGCCGCCAACCACGTGCGCAGCATCCTGCGCAAGACCGGTTGCGCGAACCGCACCGAGGCGGCCTCCTACGCCCACCGTCATGCGCTTGCCGACGCCTAGCGACGGGCGATACGATCGGACGCGATGCCCCTGTTCGTGATCGAGCGGACGTTCGCCGAGCAGCTCGAGCTGAGCGACGACGACGTCAAGCTGATCGAGGAGGTCAACGCCGACGAGGGCGTGCGCTGGCTGTTCTCGTTCCTGAGCGCCGACCGCCGGCGCAGCTACTGCCTGTACGAGGCGCCCTCGGCGGCCGCGATCGTCTTGGCCGCGCAGCGGGCCGACATCCCCGCCGACGCGATCGTCGAGGTGGAGGCGGACCCGCTCGGCGTCCCGGGCCGCGCGCAGGAGTGGGCTCAGTCGCAGTAGTCAGGCACGCGCGCCGCCCCGCCCGCCTGACTAGGCTTGCGTCATGCCGATGCCCAAACGCGCGAGCGTCGAGGACTTCTTCGAGCAGCTCGACGACCGCCAGCGCCCGCACCTCGAGCAGCTCCGCGCGCTGAGCCTCGAGGCCGATCCCGCCGCCGAGGAGAAGCTCGCCTGGAACCTGCCCGTCTACGTGCGCGACGGCAAGACGCGCCTGTGGATGCTGCAGAACTTCAAGAACCACTGCTCGCTGCGCTTCCCGCCGCGCTTCTTCGCTTCCCGCAGAGCCGAGGTGCAGGACGCCGGCTACGAGGCGGGCGAGGGGTTCATCAAGCTCCCATACGACGCCGGGATCCCGGTCGAGCTGTGCAGGTCGCTGATGCGGGCACGGATCGGCGAGTACGAGGCAACCGGCGCGGGCTGGTCGGAGGACTCGAGCCGCTCCCCTTCGCCCGGCGCGCTCGCGGAGGTCCGGCGCCTGGCCGGGCCCGCGGCCGCGATCCTCGCCGTCACGCGCCTCGAGGGCGGCCAGCACGCGGACACCTGGCGGGTCGACCTCGCCGACCCCTCGCTCAGCGTCGTCGTGCGCCAGTTCCCGCGCGGCGACCCCGGCGCCGCCGAGGAGCAGCGCGCCCTGCAGGCGATCGACGGACTCGGCGGCCTCGCGCCGAGGCTGCTCGGGGGCGATCTCGACGGCCGCTGGTCCGAGCACCCGGCCTCCCTGATCAGCTGCCTCGACGGGCAGCCCGACATCACGCCGGGCGACCCCGAGCGCTGGGCGCGCGAGCTGGGGCGCGGTCTCGCCGTCGTGCACGCGCTGCCACGGGAGCGCCTCGCGAGCCTTCCGAGCGTGTTCGACCGGCGTGGATCCGAGACCGGCCTTGGCGGCCCGCTGGCGGAGGGGGTCTCCTCGAGCTGGCCGCAGATCGCCGGCTCGCCCGCGGTGCTCGTCCACAGCGACTACTGGTCCGGCAACGTCGTCTTCAGGGACGGGACCGCTGACGGGCATCGTCGACTGGACGGGCGCGGCGCGCGGGCCCCGCGGCTATGACGTCGGCTGGTGCCGGCTCGACATCGTCCTGCTGTTCGACGAGCAGGTCGCCGACGTGTTCCTCGCCGCCTATCAGGAGGCGAGCGGCGAGGCGATCGCCGACGCGGCGCTGTGGGACCGCTGGGCGCTCGCCCGCTCGCACGAGATCGTCGACACGTGGTCTCCGAACTACGCGCCGCTCGGGCGCGGCGACCTCGACGCGCGCGAGCTGCGGCGGCGCCATTCTCTCTGGAGCGACCGGCTCGCCGCGCGGACCTAGCCCCCGCTCGCCAGCGAGTCGATCCAGCGCTCGAGGCGGCGGCCCTCGCGGGCCATCAGCTCGGGATCGCGGAGCGTGTTGGTCAGCAGCGAGATCCCCTGGTAGGAGGCGATCAGCGCGACGGCGAGTTCGCGGGCGTCGCGCCGTCCCATCGCGCGGAACTGCTGCTCGGCCCAGTCGATCGGGAGCTCGCAGCAGCTCGGCGCACTGGCTGCCGAGACCGTCGTCGCGCTTGTCGAGCTCGGAGCAGAGAGTCCCCTGCGGGCAGCCGTATCAGCGCCGTCAGCTCGCGTTGTCCCGCGAGCATCGCGCACGAGCGCCTTCAGCCGGCCCTTCGGAGTGCGGTGCTGATCGAGCGCGCTCGAGCGCCCGCCTCGTATCGCGCGACGTGCGACTCGATCACCGCGCTCGACGAGCTCGTCCTTGGTCTTGAAGTAGTAGTAGACGTTGCCCGACGGCACGTCGGCGGCCTGGCGATGTCCGCGAGCGTCGTCCTCTCGACGCCCTGCTCGTGGAGCAGCTCGCGGGCCGCCCGCGACCAGCCGCTCCCGCTTGCCCGGGCTCGACTCGGACTCCGACTGCCCCCGCTGCTACTGAGTCAGTCATCTCACTGAGCATAGACATCGTCCATCGTGCTAAGTTAGTCAACTAACTTAACTCACTTGTGCAGTCCTCGGAGGCCCCACCATGGCGCCCGCCGCCCCCCAGCCGTCGTTCCTGGCCACCCGCCGCGGCAAGCTCACGCTGGCTCTTCCTGTGCGCCGTCGCGTTCCTCGACTTCGTCGACACCTCGATCGTCAACGTCGCGCTGCCGTCGATCCGCCACGACCTGCACTTCTCGGTCCAGAACCTGCAGTGGGTCCTGAGCGGCTACCTGCTCACCTACGGCGGCTTCCTGCTGCTCGGCGGCCGCGCCGCCGACCTGCTCGGCCGCCGCCGCATGCTCGTCGCCGGCACCGCGCTGTTCGCGCTCTCCTCGCTGGCCGCCGGCCTGGCCGGCAGCGCGGGCATGCTGATCGCGGCCCGCCTCGCCCAGGGTCTCGGCGCCGCCATGATGATGCCCGGCCGCGCTGTCGATCCTCACGACCAGCGTTCAACGAGGGCACCGACCGACTCAAGGCGCTCGGCGCCTGGGGAGCCATGGCCGGGCTCGCGTCCGCCGTCGGCGTCTTCCTCGGCGGCGTGCTCTCCGGAGGGCCCGGCTGGCGCTGGGTGTTCTTCGTGAACCCGCCGGTCTGTGCGACTCGTCCTCGTCGCCGCCTTCCGGCTGATCGGCGACGACGGCAGCGCCCGCGCTCGCCCACTTCGACGCCGTCGGCGCCGTCCTCGCCACCGGCGGGCATGCTCGCTGCTGATCTACGCGCTCGTCAACGCGCCCGACGTCGGCTGGGGCAACGACCCGCACGATCGCCGAGCTCGCCGGCGCCGCGGTCCTGCTCGCCGCGTTCGCGCGTCAACGAGCGGCGCCACCCGCAACCCGCTGTTCCCGCTCTCGATCTTCCGCATCAACGGGCTCGCCGCGGCCGACGCCACCCAGGTCGATCGCCGATGGCCGGCTTCTACTCGATGTTCTTCTTCATCACCCTCTACATGCAGAACGTGCTCCGCTTCTCGCCGACTCGAGGCCGGCGCCGCCTACGTTCCCACGGCCTTCGGCGTCGCGATCTCCGCCGGCATCTGCTCGCAGCTGCTTCCGCGCATCGGCACCCGGCCGATCATCGTCGCCGGGCGCGCTGCTCGCCGCCGGCGGCGTCTACTGGCTCTCGCGCATCCCGGTCCACGGCTCCTACCTCGACGACCTGCTGCCCGGGCCTGGTGATCATGTCGCTCGGGCTCGGCGCCGTGTTCGTCGGCGTCACGACCGCCGCGAACGCCGGCGTGCCCGCCGGACAAGGCCGGCCTCGCCGCCGCCTCATCAACGCCTCACCTGGCTCGGCGGCGCGCTCGGACTCGCGATCTTCTCCGCGATCGCGACCTCCCGCACCAACCATCTGCTGGCCGCACACGCGACCGTGCCCGAGGCGCTCACCGTCGGGTTCCACCGCGCGCTGCTCGCCTGCGGCATCTTCCTGGTCGCCGCCGCCGTGATCGCCTCGCGAGCCACCAATACCCGCGGCGCCCCGGCCGCGCCCGCCGCGGTCGAGCCAGAGCCGCTGGCGGAGGCCGCGTGAGGGTCGCACCGGTGTAGAGAGCCGGGCGGGCGGCGAACCCCCCCATCGCCGTCCGCCCGGCGGCGCGCCGGCCGATCACCTCATCGCACCTGCGCCTCTCGAGCCGCCACGGCCGCCGGGTCCGCCGGCGCCTTCACGCCGGCGTCCGCGAGACGCACCACGACCGGCTCGCCGGCCGCGAACACGCGCGCGAGCGGGGCCAGCATCGCGGTGACGATCAGCGCCCGCACGCGGCCGCGGCGGCGTGCCAGCGAGGAGGCGAGGCCGCTCGCGAGCACCAGCAGGCCGGGGATCGGCCGCATGAACACCGTCATCTCGGTGATCAGGCCCTGCTCGTCCAGGCGCAGCAGGTTGGCCTCCTCGAGCACCTGCCCGCCGACGCGTCCGCGCCAGAACACCGCCTGCACCCGCTCGGCCTCGCCGACGGTCTCATAGAAGCGGATCTCCTCGACCAGCGCGAAGACGCGCCGCAGCAGGTCGCCGACCTCCTCGATCCCGTGGAACTCGATCCGGCGCGTGATCGGCGAGCGGACGACGACATCGCCGGCCAGGCAGCCGATCATCGCCTCGACGTCGTGGGCCTCGGCGGCCCGCTGCAGCGCCAGCATCAAGCCGCTCCGGCGGCCGCGGTCGCGCCGGCGCGCGCGGCGAACACGTCCTGGGCGTACTCGCGGCCCTGCGCCTCGTCGCCGGTCGCGAACCCCGCGATGTCGGCGAGCGTCACGATCCGCCCGAGCGCGCCCCAGGTCCCGTCGGGCACCTCCGGCGTGAACACCCACACGCGCGAGGGATCGCGCTCGTAGGCCCCGCCCTCGGCGTCGAGCACGGCGTCGGTGATCGTGCGCGCCATCTCGGCGCGGCGCGCGGGCGTGTACTGGCCCTCGGGCACCGACGCGATGAACCTGTAGCGGGGCGCGTCGGCCCGCCGGCCGGCGACGTAGAGGGCGGCCGGGCGATGGACGAACAGCCACGCGATCGAGCGCACCCGCTCGTTGTCCGGGTCCGCCCCCTCGTTCACGATCAGGATGTCGGTCAGCTCGCCGAGCAGCCGCTCCTCGGCCTCGGGGGTCAGGGCACCTTCGGGAATGTGAGCGTCGAGCATCGGCATGGCGGGGCCTCCTCCTGGAGCGTTCAGAGCACTGGAACAGCAGTTGCTCTCTTTACAGGAGCGACACTACCATTGACGCTTTTTTCATGCAAGCTATATATATTTGGATGTGATGAAGCGCACGGGCCTATCCGACTATCCGTGCTCCATCGCCCGCACCCTGGACGTGGTCGGCGAGTGGTGGACGCCGCTGATCCTGCGAGACATCGCCTATGGCGTGAGGCGCTTCCGCGAGATCCAGGAAGACCTCGGCGTGTCCGCGAACGTGCTCAGCGACAGGCTCGAGACGCTGCTCGAGGAGGGGCTCGTGGAGAGGAGCGTCTACCAGGAGCGCCCACGCCGCAGCGAGTACGTCCTCACCGGCAAGGGGCAGGAGCTGATCCCCGCCCTGATCGCGCTGATGGAGTGGGGCGACCGCTACCAGTGGGACGAGCGCGGCGGTCCGGTCCGCGTCGTGCACGAGGACTGCGGTCACGACGCCCACGTCGAGCTGCACTGCAGCTGCTGCGGGCGCGCGGTCGCACCCGCCGAGCTGCGGGCGGAGCCGGGCCGGGCCGTCGAGCACCCACCGGGCGAGGGCGAGCCCGGCCACGCCTCGGGACGGCGCCTGTACGCCCCGGGTGGCGTCAGCCTCGCAGGACCGGTGGAGCCCCCCGGCTAGCCTTGCGGGCGTGGCCGGCGCCGGGCAAATCGAGGTCGCCGACGCGCCCGAGCGCGAGCGCTACGAGCTGTCCGTCGAAGGCGAGGTGGCCGGCTTCAGCGCCTACCGGACGCGGCCCGGGCGGATCGAGTTCATCCACACCGAGGTCGACGAGCGCTTCCAGGGCCGTGGCCTCGGCGAGCGTCTGATCCGCTTCGCGCTCGAGGATGCGCGGGAGCGAGGCCTCGCGGTGCTGCCGGTGTGCCCGTTCGTGAGGGCCTTCATCGAGCGCAACCGGGAGTTCGAAGCGCTCGTCCCGGCCGCTCACCGGGCTCGCTTCGGCCTCGGCTAGCTGTCGAGCTCGCGCAGACGAGCCGCAGCGCCGAGCGCTCGCCGCGCGCAGCACGAGCACCTCGACCTCCGCGCCGATCAGGTCGGCGACCATCAGCCGCTGGATGTCCTCGACGCCGTGCACCGCGTCCCGCGAGCTCGACGAGCAGGTCCTCGACGCGCAGCCCGGCGGCTCGGCGGGGCTGCCGGCACCACCTCGATCACCTCGACGCCCGTGCCTGGTCGCGCTCGCGCCGCGCGCGCGCCGGCAGCGGCCGCGGGCCTCCGGCGATGCCGAGGTGCGCGCGGCGCACGCGGCCGTCGCGTCATCAGCGCGCCGATCAGCCGCGCGTCGCCGTCGTTGATCGGCACCGCGAGCCCGAGGCCGACCCCCGCGACGGCCGTGTTCACGCCGACGACGCGCCCGAACGAGTCCACGAGCGCGCCGCCCGAGTTGCCGGGGTTCAGCGCGGCGTCGGTCTGGATCACGTTGTCGATCATGCGCACCGCGCGCCCGGAGCGCGCCGGCAGCGAACGGCCGAGCGCGGAGACCACGCCCGCCGTCACCGAGCCCGCGAAGCCGTGGGGGTTGCCGATCGCGACGACGAGCTGCCCGACGCGCAGGCGCTGCGGCGTCGCCCAGCACGGCCGGCGTGAGGTCGTCCGCGTCGGCGCGCAGCACCGCGAGGTCCGAGAGCGGATCGGTCCCGACCACGCGGAAGCCGATCTCGCGTCCGTCGACGAACGCCGCGCGCCCGCGCTGTCGCGGCCGGCGACGACGTGCGCCGAGGTCAGCAGGAAGCCGTCCGGCGTCAGCACGACCCCGCTGCCGGCGCCGACCGGCACGCGCCCGCGCGCGCGTGCGGCGCAGCACGCGCAGGTTGGCGACGCTCGGCGCGAGCCGCTCCACGACCTCGGTGACCGTGCGCGAGTAGGCGTCGAGCGCCTCGAGCTCGCCACGCGGCGGATCGGCGGAAGCACGCGAGGCGCCCTCGGCCAGGTCGTCGGCGATCGGGAGGATCTGGACGCTCAACGCGGCCACCGCTGCGTGTGTGCACGCTTGGTCACGCGACCCAGGATAGGAACGCCGCCAGGGCTGCCCTGCGCCGCCCGCGGGCGGCGCTGTAGTTTCTCGACATGGGCCTGAAACACCAGCTCGGCCGCGCGATGATGAACCGGGTCGAGGCGATGCCCTCGGTCCGGGCGGCGAAGGAGCGCTCCGAGCGCCTCGGACCCGTCGAGCAGGCTGCCAGCCGGCTAGCGTTCGGGGCCGAGGACGACGAGACGGCCGCCGCGAAGCTCTCGGCGCATGCGGGCGCATCGCCCGAGCTGCTGCGCGAGGCGGCGATCGAGCGCTCGAAGATGCGCGAGGACTACCACCACGACCGCGTCTACCGGCTTCTGTCCGCCGCCGCTGCCGGCGGCCCGGTCCAGCCGGTGCCGCCCGAGCGCGCGGAGCCCTTCGCACGCGAAGCGGAGCTCGGCCGCATGCCGATGAGCGAGGCGTTCCAGCGGCTCGTCGCGATCGAGCCCGAGCTCGCCGGGGTCGAGCACGAAGTGCGCGCGGGCGACGCGGCGCAGGCCGCCGACGGGTGCACGCTTCTGCCCCAGGCGGCCAAGGAGCGGGTTCGCCGGCTCGTCGGCGGCGGCGCCACTCGGGACGACGAGCTGCTGCGGAGCACGCTGGCCGGCAGCATCGCGGATCAGTACCTGCAGCAGCTCGCGGGCGCCGCGCACCTGGGCACGCCCTTCGAAGCGTTCTTCGACACGCCGCGCAAGGCGTTCGTCGCGACCGTGCGGTTCGGGCGAGGCTAGGGCGCGGGCGGGAGCCAGCGGGGGGAGGCGGAGTGTCTGTCCAGCGGGCCGGGAGCACATCGTGATCTGCCGGAGCTGTGGCTCCGAGGTTCCGGAGCAAACGAAATTCTGCATTGAGTGCGGGGCCTCGCAGGACCTCCGCTGCCCCTCCTGCGCGGCGCCCCACGCACCCGGGCAGAAGTTCTGCGGCGAGTGCGGCGCGCCGCTCGCCGGCCGAGCCGGCGGCGGTGCCCGACGTTCCCGGAGCTGCGCCTCGTGTCGGTGCTGTTCGTGGACATCGTCAGCTACACGACGCTCTCGGAGTCGCGCGACGCCGAGGACGTGCGGGAGCTGCTCGGTCGCTACTTCGACGCCGCCCGCGCGATCATCGGCCGCCACGGCGGCACGCTCGAGAAGTTCATCGGCGACGCGGTGATGGCCGTCTGGGGCGCGCCCGTGGCGCGCGAGGACGACGCCGAGCGGGCGGTGCGCGCGGGGCTCGAGCTGGTCGAGGCGGTGAGCGCGCTCGGCGAGCAGGTCGGCGTCCCGGAGCTGCGCGCGCGCGGCGGGATCGTGACCGGCCAGGCGGCCTCGATGGACAGGCCCGGGGAAGGACTTGTCGTCGGCGACCGCGTCAACACCGCGGCGCGCACCCAGTCGGCGGCGGAGCCCGGCGACCGTGTTCGTCGACGGCGTCACGCGCGAGGCCACCTCGCTCGCGATCGCCTACGAGGACGCCGGCGAGCACACGGTCAAAGGCAAGTCCGAGCCGCTGCGCCTGTGGCGCGCCCTGCGGGTCGTCGCCGGCGTGGGAGGCGCCGCAGCGCGAGCGCGGGCTGGAGCCGCCGCTGGTCGGTCGCGACGGCCGACGTGCGCCTGCTCAAGGACCTCTTCCACGGCGCCGTCGAGCGCGGCGCCGCGCGCCTGGTGGCGATCTCCGGCGAGGCGGGCGATCGGCAAGTCGCGCCTGTTGTGGGAGTTCGACAAGTACGTGGACGGGCTCGCCGAGACGGTCCTCTGGCACCGCGGCCGCTGCCTCTCCTACGGCGAGGGGATCGCCTACTGGGCGCTCGCGGAGATCGTTCGCCAGCGGCTCGGGATCGCCCAGGACGCGCCGGTCGAGACCGTCGCGCAGCGGCTGCACGAGGGCCTGGAGCGATGGGTCGCCGATCCGGCCGACCGCGAGTTCCTGGCGCCCCGTCTCGGCGTGCTGCTCGGCCTCGCCGAGCGGGCGATGCCGCGCGCCGAGCTGTTCGCCGGCTGGCGGATGTTCCTCGAGCGGCTCGCCGCAGCAGGCTCCCGTCGTGCTGGTGTTCGAGGACCTGCAGTGGGCGGACGAGGGTCTGCTCGCGTTCATCGAGCACCTGCTCGACTGGGCGCAGTCGAGCCGATCTTCATCCTCACGCTCGCGCGCCACGAGCTCGGCGCGCGGCACCGGATGGCTGGCCGCCGGCGCGCCGCGGCGCGACGCTCGTGCAGCTCGAGCCGCTCTCGGCCGGCGAGATGGGACAGCTCCTGGACGCGCTCGTCGACGGCCTGCACCCGCGTGTGCGCGGCCAGGTGATCGAGCGCGCCGAGGGCGTGCCGCTGTACGCGATCGAGACGCTGCGCGTGCTCGTCAAGCCGCGGAGCGCTGCGGGAGCGCGAGGGACCGCCTGGTGGCCGTCGAGGAGCTCGGCGAGCTCGACGTGCCGGCGACGCTGGGCTCGCTGATCGCCGCGCGGCTCGACGCGCTCGCGCCGGCGGAGCGTCGCCTGGTCCGGACGATGTGCGTGTTCGGCGGCAGCTTCCCGCGGGCTGCGGCGGCAGGAGCTCGGCGACCTGCCCGAGCAGGAGCTCGACGCCGCGCTCGCATCGCTGGTGCGCAAGCAGGTGCTCTCGATCAGCGCCGACCCGCTGTCGCCGCAGCGTCGGCCAGTACAGCTTCTGCCAGGAGCTGCTCCGGACGGTCGCCTACGAGCGGCTCTCGCGCCGCGAGCGCAAGCCGCGCCATCGCGCGGCTGCCGACTACCTGCGGCGCACCTTCCCGGGCGACGGCGAGGAGGTCGCCGAGGTCGATCGCCTCGCACTACCTCGACGCCTACCGCGCGGCTCGCGACGACGAGGACGCACCCGCGCTGCGCGCGGATGCGATCACCGCGCTGCGCCGGGCTGCGCAGCGCGCGAACACCGTCGGCGCGCCCGCCACCGCCGAACGCGACTACCGCTCGGCCGCCGAGCTGGCCGACGGAGAGGAGCGCCTGGCGCTCACCAGGTCGGCCGGCGAGACGGCGCTGCGGGCGGGCCATATCGAGCGGGCGCTCGAGCTGTTCGGGGCCGCGGCCGACGAGCTCGCCGCCGGCGGGAGCGAGCGCGAGGCGGCGTCCGTCGCGGCCGCGCTCGGCGAGACGCTGCACCGCCTGGAACGCAACGAGGAGGCGACGCGTGTCCTCGAGCGCGCGCTGACCGCGCTCGAGGAGCAGCGGGCCGACGCCCGAGGAGGCGGCGCTGAACGCGACGCTCGGCCGCGCACGCGTGTACGGCGGCGACGGCGACGGCGCCGGGGCGCCGCTCGCGCGGGCGCTCGAGCTGGCCCGAGCCGAACGGCTCGCAGCAATCGAGAGCCGCGTGCTGACCGACCAGGCGATGATCGCCGAACAGCGCGCCGATCCCCAGACGGCGCGCGCGATGCTCGTGCAGGCGATCGAGATCGCCGAGCGCGAGGAGCTCCGCGAGGAGCTGATCCTCGCGCGCGGGAACCTGGCGACGCTCGGGTCGCAGTGGGACCTGCCGGAGGCGGCCGACCAGCACGCTGAGGTGCTCGCGCTCGCGAGGCGCAGCGGCGACCGGCTGCGCGAGAGCATCGCCGTCGCCAACCTGTGTGTCTCCTACGTGCTCGGCGGCCGCTGGAACGAGGTCGAAGAGCTCGGCGAGCGCGTCCTCGGGGAGCTCGAAGAGCGCCCGGGGAGCGAGTTCATCTACGCACCGCTGACGCTCGTGCACGCCCTGCGCGGGCGCCGCGACGCCGCCCGCGCGAGTCTCGCGCACCTCGACGGCTGGGGCCGCGGCGACGACGAGGAGCTACACGCCATCCACGGCGCCGTCGAGGTCGTCGTCGCGCTGGCGGCGGGCGAAGCCGAGCGGGCACTCGCGCGCGGCGAGGAGACGGCGCGCAGCGCGCTCGCGACGTTGACGGCGACACGACGAAGCGTTCCGGATCGGCTGGCCCGACACCGTCGAGGCGGCGCTCCGCGTCGGTCGCCCGGATACGGCGCAGGCTCTGCTCGCGCTCGTCACCGAGGCCCTGCACGAGGCCGAGCGTCCCCCCTACCTCGCCGCCCAGGTCACCCGCCTGGAGGCGCTGGTCGAGGGCGCCGGCGCGACCCCGGACGAGCTTTCTGTCCTCGCCGGCCTGGAGGCTGCGGCGGACGGCTTCCGTGCGCTCTCCTACCCGTACTGGACGGCACGCGCCGAGGTCGACCTCGGCGCGTGGCAGATCTCGCGCGGCGAGCGCGAGCGTGGCGAGGCACAGCTGTCGAGCGCGGAGGCGACCCTGCGCGCGTTCGGCGGCCGCGCCGGCGCTCGAGCAGCTCGCCGCGGCACGAGCCGCGCTCGGCGGCGCCCGGGGCAGGACCCCCGGGCACGATCGCGGCCGGCCCGCCTGAGCGACTCTCCCCCGGCTGCGGACCGCACGCCACGCGCCGTGCCCGCTTGCAATCATGCACTTTGCCGCGGTACGCGGCGAAAGGGTCCGGGGGGCCACAGAACGTGGAGGGGGGCGCCGTGAGCGCATACGCGGGATACCAGGGTCACGCCGGAGCAGTCGGGGAGCACGCGGCGCGCCGACGTGCGCGGCTCCTCGGGGGAGCGCTGGCGGCGCTCGTCGCAGCGATGGCCGCGCTGGTCGCGACGCAGTTCTTCGCGGGCCCGCGGCCAGCCCTCCCGCTCAGAGGTGGTGCGCGCCTCACGCAACTGCAACGCCTGCCGCTGCCGTTGCGGGCTGAGCTGTCGAGCGCCCGGGGAGCAGCGCCCGCCTATCGGGTGCAGGCCGCGGCCGGGGGTACGCTCCGCGCGCGCGGCGGCGGGATCGCCGCGAGCTTCTCGCGAGCTGGGATCTCTTTGCGGACCGCGCGGGGCGCCGCCTCGCTCACGCTCGCGCAGGTGAGCGACGCCGGCGTACCGCTCGCGTTGGCGCGATCGCTACCGCGTGCGCACGGCAACCGCGCCGAATACGCGCGCGGGGCTGTCGCGGAGTGGTACGCGAACGGCCCGTACGGGCTCGAGCAGGGCTTCACGATCGCCTCCGGCCGGCCCGGGGCGCTGACGGTCGCACTCGCCGCACGCAGCGGCGGGGCGCTGCGCCTGCACGGTGGCTCGGTCGAGCTCGGTGGCGGCCTTCGGTACGGCGCGCTGTCCGCCGTCGACGCGACGGGGCGGCGGCTGCCGAGCCGTCTGGCGCTCAGCGGCGACCGGATCCTGCTCCAGATCGATGCGTCGGCGGCACGCTTCCCGGTGCGAGTCGACCCGTTCGTGTTCCAGGAAGGCCTCAGCTATGCCGCGCATCCCGCCCTCGGCGAAAGTGCCGGAGGGGCGGCGATTTCGGCGAACGGCAGCACGGCCGTCGTGGGTGCGTCGCTGCCCGCGCCGGGTGCGGTGTACGTGTTCCAGCGCGGCTCGAACGGGCTGTGGACGCTGCAGCAGACACTGTCGCCGGGCGGCTCGACCGGGTACGACTTCGGCTCGCACGTGGCGATCTCCGAAGAAGGCAAGACGCTGCTGGTGTCGGCGGAAACCTCGAGCAACCTGGGCCGCATCTGGACCTACACGCTGCACGAAGGCGTCTGGACGCCCGACGCGAGCACCATCTCCGACCCGATCAAAACCAACCCGCCCTACGACCACGACAAACCCGGTTTCCAGTACGGCAACGCGCTCGCCCTCTCCGGCAACGGCTCGGTCGCGCTGGTGTCCGACGAACCGCAGGGCTCGGCGGTCGTCTACGAACGCTCCGGCTCGGAATGGCACGAGGCGAGCTCGTTCTCGAACGGCAAATCCGAACCCAGCGAATACGGGATCGCGATCGCGCTGTCCGGCAACGGCAAAAACGTGCTCGTGGCCGCGCCCGCTACCGAACTCGTCTACTCGTACTTCGACCACAGCGGCACCTGGGAACAGACCGGGACGTTCAAATACTTCAACTACGACGGCCAGCGGAATGTCGCGGTAGCGCTCGACTTCAACGGCGGCGAGGCCATGTCGGGCGAATACCTCGCCGATACCGCGCGCGTGTGGGAACAGAAAGAAGGCTCCGGCGTCTGGGAATCTCGCGCGACCATCAAAGAACCGGGTGGTCCCTCGCAGGAGGAATTCGGCTCGGACGTGTCGCTGTCTGCGTCCGGATCGAAGGCGCTCGTGCTGGCGTTCGGCTTCGAAGAAGACGAGCTGGCGTACGAATTCACGCGGGAAGGGTCGTCGTGGGTCCTGAAAAACGAACCGGTCGAAATGCGCTACGCGTCGGCCTCGCGCGGATTCTTCTATATCCCCGAAGCGATGCTCTCGGGCGAAGGCAACGCAGAGCTCCTGTGGTCGAAGTTCGCCACGCTGCCCACCGTGTACACGGATACGCCGGTGGTGAACATCGGCGTGGCAAGCGAACTCGGCACTTCGACGGCGACGTTGAAAGGAACCGTTAACCCAGTCGAAGAAACCGTCACTTCGTGCAAATTCGAATACGGGACCTCGCTGTCGTACGGGTCGGCGAAAACCTGCACGCCGACGCCGGCGGGCTCTGCGCCGGTGTCGGTGACGGGGAACGTCACCGGTCTGTCGTCGCTGACCACGTATCACTTCCGCCTGGCGGTCACGACCGGCGCCGGCACGTTCCACTCGGGCGATGCGACGTTCACCACGTTCAAATCGTCCTCGACCGCCGAATCCGGTGGCGGGAAAGAAGAAAAAGAAGGAGGAGAATCCGTGACGGCGACGCTCGGAAGCGACAGCGCGACAGCGAGCGGCGGCACCGGTGCCATCACGGTCGGCTCCTACGGCGCGAACGTCGGCGAGCCGCCGCTGCCGAGTTCGACGGGCTCCTATCTGGACGTCTACCGCTCGAGCAAAGCCACCTTCAAAGTGGTCGAAATCAAGGCGTGTGAAGTCGGCGGCGCGAAGGCGCTCTGGGCATACGGCAAGCAAGGCTGGGAGCCAGTCAGCCCTGCCGCGACCCTGAGCAAAGGGTGCCTGACGTTCACCGCGAACGCGATGAGCCGTCCTTCGGTCGCCGAACTCGAAGGCTTCAAGTACAAAACCGGCCAGCCCGCCGGCCAGTTCGGCGAGTGCCGTGCTGCGAAGAACTCGGTCTACGCCGAAGGCGGCTGTCTCACCGTCCACGAATCCAAAGGTGCGCCGGACGGGAAAGGCAAATACGAATGGTTCCCGGCCGACCCGGGCGTGTGCTTCCCGCAGAAGAAAGGCGAGTTCGAGGAAGGGGGCTGCAAAGAAGTGTTCCTGAAGAAAGGCAAGCCGGCCGGCAAATACGAACTCACGAACGGGAGCTTCACGAGCGCGATCGGTGCCACTGTGCTCGAAGTCAAAGGCGAAAAGGTCGAATGCACCTCGGGGGCGGGCACAGGCGAATTCTTCTCGCCCGAAAAGGGCACCGAGACGATCACGCTCGAGGGCTGCGCGCTGAAAGGCATCGGCTGCGGATCCCCCGGGGTCGCGAGCGGCACGATCGTCAGCTTCCCGCTGGAAGTGATCGTGCTGCAGGGCGCCGAAGCGGGCGCCTTCGAACTGGCGCTCGCAGCAGCGCAGTTCGCGAGCTTCTCGTGCGGCGGCGCCTCGTATGCGATCGAGGGAGCGACGGTCGGCGCCCTGACGGGCGACATGAACACGATGAGCACGACCACGCAGGCCTCCTTCACGGGCGGAGGTGCGCAGCTGATCGACCTCTCGGGGTCGAGCGAACTCGCCGCCAAGCTCACGATGACCCTCACGACGACCAGCCGCCAGCCGCTCGAGGTCAACACGACCAAGCAGCCGTAGGGGTAGACGAGCGGCGCTCGCGGCGCGGCGACACGGCCGCGCCGGGAGCGCCGCACAGGTGCGGCCGCGAGCCCGTGGTCAGCGCGCCCGTGTGAGCCGGACCGGGACCGTCTCCCGGATCTGCGCCGGCGCCCCGGAGGCCGGCGTCAGCGAAAGCGTCACCCGCACCCGCAGCGCGCGCCCGCGCAGCGCCCTCAGAGCCCGTAACGCGGCGCCGCTCGCCCCCGCTTTGATCGTGAGCAAGCCGCCGGGCACCGTCCGGCTGCCAGAGGCGAAGCGCACGACGCGCATGACACAGGACCGCGCGTGCGGGCGACACGCCGCGGGGCGGGAGAAGGTCATCAGCCAGCGCAGGGTCCCGGCGGGTGCCACGGCCAGCGACAGCGTGATCGCCCCGTCGCGCGGCGAGGCCGAGGGCGCGGCCCGCAGGCGCAGCGTGGCGGGGCCCGCGAACGGAGTCGGCGTCGCGTGGAACGAGAGCGTCCCGCCGGCCGGCGCCGGTGCGGGCGGCGGCGCCGCGACGGCGAAGCTCTGGCGGGCTTCCGGCGCCGCCGCGAACACCGCGTCGCCGTCCTGCGTCGCGCCGAGCGTGCACGTGCCGGGTGCGAGCAGCGAGACCGACGCGCCCTCCAGCGCGCACACCCCCGGCGTCAGCGAGGCAAGGCTCACCGGGAGCCCCGAGCTGGCCGTCGCCTGCACGGTGTAGGCCGGGCCGCCGGCCACGGCGTCACCGGGCGGTTCGGACAGGAAGGCGATCGTCTGGGCGGCACCCGAGACGGCGTAGGACTGCGTGATGGTCGCCGCGGGTTCGTAGTCGCCGTCGCCGGCCTGTTCGGCGGCGATCTCGCAGAGTCCTGAGATGAGCGGTTCGACGGCGTTCGCCTGCACCGTGCACACCGCGGGCGTCAGAGAGACGAACGCGACCGGCAGGCCCGAGCTGGCGCTCGCTTCGGGCACGTACGCCGGCCCTCCGGCGACCGCTTCGGCCGGTGCCGTCGTGGAGAAGGCGAGCGTTTGCAGCGCCCGTTCGACGACGAAGCTCTGCCGCGCTTCCACGTACCCAGGCTCGGCGGACGTCAGCGTGCAGGCTCCGGCTGCGAGCAACGAGACCTCGCCCGCGGTCACCGCGCAGACGGTCGGAGTCGCCGAGGCGACCGGTGCGGGCGCTCCGCTCTCTTCCACGTCGGCTTCCGCGGCGAACGAGCCTCCGCGACGGGCCGGGGACGGCGGCGAGGTGCGGAACGCGAGTCGCGGCTCGAGCGCTTCGATCCCGCGCAGCGTCCCCACCCCGGTCGGGCCGTCGTACCCGGGGCCGGCGACGCAGATCGGCCGCGACGCGCAGTCGGCGGCCTGTTCTTCGGCCGTGCAGCCGCGCCCGAGCAGCAGCCGGCAGGCGCCGTTCGTGCCGGAGGTGACTTCGTGCAGCAGGCTCGACTCGACGGCCGCGTTGCGGTAGAGGGTCTGCGCCGGGTCGGCGACCCCACGGGCTCCGCCGGCGAGCGCGAACGCGCCGGCGATCAGCGGCGCGCCGACGCTCGTCCCGCCGAGACGTCGCCACCCCGGTTTCAGCCCTTCGGCGTTCTTGACCGAGTCATAGACGGCCACGCCCAGACGCGGGTCCGCGACCGCGGCGAGGTCGGCGGTCGCTCGCTTCGCGCCGCAGCCGAGCGCCCCCCAGTGGGGCAGCGCGAGCTGCCAGGGTGGCGCTGCGAACAGCGCGCTGCAACCGCTGCCGCCCCCTTCGTCGCGCGGTTCCAGCTGGTCCCAGACCCGCTCATCTTTCCATTCGTCGCCGGCACCGAGTTCGAGAGTGGTACCGCCGACCGCGAGCACGTCGGGCGATGACGCCGGGTATTCGGGCCGCCCGCGTTCGGCTTCGGCCGAGGCCCAGTTCAGGTAGCCGGTGTCGCCCGCCGACGCGGTGATCACGACCCCCGGGTGGTCGAAGGCGGCGCCTTCTTCCGGAACGCTTGCGGGCTCGCCTTCGCCCCAGGAGATCGAGATCTCCTGCGCTCCGAGGCGCGCCGCGGTGTCGGTCGCCAGTTCGAACGCGGCCAGCGTGCCCGCGCTCGCCTCGATCAGCAGCAGCTTGCAGCCGGAGCACACGGCGTGCGCGACCTCGACGTCGAGCGAGGTCTCGAGGGGAGCTTCGCCTTCGACGGCGGGCAGCGGGCTGCGTTTCCCTTCGCCGTTCAGGACAGTCGGGCATTCCGGTTCGCTCGCGCAACCTTCGAGCCCGAATTCGCGGTCGTAGTTGGCGAGATCCTTCCTGATCCTGGGATCCCCGCCGGCCGTCACGACCGCGATCGTCTGCGGCGCGATTGAAGCCTGCGGCAGTTCATAGGCGCTGTGCAGGTCCTGCGGGCGCAGCCCGTAGCAGCCTTCGCTGGGCAGCGGGATGTGGCATTCGGGCGTCTGCGCGGCACCTGCCACCGCGGCACGCCGCGCCGGCCCCGAGTCGGCGGCCACGCCCGGCGCGGTCAACTCGAGCGCGTGGCAGCGAACGCCCGAGCCGGCTCCCGCCGGACAGACGGCGCGTACGGCGTCTGCACGCGGAGCGAGCGCCGGCACACCGGCGCGGGCCTGCGCGAGAGCACACGGGAGCAGCGAACACATGAGCGCGAGCGCGAGCGTGGCCCGCACGCAACGGCCAATCCTCGCCGCGGCAATCGCCACCACAACTTCCCCCTCCACTCTCACGGCCTCGCAGAAGTTAGCGCCCGGCGTGCGTCCGCGCCAGTTCCGCGTCCTCCGCAGCGGGCGCGCGGCGCTTCAGCCGCCGTTGCGCTCGCGGTGTGAGCAGCCCGGCCAGCAGCAGGGCCGGCGCTGGCCTTCCTCGAGCTCTTCTCGGGTGCGGCGGATACGCCGTTCCCTGGTCGCCTCGCGCTTGGCGTCCTCGACCCAGCAGATGAACTCGTTGCGCGCCAGCGGCGTGATGTCGTTCCACGCCTCGAGCGCGGCGCGGTTGCCGACCAGCGCGCTGCGCAGGTCCGCGGGCAGCTCGTGCACCACCCCGCCGGGCAGGTCTCGGACGGACACACCGCCATCGTAGTCGGCGGCCCGCGCGGCGATTAGGATCCGCCGAGGTGATCAAGCTCGTGTTCATGCTGAAGCGCCGGGACGGTATGACGCGCGAGGAGTTCCAGCGCTACTGGCGAGAGGAGCACGCGCAGCTCGTCAAGCGCCACGCAGCCGTGCTCGGGATCCGCCGCTACGTGCAGACGCACGCGCGCGCGACGCCGCTCGACGACGCGCTCGCCGGCTCGCGTGGCGCGCCGCCGAGCGCCTACGACGGCGTGGCCGAGCTCTGGCGGGACAGCCTCGAGGATCTGATCGGAGCCGCTTCGAGCGGGGACGGGCAGGCTGCACAGCTCGAGCTGCTCGAGGACGAGCGTCGCTTCATCGATCTGCCGGGCTGCACGATCTGGCTCGGCGAGGAGCTCGAGGTGGTCGCCGTCCCCTAGGGGGCGGGCAGCGGTTCAAGCGCGCTGCCGGGGGCGATTTCGGTGCAGTCCGATCGGTGATCGACGCGTGCTGCAACTTGCGGTTGAGCGCGAGGCGTATTCGCTCATGTACCTGGTCAGGTTCACGTGGTAGGCGCGGGCCATCCCGATCAGCGCCATCGGGACCATGCGGATGTCCGCCTAACGGGTGCGGGCGGGCTCGTGCCCGGTTCTACGATGGTCGATAACGGGTATGCAATGACCGTCACAACTCAATAGCGGTCCTCAGCGGCACCGGCGGGTACTCCGCCCGCGCCGGAGGGGCCCGGCCGGAGATCCCGACGGGCCCGAGAAAGGTCGAGGCCTATGGCGACTGAAGCACAGCCGGGCACCCAGCCTGAGGCGATCCCGGCGCACGGCGGGCACCTGAGCAGCTCAGACCGTGTGGCGCTCATGCGCTACATGCTCTTGATGAGGGGCATCGAGGAACGGGCGATGTCGCTCTACCGGCAGGGCAAGGTGCCCGGGTCCTTCTACGACGGCTACGGCCAGGAGGCGGTCTCGACCGGAGCGGCCTTCGCGATGGGCCCGCGCGACCGGCTCTGCATCCTGCACCGCGACCTCGCCGCCCACTTGGTGCGCGGCGTCTCGCCGGCACGCATCCTCGCCCAGTACATGGGCCGCGCGGGCGGCGTCACCGAGGGCCGCGACGGCAACGTCCACTTCGGCGACCGCGAGCTCGGGTGCGTCGGGATGGTCTCGATGCTGCCCGACATGATGCTCGTCGCGGCGGGCATGGCGATGGCCTTCAAGCTGCGGCGCGAAGCGCGCTGCGCGATCACCTGGGTCGGCGACGGCGCCACCTCGCGTGGCGACTTCCACGAGGCGATGAACTGGGCCGGCGTGCAGAGCCTGCCGGTGATCTTCGTGCTGGAGAACAACCAGTACGCCTACTCGACGCCGTTGAGCCTGCAGTTCGCCGTCGACCCGGTGGAGCGCGCGCGGACCTACGGGTTCCCGGGCGAGCGCGTCGACGGGAACGACCCGGAGGTGGTGTTCGAAGCCACCCGCCGCGCGCGCGAGCGCGCGCTCGCGGGAGCCGGGCCGACGCTGATCGAGGCCGTGACGATGCGGATGCACGGCCACGCGGCCCACGACGACATGCGCTACGTGCCGAGCGCGCTGGTCGAGGAATGGCGCGAGCGCGACCCGATCGACCGCCAGGACCGGCGCCTGGCCGAGCTCGGCGTCGACGTCGCCGCGCTGCGCGAGCAGGTCGCCGAGGAGATCGAGCGCGCCGCCGCCGAGGCCCTCGCCTCCCCGATGCCCGACGCCTCGACGGCGCTCCAGGACGTCTTCTGCGCTGGCGAGCCAGAGCCGTTGGGCGACGGCCTCGCGCCGTGGAGCGGCTTCGAGGAGCTCGGCGATGCCTGAGCTGACCTACCTGCAGGCCATCACCGACGCGCTGCGCGAGGAGATGAGGGCCGACGAGCGCGTGTTCCTGATGGGCGAGGACATCGGCGCGTTCGGGGGCGCCTTCAAGGTCACCGACGGGCTGCAGGAGGAGTTCGGCTCAGACCGCGTGATCGACACCCCGCTGGCCGAGTCGGGCATCGTCGGCACCGCGGTCGGGGCGGCCGTCGTCGGCATGCGCCCGGTGTGCGAGATGCAGTTCTCGGACTTCATCTCGTGCGGCTTCGACCAGCTCGTCAACGTCGCCGGCAAGATGCACTACCGCCAGCGGCTCGCCGTTCCGATCACGGTTCGCCTGCCCTCGGGCGGCGGCTTCTCAGGCGGGCCGTTCCACTCCCAGAACCCCGAGGCGTGGTTCATGCACTCGCCCGGCATCAAGGTGCTCGCGCCGGCGAGGGCAGAGGACGCCAAGGGGCTGCTCAGCAGCGCGATCCGCGACCCGAACCCGGTCTGCTTCCTCGAGCACAAGAACCTCTACAGGCGCATCAAGGGCGAGGTTCCCGAGGGCTGCTACCAGACCGAGATGAGCGCGCGCGTGGCGCGAGCCGGCAGCGAGCTCGTCGTGATCGCCTACGGGGCGATGGTGTGGTCGGCGCTCGAGGCGACCGAGGACATCGACGGCGCGAGCATCGAGGTGTTGGATCTGCGCTCGCTCGTGCCACTGGATGAGCAGGCGATCCTCGACTCGGTCGAGCGCTGCTCGAAGGTCGTGATCGTCGACGAGGCCAACTCGACCTGCGCCGCCGGCGCGCAGGTCGCCGCGCTCGTGGCCGAGCGTGCGTTCGAGCACCTCGACGGGCCCGTCGTGCGCGTCGCCGCCGCGGACGTGCCGATCCCCTTCTCCCCCCGCTCGAACGCGCTGTGCTTCCGCAACCCGACGACATCAGAAGGGCGTGCCGTGAGCTCCTCGCCTACTGAGGATCCGCAGCGTCCCTCGGTGGAGGTGACGATGCCGCAGATGGGCGTCTCGGTCGCCGAGGGGACGGTCGTGATCTGGCACAAGCGGCCCGGCGACTGGGTGCAGGCGGAGGAGACGATCTGCGAGATCACGACCGACAAGATCGACTGCGACGTGCCCGCGCCGGTCTCCGGACGCGTCGCGGAGCTGCTCGTCGAGCCCGAGCAGACCGTCCCGGTCGGGACGCCGCTCGCGCGGATCGTGACCGAGGCCCGCGCCGGCGAGGCCCACCCCGACGAGCAGCTCGGCGAGGACGCGGCCGCCGCCCAGGCGCCACCCGCCGCGGAGCCGAGCAACGGCGTGCCGGATCCCGCCGCGCACGCGGCGCCCGCCGCCGGGCAGCGGGGCGACGGCGTGACCGGCCCGCACGCGCCGTCCGCGCCTCACTACTCGCCCGTCGTCCTGCGGATCGCACAGCGGGAGGGCGTCGACCTGGCGGCGGTGACGGGAACCGGCCGTGGCGGGCGCGTGCGAAAGCAGGACGTGCTCGCGTTCCTGCGGGACCGTGACGAGGGCGGCGAGCCGCCGCTGCACAGCGAGAGCCCGTACCGCGAGGAGCCCGCCACGGTGGCCGCCGCGCCCGATGCGCCGCCCGCCGAGCGCCTGTCGCGCATGCGCCGCTCGATCGCCGCGCACATGGTGCAGTCGCTGCACACCGCCGCGCACTGCACGTCGATCGCCGAAGCCGACATGTCGCGGATCGAGACGGCGCGGAGACGGCTCGGCCTCAGCTACCTGCCGTTCGTCGCGCGCGCCACGGTCGGCGCGCTGCAGGCCCACCCCGAGCTGAACGCGACGCTCGAGGGCGAGATGCTCGCGCAGCACCGCGCGGTGCACCTCGGCATCGCGGTCTCGCTCGGCGCCGACGGGCTGATCGTGCCGGTGATCCACGACGCCCAGGACCTCTCGCACGAGGGGCTCGCGAGGCGGATCGCCGAGCTAGCGCGGCGCGCGCGGGCCGGCGAGCTCGACGCCGACGACGTGCGCGGCGGGACGTTCACGATCACCAACCCGGGCAGCTATGGGACGATCGCCTCGACGCCGATCATCAACCAGCCCCAGGTCGCGATCCTCGACCTGGAGGCGGTGGTGCGGCGGCCGGTGGCCATCGACGACGGCCACGGAGGCGACGCCCTCGCGATCAGGCCGATGACCAACCTGTGCCTGTCCTGGGATCACAGGGCGCTCGACGGCGCGCTCGCCGCACAGTTCCTCGGCGCCGTCCGCGAGCGCATCGAACGATGGGAGGACCCGTGATGGCCACCGCGACCGAACCAAGCCCGGCGAAGCCGCCGAGCCCGCCGGACGGCAGCGAGCACGAGCTCGTGCTCGTGCGCCGCGGCCGGCGCACCGGCGCGCACACGATCATCGCCGTGCACTCGACGGTGCTCGGCCCCGCGCTCGGCGGCTGCCGGCTGTGGCGCTACACGAGCCTCGAGGAAGCGGTGAACGACGCACTGCGCCTGTCGGGCGCGATGACGCTGAAGGCGGCCGCGGCGCAGCTGCCGCTCGGAGGCGGCAAGGCGGTCATCTTCCCGGCCGCCGACCTCGACCTGACCGGGCGCTCCCGCGAAGCCCTGCTGCACGACTTCGCGGACAGCCTGAGCATGCTCGACGGCATCTACATCACAGCCGAGGACGTCGGCATGAGCGCCGCCGACATGGACGTCCTCTCGCGGCGCTCGCGCCACGTGGTCGGGACGAGCACGGGCGGCGGCAGCGGCGACCCGGGCGCGTTCACGGCCGTCGGCGTGCTGGCCGCGATGCGGTCCTGCTTCCGCTCGGTCTACGGGACCCCCGAGCCGGCCGGCCGCAGCGTCGCGCTCGTCGGCCTCGGCCACGTCGGAGCGCCGCTCGCGCGTGCGCTCGGCGAGGCCGGCGCGGAGCTGGTCCTGTCTGACATCGACACCGGCAAGCGCGCCCTCGCCGAGGAGCTCGGCGCCACCTGGCTCGATCCGCACGACGCGCTGCGTGCCGACGTCGACCTGCTGGCACCGTGCGCGCTCGGGGGGGTCATCGACGAAGCCCTCGCGCCCGACATGAACGCCCGCATCGTCTGCGGGTCGGCCAACAACCAGCTCGCCGCGCCCGAGCTCGCCGACGTGCTCGCCGCCCGCGGCGTCCTGTACGCGCCGGACTTCATCGTGAACTCGGGCGGGCTGATCAACGTCTCGCTCGAGCTGACCGGATATGACCGCGAGCGGGCGCTGACGCGCATCGACCGGATCGAGGGCGTGCTCGACTCGATTCTCGAGCACGCCGCCGCGACCGGGATCACGCCGCTCGCCGCGGCCGTCCAGCTCGCGACCGACCGCATCGGCGCAAAGGCGGCGCGATCCACCGGACGATCCGGCAATCGTCCGAGCCGGCGCAAAGCCTCGCGCGGCGCCTCCGGCCGAGCGCGCGCCTCGGTCGGCTGAAAGAACCGCGCGCGAGGCGCCTCGGGGCGGCGGCGGGCGTCCGTGGCCGGCGCGCGCCTATTCCCCTCCGAACTGTGATTGCTGGGCGAGCACGCTTTCGACGTACTGTTCGGTTTCGGGGTACTCGCCTTCGCTGCGCACCGATTCGAGGCCCTGGAAATAGCCCGCAGCGGCGAGCGCCGGATCGCCTTCGGTTTCTTTCAGCAGGTACTGGAGGAACAGCACCCCACCGCGGACGTTCGAGGCCACCGAGGCAGGTTCCAGCGGCGGCGGCCCGGCGAGGTTCTGGCTGATCCAGCTCCAGGTCCCGGGCAGGATCTGCATCACCCCTCGGGCGTCGGCGCTCGAGGTCAGCGCGTTGTCGAACCCGCTCTCCTGCTGCGCGACCGCCTCGGCGAGCGACGGCGGCACGCCGTGTTCGGAGGCGATCGCGCCGACTTCGGACGGGGCCACCGTTTCTTCGGTCGGATACGGCGGTCCTTCGACGGCTTCCGGCGCGGCGGCGCCTTCGCCGGCGCCGCCCGGCAGCCTCAGCTCCGCACCGGACGCCAGCAGCGCTTCGGGGTCGAGGCCGTTCAGCGCAGCCAGCGCTTCGACGCTCGTCCCCGCCCGGGCGGCGATCTGCGTGAGCGTGTCACCGGGCTGGACCAGGTACGCACCGCCTTCGCTCGCGCCGGACGCCGCAGCCTGGGCTTCCGGCGCGGCTTCGTCAGGTGTGCCGGCCGCAGGGGCTTCATCGCTCCCCAGCTGCGCTTCCGTCGATTCTCCGGATGCCGGGATCGCGAGGGTGCTGCCCGCGATCAGCGGGGCTTCGGGCGACAGCCCGTTGGCGGCCGCGAGCGCTTCGACGCTCAGCCCGTCGCTCGCCGCCACCGAGGAGAGCGACTCGCCGGGGGCGACGACGTGCGAGAACGAAGCCGCCGCAGGTGACGGCGCGGCGAGGATGATCGCCGCAAGGGCGACCGGGGGCGCGCAGAACCGCATCGCACAAGGAGTTCCCGCCCGGCGCGCGTCATGAACACCTGCAACGTTGCTGTCAAGCCGCGGCCTTCGCCGGCAGCGCCCTCAGGACCCGGCGGGTGCCGGCTGCTGCTCGTGCCAGGCGTTGAGCGCAGCGAGGGCTGCGTCGACTACGCGACCGCGGAAGGTCTCGGCGTCGTTGGCGTGCGGCAGCGGCTCCTCGGGCACCGGCACCCCGAGGAACTCGCACAACGGCCCCCAGCCTTCGGTCACCTTCCAGACGAGCAGCCGCTCCGGCGCGATCGCCTCGCGCACCGCGTCGTTGTGCGCCTGCATCTGGCGCATCATCGCCTCCGGGTCATCGCCCGCGCCGAACGGCGAGCGCTCGCTCCACAGCATCCTGTCGACGAGCTGGAGGTAGCGCTGCCAGCGCGGATCGACTTCGCGGCGCGCGTCGGAGAGGTGGCTGACCAGCGAGTCCCCGCGCGTGAAGTTCCAGATCGTCTGGCGGTAGCTGTGCTCCCACGCCTCCGCGTCGCGGACGCTCAGCAGCACCTTCGCCTCGGGATGGCGCTCGGCGAGCTCGCGGTAGACGAACCCCCCGGGCCAGTCGACGGTGGACTCGTAGCCCCCGAAGATCTCGTCGAGGATGTCCTCGCCGTCGAGCACCCGGTGCCACTGCTCGACCGCGTCGAGGTCGGCGATCAGGTTGACCCAGTGGTAGCTCGGCCCGAACCCCAGCTGCTCGAGTGCCAGCTTCTGCGTCAGGGTCCCCGTGCGCGGAAGCCCCGCCCCGATCACTTGCATGCTCGTCCTCCCCGTCGTTTCACAGGCACGGCATATTCGCGCCCCACGCGTAAGAAATGGCGAAGGATCCGCCTGCAGCAGGTAACTCTTGCAGGCTGCACCCGTTGGGGCTGGTAAGTAGTGCTCGGCAACAGGTTCTCAACATGACTGTCAAGGCTGACCAGATCCCCGATTCGACCATGCGCCCGTTCCGCGACGCGCCCGCGCCCGGATGGCTCACGCGGCGGGCGCCGCGGCTCGCGGGGCTGTCGGTGATCGAGAACGCCTCGCGGACGACCCAGCAGCAGGCGCTCGAGCGCCTCGGTCTGGCGGACGATGAGTTCGCGCAGCGGATCTTCGAGCGCGCCGGCGTCGAGCGCCGCGAGCTGAACCTCGAGGAGCCGTTCCTCTCGAGCAGCCTGCAGGGGCGCACCGAGGCCGTCGAGCAGGAGCTGCTCGCGCAGGCCGTGTCCGCGCTCGACCGCCTCGACCTCGATACCGGCGCGGTCGGGACGGTGCTGACGTCGAGCCTCTACTCGCTCGGATGCCCGAGCCTCGCGCACCGGCTGATCGAGAGCTACGGCTTCGACGCGGGCGTCGACAAGTACCACGTGACCGCGGTCGGCTGTGCGAGCGCCGTGCCGCTGGTACGCCTCGGGGGGCAGATCCTGCGCGCCGACCCCTCGCGCGACGTGCTGATCGTCGCGGCTGACAGCATGAGCTCGATCCTGGTCCCCGCGGGCGAGGACGACCCCCGTGTCAAGACGGTCGGCTCGGCGCTGTTCGGCGACGGCTGCGCCGCGGCGCTGCTCAGTGCCCGCCGCGAGGCGAGCGGACCGGCGATCCTCGCCGCGTCCGTGCATCAGGTTCCCGGCACGCTCGACGCCGTGCTGCTCACGTGCGACGAGCACGACAGCCACCTCGGCCTCGCGCGCGAGCTGCCGCAGATCGCCGCCGAACAGCTCCCGGACCTGGTCGACGCGTTCCTGGCCGAGAACCACCTCGAGCGCTGGCAGGTCGGCCACTGGATGCTTCACCCCGGCGGCCGGCGCGTCGTCGAGGAAGCCCGCGACGCGCTCGCGCTGAGCGACGAGGACGTCGCGATCAGCTGGCAGACGCTCGCCGACCACGGCAACGTCGGCACGCCGTCGATCTTCTACGTGCTGGACTCGACGATCCGCGAGCGCGCCCCGGAGCCCGGCGAGCTCGGGCTGGCGGTCACGATCGGCCCGGGCGTCACGATCGGGCTGATGCTCGTCGGCTTCTGAGTCGGCGCGCGCGCGAAATCGCGCCCCCGCACCGCGGTACGCTCTCTGCGTGAAGGGCGATCGCGTCGAGATCGTGGTGTCGGCCGATGACGGATCGCGCACGTATGAGATCGCGGCGTCGCGCGCGGGACGCCGGGTCGAGATCACGAACTCCCGCGGCGTCGTCGAGGTCGCAGAGGTCACGCGCACGGGGCAGCCGGTCAGAACCGCCCGCTTCATGGCCAGCCGCGTGATCGCCCTGGTCGAGCACCCGGCCGGCGAGGACGGCGCCGGACCGGCGCCCGAGACGGCGGCGCCCTAGCCCCCGGCTCGACACCGCCCGGCCACGCCGACCGGGGCCTGTGCAGGAGCGCCGGGCGAAGCCGCCCGGGACGCCGGGGACAACCGCCGCGAGCTACGTCGCAGCGACGTATCACCGCCCGAACCGGCGTTCGTGCCTGCGTTAGAGTCGCCCGCGCCCAGGGGGGATAGGCCCCGCGGGGAGACGAGCGAAAAGGGGGAATGGAATGCGCAACCTGCTCGTACGGCTCGGCCTGATCGCAGCGGTCGCGGCTCTCGGGATGGCGCTGTTCGCCGGGTCTTCGATGGCGAAGACGCCCAAACCGAAAATCAAGAAGGTGACCTTCACCGGGACGCCCGCCGAACCGACGATCACGGTCACCGGGATCGGCCTCGGCTCGCTGCCGGTCGAAGACGCCGAAGAAGCGCCCGAATGCTTCGGCGGCCCGCTCACCGGCAACAACTTCGGGACGGCGCTCAACTTCGAAGACATGACCCAGGGGTGGACAGCGGGCCATGCAGGCGACTGCATCGCGCTGTCGTTCAGCTCGTACACCGAAACCGAAGCGGTATTCCACCTCGGCTCGGGCTATGTCGAATACACGCCGCTGACGAAGAAAGACAGCTACGTGATGACGATCGGCACGCTCACCAAGAAGGGCAAAGTCAGCTTCAAGAAAACACCGCCGCCCGTCTAGCGGCCTCCGGGGGCGGCCCGCGACTGAACGCGGGCCGCGCCTGCCCGGCACTCCCGCGCCTGCCGGCCCCGAGCGGGCGCGCCGTCCGCGGCTCAGTCCGGGTATTCGTCCTTGCGCCAGGTGCGCGGCTCCTCCGGTTGGGCCTTCGGGGTGCGCGCGAGCAGGAACGAGTGGTAGGGCGCTACGAACGGGTCGGGCGCCATCACGGTGTAGGTGTGGAACACGCTCCCGTTCTCGCGCGCGAACGCGATGTACGCCGGGGCCTCGCGCAGTCCGTCCCGCAGCGGCGCTCCGATCTGGCGGCCCCACTCCTCGAGCCACTCGGGTGGGTCGTCGACCATATCCTGGATCTGCGGAATCCCGGCCGCCTGCTCGGGCGTCAGCGCGAGGCCGAAGTCGAACGGGAAATCGCTGCCATAGGTCGAGACGTAGGGGAACTGCCATCCCATCCGCTGCTTGTACTCGTTGAGGCGCTCGATCGGCGCGCGCGAGAAGCAGATCAGGGTCACGTCGCGGTGACCGAGGTGCAACCGCGGGCCGTCGAACTCGTCGCCGAGGCTCGTGCACCCGGGGCAGGCGCCGAGCTCGTAGTCGGGGCCGAACATGATGTTGTACGCGAGCAGCTGCGAGCGTCCTTCGAACAGCTCATCAAGGGTGCGCCTGCCCTCGGCGGTGTCGAACTCGTAGCGCTTCTGGACCGGGACCCACGGCAGCCGGCGCCGCTGCTCGGTGACCTTCCTGCCCAGCTCGGCGTGCTCCGCCTCCAGCTTGGCGAGCTCGTCTCGCGCCGCCTGCCATTGCTCGCGGGTTGCGATCTCGTGGTCGGGCATCGTTCCTCCGTTGACCGTCGGTGCTTGTCGTGGTCTCAGCGGCGCGCGGCACAGCGGCCCGCGCACCTCGCCCCCTAAGACTCGCAGCTGCCGCGAAAGTCATCGGCGCGGGGAGCGCGCCTGCGCCCGCGGCGATCATCGGCGGGCGCGCCGCCGAGGTGCTGCGCTCGTCGCTGAGCGCCATCAACGAGCTTCAGCGCCCGGCCACCCCGGGCGGCGAGGAGAGGGTGACCGCCTGAGAGCGCGAGGGTGCTGGTCGCACCTGATCGCCGGCGGGCGGCAGACGCGACACGCGAGCGCGCGTTACGCTCACCTAGGGGAGGCGGCGCGCGGACCGCCCACGCTCGGAGGGGAGGGCGCGATCTTGATCCTGAGGATCATCGACAGGGGCATGGACCGGAGTACCTACGAGGAGCTGCGAAAGCGCCTCGACATCGACCACACGCACCCGCTCGGGCTGATCATGCACGGCGCGAGCGAAGCCGACGGGAAGATGAAAGTTGCGCAGATCTGGGAGTCGGAGTGGTACGCGGCCCGCTTCGACGAGGAGATCCTCGGGCCGGCGCTGAAGGAGATGGGAGTTGTGGGAGATCCGCAGGTCGCTGTGTATCCGCTCGAGCACCTCGTCACGCCCTGAGCGAGGACCGAGCGGGACGGCCGGCGCCCGGCTCGATCTGCCCGTCCCGAGCGGGCCGGCCGCTCGCCTGCTTCAGTGGCCGGCGCGCAGCGCCCGTGCGAGCAGGTCGCGCAGCTGGCGCTGCTCGGCTCCGCGAAAGCCGCTCGATCGCGACCGGCGGGCGCGACAGCCGCGCGCGCATCGCGTCGCGCACCTCCAGGCCGAGTCGCGTCGGCACGACGTACTTGACACGGCGATCGTGCTCGCCGGCACGGCGCGCCACCAGCCCGCGGCCTCGAGCCGGTCGACGATGCCGGTCACGTTCGAGTTGTCGCACGCCAGGCGCGTGGCGATCTCGTGCATCGGCAGCCCGGCCTCGCCCTCGAGCTGCATCAGCGCCCGGCCTGGGCGGGGTGCAGATCGAACTCGCCGGCCGCCTCGAAGAAGCGCCGGCGCTCGGAGAACAGCAGCTCGCGCAGGAGCTCCCAGGCCTCGACCGCGGGGGAGGAGCGGTGCTCGGAGCTGCTCGGCTTGCGTGGTCACAGGACTGGCCATGCCCATATCATTATATTGATTACCTCGATCTTTGACAAGCTCAACCTTTGTGCTATGATCCCGCGCCATGAGCGATCCAGGCGGCAGCGATCGAGGTGCACGAGCTCGTGCGCGAGTTCCGCAAGGGACCGCGCGCGGTCGACGGGATCGACCTCGACGGTCCGCCCGGGCGAGATCTACGGCTTCCTCGGCCCCAACGGCGCGGGCAAGTCGACCACCGTGCTGATGCTCACGACGCTGCTGCCGCCGACGAGCGGGCGCGCCACGGTCGGCGGCTTCGACATCGTGCGCCAGGGCGCGCAGGTGCGCGCGACGATCGGCGCCGCGCTGCAGGAGGCCGCGCTCGACACGATCCTGACCGGCCGCGAGCACCTGACGCTGCAGGCGCACGCTCCAGGGCATCCCGTCGAAGCAGCCGCAAGCGCGCGCACCGACGAGCTGCTCGAGCGGGTCGGGCTGACCGAAGCCGCCGACCGCCGCGTCGGCGGCTACTCCGGCGGGATGAAGCGGCGCCTCGACCTCGCGCTGGCGCTGGTGCACGAGCCGCGCATCCTGTTCCTCGACGAGCCGACGACCGGCCTCGACCCCCAGAGCCGCGCGGCGCTGTGGGAGGAGGTCGCGCGACCTCGCGCGCGACGAGGGCATGACCGTCTTCCTGACGACCCAGTACCTCGAGGAGGCCGACGCGCTCGCCGACCGGATCGGGATCATCGACCGCGGCAAGATCGTCGCCGAGGGCACGCCCGCGCAGCTGAAGGCCGAGATCGGCAGCCCGAGCGTCGAGGTCGACGCCGGTCGACGCCGAGCGCGACGGCGACACGGCTCGCCGAGCTGCTCAGCCGCTTCGGCGCACCGCAGCGCAACGGGCGCGGCAGCGTGACCGTGCAGCTCCCGGGCGGCGAGGCCGAGCTCGCCGAGATCGTGCGCGCTGCTCGACGGCAACGACGTGCGCGTCGAGACGCTGCAGCTGCACCAGCCCTCGCTCGACGACGTCTTCCTCGCCAAGACCGGGCGCAAGCTCGAGGGGGCCGCGGCGGAGTGACCGCGCGACACCTCGCTGCTCGAGCAGGTGGGCGCCGTCGCGCGGCGCTCGGCCATCGGGGCCTATGCGCCAGCGCGCGCTCGCTGATCTTCCCGATGCTGTTCCCGCTGATCCTGTTCGCGATCAACGGCTCGCGCGCTCAGCCGCGCGACCGAGATCCCCGGCTTCCCGACCAGCAACTACCGCGCCTTCCTGCTCGCGATGCCGTTCGTCCAGGGCGCGATGTTCGTCTCGATCGCGGCCGGCACGAGCCTCGCGCGCGACGTCGAGACCGGCTTCCTCAACCGCCTTGCGCTGACGCCGCTGCGCAGCGAGGCGATGCTGTTCGGCCAGCTCGGCGGCGCCTTCGTGCTCGGCTGCGTGCAGGCGGTCGTGTACCTGCTCGTCGGGCTGGCCGCCGGCGTCGGCTTCGCCAGCGGCGTCGGCGGCGTGCTCGTGCTGCTCGTGCTCTCGCTGTCGATCTCCTTCGCGTTCGCGAGCCTCGGCGGGCTGCTCGCGCTGCGGCTTGGCAGCGGCGAAGCGATCCAGGGGATCTTCCCGCTGCTGTTCGTGACGCTGTTCCTCAGCTCCGCGACGCTGCCCCGCAACCTGATCAAAGCGACCTGGTTCCGCGAAGTGGCGACCTACAACCCCGTCTCCTACCTGATCGAGGGGCTGCGCAGCCTCGTGATCGCAGGGCTGGAACGCGCAGGCGCTCGAGCTCGCGTTCGGGTTCGCGCTCGCGCTCGCCGCCGATCTCGCTCGGCGCTCGCACGGCCGGCGATGAAGTCGAGGCTGGCGCGCGTCATGAGGCGCTTCGCTACGTCGCGCGCGCGGTCGCCTGGCGCTCGATCCACAACACGCTCGTCAACCCGGCGATCATCGTGCCGTCGATCATCTTCCCGCTGTTCTTCCTGGTCGCCTTCGCCGGCGGGCTCTCGCGCATCAGCGACGTCCCGAACTTCCACTACAAGCCCGGCTACACGTCGTTCCAGTTCGTCTTCGTGTTCCTCCAGTCGGCCGCGTTCGGCGGCGTGTTCACGGGCTTCGCGGTCGCGCGCGACTTCGAGTCGGGCTTCGCGCGGCGGCTGCTGCTCGGCGCGCCGCGCCGCAGCGGCATCATCGCGGGTTACGCGGTCGGCGCGCTGCTGCGCTGGCTCGATCGTGGGCGTCGTCGTGACGTCGCGGCCCTGATCGCCGGGATGAACGTCGAAGGTAGACGGGATCCAGCTGTCGGGGCTCCTCGGCCTCGGTCTCGGGATGAACTTCAGCGCCGCGCTCTGGTCGATCGGGATCGCGATGTTCCTGCGCACCGAGCAGGCGGGGCCGCTGATCCAGATGCCGGTGTTCGTCGCGCTGTTCCTCGCTCCCGTCTACGTTCCACTCTCGCTGCTGACCGGCTGGGTCCACGCGGTCTCGAGCGTCAACCCCGATCACCGCCGTGATCGAGGCCGGCCGCGGGCTGCTCGCGGGCTCACCCGTCAAAGTCGCGCTCGCGTTCCTGCTGCTCGGCGGCGCGCGCTGGTCTGGCCGCGTTCGCGCGCCGCGGCCTGGCCTCGGCCGAGCGCGCGGGCTAGCTAGCCCGCGACGCTGACCCGCAGGTGGGCGAGTAGGCGGGCGCGCGCCTTCAGGTCCTTCGCGCCGCCGGCCGCGACGAGCCAGGTGTCGCCTTCGCGGCGCGCGAGCAGCGATTCGAACCCGTATTCCGGGTCGGTCTCGTAGAAGCCGGGCAGGCCCGGCACCGCCGCAAGGCCCGGGATCGGCGCCGGCGCCGCGCGTGCTGGGCTCGAGGCGTCGAGCAGCACCGAGGCGCGCACCCTGGCCCCCGGCAGCTGGTACTCGGTGTCGATACACGACACGAACCCGCGCCCGAGCACCCGCGCGGGGTAGGGCCGCAGCGCCGCGGCCACCTGCCCCCACAAGGCGCGCGCCGGGTAGCCACCGGTGACGGCCAGCGCGCAGGCTCCCGGCGAGGGGGCGGCCGGCGGGTTCCAGATCCGCCACGAGAGGCCCGAGCCGCGGACCGCCGAGACCGGTATGACGCGCCCGGCGCGGTCATAGGCCGTCTCGACCGCTTCGAGACCGCCGGCCGGGGGCCCGGGACGGTGGCGGGTTCGCAGCAGCGCCACCCGCAGCCCGTAGGGCAGTTCGCGGTCGCCGACCGTGCTCACGCGGCGTCCGTCCGCGAACGCGACGCTCGCCACTTCGGGCGAGGTCACGAGCACCGTGGTGTCGAAGCGTTCGCCGTTGCCCCAGCCCGTCGAGCCCGACAGGATCGGCGTGCCCGGCGTCGGCAGCAGCCCGCAGGTGCCGCTCTCGCCGCGCGCGGCGATCACCTGCACGCACCAGCCCGCCTGCGTGCCTTCGAGGTTCGGCGTGACCCGCACGAGCACCCCCAGCGGCGAGCGGCGCAGTGCCGCGGCAACCGGCAGCTGCCGGGGCGCCCCGGGCACCCCTGGCGGCGGGTCCGCGACGGCGGGATGCGGCGGCGTCGCGCGGCGCGAACCTAGCGCGGCTGCCCCGACCACCGTCGCGAGCGCCGCGAGGACGCCCGCGCCGCTCAGCAGTAGGCGCCGGTGCCGGCGCCGGCGCGCCTCTTCGATCACCCCTTGCTCGGGGTCCGGCGCTGCGGAGGGACGGTCGAGCAGCAGCACGCTCAGCCGAGTCCCTCGATCATGCGGGCCAGCTCCTCGCGGCCGTAGCCGCGGCTGCGCGCGAAGCTCACCAGCTCGCGTGCGCGCGCCGCGACAGCGCCGTCCTCGGGCGTGCCGCTCACGCGGATGCCGTGCCCGCGCCGGAACTCGAGCAGCCCTTCCTCGCGCAGCGCCCGCAGCGCGCGCAGCACCGTGTTCGTGTTCACCCCCATCACCGCGGCGAGGTCCTTGGCCGGCGGCAGCCGCTGCCCCGCTCGCGCATCGCCTTCGGCGATCGAGCGCCGGATCTGGGCGCCCGCCTGCTCGTGCAGCGGCATCGGGTCGGTGGGGTCGAGGGCGCTGCCGGACATGGTGCTAATGACAATAGCACCACGCATATCGACGTGCACGCTCGTCGCGCGAAACGCACACGCCGGGGCCGAGCGGCGCAGAGCTGCGTGCGCACGGCGCAAGGGCGCGACCCCGGGGCGGCGGCGCTGTCGTGTAACCTCGGTCGCGGAGCGCAAGCTCCGTCCTATGCGCGTCAGCTGACTCATCACCCGTCCCCGCCAGCCCGGACAGGAGGTCAGTTCGTGCCGCATCCCCACGGCGTGCTCGCTGCGCGCCACATCAGCAAGTCATACGCCGACGTCGCCGTGCTCGAGGACCTCTCGCTGACGATCGGTCCCCGCACGCGCGTTGGGCTGGTCGGCCCCAACGGGATCGGGAAGTCGACGCTGCTGCGGCTGCTCGCGGGAGTCGAGCAGCCCGACACGGGCAGCGTCCGGCGCGAGCCGCCCGGCCTGGCGGTCGCCTACCTGCCGCAGACGCCGCCCCCGGGGCGCTCCTCGCCCGGCCAGGCCGCGCGCGCCGCGCTCGATGCGATCGCCGCCGAGCAGGCCGACGTGCTGGTGCTCGACGAGCCCACCAACAACCTCGACGACGCCGGGCTCGCCGACCTCGAGGCGCTCGTCGCCCGCCACGAGGGCGGCCTGGTCGTCGCCTCCCACGACCGCGCGTTCCTCGAGCTGATGACGAGCATCGTCGAGTTCGAGCCCGAGACCCGGCGCGTCGGCGTGCACGCCGGCGGCTGGAGCGAGTTCGAGCGCGAGCGCCGCCGCGTGCGCGAACGGCACGAGGCCGCCTACGGCGCCTACGCCTCCGAGGTCGAGCGCCTGGACGAGCACGCGGCGCGCCTGGCGCGCTGGCAGCAGCGCGGTTACGGGCAGGGCCGCAAAAAGAAGAAGACCCGCGACGCGGGCAAGGCGATCGAGCAGCGCCGCCGCCGGATCGGAGAGGTCGAGAAGCCGTGGTCGGCCTGGCGGCTGCAGATGACGCTCGCCCCCGAGCGCCGAAGCGGCGAGCAGGTCGCCGGGCTCGAGCGCGCCGTCATCGAGCGCCACGGCTTCACGCTCGGCCCGATCGACCTCGAGCTGCGCCGCGGCGATCGCGTGGCGGTGACCGGGCCCAACGGCGCTGGCAAGTCGACGCTGCTGGCGGGGCTGCTCGGCGAGGCGCCACTCTCATCCGGCAGGCGCTGGATCGGCCCCTCGACGGCGATCTCGACAATGCTCCAACTCGGCGGGCCGTTCGCCCGCGAGCAGCCGCTGATCGCGGCGTTCGCAGAGCAGAGCGGCTGCCCGGCCCAAGAGGCCCGCTCGCTGCTCGCCAAGTTCGGGCTCGGCGCCGATCACGTGCGGCGTCTCTGCGCGACGCTCTCGCCCGGCGAGCGCACGCGCGGCGCGCTCGCGTTGATCGTCGCGCGCGGTGCCAACACGCTCGTGCTCGACGAGCCGACCAACAACCTCGACCTCGAGGCGATCGAGCAGCTCGAGTCGGCGCTCGCCGGCTTCGACGGGACGATCGTGATGGTCTCACATGACCGCCGCTTCCTGGAGGCGTTCGAGGCCCGGCGCACGGTGCGGATCGGCGACCTCGAGGGAGCCAGGGCAGGGTGATCCGCACGTTCCACGGGCTCTGAGCAGGACCGCACGTGGCGCGGGCCTCGAACGCGCGTCCAACCTCGGGCGGCAATGCTCAAGGCGCCCGCGTCCGGAGCCGATGAGGAAGCAAGCCGTGTGCTTCGGCGCACGAGGGAAACGCAAGAGCCATGAGCGCCGTCGACAACACGACCGAGACGCCGATCGAGAGCACCGCCCAGGGCTGGGATGGCCCCGGGCCGGCGCCGGCGATCGAGCTCGAGCTCGAGCTCGCCGAAGCGGAGGCGCTGCGCGCCTGGCTGCTGAAGCCGGCCGGTGACGGCGCCACCTCCTTGGAGGACCCGCTCGTCAGCCGCGTGCTCGCGCGGCTCGCGCTCGAGGTCGACGGGGTCCGCGCCGCGGTCAACGTGCGGCACGAGCTCGAGCAGTCGGGGTTCAGCGTCGAGCATCTCTCCGACCAACAGGTCCGCGAGCTCGCGCGCCGCATCTCCGACGCCGCCTCGCCGGGCGTCCGCGCCTGAGCGCGGACCGCTGCCTACTCCGGAGGTAATCGACAGGCCGCGCCGCAGCGCGCACCCTTGGGCGGTCAATCCGACCAAGGAGGAGCAATGACCGACGCGAGCAACATCGTCAGCCGTTACCTGGACTCGTTCAACGAGACCGACCCGGGCCGCCGCGAGTCGCTGCTGCAGTCGCTGTTCACGGCCGACTGCACCTACACCGACCCGCACGTCGACGTCACCGGGCCGGCGCAGCTGGCCGAGTTCATCGCCCAGACCCAGCAGCGCTTCCCCGGCTACACGTTCGCGCTGCACGGAGACATCGACGCCCACCACGACCAGGCGCGCTTCCAGTGGCAGGCGGGCCCCGAGGAGGAGCCCGCGCGCTACCTCGGCTTCGACGTGATCGTCGCCGCGGACGGGCGCATCCGCAGGGTCTACGGCTTCGCCGACGGCGGCGCGGCCGCCTGAGCGTCAGGGCCGCGGGGAGCGGCTCGGCGCCCCGCGCGCCGGACCGCTCCCCCGCCCGCGGTCCCCGACCCCAGCTGGGGCGCACCGCAGCGGCACCGCCCGCACGGAGGGCGCGCCATTACCCCGCGGGTAATCGCCCAGCGCGCCGGGCGAGGGTAGATTGGCCGCATGGAGGCTGCGACGGCTTCGGTTCGGTTCGGTGAGCTGCTGCGGGAGTGGCGCCGGCGGCGCCACGTCACGCAGCTCGAGCTGTCGCTCGACTCGAACATCTCCGCGCGGCACCTGAGCTTCGTCGAGACGGGCCGCTCACAGCCGAGCCGCGAGATCATCGTGCGGATCGCCGACACGCTCGGGATCCCGCTGCGCGAGCGCAACCACATGCTGCTGGCGGCGGGCTACGCGCCGATCTACCCCGAGAGCCGGCTCGAGGGCGAGCGCATGGAGCCGATCCGCGGCGCACTCGACCGCTTCCTGCGCGCGCACGAGCCCTATCCCGCGCTGGTGATCGACCGCCGGCACGACCTCGTCGCCTCAAACGACGCGGCCCAGGAGCTGATGGAGGGCGTCGCCGAGCACCTGCTGGCGGCGCCGGCCAACGCGGTCCGGATCGCGCTTCACCCGGAAGGGCTCGCGCCGCGCACCCTCAACCTTCCCGAGTGGAGCGCGCACCTGATCGAGCGCGTGCGGCGCGAGGCGGCGCTGAGCGGAGATCCGGAGCTCGATGCGCTGTGGCGCGAGGCCTCGCGCTACCCCGGGGTGCAGACCCACCCCGCGCCCGCCGCGGGCGCCGAGGTGGCGGTCCCGCTGCGGCTCGCCGACGGTGAGCGGGAGCTCGCCTTCCTGAGCACGATCGCGACGTTCGGGACGGCGCTCGACGTGACCCTGTCCGAGCTCTCGATCGAGGCCTTCTACCCCGCCAACGCGGCCACCGCGATGCGGCTGCTCGAGCCGCTGCGCGACTGAATCGCCCGCCCCTACGCACTCGCATATGCGTGCCGCCGAGCTGCTGCCGGAGCGCGCCCCGCGGAACCTCCCCGGCCAGAGCTGCGCCTGGTCCCGAGCGCCCCCTGACGCGATGGACGGCCCCGAGCTCAGACCGCTCCGGCCACGACGTGCGAGTGCGCCTGCCGCGCGCCGGAGCGCTGCTCAGCTCGCCGCCTGCGCTGCCTCGCGCTCCCTTACGGTCTCGAGCAGCACCGACTCCGCCTCGCTGAGCGCGTCGTAGCCTTCGACCGTGAGCCACACCGGTTCCGTCGGCGTCTCGTGCTCGAGGTACCCGAGATCCTCGAGCTCGTCCAGCAACTGGGCGATCTGATCGGCGAAGATTCGGCGTGCTGGGACAGCTCGGCTCTGTCAGCCCGTCGGGACCGGGCGGATAGAAGACCGGCACGTGCCTGGCGGCGAGGTCGCGGTGGCGCGTCTGCGCCCAGCGGCCGAGCACGCGCTTGACCGTCGCGCTCGTCGAGCAGCTCGGCCGCGCTCGGGAATCTGCCGCACCTCCTTCGCGCGCCGGCGCCGTCGTGCTGCCGGCCGACGCAGGTACAGCGACGACGACCGGAGCGACGAACGGCAGCCACTCCTCGACGGGAATGTTGCCGATGTGGGCGATCGGACTGGCATCGTCCAGGTCGATTGTGGCGCAGCGACGGCGTTCTGCGGCGCGAGCGGCTCTCCGCCACGTGCGCTCCCATAGACTCGCCGCTCGGATGAAGCCTCGACGTCGGCTGCTCGCGCCCCGCGCTGCTGGCGCCATGCGCAGCGGGCGCTGTCTGTTCCCGGCGGCGTGCCGAGGCGCACGGCATCGTCGGTCGCGCGGACCTGCCGATCCCCGTGTGGCTGTTCAGCTGGGCCGCCGCGATCGTGCTCGTCGTCTCGTTCGTGGCGCTTTCGGCGCTGTGGACGCGACCGCAGCTGCAGAGCGAGCACCGCGTGCGGCTGTTGCGCGCCTGCCGCGGGCGTTGCGCGCGCTCGCGAGCCTGCTCGGCGTCGCGCGTGTTCGCGCTCGTGGTCTACAGCGGCTTCGCCGGCACGCAGGTGTGGTCGGCGAACTTCAGCGTCACCTTCATCTACGTGATCTTCTGGGTCGGCATGCCGATCGCGAGCGTGCTGTTCGGCGACGTGTTCGCGGTGCTCAGCCCATGGCGCTCGTGCGCGCGCGCGATCCGCTGGCTCGGACGCCGCGCTCGCGCCGCGCGCCTTCGACCGGCTCGCCGCTGCGCTACCCGCCAGCGCGCTCGGGCAGTGGCCGGCCGTCGTGCTGCTGATCGGCTTCGCGTGGCTCGAGCTCGTTTACGTCGAACGGGACAGCCCGTCGATCCTCGCCGCGCTGTCGCTCGGCTACTTCCTGCGTGATGCTCGCCGGCATGCTCGCTGTTCGGCGTCGAGGAGTGGGCGGCGAGCGCGGACGGCTTCGGCGCCTACTTCGGCCTGCTCGCGCGCATGTCGCCGCTGTGCCGACGAGGACGGCGTCCTCTACACGCGCCGCCCGCTGAGCGGCCTCACCGGGATGCCCGTCAGGCCCGGGACGATCGCGCTCGTCTGCGCGGTGATCGGCACGACCACCTTCGACGGCTTCTCCAACGACGTCGTGTGGCGCAAGCTCGAGCCGCACCTGCAGAGCATCTTCGCCGGCCTCGGCCTTCACCCGACGCCGGCGATCGAGCTCGCCTACACCGTCGGGCTGCTGCTCGTGCGTGGCGCTGATCGCCGGCGATCTACGAGCTCGGCATCAGGGGCGTGCAGCAGCGTCAGCCGCCGCTACAGCCGCGCCGAGCTCAGCCGCAGCGTTCGCGCACACGCTCGTGCCGATCGGCTTCGCCTACGTGCTCGCGCACTACTTCTCGCTGCTGATCTGGCAGGGCCAGGCGATCGGCTACCTGGCCTCCGACCCGCTCGGCAACGGCGCCAACCTGTTCGGCACGAGCCTCCTACCAGATCGACTACGCGATCATCTCCTACGCGGCGATCTGGTACGTGCAGGTCGCCGCGCTCGTCGCCGGCCACGTCGGCGGGCTGACGCTCGCGCACGACCGCGCGCTCGAGCATGTACCGCAGCGCCGCAGGAGGCGGTGCGCTCGCAGTACTGGATGCTGACGGTGATGGTCGCGTTCACGAGCTTCGGCCTCTGGCTGCTCTCGGCCGTCGGCACGTGAGCGCGCGTCCCGGCGCAGGGGAGTAGGGTTGTGCGCGGTGGCGGTCGCGCGCTCACGTCCTCACCGGAGCGTGTCACCCGGCGCACGCGCTGGAGCGCGGCGGCGCTGCCGCGCGCTCGGGGCGATGTCGTCGCTGATCGCCGCGCTCGGCTGGATCGACCCGAGCGCGCTGTGCGTGCTGCCTGCGCTCGCCCTGGCGCTCGTGCTGGCGCTGCGCCGCTACCCGGGCGAGCGGATGCTCGCGGCCGCGCGCTCACGGCGCCGCCCGCGCCGCCGCGCGCGCCGGCGCTCAGCACGCGCGCCCGCGCCCGCGCCGCCCGCGTCGGGCCGCCGCGCGGCGGCCTGCTGCTCGCGCGCTCGCTGCGCGGTGCGCCCGCCGCCCGCCGGTCTCTCGCCGCGAGCTGAGACGCCGCCCGGCCCCGCGGGCCGGCTGCCGCGAGCACTAGCCGCGCGCGGCGCGGCATGCGATTCGCCGTCCCTTCGAGCTCACGAGGAGCCGCGATGTCACGCCGTCCCTGACGCCTGCCCTGCTCGGGGCCTCGCTGCTGCTGGCGGCGAGCACCGCCGACGGTCGCCCGCGCCGAAGCAGCCCTCCACACAGGAGAGCGGCAACCCGATCAACGATCAGGGCGCCAGCTACCACTACCGCACCTACATCACCTCGATCACCCCGAAGGTGCCGGGGCTGAGCGTCGAAGTGCTCGAGTTCGCCGACCGCCTGCTGCTGCGCAACCACACCGGCAAGACGGTCACCGTCTACGGCTACTCGGGCGAGCCCTACGCGCGCGTGCTGCCCAACGGGACGCTCGAACAGAACACGCGCTCGCCGGCGGTCTACCTGAACACCAACTTCTACGCCCAGGTGACGGTGCCGCCGTCCGCGAGCGCGAGCGCGCCGCGCCGACGTGGGAAACGGTCGATCGCACCGGCGCAGTTCGAATGGCACGACCACCGCATCCACTGGATGAGCCCGGTCACGCCGCCGCAGGTCAAGGACACCGGCAAGCGCACGAAGATCTTCGACTGGAGCGTGCCGATCAGGGTCGGCGACCAGCCGGGCGCGATCAACGGGCGAGCTGTTCTGGGTGCCGGAGAGCTCGAAGGCGCCCCACCGGCGCGATCGTCGCGCTGGCTCGTGATCGTCTGCGCGGGCTGGCGCTGGTCGTCCTCGTCGTGCGCCGGCGGCGTCGCCGTGACGGCGGCCCGCCGGCGGCCGGCGGCGAGGGTGCCGAGCGGACTCGCCGCCGCGAGAGGCGTGGTGAGGCCGGGTGCTCGCGATGCAGAGCCCGCGCGTCGCTCGGTGGCTGCTCGCCGCGGCCGTGCTCGCGCTGCTCGCGCGTGCGCCGCAGCGCGCTCGCGCACGCTCAGCTGCTCGGCACCTCGCCCACCTCGGGCACGACCGTGCGCGACCCAGCCGCCGCGGTGATCTTCAAGTTCAACCAGAACGTCGGCGGGACGCTCGGCGCGGTCCGCGTCTACGACGCGCAGGGCAACGAGGTCGACAACCTCGCCGTCACGCACCCCGACGGCAACGAGCACTGGATGGGGGTCGGCCTGAAGTCGCACCTGCCCGACGGCACGTACACCGCGACCTACCGCGTGATCTCGGCCGACACCCACATCGTCTACGGCGGCCTCGTGTTCAACATCGGCCATCCCGGGGCGGCGCCGAAGTTCACGGTCGCCGGGCTGATCGGCCGCAACGAGGCCGGCGAGGTGACGACGGATCGCCTTCGGGGTCGTGCGCGCGCTCGACTACGTCTCGATCGCGCTGTTGCATCGGCGGGCTCGCGTTCCTGGACCGCGCCTGGCTGCCGGCGCTCGCCGCCGTCGCCGGCGCCGAGCCGCGCTGGGGGCGCGCCTCGCGCGGCTTCGCGCGGCGCGTGCAGCGGTGGCTGCTGGTCGTCGCGGTCGTGCTGGGCCTGCTCGTGAGCGTGCTCGGGGTCCTGCTGCAGGGAGCGAGCGCGGCGGGCGTCTCGCTGTGGAGCTCGCTGAAAGGCACGGTCCTCGAAAACACGCTCGAAAGCCGCTTCGGGGAGGTGTGGGGCGGGACGCGCGATCGACTGGCTGCTGCTCGGGCGCGCTGCTCCTGGGCAGCGCGCGGCCGGCGCGGACGGTCCCGGTGCTGCGCGCCGGTCGCGGCGCGACGCCGACGGCGCGCGCGCGTGTCCCACCCCGCCGGCTGGCCGCTCGCGCTGCTCGCGCTCGGCTGCGCCTACCTCGCGATCACGCCGGCGCTCGCCGGTCACGCGAGCATCCAGAGCCCCGACCGGGTGTTCTTCCCCTCCGACGTTCTGCATGTGCTGGCCGCGAGCGTCTGGGTCGGCGGGATCGCGTGCCTGCTGCTCGCGCTGCCGGCGGCGACACGGCAGCTCGAGCGCGCCGAGCGCAGCAGGCTGCTGCTCGCGACGCTCGCTCGCTTCTCCCCGCTCGCGCTCGGCGCCGTGATCGCGATCGCCGCCACCGGGCGTGCTGCAGGCCTACATCGACGTGCGCAGCCGTCGAGCGGCCTGCTCCACACGACCTACGGCGCGCTGATCATCGCCAAGACCGCGCTGCTGCTGGCCCTGATCGGCCTCGGCTGGATCAACCGCGAACGCGTGATCCCCGCGCTGCAGAGGATCGTCGGCGCGGCCGGCGCCGCCCGGGCGGCCGGGATGCTGGCGCGGCGCACGATGCGCGGCGAGCTCGCGCTGATGCTCTGCGTGTTCGGCGTGACCGCGGCGCTCATCAGCTACGCGCCGCCGATCGACGCGGCCTCCGGCCCGTTCTCGACGAACACGACGATCGGGCCGGCCGAGCTCGAGATGACCGTCGAACCGGCGCGTGTCGGGCCTGAACACCGTGCACCTCTACCTGATCGACGCCAAGACGGGCGCGCAGTTCACCGCCGACCAAGGAACTCACCGCGACCGCGCGGCTGCCGACCAAGGGCATCGGCCCGCTGCCGCTGAAGGCGAACCTCGCCGGGCCCGGGCCACTACATCCTCAACTCCGCGGTGCTCAGCCCGGGGGCACCTGGGAGATCGAAATCGTCGACCGGGTCTCGGAATTCGAATCGAGTACACGCAGCACCGTGAAGGTGCCGATCCGGTGAGCGCTCGCTGCGACCACGGCGTCGCGCCGCGTGCTTGATCGCTGGCTCGCGGCAGTTACGGTCGGCGCTCGCGGCACGCACGCTCGGGACGAGGTGGCTCGAGCACGTGGCTCCAGCGCTGCTCGCGTTCCTGCTGCTTCGTTCGGGACGCGTATCCGGGCGAACCAGCGCTCGTGCGGATCCTCGCGGCCTGACGCGCCTCGCGGCGCCCGCCCCCCTCGCGGTGAACGACGCGCAGCGCCCGCGAACGATGCCGCGCGGGGGCCTGCCTGGTGCGCCGGCGCGCTCGCGGGGCGAGCGCCGCCCGGCGTCCCGCCTCTGTGAGGCGACGAGCACCGGAATCCCGGGCGCCGGATCGGTCGGCCCCGGGGACCACGTCTCAGCAGACAGGAGGAAGCATGAAGCAGTCGAGGAAGATCGCTGTCCTGGTCGCTCGCGGGAGCGCTGCTCGCGCCGGCGGCCGCGCAGGCGCACATCAGCCTGCATCCCAACACGATCCCGGCCGGGGCGTTCGCGACGCTCGACGTGCGCGTCCCGGGCGAGCAGGAAGGCGCGCACGTGACGAAGGTCGACGTGCTGTTCCCCACCGGGTTCACCGGCGTCGACTACGAAAACGTCCCGGGTGGTCCACGCGCGTGATCGAAACGAAGCTCGCGACGCCGATCACCGAAGGCGGGGAAACGATCGACACCGAGGTCTCCCAGATCGTCTGGACCTGGACGGGCCCGCTCGGCAAGGTCAACAACGGCGCAGTTCATCAACTTCCCCCTGTCGCTCGCGATCCCAGCCGACGCGACCGGCAAGGCGCTCGAATTCAGGACCGTGCAGACGCTACAGCAACGGCCAGGTCGTGCACTGGATCGAACCCGTCGCTGACCGCCGAACACCCGTCGCCGCGGATCAACGTGACGGCCAAAGGCGGAGTCGATCGAGGAAGTCGCCGGCGACGAGGCGGGACCCGCAGCCGGGCAGACCGGCTCGCAGCGCGGCGCCGGCGGCGCCGGCCGCGAGCACGACGAGTTCGAGCGGCGCCTCGAAGGGCCTCGGCGTCGCGGCGCTGATCCTGGGCGCGCTCGGGCTGCTCGTCGGGGCCATCGCGCTGATCGCCGCCCGGCGAACGCGCGCGGCGACCTACGCGACGCTAGGCGGCCTCGCGGCCGCCGCGGCGCGGCGCCCCGGCGGCCGCGGGCCGCGGCCGAGATGCGTCGCGCTTTAAGCGCTCTGCGAAACTGCTCGCATGAGCACCGAGGCGCCCGGCGAGACGCGCCCCCCGGACACGCCGGGCGACGGCCCGGAGCAGCCGACCGCCCAGGAGGCTGCGCGCCCGATCGGGCGCCTGCACCTGATCCTGCCGGTGGTTCTGATCGTCGTGCTCGTCGGCGGGCGTGGCGCTCTTGATCGCCGGCGGCTCGAGCAGCAAACAGCAGCTCCCGGACAACGCGAGCAGCGCACACGTGAGCGCCTCGACGGCTCCGCTGCTGCAGCCGATCCAGCCCGCCCCTCGGCTCATCGTCGCTGCGCAACTACCAGGGCCAGCCGGTGAGCCTCGCCACCTACCGCGGCAAAGCGGTGTTCGTGACGTTCCTCTACACGCACTGCCCGGACATCTGCCCGCTGATCGCCTCCCAGCTGCACAACGCGATCACCCAGCTCGGCTCGCGCGCGAGCGACGTGCAGCTGATCGCGGTCTCGGTCGACCCGCGCGGCGACAAACCGGCCAACGTCGCCAAGTTCCTCGGCGAGCACCAGCTGACCGGCGAGATGCAGTTCCTGATCGGCTCTGCGGGCGAACTTGCGCCGGTGTGGAAGGCGTGGGGCGTCGGCTCCTCGCGTGATACCGGCAACCCGGAATTCATCAACCACTCGGCGCTCGTCTACGGGGTCAGCGCGAAGGGGAAGCTGACGACGATCTACGCGGCCAACCTGACGCCGAAGGAAATCGTCCACGACGTGCCGCTGCTGCTCGCAGGCTGACCCTCTCTCAGGCGCCGGGCACGGGCTCGGGCGGCTCGGCGGGATCGGCCTCGAGGCGCCTGCGCAGCTCCGCAGCGCGTCCGGAGCGGACCGCTCGGCCGGCGCGCTCGGCGCTCAGCTAGACGCCCCGGGCGCGCGCATACTCGACGAGCTCCTCGCGTTCGCCCGCTTCGCGCAGCGCCGTGGCGAGCAGCCAGCCGCCGACGCACAGCGTCACGATCGCTCCCCTCGATCATCATGATCGCCCCCGCGAGTTTCTGATCGGTCAGCTGGGAGATGCCGGCCGAGGCGTCCCCTGAGGCGTAGAAGGGGTAGAACGGCGTCCCGATCCAGATGAACGTGTTCGCCAGGAGCGTTCCGGCGAACCAGTAGCCGAGCGAGGTAGACCGCCTTGCGCGGCGCGTCGAACCAGCCCGGCACCGGCAGCGGGCCGAGCAGGCACATCCAGAGATTCACGCCGAAGGCGATGAACATGCACGTGCTCGAGCGCGTGCACGCCGCCGTTGCGCAGGGCCGCTTCGTAGAACAGCGGCAGGTGCCACACGTACAGGTCGAGCACCCACAACGGCAGCGCGATCGCCGGGTTCGACAGCGCTCGCAGGCGGTTGAAGAAGCCGATCCGCAGCACCGGCGCGAGCAGCGGGCCGGTCAGCCCCAGCACGATCAGGATCGCGGCCATGTCGCCGATCAGCAGATGCTCGGCCATGTGGATCACGAGCAGTTCCTGGGACCCGCTGCCGAGCAGGGTGAGCGCCAGGGCGATCAGCGCGAGCGCCCCGAACCAGCACGCCTGGCGCCACGCCGGCACGGCCTGGCGCTGGCGCGCGAGCGTATGGGCGCGGCGGGCGTAGAGCACCGCGAGCAACGCCAGTGGGCCGAGCTGGAGCACGGCGCTCGCGGGGTCGGTGGCCGGCGGTGGGACGCCCATCAGCCACAGCGTACGGGCGCCGCGATCATCGCACCGCGCCTGCGGCGGCGGGGTAGGGACCGCCCTACCTCCGGCGGGGGGCGGTGGGTCAGGGCCCGGGCAGGCCGATAACGAGATTGAGTCTTATTAATATGATAGTGTCGCCGTCGTGCCCCCGACGCGCGCTCCTCGCGACCCTGCCCGCCGGCGTCCGCTGCGCCTCGCCGCCGCGGCGCTCGTCCTGGTCGCGCTCGGCGCGGCGGCCGCGGGGTGCGGAAGGAGTGCGGTCGATTCGGCCGGCACCGGGCACATCGAGGTGGTCGCCGCCGAGAACTTCTGGGGCAGCATCGCCGCCCAGCTCGGCGGCGAAAAGGTCGCGGTGCACAGCATCATCGTCAACCCGGCCACAGATCCGCACTCCTACGAACCCACGGCAGCCGACGCCGAGGCGCTGGCGGGCGCGCAGGTCGCGATCGTCAACGGGATCGGCTATGACAACTGGGCCTCGAAGCTGCTGGAAGCGAGCCCATCGGGCTCGCGCGCGGTGCTCGACGTGGGAGGGCTGCTCGGCCTGCGCGAGGGAGCGAATCCGCACCAGTGGTACTCACCCCAGAGCGTCCAGAAGGTGATCGCGGCGATCACCGCGGACTACGAACGGCGCGACCCGGGGGACGCCGCCTACTTCCAGGCGCAGCGCAGGAGCTTCGAGACGCGCGGCCTGGCCGAATACGACGCCCTGCGCGCGATGATCCGCTCGCGCTACGCCGGCGTCCCGGTCGGCTACAGCGAGAGCATCTTCCAGCCGCTCGGGCAGGACCTCGGGCTGAGGCTGATGACCCCGTACAGCTTCGCGAAGGCGATCGCCGAGGGCACCGACGTCAGCGCCGCCGACAAGCAGACCGTCGACCACCAGGCCGAAGCGCGCCTGATCGACGTGTGGGTCTACAACAGCCAGAACGCGACCCCCGACGTGCAGCGCGTCAACCAGCTCGCGCGCGCGTCGCAGATCCCGATCACGACCGTCACCGAGACCCTCTCCCCCGCCTCCGATACGTTCGAGCAGTGGCAGACGGCGCAGCTGAGGAGCCTGGCGGCGGCGCTCAGGCGGGCGACCGGGCGATGAGCGAGCTCCCCGCCCCGGCGCACACGCAAGCGCCCCCCTCGGCCGGCGCCGAGCACGAGCCGTCTGCCGTCAGCCTGCGCGGAGCCGGCGCGCGGCTGGGCGGGCGCACGGTCTGGAGCGAGGTCGAGCTTCGAGATCGCACCGGGCAGCTTCGCCGCGGTGCTCGGCCCCAACGGGTCGGGCAAGACCACACTGATGCGGGTGCTGCTCGGGGAGCTCGCGCTCGCCGCCGGCAGCGCGTCGGTGCTGGGCCGGGCGCCCGGAGCGGCCAAGCGCGAGATCGGCTACCTCCCGCAGCGGCGCCACTTCGACGCGAGCACCAACATCCGCGGCGTCGACCTCGTGAGGATGGGCCTCGACGGCGCGCGATGGGGCCTGCCGCTGCGACGCGGGGGTGGCGAGCCGGTGCAGCGCGTGCTCGAGCTGGTCGGCGCCGAGCGCTACGCGACGCGCCCGATCGGGCTGCTCTCCGGCGGCGAGCAGCAGCGGCTCCTGATCGCGCAGGCGCTCGTCGCCCGCCCGCGCCTCTTGATCCTCGACGAGCCGCTCGACAACCTCGATCTCCCCAACCAGGCCGCTGTGGCCGCGCTGCTCGGCACGATCTGCCGCGAGCAGCGCGTGACGATCCTGCTGGTCGCGCACGACGTGAACCCGCTGCTCGGCTACCTCGACGCCGTCGTGTACCTGGGGGGCGGGCACGCCGTCGCGGGGGCACCGGGCGAGGTCATCACCAGCGCGACGCTGAGCAGCCTCTATGGGGTGGCCATCGATGTCCTGCGCGCGGGCGACGGCCGCCTGGTCGTCGTCGGCCAGCCCGACGCGCCCGCCCACCACGGACATGCATAGCGCGCCGCTCGCCCAGGTCTCGCTGAACCCGCTCACCGACGTGCGCGAGCTGACCGCCTACCCGTTCATGGTCAACGCGCTCGAGGCGGGGGCGATCGTCGCCGTGATGGCGGGTGCGATCGGCTGGTTCATGGTCACGCGCCGCCAGACGTTCGCCGGTCACACGCTGTCGATGATGGCGTTCCCGGGAGCCGCCGGCGCGCTGCTGCTCGGCCTCTCGGCGGCGCTCGGGTACTTCGCGGCGACTGCGCTGGCCGCCGTCGCGATCGCGGGCACCGCGCCACGCGGAGCGCGCGGACGTGGGCAGGAGTCGGCCCTGATCGGGACCGTCCAGGCGGTCGGCATCGCGTGCGGCTTCCTGTTCCTGAGCCTGTATGGCGGCGTGCTGGCCAGCTACGAGAGCCTGCTGTTCGGCACCTTCCTGGGCATCACCTCCGGCCAGGTGCTCGCGCTGGCGGTGCTCGCCTGCCTCGCGCTCGCCGCGCTGGCCGCGGTCGGGCGCCCGCTGCTGTTCGCGTCGGTCGATGAGGCCGTCGCACGCGCCCACGGCGTACCGGTGCGCGCGCTCTCGACCGGCTTCCTGCTGCTGCTGGGGGTCGCGGTCGCCGAGACGGCGCAGATCACCGGCGTGCTGCTGGTCTTCGCGCTGCTCGTCGCGCCGCCCGCGATCGCGCAGCTGATCACCCCGCGCGTCGGTCTCGGCCTCGCGCTGAGCGCGCTGATCGGGATCCTGATCGCGTGGGCCGGCCTGGCGCTCGCCTACTTCTACGAATACCCGGTCGGCTTCTACGTGACGACGATCGCGTTCGCGCTCTACGTCCTCGCGAGGGTCGTGCGGGTGGCTGCGGCGCGGCGCGGGACGCGTGCGGCCGGGCTGCCGGCGGAGGGGGCGGCTGCCTGATGTTCGCTCACGAGTTCTTTCGCAACGCGCTGCTCGCCGGGACGCCGGTCGCGCTCGCGTGCGGCGCGGTGGGGTACTTCGTCGTGCTGCGCGCGCAGGTGTTCGCGGGCGACGCACTCAGCCACGTCGCCTTCACCGGCGCGCTGGCGGCGGCCGCAGCGGGCGTCGATACGCGCGTCGGGCTGTTCGCAGCGACCGTCTCGGTCGCGCTGCTGCTGGGCGCGATCGCCCCCGGGCGAGCCGCGGACGACGTCCCGATCGGGATCGTGTTCGCGTGGGTGCTCGGGCTCGGCGTGCTGTTCCTCGCGCTGTTCAACCGCGGCACCGGCGGCGGCAACGGGCTGCTCGGCGCGCGCACCCTGTTCGGCTCGATCTTCGGGCTCAGCGGGGCCGACGCCGCGCTCGCGGCGGCGGTCGGCGTCGCCGTGCTCCTCGCGCTCGCTGTGATCGCGCGGCCGCTGCTGTTCGCGTCGGTCGATCCCGCGGTCGCGCGTGCGCGCGGCGTGCCGGTCGGGGCACTCGGGCTCGTGTTCCTCGCCCTCCTCGGCGTGACCGCCGCCGAGGCGACGCAGGCGGTCGGCGCGCTGCTGCTGCTCGGCCTGCTGGCCGCCCCCGCCGGCGCGGCGCAGCGCCTCAGCGCGAGCCCGTACGCGGCGCTCGCGCTGTCGGTCGCGCTCGCGGTCGGGGCGATGTGGGGAGGGCTCGCGATCAGCTACTGGGTGCCGAGCGTTCCGCCGAGCACAGCGATCGTCGGGGTCGCGGGCGCCTGCTATGCGCTCGCGCTGCTGGTGCGCGCGCCGGTCAAGCGCGCCCGGCTGCGGGGTCCCGGCGTCGGACTAGACTTCTCGCGGGGTGCCTGACGTGCGAGCACAGAACTGGGCCGAGCACGCCAACAGGGTGCTGAGCGACGCGGGGCACCGGTCCGGCCAGGCGCGCCACGCGGTGCTCGAGCTGCTCGGCGCCCAGCGCTGCGCGCTCTCGGCGGTCGAGATCGAAGACGCGCTGCGGGCCGGAGAGCGCCCGGTCGCTCGCGCGAGCATCTACCGCATCCTCGAGGAGCTCGAGCGCCTGCGGCTCGTGCAAAAGGTGCAGGTCGGCCACGAGATGGCTCGCTACGAGCCGATCCGCGCCGACGCCGAGCACCACCATCACCTCGTGTGCGACAGCTGCGGAACCGTCGTGCCGTTCACCGATCAGCGGCTCGAGGACGCGATCCGCAGCCTGAGCGCGCGCGTGCCGATGCAGGTCGAGGAGCACGAGATCACGCTGCACGGCGCCTGCTCGTCCTGCGCGGACTGAACGCGTCGCGGACGTCCCGCATGAGGGGCGCTCCGCGCCCAGCTGAAAGCTGTGTCGGGCCGCTCGAGGCCGGCGCAACGCGGCCGTAAATGCAACGCACCGGCCCTGGGGTTGCAATGCAACATGGGCGCCGTTATGCTGCATCAGGCTCGTCGGGATGCCCAGGGGAACACGAGCGCGTCGCGTCTCCTCCGCGGGCGGCCGGTGGGGCGACGGAATCCGAGGAAGGAGTGGGGAATGCAGCTCAGGGGCTTTGCGCGGGCGCTGCTCGCGCTGTCGGTGCTCGCCGTGCTCGCGGCGGCGCCCGCCGCTTCGGCGGCTCCGGTCGAAGGACCGTCCGGCTCGGCGTTCTACACGCCGCCCAGCACGACCCCCGCCGGGAGTCCCGGCGAACTGGTGTGGTACCGGCCGGCGACCGTGAATCTGGACGTCTCGCTGCCGAGCGTGAAAGCGTGGACGGTGCTCTACCAATCGACCGATCAGCACGGGGCCCCGGACCGGGTGACCGGCACGGTGATCGTCCCGACCAGCACGTGGAAGGGCAGCGGCTCGCGCCCGGTCGTGACCTACGCCGAGGGCACGCAGGGTCTCGCGCACGCCTGCGCGCCATCGCTGCAGCTCGCGGCCGGCACCGAGTACGACGGCGGCGCGATCATCGAATCGCTGAAGAAGGGCTACGCAGTCGCGGTCACCGACTACCAGGGCTACACGAACGGTGCGGTGCCGACCTATACGGCCGGGCGCGCCGAGGGCCAGGCAGTGCTCGACGTCGTGCGCGCTGCGAGGCAGGTCCCGGGCTCGGGCGTCGCCTCCACCGCGCCGGTGATCGCGTGGGGCTACTCGCAGGGCGGCCAGGCCGCCGGCTGGGCGGCCGAGCTGCAACCCTCCTACGCGGCCGACGTGAAGCTCGTGGGCCTCGCCGCGGGGGGCGTACCGGCCAACCTGCAGGCGGTCGGCGAATTCGACAACGCCTCGGTCGGGACGGCGTTCGGGCTCGACGGGCTGATCGGCCTGAGCGCCGCGTACCCCGAAGAATTCAACCTCGCGTCGATCTCCAACAGCGCCGGCCTCGCGGCCGCCGGGAAGCTGCTGAACGAGTGCGCGATCCAGTCGCTGCGCGAATTCCGCGACGTCAACAGCAGCGAATACACGATCGGCAACAAGACGCTGCCGCAACTCGAGGCCGAACATCCGGCGATCGAAAAGATCCTCGCCGAACAGCAGCTCGGCACCAAAGCGGTGCCGGTGCCCGTCTACCACTACCACGGGCTCGAGGACGAGTTCGTACCTGTCGCGCAGGATGTCGCGCTGCACCAGGCCTGGTGCAGCCTCGGCGTGAGCGACGACTTCCAGCTCTACCCGGGCGATCACCTGCTGACCGACCCGACCGCGATCCCGACAGTGATCAAGTGGGTGGAAGAACGGCTCGCCGGCCGCAAGGCGCCGAGCACGTGCGGGCAGCACTCCCCGACGGCGTCGCTGCCGTCCTCGGCCCGACTGGCGCCTGAGGCGGGGGACCTGATCGTGCCGCTGCCCGCGTGGGAACTCAGCGGCAAGGTGACCGAGGCCAAGAGCGGCATCTCGGTCGAAGTACCCAAGGGCTCGACGCTGAGCGCCGAAGGCGACGTCACGACCAGCGCACTGACGGCCAACCTGTCGATCCCGCCGATCGACCAGACGATCTGGATCGGGCTCATCCCGATCACGGTCAAGGGCGCGCTGACGCCGACCGGCACGATCCACGGCAGCGTCGGGCTGACCGACGAAGGAGTCTTCTCCGAGAGCGCCAGCGGCTCGGCGAACGAGCTGGTCGGCTCGGTCGGCGTCGGGCTGTTCACGGTCCCGCTCGGATGTACGACGGTCGAACCGATCCAGCTGCCGCTGAACATCTCCGAGCCGGTCAACGCGCTCGTCGTGGGCGGCTTCTCGTTCGCCACGAAGGTCACCGTGCCGGAATTCGGCGGCTGCGGGCTCTTCGGGCCGGTCCTGTCATCGACCATGTCGGGCCCCGGCAACACGATCGAAATGACGGCCAAGCCGCCACCGCCGATCAACTGGTGAGCGCGCCCGGGCGCGCGCCCTTCCGCGCCTGAGCAGGGAGAGCCACAGGGGCGGCCGCGTCCGGGCGGCCGCCCCCGCGGCTAGCGGTCGACCCGCAACAGCATCCGCATGATCGGCTCGGCGCGCCGCGCCTCGGGCTGCTCGCCGGTGATCAGGTCGAGGTAGGTGTAGGACTCGATCAGGCGCACGATCACGTACGCGAGCTCGTGCGGGTCGACGGGCAGATCGAGCTGCGCCTGCTCGATCTCCTGCTCGAGACGGGTCTGGATCGCGCCGATCAGGCGTCGCTGGAAGTCGGTGCTCGGACCGGTCAGCAGGCGCATCGCGTGCTCGCCGTCTTCGCCGAGCCAGCGCTGCATCCCGGAGTTGGTGATGATCGCGTCCAGGAAGCCCGTGACGACCTCGACGATGCGCTCGCCGCCGCGCGACTCGACGCTCCCTTCGACGAAGTCGAACGTGCGCAGCGCAAGCGACCAGACGACCTCGACGATGAAGTCGTCGCGCGAGCCGAACCAGCGGTAGAGCGTCACCCGGTTGACGCCGAGCTCGTCGGCGAGCGTCCCCATGTCGATCCGCTCGGGAGCCAGGAAGCGCCGCCGCCCGAGGCGCAGCGCGTCCGCCGTGGTGGGTCGCGCGGAGACTCGCATCGGCACAGCATCGCACCGCCGTCCCGCGGAGCGGGGGCGCCGGCGCCCAGCGAGGCTCGATCAGCGCACGCGCCGGGCGGGGAGAACCGGGCGTGCGGGCGCGCTCAGCGTTCCTCCATGCCGATCTGCTGCACGTAGCGGCGGAAGGCCGCCTCGAACTCCTCCCAGTGGAGCGTGTCCGCGGGGGCAGGGCGCCGCGTGCGCCCGACCGCCGCGAGGGCGATCGTGGCGATCGTGGCGGCAAAGCCCGCCACCCCGACACCCTGCGCGAACGCGTGCGTGGCGAGCATCTCGCAGACCGCGAGGCCGATCAGCAGGTTGAACGCGATCGGCGCGATCAGCGGCTGGCGCGGGCGCGCGACGACGACCGGCATCAGCATCGCAAATGCGAGCCCGGACACCACCAAAGTTGCGACGTCGCCCCCGCTCAAGATCCCCTCCGATCCACGGCCGGCGGCCCCAGGAGGCGGGCGCGAACTGCGACCCCGCCGGCCCGACCGCCATGTGCGAGGAGCGGGATACTAGAGGACCTGCGCCGATCGGGAGCCGCTGGCGGGAGAGAGGCGCGGGTGTGCGACATGGAGCCCGTCGTGCGCCGCTGGAACGTTCCGGAGGCCGTCGTCGCCGTTGTCTCCGCGAGGCCCGCGCGGGCGCCTCAGCGAGCGGCGCGCGAGAAGAGCTCGTCGAGCTCCGCGAACGACGCGGCGCCGTCGAGCCCGGCGAAGCTGCCGTCCTGCGCGAGCCGCCGACCCGCAGAGAGCACGGCCCCCCACGCCACGCGTGCGAGCGCCGAGCCGACGCTCACGCGCCGCACGCCGAGCTCGGCGAGATCGGACATGCCGAGCCCGACGTCGGAGCTGATCAGCACGTTGACCGGCCGCGGCGCGACCGCCTCGACGATCGCGGCGATCTGCTCACGCGTTCGCGCACCGGGCGCGAACAGCACGTCCGCCCCGGCGTCCGCGTACGCCTGCAGGCGCGCGAGCCCCTCCGCGAGCGGGTTCGGGTGCCCGACCAGGAAGCACTCGGCACGCGCTGTCAGCAGCACGCGCGCGCCTGATGCGTCGATCGCCCGGCGAGCCGCCTGCACGCGCTCGACCGCCTCCGCGAGCGCGAGCAGCTCACCGCCCTCGCCGGTCGTGTCCTCGATCGAGAGCCCGGCGACCCCGGTCTGCACGCAGCGCCGCACGCTCTCGGCGACTCCGGCCGCGCTGTCGGCGTAGCCGGACTGGAAATCGGCGCTGACGGGCACCGTCGCCGTCTCGGCCAGCTCGGTGAGATGCGCGAGCACCTCCTCGAGCCCGATCGCGCCGAGGCGGTCGGGGCGCCCGCGCGAGAAACCGAATCCGGCGCTGGTGCTCGCGAGCGCCTCGAACCCGAGCGACTCCAGCACGCGGACGCTGCCGGGGTCCCACGGGTTGGGGATCGCGAAGCAGCCGCTGCGGTGAAGCTCGGCGAACCGCTCGCGCGCGGCCTCCGCGGATTGCATCGGTGCATGCTCCCATGCCGGCGGATGCAGCGCCCGGCGAGTTGACGCGCGGGCGCCGCCGATCTAGGGTCGCCCGATGCCTCAGGATGGCTCGCACGACCCCGCCGCAGGCGCGCCCCTGGGTGAGCGACCGACGCTGTACGTCTGCCACGGCGACGAAGGCGGCCCGCGGGTGCACCCGTGCCGCCGCGTCCAGGAAGCGCTGCACGCGGCCGGGATCGACTACGAGAAGGTGATCGCCGCGCACGGCAGCCCGCTCCCGTTCCTGCGCAAAGGCTCGCGCGAGGAGCTCGAGCGCGCGACCGGCGACACGAAGCTGCCGGCGCTGAAGCTCCCCGACGGGCGCGTGCTGACGCACTCGCGCACGATCCTCGCCTGGGTCGCCGAGCAGCGCAGCTGAGCCGTGCGTACCCGCCCGGGGTACTGGAGCCGCGTCGTGGCGCTCAGGTCGGGTAGCGGCCGCCGTCGAGCAGGATCGTCTGTCCGGTCAGGTAGCCGTTGCGCACGACCGCGGCGATCATCTCGGCGACCTCCTCGGGCCGCCCCAGGCGGCCGACGGGAATGCGCTGCGCGAGCGCCCGGCGCACCTCCTCCTCGGCGGGCATCATGTCCGTCTCGATCAGCGCGGGCGCGAGCACGTTGACCGTCACGCCGCGCCCCGCGGTCTCCTGCGCGACGCTGTGCGCGAGCCCGTGCAGTCCCGCCTTGCTGGCGGCGTAGTGGGCGCCGATCAGGCCGCCCGTGAAGGCGGCGATCGACGACACGAGCACGATTCGCCCGAACCCCTGCTCGGCCATCTGCGGTGCCAGGCGCCTGACGAGCAGGAACGGCGCCCGCAGGTTGATCGCGATCATCCGCTCCCACTCGGCGGTCGAGATCCCGGCCACGCCGCTCGGCGCGGCTGCGATGCCGGCGTTTGCGACCAGGATCCCGATCGCGCCGAGCTCCTGTTGAGCGGCGTCGATCAGCGCGTCTGCGCCACCGGGCGGTTCGAGGTCGGCCTCGATCGCGTGCGCGGCGCGCCCGCGCGCGCGGATCTCCGCCACCGCCTGCTCGGCGGCCGCGCGGTCGCTCGCGAAGCCGATCGCCATGTCGTGGCCGTCGTCGGCGAGTGCGAGCGCGACCGCCCGGCCGATCCCGCGTCCGCCCCCTGTCACCAGCGCCGTCGCCATCGCGCCTCCTCCCGGTCCGCTCCCACGCGAGTCTAGGCGCCCGCTCGCGATCTGGGAGGATCCTCCTCTCAGCACCCTCCCCCCACCGTCCGGAGGCCGATCGCGATGCCGACCAGCGCCGAGACACGCCCCTCAGCCCTCGTGGGCTGGACGCGCTGGGTCGTCGCCCACCGGCGCGTGGTGCTCGCCGGATGGCTGATCGCCGCGGTCCTCGGCGCGTGGGCCACCTCCGGCCTCGGCAAGCTGCTGACGAACCGCTTCAGCGTGCCCGGCTCGGACGCCGAACGGGGCCTGACGGTGCTGCGCGACCGCTTCCACCAGCGTGGCGACGGCGGCTTCACGCTGGTCGTCAAAGCCCCGCCCGCCGCGGCCACGCCGGCGCTTGCGGCCGCGAGCGAGGCGGCCGCGGTGCGGGCGGCCGCGCGCGTGCCGGGCGGCCGCGCGGGCCCGCCGCGGGTGGCGGCGCCGGGGGTGCTCTACGTCCAGATCACGACGCCGCTGGAAGCGGCCGACGCGAAAAACTACACCGAGGAGATGCGCGGGGGGATCGGCCGCGTGCCGGGCGTGCGCACCTACCTGACGGGGTTCCCCGCCCTCAGCCACGACGTCCAGCCGCTGTACAGCAAAGACCTCGGCCGTGGCGAGGCGATCGCCGTGCCGATCGCGGTGCTCGTGCTGCTGTTCATGTTCGGGACGCTCGGGGCGGTGATCGTGCCGTTCGTGTTCGTGTTCGCGACGCTCCCGACGACCCTCGGGCTCGTGTGGTGCGTCGCGCACCTGGGCAACATGGCCGAATACGTCACGAACATCGTGACGCTGATCGGCCTTGCGATCGCGATCGACTACTCGATGCTGATCGTGTTCCGCTACCGCGAACAGCTCGATGCGGGCGAAGAGCCGCGCTCGGCGCTCGAGACGACGATGGCGACAGCGGGCCGCGCGACGCTGTTCTCCGGCCTGACGGTCGCGATCGGCCTCGCGCTGCTGCTGCTGATGCCGGTGCCGTTCATGCGCTCGATGGGCGCCGGGGCGGTGCTGATCCCGCTCGTCTCGATCGCGGCCTCGGCGACGCTGCTGCCGGCCTTCCTGTCGGTGCTGGGCGGCGGGGTCAACCGCTTCCGCGTCGTGCCGCGCGCCGTGCTCGAACGGCGGGCGAGCGGCGCTCCCGGGATGTGGTCGCGCCTGGCGCACTCGATCATGCGCCATCCGGTCGCCTACCTGACCGGCTCCTGCGCGGTGCTGCTCGCGCTCGCCTGGCCGGCGCTGACGCTCCACCTCACGGGCGGCGACAACCGCAGCGCGCCGCACGGCACCGAGGCGACAGACGGGCTCTACGTGCTGGAGTCGACGATCGGGCCGGGCGCGCTCGCGCCCCACCAGGTCGTCGTCGACACGGGCCTCCACGGCGGCGCGCTCTCGCCGGCGACCGTCGCCGCCGAGCGCAGGCTCGTCGCCGAGCTGCGCGCCGACGCTCGCATTCAGCCCTCGACGATCCAGGCCCCCGCGCTCTCCTCGGCGCAGGCGGCGCTGCAGGCGGGCCTGCTCGAACCGGCGGGCCGCGCGCTGCAGGTGCGCGCCGCGGGGCGCACCGACGCGGGTACGAAAGAGGCTCAGGCGCTCGTACACGCGATCCGCGGGCGCTACATCCCGGCGGCGCGCTTCCCGGCGTCCGACACGGTGCTGCTCACGGGCGCACCGGCGTTCGGCGTCGACTTCACGAACAAGGCGTACGCCGCCTTCCCGTGGCTGGTCGCGGCGGTGCTCCTGATCACCTACTTCGTGCTGCTGCGCGCGTTCCGCTCGGTCGTGCTGCCGCTGAAGGCCGTGCTGCTGAACCTGGTGTCGGTCAGCGCCGCCTACGGCGTGCTGGTGCTGGTCTTCCAGCACGGCGCCGGCAGCGCGCTCGGGTTCCACAGCTCGCCGCAGATCGAAGCTTGGATCCCGATCTTCCTGTTCGCGACGATCTTCGGGATCTCGATGGACTACGAGGTGTTCCTGCTCTCCCGCATGCGCGAGGAGTGGGACCGCCACCACGACAACGAGCGCGCTGTGGCGTATGGCCTCGAGCGCACCGGGCGCATCATCACCGCCGCGGCGGTGATCATGATCGCCGCCTTCTCGGGCTTCATGAGCGGCCGCTTCGTGGGGCTGCAGGAGTTCGGTGTCGGCTTGGTCGCGGCGATCCTGATCGACGCCACGATCGTGCGGGCACTGCTCGTCCCGGCGGCGATGAAGCTGCTCGGACGCTGGAACTGGTACCTGCCCGAACGCGTGCGCCGTGCGATGCGCCTGCGGGCGCCGGCGGCACAGGCACCCGGCTGAGCGGCGCCGTCAGGGAGCGGCGGGGCGGTACCCCCGCGCGAGACCCCCCTCGTGTGAGAGCTCGTGGGCCTCGACGCGCTCGAACCCGGCCTCGATCATCGCCTGGCGCCACCACGCCGCGCCGGCCGGGTGCTCGCTGCGGCCCGCGACGACGCGCCCCGCGTTTCGCAGCACACGCACCAGCCCGCGCGGACCGGCGCGCAGCATGCGCCTGACGAGCATCGCGACGACGCGCCGGTCGCGCGGGCTCGCAACCCCGATCCTGAACATCATGTCGGCGAACACGACGCGGCCGCCCGGACGCAGCACCCTGTGGATCTCCGCCAGCGCACGGCGCTTGCCCGGGTCGGTGAGGTGGTGCAGGCAGTAGTTGGAGACCACGACGTCGACGCATTCGGAGGGCAGCGGCAGCGCGTCGGCCGAGGCGGTCACGGTCCGGACGTTCTCGAGGCCCGCGGCGCGCGCCTTCTCGGCCAGGACCCGGCACATCGGCTCGGACACGTCGAGCGCGATCACGCCTGCGACCTGCGGGGCCGCCGCGAGCGCGAGCAGCCCCGTACCGGCGCCGACGTCCAGCAGGCGCTCGCCCGCCTCGGGTCGCGCCAGGCGCAACACGCGGTCGCGCAGCGCCCGGAAGGAGGGCGTCTCCGCCATCGCTTCGACGTTCTCGACGTACCGGTCCCAGTCCTTTGGCCCGGCCTCGCCGCTCTGAGGCCCTCGCCCCGCCTCCAGCGCAGGGAGCGCCGCCAGCCGGGCGTGTCCCATCGTGCCGTCATCTTGCAGGTGCCGCTCTTCCGGTAGTCCTCGAATACCATCGATTCTTGCCTTCGATCGGCGTCATGCCAGTGAGACTTCTCTAACTGCGGTGCCGGTGCAGACGCCTTCACCGCGGCGCGAACAGGATCGCCCCGCCCGCCGGGATGCCCGGCGCCGCGCCGTGCGCCGCCAGCGCGCGGCGGCAGCCGGCCTGCTCGGGCTGGCGGCGATCGCTGCGGCGGCGATCGTCCTCTCGAACACCGGCGGATCGGCACATCGAGGCGGCGCGCCCGGCGCCCGAGCCACGAAAGCCGCCGGGAAGCCGGGGAGCGCCGGCGCGCGGCCCGTCGCCCCCTCGCCGAGCGCCGTCGGCTACACGGTGCTGCACCTCGTCGACAGCACCCGCACCGTCGAACTCCCGAGCGGGCCGGCCCCGCGCACTCTGACGACGATCGTCCGGTACCCGGCACTCGGCGGCGCGGCGCACGGCGACACGCCAGGAGCGGCCCCGGCTGTCGCGCAGGGGCCCTATCCGCTGATCGTGTTCGGGCATGGCTTCGCCGTCACGCCGGCGCTGTACGCGCCGCTGCTGCAGGCGTGGGCGCGGGCCGGCTACGTGGTCGCCGCCCCGGTGTTCCCGCTCGAGAACGCGAACGCCCCCGGCGGCCCGAACGAGTCTGACCTCAGCAACCAGCCCCAGGACATGCGTTTCGTGATCTCCGAACTGCTCGCGGCCTCCGCGCGCGGCAGCGGGCCGCTCGCGGGTCTGATCGACCCGCGCGAGATCGCCGTCGCCGGACAGTCAGACGGCGGCGACACGGCGCTCGCCGTCGCCTACGACGAACGGTTACGCGACCCGCGCGTGAAGGCCGCCGTGATCCTCTCCGGCGCCGAGCTGCCCGGCATCGAAGGGTGGGCGTTCGCCCCGGGCGAGCCGCCGCTGCTGGCCACCCAGGGCACGGCCGACACCGTCAACCCGCCGGCTCAGACGAACGAATTCTTCGCGGCCGCCGCGACGCCCAAGTACCTGCTGAGCCTCCCCGGCGCCGAACACCTGCCGCCGTACTCGAAACCCGGACCGCAGCTGACCGCCGTCGAGAACGTGACGACCGCGTTCCTCGACGGCTACCTCGGGCACGACTCGAGCCGGCTCGCGCGGCTGCAGGCGCTCGGCGACGTGCCGGGCGTGGCGAGCCTGACCGCCGAGCCCTAGCCGCCGGCCGCGCGCCGGTAGCGCGCGGTCGCGAGCGCGCCGAACACGAGGATCAGACCGAGCGACCACACCACCGCCCACAGCACGTCGTTGTTCGAGGGCGCGCCGAGCCACAGGTGGCGCATCGCGTCGACGACGATCGTGAACGGGTTGACTTCCGCGAACTGCCGCAGCCCTTCGGGCATCGAGGCGACCGGCACGAACGCCGAGGAGATGAACGTCAGCGGGAAGACGATGATGAAGCCGACCGAGTTGACGGTTTCCGAGGACTTCGCGACCAGCCCGATGAACGCCAGCACCCACGAGAAGGCGTAGCCGAACAGCAGCAGCAGAAGGACGCCCGCGACGGCTTCGCCGAAGGTCGTGTGGAAGCTGAAGCCGATGATCACGCCGGTGGTGAGCAGGATCGTGATCGAAAGCGCGTTCAGCGCGACGTCTGACATCGTGCGCCCGGCGAGCACCGCCGGGCGCGCCATCGGCAGCGAGCGGAAGCGGTCGATCAGCCCCTTGCGCATGTCCTCGTTGAGCCCGAGCGCCGTCGCAAAGCCGCCGAAGGCCGTGTTCTGGACGATGATCCCCGGAATCAGGAAGTCGACGTACGCGTAGCCCGGCGTGCGGATCGCGCCGCCGAACACGTAGCGGAACAGCAGCACGAACATGATCGGCTGGATCGTGAAGCCGATCAGCAGTTCGGGCGCGCGGGTCAGGCGCACGATGTTGCGCTCGGCGATGATCACGGTGTCGGTGACGAGCCGCCTCACGCCGCCTGCTCCTCGTCGCGCTCGGCCTCCTCGTCCTGTTCCTCGTCGCGGCTCGCGGCGTGGCCGGTCAGCGCCAGGAACACGTCGTCGAGCGTCGGGCGGCGCATCGCGAGGTCGTCGACGCCGATCCCTTCCGCGCTCAGCCTGCGCACGGCCTCGACGATGCTGCCGGCGCGCTCGCGCACGGCCAGCCGCACGAGCCGCCCCTCGGCGCTCGGCGGCTCCTTGGCCATGTCCGCCAGCGCCCGCACGGCGCGACCGGCGTCGCCCGGCTCCTCGAGGCTGACCTCGAGGCGCTCGCCGCCGAGGCGGTCCTTCAGCTCGTCGGGGGTTCCCTCGGCGATCAGCCGGCCGTGATCGATGACCGCGATCGTGTGCGCAAGGCGGTCGGCCTCGTCGAGGTACTGGGTCGTGAGCAGCACCGTGGTCCCCTCGGCGACGAGGTCCTCGATCACACTCCACAGGCTCAGGCGGCTGCGCGGGTCAAGGCCGCTCGTCGGCTCATCGAGAAACAGCACGGGGGGCGCGCGACGAGCGCGGCGGCCAGGTCGAGGCGGCGGCGCATACCGCCCGAGTAGGTCTTCGTGGGCCGTGTGGCGGCGTCGGTCAGATCGAAGCGCGCGAGCAGCTCGCGCCCGCGCGTCTTCGCGGCCGCTCGCGTCATGCCGTACAGGCGGCCCACCATCACGAGGTTCTCGATCCCGGTCAGGTTCTCGTCGACGGCCGCGTACTGGCCCGCCAGACCGATCTGCTCGCGCAGCAGCGCGGCGTCGCGCCGCACGTCGAGGCCGACGACGCGCGCGCTGCCCGCATCGGCCTCGATCAGGGTCGCGAGCACACGCACGAGCGTCGTCTTGCCGGCCCCGTTGGGGCCGAGCAGGCCGAGCACCTGGCCCGGGGGCGCGGTCAGATCGATTCCATCGAGCGCGCACACCTCGCCGAAGTGCTTGACGATCCCCTCGACCTCGATCGCGGGAGCATCCGTGCGCGCGCCCAGACGCGACCGGTTCTCGTCCATCGGCCTGAATCTAGAGCACGCGCTCGACAGGCCCCGGAGCCCGCCTGTCAGAGGCCGAACCCGGGGCTCCGCCCCGCCGGACGGCCCGAGACCTCCTCTAGGCGCGCTCCTCCAGCAGCCCCTCCAGCCGTTCGAGCGCCGGCGGGGTGCCGATCGCGACGATCACGTCGCCTGCCAGGAGCGCCGTCTCGGCGGGCGGCTGGGGCTGGAAGTACGCGCCGCGGCGCAGCCCGATGATCATCGAGCCGCCGCGCACGTCCTGGACCGTCTCGCCCAGCGCGCGCGAGGTCTCCCCCACCTCGATCTCCTCCATGCGGTACTCGGCATCGACGTCGACGACCCCGCTCAGCTGGCGGTGCAGCGCGAGCCGCGCCATCTCGGTGCCGCTCGACTTGTAGGGCGAGATCACGCGGTCGGCGCCGGCGCGCTTCAGCTTCTTCTCGGTGTCCTCGCTGGCGGCGCGCGCGACGATCGTGATGTCCGAGCGCAGCTCGCGTGCGGTGAGCGTGATGAACACGTTGTTCGCGTCGGAGTCCGCGCACACGACGATCGAGCGCGCACGCTCGACGCCCGCCTCACGCAGCACGTCGTCGTCGGAGGCATCGCCCTCGATGAACGCGACGCCCAGCGCCTCGGCGGCCTGGCGGTTGTCGGGGTCGGTGTCGACCACCACGAACTCGGCGCGGCCCGCGCGCAGGTCCCGGCGCACCTGCCTGCCGACGCGACCGAAGCCGCAGATGATGTGATGGCCGCTCAGCGAGTCGATCCTCTTCTGCGTGCGCCGCAACGCCAGCAGCTCGCCGAGGTGCCCCGCGAGGAACAGCTCGGCGACGGTCGCAAGAGCGTAGAAGACGGTCCCGACGCCGAGCAGCACGAGCGCGACCTGCACGATCTGCCCGGCGAGCGTCTGGGGCTGCGGGAACCCGCCGACGGTCGCGGCCGTGTCGAGCGCCCAGCGGAAGGCGTACCAGAAGCTCACGTCCTCGCTCAGTGCGAGGCCGAGCGCGCCGAGCGCGAGCAGCGCGAGCACGACCGCCCCGAGCAGCGCGATCCGGCGCACGAACGAGCGCAGACGGCGTTTTTCCACCGCGTCGCGCCGTGTGCCGCTCGACGGCTGCTCGCTCATCGCGCGCCGGACCGGCGCCTCAGGCGCCGGGCGTGACGCCCGCTTCGCCGGCGGCGCGCTGCTGGGTCTCGCGCAGCGAGCGGCCCGCGAACAGCAGCCCGGTGTCGAGGTGTTCTTCGACTTTTTCGAGGCTGTGCCCGCCCGGGTAGATCATGCCGGAGGCCTGGGCGCCGGCGGCGCGCAGCTCGGCGGCGAATTCAGGGTCCTCGGAGGGCACGGCGACCGGGTCTTCGGAGGCGCCGTAGAGAAAGGCGTGCAGCCCGAGCTTCGAGATCACGCCACGGTCTGACTGCAGGTTGCCTTCGAGCCCGTTGAAGAACCCGAGCCAGCTCTCGACCACCGAGAAGCTCAGCGGGTAGGCGAGCGCCACGTTCATCGCCCCGAAGCCTCCCATCGAGCTGCCGGCGATCGCGCGCGCGGCGCGGGTCGGGATCGTGCGCAGCATCCGGTCGACGAGCTGCTGCACTTCGATCACGTAGGTGGCGCTGTGGCGTGCGCCGACGTCGCGCCAGTTGTCGAGGCCGGGGGCGTCCTGCACCATGACCGCGATCAGCGGCGGGATGCGGCCCGCGTCGATCAGCCGGTCAAGGCTCTTCTGGATCCCGATTTCAAGGAACGCCTGGGCGTGGCCGTCGCGGCCGTGCAGCAGGTAGAGAACGGGGTAGGCGCGTGCCGAGCTCGCATACCCGGGCGGCAGGTAGACATAGAAGGAGCCTTCGTTCTCCAGCGACCCCGACACGAACGAGACGTGGTCGATCTGGCTGCCCGCGCGGTCGAAGGCGACCTCGGTCAGGGGCGGTGCGTCTTGGAGCAGCTCGGGCGGTGCGTGCACGGCGCCGGGATGGAGCGTCCAGTGCCACGGTTCGGGGCCGAGCCCGACGAGCCGTTCGACGGCCACCGGGCCGCCGAGCGCGAGCGTCACCCAGACGGTCGCGAGGGCGGCCAGCAGCATCGCGAGCGCCAGCCGCCACGCGCGCGAGCGCGCCGCCGGGAGCGCCTGCGCACCCGGCCCGGCCATTGCGGGCGACAGCTGCGGCGGCCGTGCCGGCACCCACGGCGGGGGCGAGTGCTCGGGCGCCGGATGCGTTCCCGGCCAGGCCCAGTCGCCGAGGCCTTCCAGCCACGGCTGCGCGCGCGAGTGTCTCGCCTTCGGGGGCATCTCCGGGGATTGAACGGAGCGATGCGGGGGTTTACCAACCCTTGCACGAAGATTTCCAGGCCTGCGCGGGCGCCTGCGAGCCCGAATCTGCTTGTGTGGCGGGCATGACGGCCCCAACGAGCCCGCCCGACGAGCCGCGGCTCGAGGACGCTCTGCGCCCTGCCGTCCCGGCGGCGATCGAGCCCGAGGCGGCCTGCGAGGAGCTCGAGCTCGAGGGTCTCGAGCTGCCTGCTCAGACGGCGGCCGGCGTGCGGCTGCGCGGCTCGCGGCTGACGCGCGTCGCGCTCGCCTCCTCGCACCTGGAGGGCGTCCGGCTCACGGACTGCGTGATCTCCGGGTGCGACCTGGCGAACGTGTCCGCGCGCCGCGCCGCGGTCTCACAGGTGGCTGTGTCGGCGACGCGCCTGACCGGCGTCGCGCTGCTCGAAGCCGAGCTCGCCGACATCGCGCTCGCTGACTGCCGCGCGGACCTCGCATCGTTCGGGCACGCGCGCCTGCGGCGCGTCACGTTCGAGGACTGCGTGCTGACGGAGGCGAGCTTCATCGAGGCGCGCCTGCAGGACGTGCGCTTTCACCGCTGCGAGCTCAGCGGCGCGGACTTCCGCGGCGCGCGGCTCGAGCGCTGCGAGCTGCGCGGCTGCCGGCTCGGCGGCCTGCAGGGCGTCGGCGACCTGCGCGGCGCCGCGATGGAGTGGCCGGACATCATCGGCGCCGCCGGCGAGCTCGCCGCCGCGCTCGGGATCGGGGTGCTCGAGGAGGATGACCGGCGCTAGGGGGCCGGCACCTGCTGGGTGATGCAGTGGATGTTGCCGCCGCCGAGCAGGATCTCGCGCGCCGGCACGCCGACGATCTCGCGCCCCGGGAAGCAGTCGGCCAGGATCGCCGCTGCCTGCTCGTCGGTGCGCGGGTCCAGCAGCGGGAACACGACCCGCGTCGTGGCCGTGTAGAAGTTCACGTAGCTGGCGGCCAGGCGGTCCCCCGCGCGGCGCGGCAGCGTGCCCTCGACAGCCTCGACGCCGGCGGCCTCCTGCTCGGTGATCGCCGGCGGCGCCGGAGCCGGCACGCGGATCACCTCCAGCGTGCGCCCGCGCGCGTCGACGGCGCGCTCGAGGCGCTCGAGCGCTTCGAGCGAGATCTCGTGCTGGGGGTCGGACACCTCGTCGGTCCACGTCAGCAACACGACGCCCGGGCGCGCGAAGCAGGCGAGGTTGTCGACGTGCCCGTCGGTCTCGTCCTGGTAGACGCCGCGGCCGAGCCACACGACACGCTCGGCGCCGAGATGGTCCAGCAGCACCTGCTCGATCTGCTCGCGCTCGAGCTCGGGGTTGCGGTTCGGGTTCAGCAGGCACTCCTCGGTGGTCAGCACGGTGCCCTCACCGTCGACGTGGATCGAGCCGCCCTCGAGCACGATCGGGGCGCGATAGCGGTCGGCGCCCTCGATCTCGAGCACCTTCTGCGCGACGCGATCGTCGCGGTCCCACGGGAAGTACAGGCCTCCCTCGAGCCCGCCCCATGCGTTGAAGTGCCAGTCGACCCCGCGCCGCCCGCCCTTCCCGTCGACCACGAAGCTCGGCCCGATGTCGCGCATCCAGGCGTCGTCGCTCGAGATCTCGACCACGCGCACCGCCGGAGAGAGCCGCGCGCGGCAGCGCTCGAACTGCTCGTCGCTGACGGCCATCGTGACCGGCTCGCTGACCGCGATCGCCTCCGCGACGGCCGCGAACGCCTCCTGCGCGGGCCCTGCGCCCAGGCGCCAGTTGTCCGGGCGCTGCGGCCAGACCATCCAGCACCCCTCGTGAGGGTCGAACTCGCCCGGCATGCGGTAGCCGTCGGCGGCGGGCGTCGAATCGAGCGTGCGGCTCAAGCGGCTCCGCCGATCGGGCCCGGCGGCGCGCCGGCGCCCTCGAGATCCCGGCTCCCGTCGCGCGCGGCCACCGGCGCGGGCTCGTGCGTGCGCAGCCTGTGACGCAGGTGCGGACGGGCGTGGGGATGGCCGCGGTGCACGACGCCGGAGCCGGGCTCGTGCGTGTGGAAGATCCTCCACACGATCACCTCGCCGACGGCGAGCGCCGCCACGACCATGCCGAGCAGCGGCCCGGTGTAAGACCATTCGGCGGGCCGGCCCGGCACCTCGGGCCACACGAACAGCAGGATCGCGCCGGCGATGATCGCCGTGGTGACGGTCGCGAGCACCACGAGCCCCACGGTTCCGCCCGGCACGCGGAACGGCCGCGGGCGGTCCGGATCGCTGCGCCGGAGCGCGACGACCGCGGGGAACATGAGCAGGTAGGGCATCAGGAAGATCACCGATGAGGCGGCGAATATCGCGAAGAACAGCGTGTCCTGTTTGTTGATGAAGATCGCCGTGAGCAGCAGTATGGCCGTCGAGACGACGCCGCTGATCACGAACGCCGCCACGGGCGTCCTGTGGACGGGGTGCTCGCGGCCGAGGATCTTCGGCAGCTCGCCGTCGGCGGCGGCCTCTGCGGCGGCACGGTTGGCGCCCATCGTCCAGGTCGTCATGTTCGAGAAGAACGTGTACAGCGCCGCGATCCCGAGCGCATAGACGATCACCTCGCCGAGGCCGCTCGAGCCGAAGATCGCGGTGAACGTTTCGATCAGGCCTTCGATCAGGTGCAGCTTCGAGAGCGAGAGCGCCAGCAGGATGCCGAGCGTGGCGAGAATGTAGAGGAACGCGATCGCGGCGCCCGAGGTCAGCAGCGCGCGCGGGATGCGCCGCTCGGGCCGCTCGATCTCGTCTCCCATGCTCGACACGAGCTCGAAGCCGATCATCAGGTAGATGATCACCGGCAGGAACTTCTTCGCGACGTGGAACGAGGGCACGAAGCTCGAGCCCGTGATCGAGTTGGCCGCGCCGTGGCGGATCGCGAACACGATCCCTCCGATGCCGATCGCGAGGATCAGCAGCATCTTCAGAGCGGCGCCGACGTTGTTGAAGTGCTTGCCCATCTCGAGGCGCATCACGCCGACCGCGACGACCAACCAGGTGAGCACGACGGCGATCGCGATCTGCGGCCACTTCCCGGACGGCCATTCGCTCCAGCGTTCGACGAACAGCTGACAGAAGACGCCGGCGAAGGCGACGAACACCGCCGGCATCCACATCGCCACGTTGACCCAGTACCAGTACGTCGTGCGCGCAGCCGCGCGACGGCCGAAGGCGCGCCTGACCCACACGTAGATACCGCCCTGTTCGGGATAGGTGGTGGCGAGCTCGGCCGTGATCAGGCCGTAGGGCACGTAGAAGATGATCAGGAACAGCACCCACCAGGCGAGCGTGCGGGTCCCGACCGCCGCCGAGGAGGTGAGCGTTTCGACCACCAGCACGGCCGAGACGGTGTACAGCGTCACGTCGCGCAGGTTCATCACGCGCCGGCGGGGCGCTCGGAGCGCCTGCGGCCGTCGGCGTACCGGCCGGCGCCGGGGACACGGCGCGTTCCGCCGAGGCGCTCACCGTGCCGCCTCCACGGCCTCTTGCCGCTCAGAGGCGCGCGCGCGGCCGATCGCCTCGAGGTGCTCGAGCACGCGCTGCTCGTGCAGGAGCGCGCGCTCCTCGCTCGGGGCCGGGCCGAGGTGCGGGTAGGTCAGCCAGACGAGGATGCCCTTCTGGGCGTGCAGGCGGTTCTCGGCCTGGTCGAAGACGATCGAGCGGGGGTGGTCCATGACGCCGTCGGTCACCTCGCCGCCGCGCGTCGCGGGCAGGCAGTGCATGAAGCGCGCATGCTCGGGGGCGCGCGCGAACAGCTCCTCGCTCACCTGGTAGCGCGGCATGAAGGCCGCCGTGCGCTGCGCGACCTCACCCTCCTGCCCGTACCACCACCACACGTCCGTGTAGACGAAGTCGGCGCCGGCGACGGCCTGCTCGACCTCCTCGGTGACCGTCACGCTGCCGCTGCCGGCGGCGCTCACGTTCTCGCGAGCGATCTGCAGCCACTCCGCCGGCGCCTGGTAGCCGGCGGGTGCCGCGTGCACGAAGTTCATCCCGAACTGCGTCGTGATGAACATCAGCGAGGAGCACACGTCGGTGCGGTCGCCGACGAACACGACCGTGCAGTCGGAGGGCGCGCGCCCGTCCAGGTGCTCGCCGATCGTGAACAGGTCCGCGATCGCCTGCGTTGGGTGGTTGTAGTCGCTCAGCCCGTTGATCACGGGAACCTCGGCGTCGCGCGCCAGCTCGACGACGGTCGCGTGCTCGAGCACACGCGCCTCGATCACGTCACACATGCGCGAGAGCACCTTGGCGGTGTCGTAGAGCGACTCGCGCCCGCCGAGGTGGATCTCGCCGGGCTTCAGGTACAGCCCGTGCCCGCCGAGCTTGGTCATCGCGACCTCGAACGAGACGCGCGTCCTGGTCGACGGCTCCTCGAAGATCATCCCCAGCGAGCGGCGCGGGAGCAGTTGCGGGACGGCCGACTCGCGGTCGGCCGCCTTCAGCAGGCGGATCAGCTCGAGCAGCCCTTCGAGCTCGGAGCGCTCGTAGTCCTGCGTGTCGATCAGGTGCCTCATACCGGCCAGTGTCGAGCACGCCTACGGCTGGTCCATCGTGGGGCAGCCGCAGTCGCGCGGCGGATTACTACGCCGGCGGCGAGCAGCCTCGCGCCGCCCGCGAGCGCCTAGAGTCCCTGAGGTGAGCCCGAGACTGATCCGCGCCCCGGGACCGCATCCCTCACCGGCCCGCAAGCGCCCGCCGCGGCGCGCGACCCTTCGCGTCGGCGCGGTCCAGGAGCGCTGGCGCGCGGACCCCGGCGAGCACCGGGAGGCGCTCGCGGAGGGGATCAGGCGCGCGGCGGCCGAGGGCGCCGAGCTCGTGTGCCTGCAGGAGCTGACGCTGTCGCGCTACTTCGCGGTCGACCCCGGCGGCCCTCGCGCCGCCGGCGTGGAGCCCGAGGAGCTCCCGGGCGGGCCGACACACGAGTTCGCCGCGAGCCTGGCCTCCGAGACCGGCGCACACGTGCACGCGTCGCTGTACGAGCGCGACGAGGCCGATGACGGGCTCGGCTACAACACGGCGATCCTGGTCGCCCCGGACGGCTCGCTCGCGGGCCGCACGCGCAAGCTCCACATCCCGGTCACGGCCGGCTACCACGAGGACCGCTACTTCCGTCCCGGGCCGGGCGGCGAGCAGGCCTTCGGCGTGTTCGCGGTGAGCGAGGCCCACGTCGGCCTGCCGACCTGCTGGGACCAGTGGTTCCCGGAGCTCGCGCGCGCCTACAGCCTCGAGGGCGCCGACGTGCTCGTATACCCGACCGCGATCGGCTCGGAGCCCGACCATCCGGAGTTCGACACGCAACCGCTGTGGGAGCGCGTGATCGTCGGCAACGCGATCGCCAACGGCGTCTTCATGGTCGCTGTCAACAGGATCGGCGAGGAGCCGCCGCTGCGGTTCTACGGCTCCTCGTTCATCTGCGACCCGTACGGCCGCGTGCTCGCTCGAGCGCCGCGCGACGAGGCCGCCGTGCTGGTCGCCGACCTCGACCTCGACCAGCGCCGCGACTGGCTCGAGCTGTTCCCCTTCCTGACAACGCGCCGCCCGGACGCCTACGCGCGCCTCGCCGAGGAAGCGGCCGCCGTGATGAACCCCGACCCGAGCCCCGCGGCGAGCGAGGACTCGAGGCGATGAAGTACTACGCGGTCGCAGAGATCGACCTCATCGACCCGAGCTGGGTGCGCACGTACGTGGAGCACACCACGCCGCTGGTCGAAAGCCACGGCGGGCGCTACCTCGCGCGGACCTCGAACCTCGAGCGGATCGAGGGCGAGCGCACGCCGCCGCAGGTGTTCCTGCTGATCGAGTGGCCCTCGCGCGAGGCCGCGCAGGCCTTCTACGACAGCGAGGAGTACCGGCCGCATCGCGAGGCGCGCATCGCCGGCTCGCGCGGCGAGTTCACGATCGTCGCCGGCGAGGACTCGACCGGCGCCGCGCAGATCGGCTGACGCCCCTACCCCTCCGAGCGCGGCGACCAGCGGAAGGCCCGGGCCGCGACCAGGAGCGCGCCGATCCCCCACGCTGCGAGCACGACGAGGTCGCCCGCCGGCACCGAGCTCCCTGACGGCGCCACGAACGTCCAGCGCATCACGTGCGCAAGGTGGTAGACGGGGAACACGACCGCGATGTCGTGCATCAGCTTCGGGATCTGCGTTTCAGGGACGAACACGCCCGAGATGAAGTACAGCGGCAGCACTGTCAGGTTGGTGGCGGGGGCAGCCGACTCGGTCGAGCGCACGCGCGTCGAGACCGCGAACGCGACGCACGCGAAGGAGGCTGCGCCGAGCACCACCGCGAGGATCATCCAGCCGAGCTCGGCCTGCGGGAAAGAGACGCCGTAGACCACGCGGCCGACCACGAGCAGCAGCGCCGACATGACGATCGCGACCACGACGCCGACCGCGGCACGGCTGCAGATCACGAAGCCCGCCGGCAGCGGCGTCCCGCGCAGGCGCTTCAGCTCACCGCTTTCGCGCTGGGCGACGACGGCCTGCGTGAGGTTGACGTAGCTGGCCGAGATGATGCCGAGCGTCATGATCCCCGGCACGTAGAAGGTCGTGATCTCGATCTCCCGGCCTTCGACGATGGTCGTGCCTTTGAAGATCGCCTCGAAGATCACGAGGAACACGAGCGGCAGCAGCACCGTGAAGGTGCGCGACTGCGGGTTGCGCCAGAAGCGCGTCAGGTCTGCGCGGAACTGGCGTCGTAGGACCGCCGCCGAGCTCATCGGGCCTCCGCCCCCTCGCCGCCGTCCGGCTCGTCCTCCACGAGCCGTAGGTACACGTCCTCGAGCGACGGGCGGCCGACCGTCAGGTCGGCGAGATCGTGACCGTGCTCGAGCGCCCAGCCCGACAGGGCGTGCAGCGTGCGCGCCGGGTCGGCGGCCTGCACGTGCACGCGCCCGTCGCGGCGCGTGGCGATCTCGGAGAGCTCGGCGGGCAGCAGCGCGAGCTCGGCGCCCGCGGGGAGCGCGAACGACACGTCGCTGACTATGCGGTCGCGCCCGCCGAGCGTCTCGGGCGTGCCGCGCGCGACGATCTCCCCGGCGCGGATCACGGCGACGCGATCGGCGAGCGCCTCCGCCTCGTCCATGTAGTGCGTGGTCAGGAAGATCGTCTTGCCGAGGTCGCGCAGCCCCGCGATCACCTCCCACGCGTGGTGGCGCGCCGTCGGGTCAAAGCCGGTCGTCGGCTCGTCCAGGAACACGAGCTCGGGGTCGCCGATCAACGCCAGCGCGACGTCCAGTCGCCGCTGCTGGCCACCGGAAAGCTGAGCCGTGCGCACGGCCGCAGCCTCGCCGAGCCCGACCATCTCGATCGTCTCGGCGGCGGGGCGCGGCCGCGGGTAGTAGCCGGCGTAGAGCGATACGAGCTCGGACACGGTGAGCTCCGGCGGCATCGTGCACGTCTGCAGCACGAGACCGACGCGCGCACGCCACCCGCGGCCGGCGCTCGCCGGGTCCGCTCCGAGCACGCGCACCTCGCCGGAGTCGCGGCGCCTGTAGCCCTCGAGGATCTCGACGGTGGTCGTCTTCCCGGCCCCGTTCGGCCCGAGGAACGCGAACACCTCGCCGTGACGCACGTCGAGGTCGATCCCGCACACGACCTCGCGCCCGTCGTAGGACTTGCGCAGCGCACGCAGCGAGATCACCGCCTCCTCGTCCGGCGCAGCGGCTTGCACGACCGGTGCGGGGGTTTGCACCGCGTTCACGCCCCGCCCGCCTATGCGAGCAGCCGGCCGCCGTCGAGCACGATCTGCCGGCCGGTCATCTGGACGCAACGAGCTCGGCGGACATGGCGGGGACGATCGCAGCCCCGCACGTCGCGGCCCTCGGTAGGCGCCCGCACATCGTCGCGGGAAGCTACCGAACGCCGCGCAGCTCAGTAGTCGGCCACCGCGAGCGCCGTCGCAAGTGCTGATGACGCGCGGGGACCGGGATGGTGTGCTGGTTTCAGTCGTCATCCCCCGAGAGCAGGAGGACAGCTCATGGCCACCGTCGAGCAGACCACCCATTCGGCACCCGGGAGCCCCGACAGCCCGGTCGGCGTGCGCGCCCGTTACGAGAACTTCATCGGCGGCGAATGGGTCGCGCCGGTGGAGGGCGCCTACCGCCAGAACCTCAGCCCCGTGGACGGCAGGCCGTTCTGCGAGGTCGCCAACTCCACCCCCCAGGACATCGAGCTGGCGCTCGACGCGGCGCACGCCGCGCGCGCGAAGTGGGGCGAGCGCTCGCTTACCGAACGCTCGAAGGTGCTCAATGCCGTCGCCGACGCGATCGAGGAGAACCTCGAGATGCTCGCGGTGGCCGAGAGCTGGGACAACGGCAAGCCGGTGCGCGAGACGCTCGCCGCCGACATCCCGCTGGCAGCCGACCACTTCCGCTACTTCGCCGACGTGATCCGAGGCGAGGAAGGGGGCATCTCGGAGATCGACCACGACACGGTCGCGTACCACTTCCGCGAGCCGCTCGGCGTCGTCGGGCAGATCATCCCGTTCAACTTCCCGCTGCTGATGGCCGCCTGGAAGATCGCCCCGGCACTCGCCGCGGGCAACTGCACGGTGGTCAAGCCCGCCAGCTCGACCCCGTGGTCGATCCTCAAGCTGGCCGAGGTGATCGGCGAGATCGTGCCCCCCGGCGTGCTGAACATCGTCAACGGCCCGGGTGCCGAGACCGGCCGCGCGCTCGCGTCGAACAAGCGCATCGCCAAGATCGCGTTCACCGGCGAGACCGTCACCGGCCGCCTGATCATGCAGTACGCGGCCCAGAACATCATCCCGTCGACGACCGAGCTCGGCGGCAAGTCGCCGAACGTGTTCTTCGAGGACGTGCTCGCCGCCGACGACGCGTTCGCCGAGAAGGCCGTCGAGGGCCTCGTCCTGTACGCGTTCAACAAGGGCGAGGTGTGCACGTGTCCGTCGCGCGCGCTCGTCCACGAGTCGATCTACGACGAGTTCATGTCGCGCTGCATCGAGCGGATCGAGTCGATCCGCCAGGGCAACCCGCTCGACGAGTCCACCCAGCTCGGAGCGCAGAACTCCGCGCAGCAGCTCGAGAAGATCCTCGGCTACATCCAGATCGGCCGCGACGAGGGCGCCGAGCTGCTGACGGGCGGCGAGCGCAACGTGCTCCCGGGCGATCTGGCCGACGGCTACTACGTGCAGCCGACGGTGTTCCGGGGCGAGAACTCGATGCGGATCTTCCAGGAGGAGATCTTCGGGCCGGTGCTCGCCGTGACGACGTTCCGCGACGAGGAGGAGGCGCTCCGGATCGCAAACGACACGATGTACGGCCTGGGCGCCGGCGTCTGGAGCAGGGACGGCGCGCGCGCCTACCGCATGGCCCGGGGGATCCAGGCCGGGCGCGTGTGGACCAACTGCTACCACCAATACCCCGCGCACGCCGCCTTCGGCGGCTACAAGGTCTCGGGCGTCGGCCGCGAGAACCACAAGATGATGCTCGACCACTACTCGCAGACGAAGTGCATGCTGGTCAGCTACGACCCCAACCCGATGGGGCTGTTCTGAGGATGGCGCAGGGGCGCCTGACGGCGACCGCGGAGGCGCTCGAGCTGATCGAGAGCCTCCGCGCCGCCCACGGCGCGCTCGTCTTCCACCAGTCGGCCGGCTGCTGCGACGGCAGCGCGCCGATGTGCCTGGGGCGCGAGGAGCTGCCACCCGGGCCGAGCGACGTACTGCTGGGCGAGCTGGCCGGCGTCCCTTTCTACGTCGACTCTGAGCTGTATCGGCGCTGGGGCTCCCCGGCGTTCGAGATCGACGTCTCGCCCGGCGCGGGCGAGGGCTTCTCGCTCGAGGGCTCGGGCGGGGTGCATTTCGTCTCGCGCACGCCCCCGGCGCGCGACCGCACGCCGCCGGCGTGAAACCGAGCGGGCCGCAGCAGGCCGCGCTCGCCGCGCTCGCGCGCCCGGATGCATACCCGGGCGCCACGGGGCCTGTCGAGCGGCGCGAGACGCACATCTCCTGGGTGTTCCTCGTCGGTGACCGTGCGTACAAGCTCAAGAAGCCCCTGGTGCTGGCGTTTCTCGACTACGGCACGCCGGCCCGCCGGCGGGCGATGTGCCGCGAGGAGGTACGGCTGAACCGGCGCCTCGCGCCGTCGAGGTATCTCGGCGTGCGCTCGGTGGCGGCGCTCCCGGAGGGGATCGGGCTCGCGGAGGAGGACGATCCGCGCGCGCTCGACTACGTGGTCGAGATGCGGCGCTTCGACGAGCGCTCCACGCTGGCGGCGCGCCTTCTCGCCGGCGAGCTGCGCGACGCCGACCTCGACGCGGTCGCCCGCCTGCTCGCGCGTTTCCACGAGGCCGCCGAGCGGGTCCCATTCGAGCCCGGCGCCGCGGCCTCGGTGCAGCGGCGCGCGAGCGAGAACGCCGCCGAGCTGCTCGGCGCCGCGCCGGCCCATGGCCTGGCCCGCGACGTGCTCGCGCTCGAGCGCTTCGGGCGTGCGTTCGCCGCCGCACACGCGCCCTCCTTCGAGGAGCGCGCGCGGCGCGGGATGATCCGCGACTGCCACGGCGACCTGCGCGCCGAGCACGTACTGCTCGGCGAGCGCCGCCCCCAGGCCGTCGACTGCATCGAGTTCGACCCCGCGCTGCGCCGCATCGACGTCGGCGACGACCTCGCGTTCCTGCTGATGGACCTGACCGCGCTCGGGGGCGAAGGCCCTGCCGAACGGCTGCTGGGCGCCTACCGCGACGCCGGCGGTGACCCCGGCGAGGACCGGCTCCTCGCCTACTACTCCTGTTACCGGGCCCAGGTCCGCGCCAAGGTCGCTCTGCTGCGCGCGGCGCAGCAGCGCTCGCCGCACGCCCGCGCCGAGGATCTGCTCGCGCTCGCCGACCGCTTCGCGTGGCGTGCGCGGCGACCGCTTGCGATCGTCGTCTGCGGGCTGCCGGCGAGCGGCAAGTCAGCGCTCGCGCAGGCGATCTCCTCGGCGTCGGGCCTCGCGCACCTGTCCTCGGACCTCACGCGCAAGCGGCTCGCCGGTCTGCGGCCCGAGCAGCGCGCGGCGCCGCGGCACTACTCGGAGCGCTCGAGCCTTCGCACCTACCGCGAGCTCGGGCGCCTGGCACGGGCCGAGGTCCTCGAGCACGGCGGCGCCCTGCTCGACGCCACGTTCAGGCGCCGCGCCGACCGCGACGCGTTCGCGCGCGCCTTCGGTGCGGCCGCCCCGCTGCTCTACGTCGAATGCCGCGCGCCGCGCGAGGTGCTGCTGGCGCGGGCCGCCGCCCGCGACCGCGGCGCCCCGGATCCCTCCGACGCGACCCGCGCGATGCTGGCCGGCAGCACGTTCGCGTGGGAGGAGCTCAGCGAGCTCGAGGCCCGTTCACGCCTGCCGCTGCAGAGCGACCGCCCCGTCGAGGAGCAGCTCGAGGACCTGCGCTCGGCGCTCGACGAGCGCCTCGTGGCGAGGGCCTGCGCCGCCGCGTGACACGCGCCTCAGGCGAACCCGAGCTCGGCGCCGCGCGCCAGTGCGAGCACCGGCCCGTCGGCGGCCGCCAGGCGCTCGAGCGCCAGCGAGCTGAGCGCGATCCGCCCCGGCGGCGCCTGCGGGCGCGAGGCGATCACGAGCATGTCGGCGTCGGCATCGCTCAGCACCGCTCCGAGAGCGTGCGCGAGGCGCTCGGTCGTGTGCGCGGCCGCCTCGTCGCCGTCCTCGTCATACAGCCTGACGCTCCCAACCGAGTGCTCGACCGGCTCGCGCCGCAGGCCGGCGGGCGCGACGGCGATCGAGCACGGCGTCTCGAGCTCGATCAGCTGCTCGGCGGTCTGGGGCAGTTCGACGCGCCCGGGCGGCGTGCGATAGCTCGAACCGAAGGCGATCACGTCCGCGCCGAGCTCGCCGGCGAGCTTCTGCAGGCCGGCGGCCGTCATCGGGTCGAAGATGACGTGACGGCCGACGTTCCCGTCCTGCAGGTGCCCGGCCGCGACCTCGAGCAGGTGCTCGGACTCGCGCTGGACCTCGGCCTCGCGCGCGGGGTCGCTCTCCGGCGCGTGGCGCACGTAGGCGAGCGAGACCTGCGCGCCGGCGGCGGCGAACAGGCGCCCGAGCGCAAGCCCGTCGCGGTCGTTGCGGGTGCCGTCGTAGGAGACGATGACGTGCATTGAGTAGTACCTCGGTGTCGGTGCCACCGGCTCGGGCGCTCGGCGCGCGGCTGCGCGCTGCCCCCGGGCCGCCTGAGCGGTCAGTCTGCTGGCGCACGGCACGCACCGCTTTGGACATTGGTCCAAGATCGCCGCCGCGTGCCTGTCAGAGCTGGCGGTGTCAGGTGCTGGCGAGCGCCCTCAGCGGCTGCATCCGCGTCACCCGCCAGGCCGGGTAGATCCCGCCGAGCACGCCGATCGCAACGCCGACGAGCAGCGCGCGCCCGAGGCCCCACGCGGTGATCGACGGCGAGATGTAGGCCGCCACACCGAGCGCGTTCACGAGCAGGTGGCTCCCGATCACCCCGACCAGCAGCCCGACCGCGGCGCCGAGCACGCTGACGGCCACGCCTTCGCCGAGGATCAGGGCAGCGATCCGCGGCGATGACCAGCCGATCGTGCTGAGCAGGCCGATCTCGCGCTGGCGTTCGATCACCGACATCGCCATCGTGTTCGCGACGCTCAGCGCGCCGAGCACGATCGCCACCACGGCGAGCACCAGGATCGCCTTCGAGATGAGGGTCGAGTTGGCGCCAACTCGCAGGGCCTGTTCGGGGTCGCTTATGACCTGGGTGCCCGCGACGTCGTGTTCGATCCGCCGCCCCGCCGCCGCGGCGCGCATACCCGGGCGGAGCTGCACGACGATGTCGGTCGCCTCGCGCGCGCGCCCGGCGAGCGCCTGGGCGGCGGGCAGCGGCAGCACCGCGCCGGCGTCCTCGAACAGGATCCCCGAGTGGTAGACGCCTTCGACCGGGAAGCTGCGCCCGCGGACCGCGAGGACGGACCCCGGGTGCAGGTGCAGGCGCGATGCCAGCTCATCCCCGACCAGGAGCCCGCCGCCGCCTCGCCGGCCCTCGACCATCACGAGCCCCGTCTCGAAGAAGCCCTGCGGGTCCGCGCCGAAGACGATCGCCCCCGGTTCGGCGTGCACGCCTTCGACGATCAGCAACAGCGGCGTCGCCCGCGCGACGTCGGGCTCGTGCTGCAGGCGCGCGACGATCGATTCGGGCAGCAGCGAGGCCGTCGGTTCAGAGACACCCGACTGGAACACCCCGAGCCCGGAGCCGCCCAGGTGGACGAACCCGGCGGCCGTCCGCTGCAGCCCGCGGCTGAACGCCAGCAGCGCCACGATCATCGCGATCCCGAGCGCGATCCCGAGCGCCGTGAAAACCGTCCTGGCCGGGCGCCGTAGCAGGTTGCTGAGCACGATCGCGAGCATCCGCGGTGTCCCTCAGGAGGACGGCACTACGTCCTCGGCCTCGGTCTCGACGGTCCCGTCGACGATCGTGATCGTACGGTCGGCCCGGGCCCCGACCGCGCGGTCGTAGCTCACCATCAGCATCGTCATGCCGCTCTCCCCGCGCAGTCTGAACAGCAGATCGAGCATCCGCTCCGAGGTGGCCGTGTCGAGTGCGCCCGTCGGCTCGTCGGCCAGCAGCAGGCGCGGCGAGTTGGCCAGCGCGCGCGCGACCGCCACGCGCTGGCGCTCGCCGCCCGAGAGCTCCGACGGGCGGTGCTCGGCGCGGTGAGCGAGCTCGACCTCCTCCAGCAGCTCGAGCGAACGCGCTCGCCGCGCGCGGCGGTGCATCCCGGCCGCGATCAGCGCCACTTCGACGTTGGCGCGCGCGCTCAGCGTCTCGAGCAGCAGATGGCCCTGGAACACGAAGCCGACATCCTCGCGCCGCGCACGCGCCGGGTGCGGCGCCCTCCACACCGACCGCCCGTCGAGCAGCACGCGGCCGCGGTCCGGCTGGTCGAGGCCGCCGATCAGCGCCAGCAGCGTGCTCTTGCCGGACCCTGAGCGACCCGTGATCAGCAGCGCTTCGCCGGGCGCGGCCTGCAGCGAGACCTCGCGCAGGGCGGCGACCGGGCCGAAGCTCTTGCTCACGCCCTCGACGCGGACCTCGGCGCCACGGCGGTCGCTCACCGCTTGACCTGGACCGGGTAGTCGAGCTCGAGGTGCGCGGCGCCCGAGACGATCACCGCCCGGAAGGTGAGCGGATAGCCGACGGAGTTCGAAGGCCAGTGGAACACGTCCGAGAAGCTGCCGTGGAAGGTGTAGTGATCGCGGCGCGCGACGACCTGGCCGCCGAACAGGTACTCGTAGCTGACGCTCGGCCTGCGCCGGGCGCCCTTCGCGCGTGACGGTGAAGTGCAGCGGCCACGGCCTGCCGGCGGTCGGTTCGTGCCCCGCCGCCCGCAGCGTCGCCGTAACGCCCGAGTCGGTCTGCGTGACGACGTTCGAGGCGGACGGCGCCGCCGCGGTGGAGGTGCTCGGCTGGGTGCTCACCGGGCTCGACCTCGCCGCCGTGGTCGCAGAGGACCCGCCGCAGGCGGCCAGCGTCGCCGCCGCCAGCACCGACGCGGCTGCGGCGAGCACCGCCCGACCCGGGCGGCTCCCCCGCTGGGTCTTCCGCGGGTTCATGCCCCAAATCTACGACGCAGCCCGGATCGCGCCGGGGCGGGTCGCCGCTGCCGCAGTCCGCGAAAACCCGCAAAGGCTGGATGGCGTTGTGCGGATGACGCCCCGGCCGGCAGGCGCGAGGCTCCTTGAGCAGTCGCCACACGCCACGATCCGAGAGGAACAAGACATGTCCGCCCCCGCCAGCGCCACCACCGTAGACAGCGTCATGCACCGAGGCGTGATCGACTGCGCGCCGCAGGCCACGCTGGGCGACGTAGCCGAGCTGATGGTGGCCAACAGCGTCCACTGCGTGGTCGTCGACGGCCTGGCGCGCGGCCCGCACCGCTCCGAGCAGCTCGTCTGGGGCATCGTCTCCGACGTCGATCTGATGCGCGCCGCGGGCGCAGGGGGCCTCGGCGAGGAGGCCGGGCAGTCGGCCGCGACCGAGATCGTGACCGTCGAGTCCGACGCCGACGTCGAACAGGCCGCCCGGATCATGGGCGAGCACGAATGCTCGCACCTGATCGTGACCTCGCCGGAGGGCAGGCCGCTCGGAGTCATCTCGAGCCTCGATGTCGCCCGCGCGCTGGCAGGGGCACGATGAACGCGACACTCCCCCACCTCCGCCCTCGCGACGCCTGCGGACGCCTGTTCGCGCCTGCGGCGCCGCTTCCCCGGCGCGCGCGCTGCGCGCCGCCCGCTGCAGGTCGCCGCCCCGATACCGAAGCGTTCGGACGCGCGGAGGAAGGCGCCCGGGCGGATGTGCCCGCCGCACCGCCGCAGGCCGGCCCGGAGGCGTGCGCGGCGTGCCCGCTGCGGATCCGGGTGCTCGCGCTATGGGGTCCGGCGCCATGCTGATCGTCGTCGCGATCGGAGGTAACGCGCTGCTGCGACGCGGCGAGACGCCCGACGTCGAGACCCAGCGACAGAACATCAGCGCCGCGGTCGCACCGCTGGCGAAGCTCGCCGAGCACCACCAGATCGTGATCACACACGGCAACGGCCCGCAGGTCGGGCTGCTCGCGCTGCAGTCGAGCACCGCGCGCGACACGCCCGCCTATCCCCTGGACGTGCTCGGCGCCGAGTCGGAGGGCATGATCGGCTACCTGCTCGAGGAAGGCCTGCGGCCGGGGCTCGGCGAGCAGCCGGTCGCGACGCTGCTCACGCAGGTCGTGGTGGACGCCTCGGACCCGGCATTCGCCCACCCGACCAAGCCGATCGGCCCGACCTACACGCGCGCGGAGGCAGAGGGGCTTGCGGCCGAGCGCGGCTGGAGCGTGGCCCCGGACGGCGATCGCTGGCGGCGCGTCGTCGCCTCGCCGGAGCCGCGCGCGATCGTCGAGCTCGACACGATCCGGATGCTGGTGGCAGCCGATGTCGTCACGATCTGCGTCGGCGGGGGCGGGATCCCTGTCGTGCTCGGCGCCGACGGCGCACTGCAGGGCGTCGAGGCTGTGATCGACAAGGACCGCTCCGCCGCGCTGCTTGCGCGCGAACTCGGCGCGGGGATGCTGTTGCTGCTGACCGACGTGCCGTTCCTCGAGCGCCATCACGGCACCCCGATCGCCCACCCGATCGAGAGCGCCGGCGCGAGCGAGCTCGACCCCGAGGAGTTCGAGGAGGGCACGATGCGCCCGAAGGTGCAGGCGGTCGCCGAGTTCGCGCGCGAGACCGGGTGCCCGGCCGCGATCGGGGCGCTGGCGGACGCCGAGGCGATCGTCGCCGGGCGGGCGGGCACGCGCGTGTTGGCCGATCACCAGACGCCGATCCTCGCGACCGAACGCGCCATGCAGCGCCTGGGCGAGCGCACCGAGCAGCTCGAGCTGGACGCCGACACCGCCGCGCGCCTGGCCGAGCACTCCTACAAACCGGTCTACGGGACCGGCCCCGCGCCCAAGCGGGAGATCAAACGGCGCCGATGAGCGGCCCGCGGTCCGGCCGCGCCCGCGGCGGCCCCCTGCGCACGCGCCTGCGTGACGGCTCGCCCGTCGTCGTGCGCGAGGTCGCAGACGGGGACCTGCGGGCCCTGAGCAGCTTTCTCGCGGGGCTCTCGCTCGAGGCGCGCCGGCTGCGCTTCTTCACGGGCGGCATCGACACCGCGCGCATCGCACCTGCGATCGCCGCCACCGGGCCCGGCCGGCTCGGCCTGATCGCGAGCGACGCGGACGGCACGATTCTCGGGCATGCGCTCTCGATCGAGCTCGGCGACGGGCGTGCCGAAGTCGCCGTCGAGGTCGCGGACGCCATGCACGGACTCGGTCTCGGCACGATCCTCGTCGAGCGCCTCGCCCAGCTCGACGAGCAGCGCGGCGTGCACACGCTGGTTGCGCAGGTGCTGCCGGACAACCGCGAGATGCTCGACGTGTTCAGAGACGGCTTCGACGCCCGCGTGAGCTGGCGCGAGGGCGTCGACGCGGTCGAGTTCCCGGCCGCCGCCTGGCGTCTCGCGCGGCGGCGCTATCCCCCACCCCGGCGCTCGCGCGCGCGCCCGGTCCGCGACGAGGCCGACCTCGCGCAGCGGGCGGACTGACGATGAGCATGGCGGGAAAGTACCGATGCCCAGCCCACCGCCTCGGCTTAGTCTGGCCGCGTTCGAGGCTCGTCCAGTGAGGAGATCAGCATGAGCGCAGCGACCATCGGCCCACTGGCGGCCGTCTTCAATCTCAACCACCCGGCCCATACGGTCGACTGGCACTTCATCCACCTCTCGGTCGCCAATGTCGTGGTGATCGGGCTGATGCTGGTCGTGTTCGTGCTCGCGATCGTGCTCCCGTTCCCGGGCGCCGAGCGGCGCAGGCAGGCGGGCTCGATGAGCGCCACCGCAGGACCCGGCGGGCCGGCTTCGGCGCCGCACGCAGGGAGCTGGACCGCCCGCCTGCGCGAGGCCGGCGTGAGTGCGCTGCCCCCGGAGCGGCTGCTGCCGGACGGCCAGCCGACCTACGTGGCCTCCTGGATCTACGTGTTCGGAGTGGCCAGCATCGCCGCGCTGGTCGTGATCATCACCTCGGGATCGATACTCGCGCTCAAGGGACCCGCCTGGTGGCACTACACGAGCCTCGGGCACTTCTTCAACAGCGTCCACCTGTGGTCGGTCGAGCTGTTCTTCTTCGTGATGGTCGTCCACCTGTGGGGCAAGTACTGGATGTCGGCATGGCGGGGAGGCCGCGCGCGCGTGTGGATGACGGGAGCGATCGTGTTCCTCGTCGCGGTCCCCACCGCCCTGACCGGCTACGTCAGTCAGCAGAACTACGACGCCCAGTGGATCTCGACGCAGGCCAAGGACGCGATCAACGCGGTCGGCGCGGGCGCCTTCTTCAACGTCACGAACTTCGGGCAGATGTACAGCTGGCACATCCTGCTGCTGCCGATCGCCGTGGTCTTCCTCGTCGGCGCGCACGTGCTGCTCGTGCGCCGCCACGGCGTCGTCCCGCCGCTCGACGTCGAGGAGCGGCGGGCCGCGCTCGCCGGCGCCGCTCCGAGCGGGAAGGAGCCTCCCCGGTGAGCTGGCTCAAACCGAGGGACGAGACGCAGCCGTGGGCCGGCCGCTACTACCCGTACGACCTCGTCAAAGAGCTGTGCATAGCGGTCGGCGTCGTCGCCATCTTGGCCGTGCTGCTCGCGATCCTCTTCTCCTCACCCGATGACAAACCGAGCACGATCGCGCAGTGGTCCAGGCAGAAACCCGCCGATTTCGTCACCAGCGCCGTCAAGGAGCTCGACGGTACGAGCGGCACCGCCGAATACGGGCCCCCCTACAACCACAGCTCGGGCAGCGTACAGCACTTCCTGTTCCTGCATCCGCAGCGCTGGCTCGGCGTCAGCCATCCGATCGACACCGCAGCCGACTACGTGCTCGGCCCGCTCGCGACGATCCCGAACGACCCCGCCCTCGAGACCGCGCTCGCGCAGTACGCGGCGGCCCCCGAAAAGCAGAAAATGCAGTGGGCGGAAGCGTACGCCAAGCCCCTGGAAGAAACCGCGACCGCCGAAGAAGAAAAGAAGGCCACCCCGGGCACCGTGAGCGAAAGCAACGGCTCCGTGCTCGTGAAGCCCAGCGGCGACGCCGGGCCGGTGCCCGCGATGATGGACAGCCTGCTCGCGCTCGCCCAGAGCGGCGGCGTCGACGGCAGCCTGCTCACGAGCAAGCAGTTCTTCCAGACCGACTACACCAAGCCGCTGCTGTTCATGGCCGACGGCGGACTGCTCGCCGAACGGGCCGAAGCCCAGCACCTGCTCGGCGACCAGTGGGGACTGATGAACGAGACGGGTAGCTACCCGGGCCAGCCGTGGCTGTGGCTATACGCCCTCTGGTACCAGGTCGAACCGATGAAGTCCTCGTCGAACGCGGACATCCAGGTCGTGCTGATCATGACCCTGCTCAGCATCGCCTTCGTCCTGATCCCGTTCATTCCCGTCGTGAACCGCATCCCACGATGGATCCCCGTCTACAAGCTGATCTGGCGCGAGCACTACGCGGCTCGTGAGCAGTAGAGGCCCGTGCTGCGCGGTGCGCCGCGCAGCACACGAGTGACTCAGCCCTGGTTGATCAGGCCGCGTTCGAGCGCGTAGCCGACCAGTTCGGCGCGCGTCGAGAGCCGCAGCTTCTGCTGGATGTGGGAGCGGTGGGTCTCGACCGTGCGCACCGACAGGAACAGCTGCTCGGCGATCTCGGCGTTCGTGTGACCGAGCGCGATCAGCCGCAGCACGTCGACCTCGCGCTGGGAGAGGTCGTCCGGCGGACCGGGCGGCGGCTCTGACGCGATCCGCGCCCCGAGGCGCGGGTTCAGGTAGCGCTCGCCGGCGGCGGCGTTGCGCACGGCTTCGACGAGCTCCTCGTCGGCGGCCTCCTTGAGCACGTAGCCGAGCGCTCCGGCGCCGAGCGCCTCGCGCGCGAAGGCCGGCTCCTGCTGCATCGTCAGCACGACGATCTGGGTCTGCGGGGACTCCTCGCGGATCACGGGAATCGCTTCGAGGCTCGAGCCACCCGGCATGTTCAGGTCGAGCACGAGCACCGCGGGGTGGTGCCCGCGCACGTAGCGGCGCGCGTCTTCGACGTTGCTCGCCTCGGCCACGACCTCGAAGCCCTCCTCGGCGTCGAGCAGCAGCCGCAGCCCGCTGCGCACGACCTGGTGGTCGTCCGCGAGCACGATTTTGATGAGGCCCTCGTCGGGCTCGTCTTCGCTCATGTGGTGAACGTATCGGGTGCGGCGGTCATGCGGCCGCCCTGTTCCCGGCGGCGAGCGCCTCCGGCGGCGTCGCGTGCTCGGTCCCTCGCGGCAGGATCAGCAGCGGGCTGCGCGCGTGGCTCAGCAGGTAGTTGGCAGTGCTGCCCGCGAGCATCCGCCGCGCCGGCCCGTAGCCGCGCGAGCCCACAACGAGCAGGTCGAGTTCCTTGCTGAACGCCGCCAGGTCCTCACCGGCAAGGCCGTATTCGGCGCGTCCCTCCACGTCCGGCAGCGCGCGCATGCGCGCGTCCGCCTCCTTGACCATTTCGGTGATCCCCTCGCCGACGGGCGGCACGAGCCCGGTGAACACGTAGGTCGGGTAGGAGACGACCTGCAGAGCGCGCACGAGCGCGTTGGTCGGCTCGGCCAGCTCCCTGGCGGCGGTGAGCGCGGCCACCGACTCCGGGGAGCCGTCGTAGGCGACGCCGATCGTCGCGAACGGCCGCGCCTGCTCGGCGAAGCCGGCGGGCGCGACCGCGACCGCGCACGGCGCGCCGTTCAGCGCAGCCCGGGTGTCGCTGCCGAGCACCACGCGGCCGATCGTCCCGCGCCGGCATGTGCCGAGCACGAGCAGGTCGGCGCCGCGCTGCTCGGCGAGCTCGTGCAGCCCACGGCCGGTCGAGCGGGAGTCCGTCGCGAGGAGCTCTGCGTCGACGCCGGCCTCGGCGCGCTCGGTCTCGAGCAGCTGCTCGGCGGCTGCCCGCCGCTCCTCGCCGTCGCCGACGCGGACCGGACCGAGGAACCCGTCGTAGACGTGCGACAGCGTCAGGGCGCCCTGCGGCTCCAGCAGCCGCCCGGCGAGCGCGATCGCGTCGCGGCCGCCCAGCCTGCCGTCGACTCCCACGAGCACGTTCTTGAACATTGGCCGACTCCTTCTCGTTGGCGGGGGGATCGATTCTCAGCCTACGCGAGCGCGCCTCGGCTGCCGGACACGCGGGCGCGCGAGCTCACGCGGCCACCCCGACGGCGCCGCGCTCGCCGAGCGCGTGCACCTGCTCGCGCAACGCCTCACGCGCGTCCGGGTGCGCCGCGTTCTCGATGATCAGCCGCGCCTGTGCGCGCTCGCTGCGCCCGAACACATGCGCGGCGCCCTGCTCGGTGATCACGGCCGAGTGCTGGAAGGAGGTGACCGGGATCTGCAGGCGCGCCACGATCGTCGAGCTCGAGCTCGGTGCGTGCCAGGAGGGGAGCGCTATCACGGCGTGGCCGCCGGGCGAGTGCAGCGCGCCCTCGACGAAGTCAGGCTGGCCGCCGAATCCCGAGTAGACGCGGCCGCGGACGTGGCTGGCGCCCGCCTGCGAGCGCACGTCCACCTGCAGCGCGGTGTTGACGGACACCATCGACGGCCGCGCGGCGATGCGGGCCGGGTCGTTCGTCGTCTCGGTCCGCGACATGCGCACACGCGGGTTCGCGTCGACCCAGTCATAGAGCTCGCGCGAGCCGAACATGAACGAGCACCGGATCGGGCGCCCGCGATCCAGCGACCCGCCGCGCTCGAGCGCCATCACGCCGTCGCTGATCATCTCCGACCACACCGCGAGCCGCCGCCGCCCCGTCAGCGCGCGGAGCGTCGCGTCTGGGACCTGCCCGATCCCGAGCTGCAGCGTCGCGCCGTCCTTGCACGAGCTCGGCGACCAGCTCGGCGATCCGCTCGGCGTGCTCGTGGCCCGGCCGCACGGCCGGCACCGGCAGCTCCTGCTCGGCCTCGAGAGCCAGGTCGATCAGCTGCTCGTCGAGCTCGCCGTCGCCGAAGGTGTAGGGCATCGCGGGGTTCACCTGGGCCACGACCAGGCCGCCGCGCGCCCGCACGCTCTCGAGCGCAGCAGGCAGAACGTTGACCTCGATCCCAAGCGAGACGCGACCCCCGTGCGGCCGCGAGGTGTGCAGCAGCAGGACGTCGGGCGGGCGCAACGTCCCGAACAGCCGCGGCACGAGCGACAGGCGCATCGGCAGGTAGTCGAGCCGAGCACCGGCGTCGCGCATCGCGGGGCCGACGAACGGCGTCTCGAAGATCACGCCTTCGCGCTGGGGCAGCTGCCCCTGCGCGGCCAGCATGAACAGCCGGTAGCGCTCGCGGGCGCGCTCGAGCGCGCCCAGCAGCGCGAGCGGGGTGGCGTGGTTGCCGCTCGCCACCACGCGCGGCTCGGCCGGCGCGAGCGCGGCGAGGGCTCGCTCGAGCTGCTCCTCGCTCACGAACCTCATGACGCAAGCCTCGCTGCTCGCGGCGCGGCGTTCATGGGGGGTTTCTACCGACGTCCTTCCGTGACAGGCCCTCTGGGAGCGGGCGCCCCGGCGAGCTTGACTAGGCCGAGGATCCCGATCCCCACCCGCAGAGGAGCAGCCGTGAGCACCTCATCGCCAGCACCCGCAGCCCTCGCCCTCGAGCCCGTCAGGTCCTTCGCCGACCTGTCACGCGGCGACACCGACTATGCGGGCGGCAAGGGCGCCAACCTCGGCGAGCTGTCGCTCGCGGGATTCCCCGTCCCCCCCGGCTTCGTGATCGGCGCCCCCGCGTACGCCGCCTACTGCGCCGAGACCGGCCTGCGCGAGCGCCTGGCCGCGCTCTTGGACCGCGTCGACGTCGAGGACACCGCCGCGCTGCAGTCGGCGAGCACGGCCGCGCGTGAGCTGTTCGACAGCACCCCGATGCCGGACACGCTCGCGCACGAGATCACCGCCGCCTACGAGCGGCTCGCGCAGGGCGATGAGTCGGTCGCGGTCGCGGTGCGCTCTTCGGCGACTGCCGAGGACACAGAGGCCTCGTCGTTCGCGGGCATGAACGAGACGTTCCTCAACGTGCGCGGCACCGAGCGAGTGCTGGATGCCGTGCGCAGCTGCTGGCGCTCGCTGTTCGGCTCGCGGACGGTCTACTACCGCGCCGTCAACGGCTTCTCGCAGACCGACATGGACATCGCGGTCGTCGTGCAGCGCCAGATCCGCTCGACGCGCGCCGGCGTCATGTTCACGGCCAACCCGGCGACCGGGTCGCGCGACGAGCTCGTGATCGAGGGATCGTTCGGGCTCGGCGAGGCGGTCGTCTCCGGCTCCGTCTCCCCCGACCGCTACCTGGTCGGCAAGCAGCCGCTCGCGATCCGCCGCCGCGAGGTCCACCACAAGGAGCTCGCGATCGAGTACGCCCCGGATGGGGGCACGCTGCAGCGCGAGCTCGACGAGAGCGAGGCCACGCGCCCGGTGCTGAGCGACGCCGAGGTGCTGGCGCTCGCCGAGCTCGGCCGCCGCATCGAGGAGCACTACGGCGCCCCGCAGGACACCGAGTGGGCGTTCGACCCCGACGGGCGCCTGTGGATGCTGCAGAGCCGCCCGATCACGACGCTGCTCGAGCCGGGCGCGGCAGACAGCAGCGGCGCGGCGGGCACGACGGCGGCCGCCGCCCAGGTGCTGCTGCGCGGGCTCGGTGGCGCGCCGGGCGGCGCGAGCGGCACCGTGCGGGTGCTGCGCTCGCTGGACGACGCGGCGGCGCTGCGCGACGGCGACGTGCTCGTCACGCACATGACATCGCCCGACTGGACCGCGCTGATGCGCCGCGCGTCGGCGATCGTGACCGACTCCGGTGGCATGACCTGCCACGCGGCGATCGTCTCGCGCGAGCTCGGCATCCCGTGTGTCGTGGGCACCGGCGAGGCGACCCGGGTGCTTCGCGACGGCGAGCTCGTGACGGTCGACGCGACCCACGGTGTCGTGCTCGAGGGCGAGGTCCAGAGCGCGGTGCCCTCCACCGCCGCGGCGCCCGCCGCGGCTTCCGCCGGCGTCGCGATCACCGGCACCCAGATCCTCGTCAACCTGTCCGAGCCCTCGCAGCTCGAGCGCGTACGCGACCTGCCCGTCGACGGCGTCGGGCTGCTGCGCGCCGAGCTGATGGTGCTCGAGGCGCTCGGCGGCGATCACCCGCGCACGCTGCTCGAGGAGGGCCGCGAGCAGGAGTTCATCGAGCGGATGGCCGGCGGGCTGGCCGCGTTCGCGAGCGAGTTCGCACCGCGGCCCGTCACCTACCGCACGATCGACTTCCGCACCAACGAGTTCAACGGGCTGCACGGCGGCGAGCGCTTCGAGCCGAAGGAGGCCAACCCGATGATCGGCTACCGCGGGGCGCTGCGCTACACGCGCGAGCCTGACGTGTTCCGCATGGAGCTCGCGGCGCTGTCGCGCGTCTGGGACGAGGGCCTGCAGAACCTCCACGTGATGCTGCCGTTCGTGCGCACTGTGCGCGAGCTGCGCCGCTGCCGCGAGCTGATCGCCGAGTCGGGGCTGATGGTGCGGCCCGGCTTCGAGCTGTGGGTGATGGCCGAGGTCCCCTCGGTGCTGTTCAACCTGGAGGCCTACGCCGCGCTCGGCGTGGCCGGGATCTCGATCGGCTCCAACGACCTCACGCAGCTGCTGCTCGGCGCCGACCGCGACAGCGAGCTGCTCGCCGACACGTTCGACGAGCGCGACCCGGCGGTCACCGCCTACCTGCGCGAGCTGATCCCGCGCGCGCGCGAGCTCGGCCTGCGCACGTCGATCTGCGGACAGGCGCCCTCGGTGCACACCGAGTACGCCGAGCTGCTGGTCGAGTGCGGGATCGATGCGATCTCGGTCAACATCGACGCCGTCGCGCGCACGCACGCGCTGGTCGCCGCGGCCGAGCGGCGCCTGCTGCTGGCCGCCGCGCGGGCGGCGCTGCCCACGGCGGCCGCCCGGGGCTAGCGGCGCGTGTTCGAGGTCCGCATCCACGGCCGGGGCGGCCAGGGCGTCGTGACGGCCGCCGAGCTGCTGTCGCTGGCCGGCTTCGAGGACGGCCTGCAGGCACAGGCGTTCCCGAGCTTCGGCTCCGAGCGGATGGGCGCGCCCGTGGTCGCGTTCTGCCGCATCGACGAGCGCCCGATCCGCCTGCGCGAGCCGATCGCCGAGCCCGACGCCGTGGTCGTGCAGGACCCGACCCTGCTGCACCACGTCGACGTGTTCGGCGGCCTGCGCGCCGAGGGTTTCGTGCTCGATCAACTCGACCCGCAGCCCGGAGCTGCTCGGCCTGGGCGAGCTGCGCGAGCGGATGGCCGGCGCCGGGGATCCGGCGGCCCGGCTTCTGAGCGTGCCGGCCAGCGAGCTGGCGCGCGCGCACCTCGGGCGCCCGATCCCGAACGCCGCGCTGCTCGGCGGGCTCGTCGCGCAGACCGGCGCCGTCAGCATCGAGGCGCTCGAAGCCGCGATCGAGCGAGCGCTTGTCGGCGCGCGGCGCCGAGGGCAACCGCCTGGCCGCGCGCGAGCGCGTACGAGGCAGTCCGCGGCGCGACTGCCGCAACAGCCCGGCGGCGCGCATGCGTGACCAGCTCGAGGGCTCCCTGGCGGTCGCGCGCAGCGTCGCGCGCTGCCGGCCCGAGGTCGTGTGCGCGTACCCGATCACGCCGCAGACGCACATCGTCGAGGCGCTCTCGCGGATGGTCGCCGTCGGGCGAGCTCGCGCCGTGCGAGTTCGTCAACGTCGAGTCCGAGTTCGCGGCGCTGTCGGTCGCGATCGGCGCCAGCGCGACCGGCGCGCGCGCCTACACGGCGACCGCCAGCCAGGGCCTGCTGTACATGGCCGAGGCGCTGTTCAACGCCTCCGGGCTCGGACTGCCGATCGTGATGACCGTCGCCAACCGCGCGATCGGCGCGCCGATCAACATCTGGAACGACCACTCCGACTCGATGGCGATGCGCGACTGCGGCTGGATCCAGCTCTACGCGGCCGACAACCAGGAGGCGGCCGACATGCACGTGCAGGCGTTCGGCCTCGCCGAGGAGCTCTCGCTGCCGGTGATGGTCTGCATGGACGGCTTCGTGCTGACGCACGCCTTCGAGCCCCTGGAGGTCCCGAGCGCAGGAGCAGGTCGACGCGTTCCTGCCGCCGTTCTGCCCGCGCCAGGTGCTCGACCCCGACGACCCGGTCACGATCGGGGCGATGGTCGGCCCGGAAGCCTTCACCGAGGTGCGCTACCTCGCGCACGCCAAGCAGATGGAGGCGCTCGACGCGATCCCGTCGCTCGCCGAGGAGTCCGCGCGCGCGCTCGGCCGCGAGTGCCGGCGGCCTGCTGAGCCCTACCGCAGCGAGGACGCCGAGACGGTCCTCGTGGCGCTCGGGCTCGGTCTTCGGGACGCTCGCCGAGGTCGTCGACGAGCTGCGCGAGCAGGGCGCGCCGGTCGGCCCGATCGCGCTTCAATCCTTCCGGCCCTTCCCGTCTCGACGAGCTGCGCGCGGCGCTCGGCGGGGCGCGCAGCGCGTGATCGTGCTCGAGCGCGCGTTCGCGGTCGGGGTCGGCGGGATCGTGAGCGCCGACGTCGCGCCGCGCTGCGCCGGAGCGGCGCCGAGACGCCACACGGTGATCGCCGGGCTCGGCGGGCGCGCGATAACGCGCGCGCTCGCTGCGCGGGCTGCTCGCCGACGCGTCGGCAGGACGCTCGAGCCGCTTCGCTTCCTCGACCTGCGCACGCGACGTGGTCGAGACGCGAGCTCGCCCGTGACGCGCGGCAGCGCCGCGCCGGGGCCGCACGCCGAGAACATCCTGCGCGAGCTGGGACTCGTCGCCGGAGGGCCGGTCATGAGCGAGCACGCGCTTCTACCAGACCGGCACGTTCGCGGTCGGCAACCGGCTGCTCGACGCGAGCCGCGCCTCGGTGCAGTCCGACCCCGAGCGCGGCAACGCGATCACCAAGGGCCATCGCGCGTGCCAGGGCTGCGGCGAGGCGCTCGGCGCCCGCTACGCGCTCGACGCCGCGCTGCGCGCGACCGGTGGACAGCTGATCGCGGCCAACGCGACCGGCTGCCTGGAGGTCTTCTCGACGCCCTTCCCGGAGTCCTCGTGGCGGCTGCCGTGGATCCACTCGCTGTTCGGCAACGCGCCGGCCGTCGCCACCGGCGTGGCCGCCGCGCTGCGCGCGAAGGGCCGCACCGACATCCGCGTGATCGGCCAGGGCGGCGACGGCGGCACCGTCGACATCGGCCTCGGCTGCCTGTCGGGGATGTTCGAGCGAGGCGACGACGTGCTCTACATCTGCTACGACAACGAGGGCTACATGAACACGGGCGTGCAGCGCTCCGGCGCGACGCCGCCCGCCGCGCGCACCGCGACGACCGAGCCGCTCGGCGGCCACGCGGGCAACGCGTTCGGGCAGGGCAAGAACCTGCCGCTGATCGCGATGGCGCACGAGATCCCCTACGTGGCGACCGCGACCGTCGCCGAGCTGCGCGACCTCGAGCGCAAGGTCGACGCGCGCGATGGAGTTCCACGGCCCGCGCTACATCCACGTGCTCGTGCCGTGCCCGCTCGGCTGGGGCTCGGAGCCCGGCGAGACGATCCGGATCGCGCGGCTCGCCAAGGAGAGCGGCCTGTTCCCCGTCTTCGAGGCCGTCGACGGGCGCGTGACGGAGCGTCTCGCAGATCCGCCGCCGCGTCCCGGTCGAGGAGTACCTGCGCCCGCAGAGGCGCTTCGCACACCTGTTCGCGGGCGAGGGGCGCCCGGATGTGATCGCCCGCCTGCAGGCGGCCGCCGACCGCAACATCGCGCGCTTCGGGCTGCTAGGACGACGAGGGCGAGGAGCCCGGAGCGGGCTGCTGGCGATGCTGGCCGAGGGCGAGCGGGGTCCGCTGTGAGCGAGTCGCCGAGAGCAGGCCACGGCGCCGCCGTTCGCGATCACGCTCGACGTCGGCTCGAGCCTCGCCAACCGCACCGGCGCCTGGCGCACCGAACGCCCGCGCTACGTGCGCCGCCTGCCGCCCTGCAACCACGCCTGCCCGGCCGGCGAGGACATCCAGCGCTGGCTGTACGAGGCCGAGTCCGGCGGCGACGGCTACGAGCGCGCCTGGCGTGAGCTCGTGCGCGCGAACCCGCTGCCGGCCGTGATGGGACGCATCTGCTACCACCCGTGCGAGACCGCGTGCAACCGTGCCCAGCTCGACGAGGCGGTCGGGATCAACTCGGTCGAGCGCTTCCTCGGCGACGAGGCGATCCGCGCGGCTGGGAGCTGCCCGCGCCGGCGCCGCCAGCGGCCGGCGCGTGCTCGTCGTCGGCTCCGGGCCCTCGGGGCTGTCGGCCGCCTACCACCTGGCGCTGCGCGGCCACCACGTCACGATCGCGGAGGGCGCCGAGCGCCCCGGCGGGATGATGCGCTACGGGATCCCCGCCTACCGCCTGCCGCGCGAGGTGCTCGACGCCGAGATCGCGCGCATCCTCGCGCTCGGCATCGAGCTGCGCTGCGGCGAGCGAGTCGAGCGACCTCGCCGGCGCGCTGCGCGAGGGCGGCTACGACGCCGCCTTCCTGGCCGTCGGCGCCCAGCTGGCGCGCAACGTCGAGATCCCGGGCGGCGACGGCCGCGCACATCATCGACGCGATCGGCCTGCTGCGCGACATCGAGCGCGGCGAGGCGCCGCAGCTCGGTCGGCGCGTGGTCGTCTACGGCGGCGGCGACACCGCGCTCGACGCCGCCCGCAGCGCGCGCGCGCATCACCGGCGCCGATCCGGTGGTCGTCTACCGGCGCACGCGCGAGCGGATGCCGGCGCACGCCGAGGAGCGCCAGCAGGCCGAGCAGGAGGGAATCGCGTTCCGCTGGCTCTCGACGATCACGGCCGCCGATCCGCGGGGCACATCCGGATCGAACGCATGCGCCTGGACGAGCAAGGCATGCCGCAGCCGACCGGCGAGTTCGAGGACCTCGACGCCGACACGGTCGTGCTCGCGCTCGGCCAGAACGCCGACCTCGCGCTGCTCGACGGGCTTCCGGACGTGCGCGTCGAGGACGGGCTCGTGCAGGTCGACGCGCGCATGATGACCGGACACGCGGGCGTGTTCGCCGGCGGCGACATGATGCCCGGCGAACGGATGGCGGCGGTCGCGGTCGGCCACGGCCGGCGCGCTGCGCGCTGCGTCGACGGCTGGCTGCGCGACGTCCAGGTGCAGGACGAGCCGCGCGGCGAGCTCGCCACCTTCGAGGAGCTCAACACCTGGTACTACTCCGACGCGCCGCGCACTGTGCGCCCGCTGCTCGAGGACGTGCGCCGCCAGAGCACCTTCGAGGAGGTCGTCAAGGGCCTCGACGAGGACTCCGCGCTGTTCGAGGCGCGCCGCTGCCTGTCGTGCGGCAACTGCTTCTCGTGCGACAACTGCTTCGGCGTCTGCCCGGACAACGCCGTGCATCAAGCCGGGCCGCCCGGGCGAGCCCTACGCGTTCGACCTCGACTACTGCAAGGGCTGCGGCATCTGCGCCACTGAGTGCCCGTGCGGGGCGATCGAGATGATCCCCGAGGAGATCTAGACGGCGGCTTGCGCGACGGGCGGACGGTGATCGGGGGCCGAGCGCGCGCGCCGCCGGCCCCGCGGCACCGGGGGTCGCGCACGATCGCGGTGGGTGGTCGTCACCGAGCGCCCTCGGCCAGGCGCCAGGCCTCGACCGCATCCAGCTCGCGGGTCGGCCGTTCCTCGACGATCGCCTGCGCCCCTCTGAGGACGGCCCCCGCCTCGGCATCCAGACAGATCATGTCCCCCTCGGCGAGCAGCTCGCCGCCGATCCGGGCGGTGCGGGCCGCGAAGTCGAGCTCGAGCTCGCGGCAGCCCACCAGGCACGGCAAGTTGAGCTCGCGCGCGACGACGGCCGCGTGTGAGGTTCGCGAGCCGGACCCTGTGAGCACGCCGGCAGCCACCTCGAGACCGGCGAGGTCGTCGGTCGCCGCGTCAGGGCGCACCAGCACCGGCGGTGTTCCTGCGCGCGCCAGTTCCACGGCCGCCTCACGGTCGAGTGCCAGCGGGCCGATCGCCACCCCGATGCTCGCGGGTACGGCGCGGCACAGCGCCTCGCCGCCACCCGACGGGTCGACATGCAGGCGCTTCAGGGTCGAGAGCTCGAGGCCGTGCAGTCGCTGCGAGCGCCGTCTGCGGCGATACGAGGCCCTCGCGCACCTGGTCCGAGGCGATCCGCAGCGCCGCCCAAGGTGTGCGCTTGGCGGTGCGGGTCTGCAGGATGAACAGGCGGCCTTCTTCCACGGTCAGCTCGAACTCCTGAGCGTCCTCGAACTCCGCCTCGAGCCGGGGGCAGACGGCTTCGATCTCAGCCAGCATCTCCGGCGCCATACCGGCGAGGTCGCCCGCCCCTCGACGCTCTGGCGGCCTCCGACCACGTCCTCCCCCTGCGCGTCCAGCAGGAAGTCCATGTACAGGCCCGCCTCCCCGCCCGCAGGGTCGCGCGTGAAGGCGACACCGGAACCCGACAAGCCGCCCGCGTTGCCGAACACCATCCGCTGCAGGATCACGGCCGTGCCGAGGTCATCGGGAATCTCGTGCAGGCGACGGTAGTCGGCGGCCCTGGGTCGGTCCCAGGACTCGAGCACCGCCAGCACGGCAGCACGCAGCTGCTCGATCGGGCTCTGCGGCAGCTGCTCGCCGGTCAGACGCTCGAAGAGCTCGATGTAGGAGCGAGTGAGCCGCTGGAGCTCGGCGGCACCGAGCTCCCGCGGGCTGGACCCACCGGTGGCGCCCAGGCGCTCCTGAAGCAGCTGCTCGAACGCCTCGCGCGGGCATCCGCGCACGACGGCGGCGTAGCACTCCACGAAGCGGCGGTAGCAATCCCACGCCAGGCCCGGATTACCCGTCGAGGCGATCAGGCCTCTCACCGACGCGTCGCACATGCCGACGTCGAGGACGGTCTCGAGCATCCCGGGCATCGAGACCGGGGCGCCAGATCGCACCGAGAGCACCAATGGCGCTCGCGAGGACCCGAAGCGCAGCCCGGTTCGCGTCTCCAGCGCCGCGACGGCGCCACGCAGCAGCCCGTCCAGATCGGCATCGCCGAGGCTCCCGGCCCTGTGCGCGCGGGCCAGGGACGTGCTCAGCACCGCCGCCTCCGGGACGCGAAGGCCGGCGCGCGCGAGCCGAGCCAGCGAGTGGGCCTTCGCCCCGATGAGCTCTGCGCCCGGCGGGCGCTGACCGTGATCGTCCACCATGTGGACGATCTCCCGCATGATGGGCGCGGGAGCCTGCCGGAAGGGGCCGTCCGCCCCCGGCGGGACGCCCGCCGACTCCGAGCCGACCACGCGCTCCAGCGCGTGCCTACGGAGCAGGTGGGCGCTGTGCATCAGCGCGTCGGCGGTCTCCTCGAACGAGCGCGTGAGCTCGACCACCACAAACAGCAGCGGGCCGTGTCGCCCCTCGTCGGCCGCCAGCGCCCTGTGCACATCGCGCTGCGCGGCGTCTGTGTCCCGCTCGAGCGCGATCGCCCTGTGCGCCGCCTCCAGAAACGCGTCCACGTCGGCGGGCGGGGCACCCCTGCGCAGGTCGCTGCTCAGCTCGACCGCCCGAAGGTACTCACGCGCCGCCGCCAGCACCAGCGCCGCGATGCGGCGCACATGCGCCCGCACGCCGCCCGCCGGCTCGCCGGCCGGGAGCAGTGACGCGTAGAAGGCCGCCTCCTCGGCGCAGTCGGCGACGTCGTCGGCGGCCTCGAGCAACTCGAGCAACGGCTGCATGTCCGGCGAGCGTGCGGCTGCCGCCCGCGCCTCACTCAGGATCGTGTCGGCTGCGTGCTCGCCACGCTGCGCCCTGGCCGCCGTGACCCGGCGACGCTCCTGCGCTCCCGCGATCGCCTGCTCGACGCCGTCGCGTGCGGCCTCTGCGATCTCGGCGCTGAGTTCGGCATGGCGCAGCGCGAGGGTCAAGATCTCCTGGCGCGCCGAGCGGAGGTAACCGGCGAGCTCGGCTCGGACCTCGTCCTGAACGAGGGAGACCGGTTCGCCCGCCAGCAGCCCCTCGGAGCAGATTCGCAGCACCGCCTGCAGGTAGGAGGCCGCACCATCGGCGCCCAGCACGTCCTGCAGGGACTGCCCGGCCCGCACCACGCCGGCGCCGGCAAACTCGAGCGCATCGTAGATCAGCCCGTCGCCGCCCGCTCTCAGGAACGGTATGTGCCCGTACTCGTGCTCGGCGGCGAACCGCAGCAGCTCGACTGCCGGGCCGCGTCCGACGAGTCGCCGCAGCCGCTTGCGAGCGCGGTTCCAGTCGATGATGAACACGAGCTGGGAGCCGAGCTGCTCGAGGAAGCGCGCCACGTCGGCCGGGTCGCGGGCATCCAGGCGCCCGGAGGCCAGGTGGTACAGACCGCCGTCGATCGTCTCGTCGGTCCGAGAGCGGGTGTCCTCCCAGGCGACGGGCCAGCCCTCCAGCCGGCTCTGGAAGAACAGCAGCCGCTGCAGGTGCAGATCGGTGTAGGTGATCGTGATCGCCAGGCCGGCCACCCGGATCACCACCACGTGCGCGTCTGTCTCGCCGATGTCGTTCTGGATCATCAGCGACCCGCGCGCGTGGGTCGCGACAGTCTCCAGGCCCGGATGATCCAGGCGCAGCCGCTGCGTGCGATGCAGCCCGCGCATGAAGGCCCGCACAGGCTCCTCCTCGTCGCTCTCGAGGTCGTGCACGTAGGCGCCGTCGATCGAGCGGGTCGCCATCCGCGCCTCCAGTGCCCCGAGCTCACGGTGCGCCTGCATCACCACCACGTGCAAGCTGTCGCCCACCTCGCGTGGCGGCGCGGTGAGCAGATCGAGGTCCTCACCGCGCGCGAGGTCCCCCTCGAACCGAAGCTCGCGGGCGATCGCCTCGGTGCGCTCGCGCAGCCGTCCGGCCGCGGGGACCCCGGCGACCTCGAGCGGCGTGATCATCGTGCGCACCTCCGTGACGGCCTTGAGTGCGAGCGACTCGGCTCGGGGGATGCGGTAACGGCCGTCAGGCTCGAGCGTGCTCGCGTTCACGAGGCGGTCGAGCTCGGGGTCCAGCACGCCGCTCGCCAACCGCTCCTCTCGCAGACTGCCCGCCGGAGACGCGCCATCGGCGGCTGCGCGGGCGCTCTGCAGCAGCGCCAGCAGGTACTTGACGCGGTCGTTGGAGGCGAGCGCGTCCGCCACCAGTCCGGGCAACAGGAGCTCTCGCTCGCCGAGGGCCTCGATGATCTCGTGCTTCGCCACGCTGGCTGCTCCGTCGCGGTGCGCTAGCCGGTGCAGGGCTGGCCGCAGCTCGCCACTCGTAGGACCGGTCGCACCGTGCTCGGGAGCGACGCGTAGCCCGGCCTCCCCCGCCAGGCAAGCAGCCAGCGGGCGGCCGCCTCGTGGGCGGCGAGGAGCAGCGCGGCGAACGCGACGAGCCGGGACGTCCTCATGCCGCGACCGTCACCAGCACGCGTTCGGCCAGCTCGACCAGCCGGTTCGAGTAGCCCCACTCGTTGTCGTACCAGGCGAGCACCTTGACCTGCGTCCCGTCGATCACGCTCGTGAGCGAGGCGTCGAGGACGGCCGAGCTCGGCGAGCCGACGATGTCCGAGGACACGAGCGGCTCCTCGCTGTACTCGAGGATGCCCTCCATCGCACCCTCGGCGTGCTCGCGGAATGCGGCGTTGATCTCCTCGGCACTGGTCCGCCGTTCGCTCTCGATCGTGAGGTCGATCGAGCGAGCCGGTCGGGACCGGCGCCCTCACGGCGATCCCGTTCAGGCGCCCCTCGAGCTCGGGGATGACCAGCCCGAGCGCCTTGGCGGCGCCGGTCGAGGTCGGCACGAGGTTGATCGCCGCGGCACGCGCGCGGCGCAGGTCGGAGTGGGGCTCGTCGAGCAGGCTCTGGTCGGCCGTGTACGCGTGGATCGTCGTCATCAGGCCGTGGCGGATGCCGACCGACCCGTGCAGGACCTTCGCGACGGGCGCCAGGCAGTTGGTCGTGCACGAGGCGTTCGTGATCAGGTGATGGCGCGCCGGGTCATATGCCTGCTCGAAGTTGACGCCCAGCACGACGTTCGCGTCGGCCGGCTCCGAGCCCTTCACGGGGGCGGAGAGGATCACCTTCGAGGCACCGGCGTGAAGGTGCGCCGAGGCCGCCGCCCGGGTGCGAAAGCGGCCCGTGGACTCGATCACGACCTCGACCCCCAGCTCCCCCCACGGCAGCGCCGCCGGCTCGCGCTCGGCGAGCACCGCGATCTCGTTCCCGTCGACCGTGAGCGAGTGCTCGCCCGCGCTCGACATGGCCGGGGAAGCGCCCGTAGACCGAGTCGCGCGCGAGCAGCGCGGCGAGCGTCCTCGCGTCCGTCAGGTCGTTCACCGCCACGACCTCGATCTCGGCGCCGCGCTCGTGCGCGGCGCGCACGACGCCGCGTCCGATGCGCCCGAAGCCGTTGATGCCTACGCGAACTGACATGGGAGCTCCAATCTCGGGGGTTCCGCCCAAAGCTAGGCCGGGGCGGGCGCCGGTGCATCCGCTCGCTGCCACGCTCGGCTTCGGTGGCAACTACGTAGGCGCCCGGCGGGGACCGGGCTAATCTCTGGCTCGTGGCCCGCATCGGCATGCTCACCGGGGGCGGCGACTGCCCCGGCCTGAACGCCGTGATCCGCGGCGCGGTGAGGGCGGGCCTCCCGAGAGGGTCACACGTTCGTCGGCTTCCGCTACGGATGGGCAGGGGTGCTCGGAGACAACGCGATCGAGCTGACCATGGACAGCACGATCGGGATCCTCCCGCGCGGCGGCACGATCCTCGGCACCTCGCGCACGAACCCGTACGCAGGCGGCGCCGACGGCACGACGCTGATCCGCGAGGCGCTCGCGCGCCGACGGCGTCGACGCGCTGATCCCGATCGGCGGCGACGACACGCTCGGCGTCGCGATCACGCTGCACGAGGCCGGGTGCCGATCGTCGGCGTGCCGAAGACGATCGACAACGACCTCGGCGGCACCGATTTCACCTTCGGCTTCCAGACCGCGGTGCAGATCGTCGACCGACGCGATCGACCGCCTGCACACGACCGCCGAGTCACACGACCGCGTGATGGTCGTCGAGGTGATGGGCCGCCACGCGGGCTGGATCGCCACGTACGCCGGGCTCGCCGGCGGCGCCGACGCGATCCTCGTGCCAGAGCGCCCGTTCGACATCGAGCAGGTGTGCGGCACCTGCGCCGCCGCCACGGCCGCGGGCGCAAGTTCTCGATCGTCGTCGTCGCCGAGGGCGCGACGCCGGTCGAGGGCACGCTCGGCTCGGGCACCGGACCGGTGACCGGCGCGACCACGACGACGCCTTCGGACACGCGCGGCTCGGCGGGATCGGCGCCGTGCTCGAGCGCGAGATCGAGTCGCGCACCGGCTTCGAGGCGCGCGTGACGATCCTCGGCCACGTGCAGCGCGGCGGCACGCCGATCGCCTTCGACCGCGTGCTCGCGACCCGCTTCGGCGTCGCCGCGCTGCGCGCCGTCGCGGCCGGGCGCTACGGCGTGATGGTCGCGCTGCGCGGCACGCAAGGTGATCGAGGCGCCGATGACCGAGGCGCTCGCCGAGCCGAAGCTGCTCGACCCGAGCTGTACGCGACGGCCGAGCTGTTCTTCGGCTGAGCGCGCTACGGCGCCAGCCCGACCTCCCACTCCGTAGCTTCCGCGCCCCCGCGCGGCCGCCGGTGCGCTACAACGGCGGCGTGCCCGAGCAACCGGCACCGGGTCCGTTGTCGGAGCGCGAGCTCGAGCTGATCGACGCCTACTGGCGCGCCGCCAACTACCTGTCGGTCGGCCAGATCTACCTGCTCGACAACCCGCTGCTGCGCGAGCCGCTGCAGCCCGAGCACATCAAGCCGCGCCTGCTCGGCCACTGGGGCACGACCCCGGGCTGAACTTCATCTACGCGCACATGAACCGCGTCAGATCCGCGCGCGCGACCTCGAACGCGATCTACGTCGCCGGGCCCGGCCATGGCGGCCCGGGCTGGTCGCCAACGCCTACCTCGAAGGCACCTACAGCGAGGTCTACCCGCACATCGGGCACGACGAGGAGGGCCTGCGCGGCCCTGTTCCGCCAGTTCTCGTTCCCGGGCGGCATCCCCAGCCACGTCGCGCCCGAGACCCCCGGCTCGATCCACGAGGGCGGCGAGCTCGGCTACTCGCTCGCGCACGCGTTCGGCGCGGCGTTCGACAACCCGGACCTGCTCGTCTGTCTGCGTGGTCGGCGACGGCGAGGCCGAGACCGGGCCGCTGGCGACCAGCTGGCACTCGAACAAGTTCCTCAACCCGGTCCGCGACGGCGCGGTGCTGCCGATCCTGCACCTGAACGGCTACAAGATCGCCAACCCGACCGTGCTGGCGCGGATCCCGGAGCGCGAGCTGCTCGCGCTGCTCGAGGGCTACGGCTACGCGCCGCGGTTCGTCGAAGGCAACGACCCGAGGCCGATGCACCAGCTGATGGCGGCCGCGCTCGACGAGGTCCTCGACGAGATCGCAGAGCATCCAGCGCGCCGCACGGCGCGGGACAGCTCGCCGCGCGCCCGCGCTGGCCGATGATCGTGCTGCGCACGCCGAAGGGCTGGACCGGCCCCAAGGAGGTCGACGGCCTGCCGATCGAGGGCACGCTTCCGCTCCCACCAGGTGCCGCTCGCCGACGTCGCGGGCAACCCGGAGCACCTCGCGCACTCGAGGCTGGATGCGCTCCTACCGCCCCGAGGAGCTGTTCGAGGAGGACGGCGCGCTGCGCGCGGAGCTGGCCGCGCTCGCGCCGGAGGGCGAGCGGCGCATGGGCGCCAACCCGCACGCCAACGGCGGCGCTGCTGCTGCGCCGATCTCGAGCTGCCCGACTTCCGCGACTACGCCGTCGAGGTGCCGGCTCCGACGGCGACCAGTCAGCGAGGCGACGCGCGTGCTCGGCGCCTTCTCTGCGCGACGTCATGCGTGCGAACGCCGACCGCTTCCGGGTCATGGGCCCCGACGAGACCGCCTCCAACCGGCTCGGAGCGCTGTTCGAGGTCACCGACCGCGCGTGGGACGCCGAGCGCCGCCGAGGCGACGACCACCTGCCGCCCGACGGGCGCGTGATGGAGGTCCTCAGCGAGCACCTCTGCCAGGGCTGGCTCGAGGGCTACCTGCTGACCGGCCGCCACGGCCTGTTCAACTGCTACGAGGCCTTCATCCACATCGTCGACTCGATGTTCAACCAGCACGCGAAGTGGCTGAAGGTCACGCGCGAGATCCCGTGGCGGCGGCCGATCGCCTCGCTCAACTACCTGCTGTCCTCGCACGTCTGGCGCCAGGACCACAACGGCTTCTCCCACCAGGACCCGGGCTTCATCGACCACGTCGCCAACAAGAAGGCCGAGGTCGTCCGCGTCTATCTGCCGCCCGACGCCAACTGCCTGCTGTCGGTCGCCGACCACTGCCTGCGCAGCCGCGACTACGTCAACGTGATCGTGGCCGGCAAGCAGCCGGCGCTCGACTACCTGACGATGGAGGAGGCGGTCGCCCACTGCACGCGCGGGCATCGGCATCTGGGAGTGGGCCCGAGCAGCGACGGCGAGCACGAGCCCGACGTCGTGCTGGCCTGCGCCGGGCGACGTCCCGACGCTCGAGACGGTCGCCGCCGCGGCGATCTTGCGCCGAGCGCCTTCCCGCACCTGCGCGTGCGGGTGGTCAACGTCGTCGACCTGATGCGCCTGCACCCGGCCAGCGAGCACCCGCACGGCCTGCCCGACAACGAGTTCGACGCCCTGTTCACGAGCTCGCGACCGGTCGATCTTCGCCTACCACGGCTACCCGTGGCTGATCCATCGCCTCACCTACCGGCGCACGAACCACCACAACATCCACGTCCGCGGCTACAAGGAGGAGGGCACCACCACGACGCCGTTCGACATGGTGATGCTCAACGACCTCGACCGCTTCCACCTGGTGATGGACGTGATCGACCGCGTGCCGGGCCTCGCCGAGCAGACTGCGTACCTGCGCCAGGAGATGGTCGACGAACGGCTACGGCACCGCGCCTACACGCGCGAGCACGGCATCGACCCGCCGGAGGTCTCCGACTGGCGCTGGCCCGGGGTCGCCGAGGGCGCCTCGCCGCCCGCGCCGGGCACATAGCGTGCGGGTGCTCGTCGTCAACGCCGGCTCGAGCACCCTGAAGCTGACGCTGCTCGACGAGCGCGACGAGGTCGCCGAGCACGCCGAGCTCGAGGCTCCGGGCGCCAGCCCCGACGAGGCCGAGCTCGCGGCGGCGCTGGCCGGCGGGCTCGGCGCCGCCGACGCGGTCGGGCACCGCGTCGTGCACGGCGGCGAGCGCTTCCACGCGGCCGTCCGGATCGACGCGGGCGTGCTCGTCGAGCTCGAGTCGCTCACCGAGCTCGCGCCGCTGCACCAGCCGAAGTCGCTGGCCGCGCTCAGCGCCGTCGCCCGCGCGCTGCCCGGGCTGCCGGCGGTGGCCTGCTTCGACACCGCCTTCCACGCGACACTGCCCCCCGCGGCGAGCACCTACGCTCTGCCGGCGCGCTGGCGCGAGCGCTGGGGGCTGCGCCGCTACGGGTTCCACGGGCTCTCCCACGCGTGGGTCGCGCGCCGCGCCTCCGAGCTGCTCGGCCTCGATCCGCAGCGCGCCCGGATCGTGAGCGCGCACCTCGGCGCGGGCGCGTCGCTGTGCGCGATCGCCGGCGGGCGCTCGATCGACACGACGATGGGCTTCACGCCGCTCGAGGGGCTCGTGATGGCGACCCGCTCGGGCAGCGTCGACCCGGGGATGCTGCTGTGGCTGCTCGAGCGCGAGGCGGTCTCAGAGCGACGAGATGGCCGAGCAGCTCGAGCACCGCGCGGGCCTCTTCGGGATCGCCGGCACCGCCGACATGCGCGAGGTGCTGGCGCGCGCAGCTGCAGGCGAGAGCGGACCGTCGCTCGCGCTCGAGGTCTACCTGCACCGCCTGCGCGCCGGGATCGCGGCGATGGCGGCTGCGCTCGGCGGGATCGACGTGCTCGCCTTCACGGCCGGCGTCGGCGAGCGCTCGGCTCCCGTGCGCACGGGAGCCGCTGCCGGGCTGGGCTTCCTCGGCATCGCCCTCGACGAGGCCGCCAACGACGCGGCCGAGCCGGCCGACCGCGAGCTCACCGCCGCTGGCGCCGGGGTGCGGACGGTCGTGCTCGCCGCGCGCGAGGATCTCGAGATCGCCCGCCAGACGCGCGCGGTGCTCGGCGGCGCCGGCTGAGCGACCGGGCGCGAAAGAGCGCGGCGCTCCCGGCCTGCGCCCTCACGCTCCGGTCAGGTCGCGCACCCGGAAGCGCGCCAGCGCCGCGCCCGCGCACAGCACGCCGATCGCGACCATCACGAGCGCGTCCCCGACCCGGAAGGACTGCGCCGGGACCAGCCCGATGTGCTCGAACGGCGTCGCGTCGACGAGCCACCGCGGCACCCCGAGGACCGAGCCGATCAGGTACCAGAGGAACGCGACCGTCACGAGCCCGTAGGCGACGCCTGTGGCCGCGCGCGGCCACAGGGCGTATGCGAGCGCCGCCAGGCCGAGGAACAGGATCGCGGCCGGCACACAGTTGGCCCCCGCCTCGAGCATCCGCCCCAACGAGATCGAAGCGCCCTGCGAGGTCGCGCCGGCCCATGCGAGCAGGCCGGCGTCGAGCGCCAGAACCAGGCAGCCGGCGGCGGCCAGCGCGAGGCGCCCGCCGAGCCATCCGGTGCGCGAGACCGGCATCGCGAGCACGGTCTCGAGGCGCTCCTCGGCCTCCTCGTGACGGGCGGCGCCGACCTGGGAGCACGCGAACAGGCTGACGGCGAGCACGAAGAACACGAACACGAACGACAGGTAGCTCGCGGGCGTCGTGAGCGAGCCGGCGCCGAGCCTGGCGAGCTCGCGCTGCAGGCTGCGCGGGATGACCGCCGAGGAGATGCTGGTCGAGACGAGCCCGAGCACGAACGCGAACGCGCCCACGCCGACGGCCCAGATCGCGAGGCTCAGCCGCTCCTCGCGCAGCGCCAGCGCGGTCGGCGATGACAGCAGCGTCTCGCGCGGGTCGGCCACGTCGTGCGCGGCGAGCAGGCCGGTGCCGATATCGCGCCGCGCGCTGATCCGCGCCGCCAGCCAGAGCAGCAGCACGGCGGCGGCCGCCGGCGCGAGCAGCGCGAGCGGCTGCGGCGAGGCGAACGGGCGCAGCTCCTCCGCCCAGCCGAGGGGCGTCGCCCAACGCAGCCAGCCCGCGCCCGAGGCTGTGTCGGCGATCACGCGCACGAGCAGGCTGACGGCGACGACCGCGCTGCCCAGCTCGAGCGCGAGCCGCCGCGTGCCGGCGAGCTGGCTGACGAGCGCCCCGACGCCGGCGAACACCGGCACGACCGAGGTGCTCGCGAGCGCCAGATACGCCGATTCCCCGGCGGGCAGGCCGCCGAACACGAAGCCGAGCGTCTCGGCCGCCCACAGGATCGCGGCGCCCGCGAGGATCGCCGCCAGCGCGGCGGCGAACGCTCGGCCGCGGCCGAGCGCGCCCGCGAGCACGAGCTCTGTCCGGCCGGCGTCCTCCTCGGCGCGCAGCGCGCGCACCGCGGCAAGGACACCGAACACCGCGGCGACGATCGCCAGCGTCCCCCCGACCCGCCACGCGCTGTATCCGCCGACCGTGAGCGGGTCATACGGGTAGCCGTAGAACAGCCGCAGGGCATCGTTGGAGGCGAACGTGTGCACGAACGAGAGCCGGTCGGCGACGGTCGGGTAAGCGTGGCGGTAGCCGACCGGCTGGATGTAGGCGTAGATCGCGAACAGGTAGGCGAACGAGATCGTGCGCACGCGCGCGTCGGCGAACGTGCGCCGGGCGAGCGCGCGCCCGGCCCCGGAGCGCGCCGGGCGCTCCGCGGCCGGTGCGAGCGCCTCAGCGGCCGCCACGCGGCGCCGAGCCGTCGTAGTGGTGCAGGAAGATCTCCTCCAGCGAGGGCTCTCGGCTCGTGAGCGTCTGGATCCGGTCCCCGCCGGCCTCGGCGAGCGCCGCGATCAGCGGCCCGACGCTGCCGCTGACCTCGATGCGCAGCGCGCTCGGGCCGGCGGCCTGCACGCGGGTCCCGGCCAGCGGAGGCAGCTCCGGCGCGGGCCCGGCGAAGGAGACCTCGACGGTCTGGGCCGCGAGGTGGCGCAGCTGCGCAAGCGTCCCCTCGTCGACGAGCCGGCCCTCGCGCAGGATCCCGACGCGGTCGCACAGCGCCTCGACCTCGCTGAGGATGTGCGAGGAGAGGAACACGGTCTGGCCGCGTCCGCGCGCCTCCTGGATGCTGTCGCGGAACGCGACCTCCATCAGCGGGTCGAGGCCGCTGGTCGGCTCGTCGAGGATCAGCAGCTCGGCGCGCGTGGCGAGCGCCGCCACGAGCTGGACCTTCTGGCGGTTGCCCTTGGAGAGCGCGCGGATCTTCTTGCGCGTGTCGAGGTCGAAGCGCTCGATCAGCCGTTCCCGGTAGGCGGGGTCGTCGCCGCCGCGGAGCCGGGCCAGGAACTCGAACGTCTCAGCGCCCGTGAGCGCCGGCCACAGGAACGGCTCGCCCGCGACGTACGCAACGCGTCGGTGCGCCTGCACCGGCTCCCGCCACGCGTCGAGGCCGAACAGCTCGGCGCTGCCGGCGCTCGGCCGGTGCAGCCCGAGCAGCATGCGGATCGTGGTCGTCTTGCCGGCACCGTTGGGGCCGAGGTAGCCGTAGACCTCGCCGCGCGCGATCGACAGGTCGAGATCCTCGAGCGCGACCGTGGCGCCGTAGCTCTTGCCGAGCCCGGAGGTTCGGATCGCCGGCGTTGCAGCCGGGTCGGTGCGGGGGGCGGGCTCGCTCACGCGCTGAAAGGATCGAGGTGTGCCCAGACGGTGCCATCCGGGTTTTTCACTGGCGCGCGGCCGTTCGCGCCCGAGGCGCGGGACCCGCCACGCGACGACGTAGATAGCCGAAGCGCCCACAGGGTGGAACCCCGATGGATGCCCGCCCGCGCGACCGTAGTGTGGCAGCCATGTCGAAATGGAACGTGCTCCGGTGAGCGCAGTGGAGCAGCGCACGCACCTGGCCGCAGTCCCGGATCAGGCGCCGGCCGCCGCCAGCGCCCCGATCACGGTCGTGATCGCAGACGACCACGCTCTCATGCGCCGCAACCTGCGCGCGCTGCTCGACAGCGAGCATGACATCGAGGTGGCGGCCGAGGCCGACTACCTGGCGCTCGCGGAACGCCACATCCACGGTCACCGCCCGGACGTCGTCGTCCTGGACCTGGCGCTGCCGAACGGCTCGAGCCTGCGAGCGCTCGAGATGCTGCGCCTGGCGGCGCCCGCCACGCGCGTTGTCGTGATGAGCGTCGACGACGTGCCCGGCTTCGCGCAGCGGGCGCTGGCCGCCGGCGCGAGCGGATACGTGCTGAAGGACCGCGCCGTCGAGGAGCTCGCCGATGCGGTTCGCGCTGCTGCGCGCGGCGACTGCTTCCTGAGCGGGGCCGTCTCCGACCGCCTCGACTCGCTCACGGGTGGCGACCTGAGCCGGCGCGAGACCGAGGTCCTGCGGCTGATCGCGCTGGGCTACACGAGCGTTGAGATCGCCGCCAAGCTCCACCTCTCGCCGCGTACGATCGAGACGCACCGCGCGCGGATACACCGCAAGCTCGGGGTGCGCAGGCGCTCGGAACTCGTGCAGTACGCGCTGCGCCACGGCCTGATGGCGGTCTGAGGCCCCCCGCGGCAGCGGGGCGGCTGCCGTCGCGCCCGTGACGGCCGGCAGGCGTCTAGGTGGCGATGCGCTGCTGCGCCGGCGCCGACTCGGCCCGGCGCGGGATGCGCACGCTGATCGTCGTGCCGCGACCCGGTTCGGAGTCGATCTCGACGGCACCTTCCAGCAGCCCCACCCGCTCGCGCACGCCGAGCAGGCCGAAGCCGCTCGTCTGCTCGCTCGGGTCGAAGCCGCGGCCGTCGTCGCGCACCAGCAGCCGCACGCACTCGGGGTCCTCGCGCAGCTCGACGACGGCGCGCGCCGCGTGGCCGTGCTTGACAGCGTTGGTGAGCGCCTCCTGCACGATCCGGTAGAGCGCGATCTCGAGCTCGCCGACCCCGCGGCGGCCGCCGTCCGCGCCGGAGATCTCGATGCTGGTGTCGACCTGGATGCCGCTCGCGCCGGCGCGCTCGGCGAGTGCCTCGATCGCCGCGCTCAGGCCGAGCTCGTCGAGCGCCGCCGGGCGCAGGTCGGTGATCAGCGCGCGCAGGTTCGCGATCGCATCCTCGAGCTGTGAGACGGCCTGCCCGACCGCGCTCGACATCCGCTCGGCGTCGCCGGCCCGGCGCGCGGCCGACAGCCCGATCCTGACCGCCGAGAGGCTCTGGAGCGTCTCGTCGTGCAGCTCCCGCGCCCAGCGCTGGCGCTCGCTCTCGGCAGCGGCCAGGCGCTGTCGCTGGCGCTCGCTGGTGAACGACTGCGCAGTGGCGACAGCGGTCGCGGCGCTGCTCGCGAAGGCCTCCAGCAGCCTGGCATCCTCCTCGGAGAAGCCCGGATCCCCCGCCAGGCAGTCGAGCGCGAGCAGCACACCGAGGCTGTGGCCGCGGAAGCTCAGCGGCACGATCAGGCCGCTGCCCGCAGCGACGCCGAGCTGCCCGATGCCGTGCTCGTCGAAGCGTGCGCGGTTGAGCTCGTCGTCCAGGCGCTGCGCGCGCCCTATGCGCATCGCGTGCTCGGCGACGGTGTCGGCCAGCGGCACACGCGAGCCGATCAGACCCTCGGGCAGCTCGCCGGCGCCGGCCGCGACCTCGAGCTCGGCTCCGCGCGTGAGCTCGATCAGCAGCACGCGCGCCGAGATCAGTGCGCGAGCGCGCTTGGCGACCAGCGCGAGCACCTTCTCGGGGTCGGTCTCGCCTCCGAGCGCCCGCGCGATCTGGGTCGTCGCCTCGAGCGCCGCCACCGTACGGGCGAGCTCGTCCCTGTCCCGGCGCGTGCCCGTGTAGCGGCGTGCGTGGTCGATCGCGACGCCGGCGAAATCGGCCAGCACGACGACCGCCGCCTCGTCCTCGGCGGAGAACTCGCCCGCGTCCTGCTTCTCGGTCAGATACAGGTTGCCGAACGGCCGGCCCTCGACCAGGATCGGCACACCGAGGAACGAGCCCATCGGCGGGTGCCCCTGCGGGAATCCGTAGGAGCGCGGGTGATCGCCGACGTCGGCGAGCCGCAATGCCACCGGCTGCTCGATCAGCGCGCCGAGCACGCCGCGTCCGCGCGGCAGCGCCCCGATCCTCCCACGGGTCTGCTCGTCGATCCCGCTCGTGAGGAAGCGCGTCAGCTCGGTGCGCTCGTCGTTGAGCACCCCGAGCGCGGCGTAGCGGGCACCGGTGAGGTCCTGCGCCGAGTGCAGCACGCGGTCGAGCACCGTGTCGAGGTCGAGCTCGGACAGCACTCCGTGCGCGACTTCGAGGATTCCTCGTGTCGCTCGATCCATGGGCAGGTCAGCAGCTCCCGTCGGTCATGCCGGATGGCGCGCCCGGCCGCGCGGCAGGCACGATTAAAACAGTCTTGGATCCGTGCGGCTCGGCCTCGGGACGCGATTACGTAGTTCTCCGTGAACGGCGGGCGGCTTTCCTCGGCTGGAGCACGGTAGGCCGCGGGCGTAGCATCCATCTCATGAGCGACTGGCCCACCTCCGCGAAGCTCCGCGTGCTGGTCGCCGGCGCAGGCGTCGCCGGCCTCGAGACGCTGATCGCCCTGCGCGACCTCGCGGGCGATCTCGTCGCCACGACGCTCTTGGCGCCGAACGAGGAGTTCCTCTACCGGCCGATGACGGTGCGCGAGCCGTTCGCCTACGCGACTGCGGCGCGCTATCCGCTGGCGCCGATCGCGCGCGACCTCGGCGCCGAGCTGATCCCGGAGAAGCTCGGCTGGGTCGACCGCTCGGCGCACGTGGTGTACACGACCACCGAGCGCGCGGTCCCCTACGACGTGCTCGTGCTCGCGCTGGGCGGGCAGGTCTACTCGCGCTACCGCCACGCGATCACTCTCGACGACCGGCACATGGACGCCACGCTGCACGGATTGATCCAGGACGTCGAGGGCGGCTACCTCGAGAGCCTCGCGTTCGTCTCGCCGGGGCGCATGGCCTGGCAACTGCCGCTGTACGAGCTGGCGCTGATGACGGCCGGGCGCGCCTACGACGCGGGCACCAGCGTCGAGCTGACGATCATCACGCCGGAGGACAGCCCGCTCGCGATCTTCGGCGCGGCCGTCAGCGAGCGGGTGTCGGAGCTGCTCTCGAACGCGGGCGTGAGGACGATCAACTCCGCCTACGCCGAAATCCCCGAGGCCGGTCAGATCGTGATCAACCCGGGCGACCGGCGCCTGCGCGCCGGCCGCGTGATCGCGCTCCCCGAGCTGTACGGCCCGGCGGTGCGCGGCGTGCCGCTGAGCGAACACGGCTTCCTGCGCGTCGACAAGTTCAACAGGGTGCTCGACACCGAGTACGTCTACGCCGCAGGCGACGCCGTCGACTTCCCGATAAAGCACGGCGGCCTGAGCTCGCAGCAGGCGGACACCGCAGCCGAATCGATCGCCGCGCTGGCCGGCGCCGACGTCGACCCGCAGCCCTTCAAACCGCTGATCCACGGCATGCTGCTGACCGACGGGCAGCCGCTCTACCTGACGGCCGAGATCAGCGGGGGCCAGGGCTTCAGCTCCTCCTTCAGCGAGACGCCCACCTGGAGCCCGCCGACGAAGATCGCCGCGCGCTACCTGGGCCCCTATCTCGACCGGCTCGACCGCGAGGGCGCGCCCGCATGAGCAGCGCCGGCGCCCGAGCCGGCGCGCGCGCAGCCTCGGCGCGATGCCTGGTGGTCGGCTACGACCGCACCGACGCGGCGCGGCGCGCGGCTTCCTGGGCCGCGCGCGAGCTTGCCGGCGAGGGGCGCCTCGTGCTCGTGCACGCCGGCCGCCCGCAGCACGCTCCGCCCTCGCCGCTTTCGAGCCGTCAGGAGCGCCGCGAGCTCGGTCAGGCTATCGTCGATGAGCTGCTGCTCGAGGGCGACGACGCGCTGCACGAGGTCGAGCTCGAGGTCGAGATCTCAGATCGCGATCCGGCCGCCGCGCTCACCGAGGCCGCGACCCGCCACGGCGCGAACGCGATCGTCCTCGGAAGCACCCGACACTCCCCTCTGCGCCGGGCGCTCGGCACGGTCACGACCGAGCTCCTATCGAGCTCCCCGGTCCCGGTCACCGCCGTTCCGCAGGACGCCGCGCCGCCCGCCTGAGCGCATAGGACGGGGGCCGGCGCTCAGCTCCGGCGGGCTTCGTCGGCTCGCCGCGGCACGCGGCGCACCGCGCGCACGCCGCTGGCCGGTCGCTCGCGCCGCTGCGCGGCGGCGGCGGCGGCGGGCAGCCTGCGGCGCTCGAGCAGCAGAGCGAAGGTGGGGCACGCATCGACGGCCTGCTTGGCGAGCTCGTGCAGATCGGGCGGCAGCGCCCGCGCATCGACGATCGGATAGCCCCACTCGTCGAGCACGATCTGCTCCGGCAGCAGCTCCGCGCACATGCCGTGCGCCTCGCAGGCGATCGGGTTCACGCGCAGATGCTGCGCGTGCTCGCTCACGTCGCGCGACCTCCAGCGCGCCGCGGGCGGCTCGCTGAGCAGCTGCGGGCGCCGGCAGCAGCGGGCGCGCCGACGCAGCCCGCGCACGCGCCCGTGCTGCACGTGGTCGGCGAGCTCCGGCGCGAAGACCTCGACGGCGCTCCCGACGAAGCGCACGCTCCCGTCGGGATGGCTGCATGCGCCGCGCCCGCGCACCGACATGAGCGAACGAGCCGGCGGCGGTGCTCGGTTTCGGGTAGCCCGGCGCCCCCGTAGCGCACCTCGACGGCGCGTGCGCGAGGCCCCCAAGCCGTGCTTGCACGGCCCGCACTGGCCGGCGCTCTCCTGCGCCAGCCAGCGCGTCACGCGCGCGGTCTCGGCGACCGCGCAGCCCGCGCCCGAGCACCAGCACGACACCCGTGCCGAGCCTCGCGCCGTACGGAGCGAGGCCCTCGTCGAAGCGCCAGCGAGGCCGGCAGCGAGCCGTCGATCCAGCTAGCCGGCGTAGCCGCCGACGAGGATCGCGCGCACCTCGTCGGTGAGGCCGCCCGCCGCTTCGATCAGCGACGACAGCGAGGAGCCGTGCTCGATCTCGTACACGCCGGGGGCGGCGACGTGCCCGCCGAGGGTGACGAGCGCGGAGCCGGGGTGCTCGGGCGTCCCGAGCTCCGGAACCAGCGCGCTCCGTGGCGCGCGATCAGCGCGAGGTGCGCGAACGTCTCGGCGTTGTTCACGAGCGTCGGCGGCGCTGCCGACGCCGCGCTCGTAGGCATCGGCGGGGTGAAGGTCGGCTTCGCCTCGCCGCCGATGAGGAAGCTCACGAGCGCGGACTCCTGGCCGGTGATGTAGCCGCGGGCACCGCGCCGACGTCCATCGCCGCCCGGACCGTCCCCGCTTCGCTCGCGGATCGCCTGCGCGCGCTCGCGCGCGGCCTCGGCGGCTCTCGCACACGCACACCATGACCTCCTCGGCGCCCATCGCGTCCGCCGCCGCCGCGGCGCCGTCGAGCACGAGGTGCGGGAGCGCTTCGCAGCAGGGTGCGGTCCTTCAAGCTGCGCCGGCTCCCCCTCCACGCCGTTGACGACACGATCGATGCGGCGCCCGCCCGCGCGCGCTCAGCGACCGCGCGCATCTTGCTGGGCGGTCGGAAAGCCGCCGCCGCCGCGCCCGCGCAGGCCCGCCTGGTTCGAGCTCCTCGATCAGCGGCCTGCGCCGGCGCGACGCGCGCCCGCGCCGCGCCGGACGCGGGTCCCGGCCCGTGGGTGGCGAGGTGGTCTCCGAGGCCGAGCGCCCGCCGCGGGGACGCCCGGGAGCAGTCGCGGCAGGCCGCGGTGGGCGCGAGGGGGGGTGCTCAACGTCGCGCCCATCGCGTCCGAGCCGCGCTGCGGAGGTCGCTGGAGGAGGCGTGCCGAGCAGCGAGCCGGCGTGCCGGCGCGCGCGCGCCCATTCCTTCCCGAGCGGGCCGCTCGGAAGCCAGATCACGAGGAACAGCGCGAAGGCGGCGGCGCCGCCGAGCGCGGCGCCGCGCAGGCGCGGGTGCGCCGGCAGTCGGGCAGCGCGCGGGAGAAGACTCGCGAGCGACGACGACCAGCACGCAGGCGACGCTCAGCAGCAGCAGCCAGGCGCTGCTGGCGTCGCTGCCGGTGCCGAAGCGTGTGGATCAGCGCGATCGGCCAGCAGGCGTAGGCGAGCCAGTGGACGCGCCGCCAGACGCGGTGGCCGATGCGGGCGCGCAGGAGGCTCGTGATCGTGAGCGCGAGCAGCAGGTCGAACGCGAGCGCGCCGAGGCCGAGCCAGAACGGGCGGTAGGAGCTGATGAAGGGGATCACGGCGGCCGTCAGGGAGATCGGCGCGAAGCTGTCGAGCACGGAGGTGATGACGTGCAGCACCAGGAACACGACGGCGAGCAGCGAGACGTTGCGATGCAGCCCGTCGATCACGAAGCGCGGCCACCCGGGCGTGCCAACCCGCCTGCACGTCCACCACGCCGAGCGCGACGCGAGGCCGTGAGCAGCACCAGCGCAACGGCGCCGGTGGAGCGCGTCAGGTACCAGTAGGCGCTCGGCCCGCTCGCCGAGGCAAGCTCATGCGTCAAGCCGCGCCCTCGCCCGACGCGCGCGCCGCCAGCCGGCCAGCCCGCGACCGTCTGACACGCCCTCCGTCGGTCGACGAGGCGCGCGGGCAGCCCGAGCCGCGCCGAGCCATGCGGGCGCCTCGCCTCGCACGCATCGCGGCGGTGCTCGCGATGTTGGCGTCCATGCAGTCGGCGGCGGCGACACTGACGGTGCGCCAGCGCGTGCTGCGCGGGCTCGCCGGTCGCCGGGTCGATGATGTGGTGCATGGCGCTGCCCGCCCTGGTGCCCAGCGCGCGCCGGCGGTGCTCGAGGTGGCGAGCCCGCCGGCGCGATCGTGATCCGCTGCCCGGGCGCGTCGGGGCCGTCGCGGTGGTCGTCGGTTACGTGGATCCGCCATCCGCCCGGCGGGCGCCTTGCCCCGCGGTCGCGATGTCGCCGCCGACGGCGACCAGCACGCCGCAGCCGGCGGCTCGTGCAGGCCGGCGCGCGCGGCGCGGTCGGCGGCCAGCGCTTTGGCGCTCGCGCCGAGGTCGAGCTTGACGCCCGCGCGGGATGCGCGCGAGCCGCCGGCCGCGGTCGAGCTCGATCGCCGCCAGCCGCCGCGCCGCGCGCGCGGCAGCGCCGGAGGGCCGTGCCTCGCCGGGGCCGTCGGCGGCCCCGATCAGCTCCCAATCGCGGTCGTAGCCGGCGCGCACGAGCGCGAGCGCCGATCGTCGGATCGAGGCGCCGCCGGTCAGCTCGGCGCCGCGCAGCGCGGCGCTCGAGCGCCTCGAGCAGCAGCGGACCGACCGCACCGGCTCGCCCGCACGCGCGTTCAGCGCGCGAGAGGTCGGAGTCGGCGCGAAAGCGGCTGCACGCCACGTCGATCTGCTCGAGCACGCCGCGTACGGCCTCCTGCGCCGCTGCCACCCCGCCCGGACGCTCGAGGCGCAGCTCGACGGTCGTCCCGAGCGCCTGCCAGCGCGCGGAAGTCGGCGAGGCGGCGCTCATCGGTGCCCGCTCGTGCGCCTGGCGCGGCGCCGTCGGCGCACGCCGCCGACTACCAGCGACACGCAGCATCCAACGAGCACGACCAGCGCGCCGAGGGCCACGTAGGCGAGGCCGGGAGCGAGCAGCAGGCCGAGGATCGCGAGCCCTATCCCGAGGCCGATGTCGGCTACCAGCAGCCTGCGCCGGCGCACCCTCAGTGACTGGGCGCGCCGCTGCCGCTGAACGGGGCTCGGGCCGACGGGGTCCCGGCCGGCGTCGAGCGGACGCGGCCGCTCGGTCTGGATCGGGGCGCGCTGACTCAAGCGGGGAGCCTCCTGAACAGCGAACGTGGCAGCAGGCGCAGCAGCGCCATCACCCAGCGCATGCGCGCCGGAGCCCAGACCGTGTCCGCGCGGCGCCCGAGGCCCCGCACCGTCTCGCGCGCGACCACCGCGGGCGTCGTCGCGAGCGGCGGCTCGGGCAGGCCGTCCGTCATGCGCGTGCGCACGAAGCCCGGGCCGCACGACCATCACGCGCACGCCGCTGCCGTGCAGCGTCATCGGCGAGCGCCTGCGCGAGCGCGTCGAGGCCGGCCTTCGAGGCGCAGTAGACGGCGTTCGCCGCACGCGGCCGCTCCGCCGCCACCGACGAGAGCACGACGATCGTGCCGCCGCCCCTGCTCGCGCAGCAGCGCGCGCGGTGTGCAGCAGCAGCGATCCGGCGCCGACGGATGTTGACCGCGCAGCACCTCGACGCGCGCCCGGGATGTCCTGCACCTCGGGCAGCCCGCCGCGCTGCCGAGCACGCCGACCGCGAGGATCACCAGGTCGACCCCGCCGAGCAGCTCGAAGGCCCGTTCGAGCGCCGCGCCGTGCTGCTCGGTCTGCGTCGGCGTCCAGCTCGAGCGGCTCCACGCGCATCGCCGCCGCCCGCGCGCTCGCGCCGCGGCCTCGCGCGAGGGCCGCCTCGTCACGGCCCGCGAGCACCACCTCGCAGGCGCTCGTCGCGCAGGCAGCTCCGCGACGATCGCCGACGCGATCTCGGAGCTCCCGCCGAGCACGAGCACCGCCGCGGGGGCGGGTCCGCATCCGGCCGCGGCTCGCGCGGGCGCTCACGAGCACAGCTCCAGCCGGCGCGCGAGGTCCGAGCGCAGCACCCCGTCGGGATCGACGCGGCCGCGCAGCTCGTTGAAGCGCTCCAGCTGCGGGTACATCGCGACCAGCGTCTCGCGGCGCGCATGCGCGCGTCCTTCGCGAGGTACACGCTGCCCCCTGCGGCCGGCAACCCGCTCGTCGGCGCGGTCGAGGGCGCCGCCGCAGCCCGGCGCGCCGGCGGGGCAGGTCGATCGCCAGCGTCCAGCCCTGCGATCGGGAACGACAGCAGCCCGCCCGCGGCCCTCGCCGAAGCGCTTCAGCACGGCGAGGTACATCGGCAGCCGCGCGAGCGCAGCAGCTCGAGCACCGCCGCGCAGCACCGCCTCGGCGCCGTGGGGCACGCGAACTGGTACTGGGTCAGGCCCGCCGCGCGCCGTACAGACGGTTCCAGTCGCCGAGCGGTCCAGCGGGAACAGGTGCTCGCTCGATGCGCAGCGGGCGTGCGCGGCCGCGTGTCGCGGCGCCCGCGCCCAGTGCAGCGCGTTGAAGGCGCGCGACGGCGGCCGCTCGCAGCAGGCCGCGCGGGAACGCATCGCGGCACGCTCAGCGGCGGGGCGCGGCCGCGGAGCGCGCAGCGCCCGCCAGCGCGGCGCGCATCGCGCGGGCCCGTCGCTCGAGCGCGTCACGACCGCGCGGCCGAAGCGCGGGCCGCCGGCCAGCAGGTCGAGCCAGGCGATCGCGTGGGGTGCTCGCCGGCTCGCGCATCAGCGCGATCGCCTGCCTCGAGCGTGGGCGGCGCGGTCGATGTCGGCCAGCGCGTACGGGCTCGCGCAGCGGCATCGCGCGCAGCGTCGCCTCGAGTGATCACGCCGGTCAACCCCATGCCGCCGAGCGTCGCGCAGAACAGCTCGGGCTCCGGCTCCGGCGAGACCTCGACGCTGTCCCTCGCCCGGCGTGCAGAGCGTGAAGCGACGCGACATGGCGCGCCGAAGCTCCCGTCGCGCGGGTGGTTCTTGCCGTGGACGTCGCCCGCGATCGCGCCACCGACGGTGAGGTGGCGGGTGCCCGGGACGACCGGCAGCGTCAGCCCCGCGCCGGCGAGGCACGAGCAGCAGCTCGCGCAAGCGTCGGCCCCGCGCCCACGCGCGCGACCTCGCGCCCGCTCGGGTCGAGCTCGCGCACGCCGGCGCAGCCCGCGCATGTCGAGCACGATGCCGCCGTCGTTCTGCGCGGCGTCGCCGTAGCTGCGCCCGGCGCCGCGCGCGATCACGCCGCGGGCCGGCAGCCGCGTGCGCCGGCCAGCAGCTCGGCGACCTCGCGCGGCGCGCGCGGGCGCACGACCCGGCGCGCGCGGGACGCGGTCCCGGCCCCCAGCCGCTCAGCGGCACGGCGGCGGGCTGCCGCAGCGCGCGGCGCCGGCGCGTCGGGGGGGCGCTCAGCCGACGACATAGACCCCGCCGACGAACAGCGCCAGCCAGGCGGCGCTCATCGTCAGCAGGAACGAGTCGCGGAGGACCGTGCTCCTCGGGCGCCTCGCCGTCGCCGCCGTCGAGCAGCAGCGCGTAGCGAAGCAGCCACAGCACGAACGGGATCACGGTCAGCTCGTACCACGAGAGCGTGTCGTGGTGCGATCGCTGGAACGCCCACAGGCAGTACGCGGTCGTCGTGACCGCCGCCGCGAGCGCAGCACGAAGCGCAGGTAGTGCTCGCGAGTAGGCGCCGCAGCGCCGCGCGCGTGGCGACGTGCTCGCGCGCCGCGCAGCTCGGCGTAGCGCTTGCCCGCCACCAGGAACAGCGCGCCGAAGGAGGTCACGAGCAAGAACCAGCGCGACACCGGCACGTCGGTCGCGACGCCGCCGGCGAGCGCGCGCAGCACGAAGCCGCCGGCGACGCAGGCGATGTCGGCGACGGCCACGCTGCGCCACCAGAGCGTGTAGCACGCCCGTCAGCGCGAGGTAGCCGCCGCCGACGGCGAGCCAGCAGCGGTCGCACCGCCGCGAAGCAGCCCGAGGCCCGCCGCCATCAGCGCGATGGCCAGCGCGACCGCCGCCGGCACGGTCACCGCCCCGGCTGCGATCGGGCGCAGGCGCTTGCGCGGGTGCGCGCGGTCCTCTGCGCGGTCGTGGACGTCGTTGAGCAGGTAGGTGGCGCTCGCCAGCACGCAGAAGCCCACGAACGTCAACGCGACCTTGCCGGGCGACTCGGGGTGCGTGAGGACGCCGGCGGCGCCGGGCGCCGCGAGCACGAGCACGTTCTTGGTCCACTGCCGCGGACGGCACGCGACGCACGAGCGCGCGCACGCGCCCGCGCGAGGGCGCCGCGTCGGTCGCCGGCACCGACGCGGCGGGTTACCGCGTGCGACCGGTGCCCCTTCGCCGACCGGCGCAGGGGCCGGCGGAGCTGGCTCGGTGATGAATGCACGACGCGAGACATGGGACTAGAACTAGCTCAGCACATAGTGTGGATCGGGTGAAAATGCTCTTAGCACGCGCCCGCCGGTACGGCGGTTGCTCGCGCTCGCCTAGCGATGGGCACGATGGAGTTCGCCGCGGCCTGGAACCGGGATCGCGGGAGCCCGGATACCGCAGCGCTCCCCGGTGCGCGGCACGCCGCGCCGCCGGCACGTCGTGTGCGGCGCGTGCTCGTGCGTCGCAGCGCTCGTCGCGCTGCTGCCCGGCGCGCGTCTCCTATCGTCGAGGCGATGACTCGAACCGTCGAACTCGAACTTCGGGATCCGCTCGGTCGAGTGGCTGCGCGATCACGGCGCGGCCGGCCTGGTCGCCAAGGTCGAGTCCATCTACTACTCGCTGACCGCTCCGGCCAAGGGCGGGCCGGCGCTGCGCGCGCTGCCGCGCACGGGCCTGCGGCGCGGCCGCGGCGCAGGCGGCGGCCGCGATCGTCGACCGGCCCGCAGGCGATCGCGCCGCTGACCCGCCGGCGCTGCCCGGCGAGGGCATATGGAGCCCGACGCATGCCCGGCGAGAGCCGCAGCGACCCGCCGCTGCTCGTGACGCACGTTCCGCAGCGACCCCGCCGAATACCCGCGCCTGGTCGCCGGCGTCGCCTGGATCAACACCTCGCGAGACCACGATCTCCCTCTACCCCGGCCGGCTCGAGCCCTCGGTGGAACTTCCCACGCGCGGGCCGATGGAGGTGCCGGCGTCGCCTGCGCACGCACCTGCTCGCGACCTTCAACAGCGGCTTCAAGCTCGGCCGACGCCGGCGGCGGCTGGGCGCGCACGGGCACACCTACGCGCCGATGCGCGACGGCCAGGCCACGTTCGTGCGCTACGCAGACGGCCGCTACGACGTGATCTCCTGGCACGGCGGCCCGACGCGTCCCGGCCGTCGTCGTGTTCGCGCGCCAGAACCTGCCGCTGATCGTCGACGACGGACAGCCTGAGCCCAAGTCTGAACGACAGCCCCGAATGGGGCGCGACGCTCGGCAACGCGATGCAGGTCTGGCGCTCCGGGATCGGCATCGACGCGCACGGCAACCTGCATCTACGCGGCGGCCAACTACCAGACCGTCGGCAGCCTCGCGCAGATCCTCCATGCACGCCGGGCGCCGTGCGCGCGATGGAGCTCGACATCAACTCCTACTGGATCGAGCTTCAACACCTACGCGGCGCCGGGAGCGCTGCGGCCCGGGAAGCTGCTGGCGGAAATGGAACGGCCCGCCACGCCGCTACCTGAGCCCCGACGACCGCGACTTCTTCGCGGTCTTCTCGCGCTGAGCGGCGCGAGCGGCCCGCTCAGGAGCCGCCCGAGACGACCGGTTCGGAGGGTTCCGCGGGGGCGGGCGCCGATTCGTGCGTTTCGGGGGCGGGCGCCGATTCGTGCGTTTCGGGCGCGGCCGGCGTTTCGGTACGCGCTTCCGGCGCGGCTTCCTGGCTCGGCGGCGTCGATTCGGGCGCCTGAGCCGCTTCGCCGCTCGGCGCGCTCGTTTCGCTCGGGGTGGTCTGGGGCGTCGCCGGAGTGGTTTCGGTGGTTGTCGGCGCCTGCGCCGGCGGCTGCAGCGATTTCGTGGACGAGCGCGGCTGGGAGCGGCTGCTCTGGCGCTGGGTGTGGCCTTTGAAGGCGTTGGCGGCGACGTCGGTGAGCAGGCCGGTCAAGAGGACGCTGCCGGCGATCAGCCAGCGGTTGGCGCGGCCGAGGCGGCCGAGTGCGGCGTCGCGCGTGTCGCTCGTGTGAATCGCGTCGTTGCGGTGGATGATCTTCACGGCTCTCGAGTCCTAGTGATCGTGGAAGTGGTGGTAGTGCACCCACACGCCGAAGTGCGGGATCAGCGCGAGCGCGAGCGCGAGTCCGGCGGCGATCGAGAGCGCGATCGCGAGCGCGCGACCCGCGCTGCCCGGCTCGCGCGGGGCCAGCGTGAGCCCGGCGAGCGTGCGGGGCCGGCGCGATCGGGCCGCGCGCCCGTCACCGGCGGCCGCGAGCACTTCGGCCCGCACCCGGCGCGGGCCGAGCAGGCCGCGTTCCACCTCGGAGAGGTGGCCGAGCACGTGCAGCGCGGTCACCGCGAGCCAGCCGAAGAAGAAGACCTTGTGAAGCAGCAGCGTCGGCTGGCGCGAGCTCGGCCCGAGGGCGAGCAGCACGACCCCGGTGGCGAACACGCCCACGGTGCACACCACGAGCACCGGCCCGAGCACGCGGAGCGCGAGCAGCGGCGGGCCCTTGCGCCGGTAGGGCGGGTCGGAGGTGTAGTAGCGGGCGAAGCGGTAGCCGGTGCTCGCAAGCTTCAGCACGACCGGGCCGATCAGCAGCAGGCCGAGGAACAGGTGCAGCCACGTGAGCTGCCCGATGCGCACGATCGTGATCCCGAGCACGGCCAGCAGCACGAACAGCAGCGCGCCCGTCTGGACCGTGAGCCGCTCGTTGCCGTCGGTGCCTCCGGCCGTCAGGCCGGCGCGAGCAGACGAGGCTGCGAGCGGGCGCTCGGCCTCGGCTGCGGTGGGCTCGCCCCACGTGGAGCGGCCGGGCGCGGGCTGGGGGACTCGCGTGCTCGTCATCTCGGCATAGATCAGTCTCGGCAGGGCGGCTAAGACGTCCATAACCGTCACATGAGAAGGCTCTTGGAGACCGCCCACCCGCCGGGCCGGTCCCGATCGGCCCTTATGCTGACCTCGATGAGCCATGCAGGGCAGCGCAGCGAGCAGCAGCACGCACCGCCCGCCGCGCAGGCGGCGCAGGGGGCGGGTGGGCCGCAGATTTTGGTGATCGAGGACGAACCGGGGATCGTCGACTTCGTCCGCCGCGGGCTGGAGGCGCAGGGATTTCGTGTCAGCGCCGAGACCGACGGCCGCAGCGGCGAGGCGCGCGCGCTGTCGGACAGCGTCGACGTCGTAGTCCTCGACCTGATGCTCCCGGGGCGCAGCGGGATGGAGATCCTCACGACGCTTCGCGCCGCCAAGCCGGAGGTTCCGGTCATCGTGCTGACCGCCAAGGGCGAGGTCGAGGATCGCGTGGCGGGCCTCGACGCCGGGGCGGTCGACTACCTCGTCAAGCCGTTCTCGCTCGCCGAGCTCGCGGCCCGGATCCGGGCCCAGCTCCGCACCGCCTCGCTCGGCGCGACCACCCGTCTGGAAGGCGAGGACGTCGAAGTCGACCTGCTCTCGCGCAAGGTGCGCCGCGCGGGTGTGCCGGTGACCCTCTCGACCACTGAGTTCGAGCTGCTCGTGCACCTGATGCGCAACGCCGGGCGGGTGGTCAGCCGCGAGGAGATCCTGAGCGCCGTCTGGGGCTACCAGCACGATCCGGCCACCAACATCGTCGACGTCTACATCGGCTACCTGCGACGCAAGCTGCGCCGCGACGAGGACCCGGCGCCGATCCAGACAGTGCGCTCGGTCGGCTACCGCTTCGGCCGTGCGGGCGCTTAGGAGACTGCGCCCGCTCGAGCTGCGATGGCGCCTGGCGGCGTGGGTGGCGGTGGTCGTGCTCGCCTCCTCGGCGATCACGTTCTTCGCGGTCTACCACGGCACCGCGACCCAGCTGCGGCGCCAGATCGACAGCGAGGTCAGCGGCGACTCGCAGGAGCTCGCGCGCGCGCTCGTGGCCTCCGGAGCGCGAACCCCGGCGCAGCTCCGGGCGGCGGCCGCGGCGTACATCCGCTCGCAGCCGTTCAGCGCGACCTCGACGCTGCTGTTCGTGACGGTGCCCGGCGCTGGAACGGTCTCCAACAACCCGGAGCTGTTCCGGCCGCAGGCGCCCGACGACGGCGAGTCACCGACCCAGCAATCGAAGGAGAACGCGATCGCTGGGCAGCTGCTCAGCTCCAAGAGCGGCTACTCGACCGCCCGCCTCCCTGACGTCGGCGATCTGCGGCTGCTCGTGCGCCACACGCCGGTGGCGGGCGCCGGGTCCGCCGTGGCGGGCGTCGGCGAGCCGCTGGCGAGCGTCTCGCGCGCGCAAGAGGGTGTCGGGCGCGCGTTCATCCTGGCCGGCATCCTGGCGCTCGCGGGGGCGCTGCTCGCGGCGCTGCTGATCGGCACGCGGCTCTCGAACCCGCTGCGGCGCATGGCAGCGGTCGCGGCCCAGGTCGACGGCGGGGACCTGCACCCGCGCATCCACGAGCTGCCAGGCGCGGCGCGCGAGATGCGGGTGCTCGCCGACTCCTTCAACCACATGCTCGACCGGCTCGCCGACGCGTTCGCCGGCCAGCGGGCGTTCGTGGCCGACGCCTCGCACGAGCTGCGCACGCCGCTGACCGTGATCCAGGGGCAGCTCGAAGTGCTCGCTGCCCAGGAGCATCCGCCGGCCGCCGAGATCCGCCGCGTCGAGGAGCTCGTGCAGTCGGAGATCGCTCGCATCACGCGGCTGGTCGACGACCTGCTGCTGCTCGCGCAGCGAGCAGACCGCGTTCCTGCGCGTCGAGCCGATCGAGCTCGAGCCGTTCGTCGGCGAGCTGTGGAGCAGCTTCTCGCTGATCGACCAGGCGCGCCGCTTCGAACTCGGACCGGTGCCGGCCGGCACGCTGCATGCCGATCCCGACCGGCTCGCCCAGGCGCTGCGCAACCTCGTCCGCAACGCGATCGAGCACACGGCGCCGCAGGAGGGACGCGTGCTCATGCACGTCGAGCGCGCCGCGCCAGACCGGATCCGCTTCGTCGTCCAGGACGACGGCCCCGGGATCCCCGAGGACCAGCGCGAGCTCGTGTTCGAGCGCTTCCACCGCACCGACGCGGCCCGCGACCGCGCCTCGGGCGGGACCGGCCTCGGGCTCGCGATCGTCAAAGCGATCGCCGAGGCCCACGGCGGCCTCGTGCGCGCGACGGCGAGCGCCGCGGGCGGCGCGAAGATCGAGCTCGAGCTGCCGGGCTTCCAGCCCGCCCGTCCGGCCACGCGCGCAGCGGCGCCCGCGGACGGGCAGCGCCTCGCGCGCCTGAGCGGGATCGGCCGTGCGCCGGCGCCCCCGAGGTGGCACGATCCGCGCGTGCTGCTCTACGACTCGGCCGTGTCGGGCAACTGCTACAAGGTCCGCCTGCTGCTCTCGCAGCAGGGGATCGCGTTCGAGCGCCGCGAGATGGACGTCGTCGACCGCTCCGGTCGCGAGGAGCTGCTCGGCGGGCTGAACCCGGCGCTGCGGGTGCCGACGCTGGTGCTCGACGACGGCGAGCCGCTGGCCGAGTCGAACGCGATCATCTGCTACCTCGCCGAGGGCACGCCGATGCTTCCGGCCGAGCGGCTCGAACGCGCGCGCGTCCTGCAGTGGCTGTTCTTCGAGCAGTACAGCCACGAGCCCTACATCGCGGTGGTGCGGTTCTGGGAGCTGTTCGCCGCCGACCCTCCGCCGGCCGCGGAGATCGAGTCGCGCAGGCGGACCGGCCACGTGGCGCTGGCCGCGATGGAGCGCCACCTCCAGACGCGCGAGTACCTCGTCGGCGAGCGCTACACGGTGGCCGACATCGCGCTGTACGCATACACGCACGTCGCCCACGAGGCCGGCTTCGAGATGTCGGCCTACCCGGCGATCGCAGCCTGGCTCGCGCGCGTCGCGGCACAACCCGGCCACGTGCCGATCACGGCGTAGGCGACCCGCGCGCCGGGGCTCGAGCGCCCCCCGGCCGGGCAATACCCGCGCCCGGGGGCTCGCCTCAGCCGTCCGCGCCGAAAGCGCGGAACGCGCTCGTCAGGCGCTCGTCTCGCTCCTGATCGGGGCTCTTCGTGCTCTCCGGCGCGGCGTCGCGGTCATCACCCGCCCCTACCTCGAGCACGACGCTCTCGAGCAGGTGGCGCAGATCGCCCTCGCCGCCCTCAGCCACATCGGCGACCCGGATCTCCCCTTTGCGCATCCGTACCTCGCCCCAGCGCTCCTCGCCGTGGGAGGCGCGCTGAAGGCGCTCGAGAACCTGCTCGAAGCGGGCACGCCAGTGCTTCGGGAGCTCGCCCGCGACCTCCACCTGCAGGCGGCCGTCGCTGACGCTCGCGGTCTCCCATTCGATGCGGGGCCCGTCCTCGGCAGGCTGCTGCTCGGCCACGTCCCGGAGCTACCCGGTCGCGCCCGGCGCCAAGCGTTTGCGCGAACCGCACTCGGGTAGCCAGATGGTGTGCGCCCCCGCCGGCCGCCAGGGAGTCCTGCCTGCATAGCGCCTGCACGCCCGCGGGTGCCGCGCCCCGCGGGCGCAGCACCCGCACCCGCTCCACCGGCCCCTGGCCCCGACCCCGCCCCGCCGGGGCCGGGGCCGTCTCCGGGCCCGCCGGCGCCGCCGACCCCCGACCCGGCCCCGCCCGTTCCGGGTCCGGAGCCGGTGCCGCCCGCGCCGGCGCCCGATCTGCCGCCGCGGCCGTGGAGGCCCGGAACAGATCACCGCCCAGCATCTCGGTGCGCGAACGCGGGCCGCGCGCGGCGGCCCGACCCGCGACTCGAGCGGGTGCTCTGCGCCCTCAGCGCCCGCGCGCGTCGACGGCGCGCTGCAGCTCGCCCTTGGTCATGCGCGAGCGCCCCTCGATGCCCATGCTGCGGGCCTCGTTGTAGAGCTGTTCGCGCGTTCGGCCCCGCGGGCCCGGTTTGCCGCTGCGTTTGCCGCCACGGCTGCTCGCCGAGCTGCCCCTCCTCGAGCTGGGCGAGCTCGAGCGGGATTCGCCGCTGCGGGCGCGTTCCTTGTTGACGGTCCGAGCCGCGATCTCCTCGGCGCGCTCGGTCGAGGCACCGCGTTCTTTCGCGGACTCCTTGATGTGGTCGTACTGGCGTCCGCGCCTGCTCTGTTTCGTGACTCCGCGTGGTGGCACCAGGCACCTCCCGGTCGTGGGCGATCGCTGTGCGGACTACCCGCTTCGCGCGCGCGCGAAAAGCGCTAGCGCCACAGCTCGAGCAGCTCGTCGCGGACCGCCAGCAGCGGCTCGACGTCACCGCGCGCGCGGGCCAGGATCAGCGCGCCCTCGATCGAGGCGAGCACGAGCAGGGCGCGCCGCCGCGCCTGCGCATCCCCGAGGCCGTCCCGGCGCAGGCCGCGCTTCGAGCTCCTCAAGCCAGGAGGCGAAGACCTGCATCGGCACGCTCGCGGATCGTCTCGGACTCGACGCCGCCTCGAGCGTGACCGTCGCGATCGGGCAGCCGTCGCGTAGCCGGAGGCCTCGAGCCCCGCGGCGAGCGCGTCGATCAGGCGCGCCACCGCCGCGCGGGTCGCTCGCGGCGAGCTCGACGGTCGCTCGCGATCGCGCCGCGCAGCTGCTCGCCGCTCTGCGCCATCGCCGCCAGCGCCAGCTCCTGCTTGCCGCCGGGGAAGTGGAAGTACAGCGAGCCCCGCGGTGCGCCGCTGGCGCGCACGATCTCGCTCAGCCCGGTCGCCGCGTAGCCCTGGCGGCGCAGCAGGCTCGCGCCGGTCGCAGCGATGCGAATGCCTCGCCGCGAGGGTCGAGCCGGGGTCTGGGCTCGCGCTCGGTCGCATCCCGTTATATATCGACCGGTCTACCTGAAACGACAGCGAGGAGCCCACGATGCAGCAGCTGACCTACACGGCCCCCGGGGCCTCCAGTGGCGCGAGGTGCCCGAGCCGCGCGCTCGACTCCGACGCGGCGGCGCTCGTGCGGCCGCTGGCCGTCGCGACGTGCGACCTCGACGCGCTGATCGTCGACAGGCAGCTCGCCGTTCCCGCCGCCGTTCGCGATCGGCCACGAGTGCGTCGCCGAGGTGGTCGAGCTCGGCGACGCGGCCGGCGCGCCTCGAGCCCGGCCAGCTCGTGAGCGTCCCGTTCCAGATCTCCTGCGGCGAGTGCGCGCCGTGCCGGCGCGGGCGCTCCTGGAACTGCGCGGAGGTGCCGTTCATGTCGACCTACGGGTTCGGCCCGGCGGTCGAGCAGTGGGGCGGCTTCCTGTCGGACCTCGTCTGCGTGCCCTACGCCGAGCACATGCTCGTGCCGCTGCCGGACGGCCTCGCGCCGGCGAGCGTCGCGAGCGCCTCGGACAACATCGCCGACGCGTGGCGCGCCGTGGCGCCGGGGCTCGAGCGCGAGCCCGGGCGGCGCCCGTGCTGGTCGTCGGCGGCGCCGCCGCCGGGCTCGATCGGCCTCTACGCCGCGGGGCTCGCGCGGCGCTCGGGGCGGAGTGGGTCGCTCTACGTCGATGCCGAGAGGACCGCCGTGCGACCGCGGAGGCGCTCGGTGCGCAGACGATGGCGCAGACGCCGCAAGCGGCTCGGCCCGTTCCCGATCACGGTCGACGCCAGCGCCGACCCCGACGGCCTCGCGCTCGCGCTGCGCTCGACCGCGCCCGACGGCATCTGCACGAGCAGCGCGATCTACTTCGGCGAGCAGCCCTCGCTGCCGCTGCTCGAGATGTACACGAAGGGCATCACGTTCGGACCGGCCGCGCGAACGCGCGCGAGGCGATGCCGCACGTGCTCGAGCTCGCCGCCTCGGGCGCGCTGCATCCCGAGCGGGTCACGAGCCGCATGGTCCGGTGGGACGAGGCGCCCGCCGCGCTGCCGAGGCCGACTGGACGAAGCTCGTGATCGAGCGCTGAGGCTCCTCAGCCGCCCCCGGCCGCACGGATCGCGCGCGCGAGCGCTGCGCGGCCATCCCGCAGCACCGGCTCCCCGTGGGACACGAGCAGCCGCTCCACCGGCAGATCGATCAGCGGGCGCATCAGCCGCGCGAGCCCGGCGCGGTCGACGCGCTCGCGGCCCAGCCAGCTCTCCGGGCACAGCTCGACCGCACCGTCCGCTCCGATCAGGCGGTCGCCGAAAACGATCGCCCGCGCGGCCGGCAGCCAGTAGTCCGTCTCGCCCGCGCCGCGAAGCGGCTTTGACTCCACACCGGACGGGATCGCGTTCCAGGCGCGCGCGGAGCGCCCGCGGTAGCGCTCGGCCAGCTCCTCGCGATCGCGCCGGTGCCAGTGGATCGTCGTGAGGATGCTCACCGGCCGCCCCGCGATCGCCTCGTCGAGCCAGGCGAGGAAGTCCTCGCGCCCGCGCGCGGGCAGCAGCGGGTCGAACAGCGCCACCACGTCCTCCAGCTCATACATGACCGAGCCGACGAGCTCGTCCCAGTCATCGGGCGAGCCCGGCGCCGCCCCGGGCTCCCAGTCCGGGTGCGGGGCGCTCCAGCGGAGCAGCCCGGGAGCCAGCTCGTGGACGTCGGGCGGCGGCACTCGCACATCCTCTCCGACCGCAGGCCCTCCGCGGCCGCTTGGTAGCTTGGGCCGGGTGGCCACAGAGATACTGATGATCTCCGGCAGCCTGCGCCGCGGCTCGGTCAACACGGCGGTGCTGCAGACCGCCGCGCGCCTCGAGGTGCCCGGCGTGCACGCGCTCCTCTACGAGCGCGCCGCCGAGCTGCCGCACTTCAACCCCGACGACGACCTCGGCGTCCCGCCCGCGCCGGTCGCCGAGCTGCGCGAGCTCCTGCGGAGCGCCGACGCGGTGCTGCTCGGCACGCCCGAGTACGCCGGCGGGCTGCCGGGCACCTTCAAGAACCTGCTCGACTGGACGATCGGCGGCGGCGAGCTCTACGGCAAGCCGGTCGGCTGGATCAACGCCACGAGCCGCCCGCAGGAGGAGGCCGGCGCGGGCGCCTACGAGTCGCTCAGCAGGGTGCTCGGCTACGCGGGCGCGGAGCTGGTCGAGGGCGCCACGCGCAACATCCGCGTCCCGCGCGCCTCGATCGGCGAGGACGGTCTCGTGTCCCCCGGCCGCCCGCGCAGCGAGATCGCCGAGGTGCTCGCCGCGCTCGCCGCGCACGTCGAGCGTACGCGCACCGAGGGCGAGCGCTCAGGCGCCGAGGACGACCTGCGCGGCGAGCTGCTCGAGCTCGACGAGCGTTACCTGCGCGCGCTGCGCGACGGCGACTGCGAGGCGCTCGAGCGGCTGCTGGCCGAGGACTTCGTCGCGCTGGCGGCCGGCTCGCAGGCGCCGCTCGACCGCGACGGGCTGCTCGAGGCGGTCCGCGCAGGGCGTACGGGGCCGGCCGACCCCGGCGCTCGCGAGCCGCTTGTGCGCGCGGGCGCCGAGGGCGGGGTCGTGATCGGCGAGCTGGCCGGCCCGGTGCGCTACGCGCACGTCTTCACGGGCGCGCCGGGAGCGCGCCGGCTGCTGTTCGCGCAGACCTCGGCGGGCTAGGTGCCGGTGCCGCTGAGCTCCACCACGGCCGGGCCCCGCCCGTCGGTGCCCCGGATCAGGTAGCGGCCCGACACCGTCCCGCGCGAGGTGGGCGTGAAGGCGATCCGCAGACGCACATAGGAGTGGCGGTCGAGGCTGATGCCCTCGGGCAGCGGCGTCGGCGCCGAGAACGGTTCCAGCGGGGCGATCGCGCGCGTGATCGTCGAGCGGGATCGTGCCCTGGTTTGCGACCTTCAGCGTGACGACGCTGCGTGCGCCCGACCTTCACCTGCCCGAAGTCGATCCGCCGCGAGCTGACCGCGAGCAGAGCGCGACCGGTCAGCGCGCGGCCCGAGACGGCGATCGTGGCCGTTCCGTGATCGGTCACGATCACGATCCGCCCGCCGTCGGAGCCGGCCCGCGCGGATCGAACAGCAGCGAGGCGGTGAAGCCCACGTGCGGCGCGAGCACGGTGCCGGGCTGCGGCAGCCCGCTCACGCTGAACGCGCCACCGGGCACGTGCACCGCGAGCAGCCGCTCGGGCCGGTCCCAGGAGTTCGAGAACGTGAAGCTCTCCTGCTTGCCGCCTGCTCCGGTCTGGATCGTCCCGAAGGGCAAGCTTCGGCGCCGAGAGCAGCAGCCCCGGCGCCGAGCCGTAGCCTGAGATCGCGACCTCCCGGGTGCCGGCGCTCGTGACGATCTGCAGGCTCGCCACGACGGCGCCGGCGTGCCGTGGCGTGAAGCGCACGCGCACGGGGATCGTCGAGCCGGCCGGCACGGCCCGGCCGAGCGGCGGCTGTTCGATCGCGATCACGCCACTCGAGAGCGGCCCGGTGCCCGACGGCTTGATCACGCCGGGTCCGGCGGTGTGCCCGCCGGCCTTCGCGACGTGCGCCGGCGGGGGCGCCTGTTCGACGCCGCTGGTGCTGAACGGGCCGGTGAGCGTCAGCTCGCGCCTGACGCTGACGGGGATCGTGACGGTCCTCGACCGGCCGACTTCGACCGAGCCCAGTTCGAGCCCCGAGGCCTGCACGGGCGAGTTGGCGGATGAGCCGAACGCGATCAGCTGCCCGCCGCGGGTGCCGACGTAGACGCGTCCTTCGTAGGCGGTCGGAACCGCGAACTTGGAGGCTTTGCCGATCTTCCCGGACCACAGCAGCGGCAGCACGCCTTCGGAGGGCGTTGCGGCGTACGCGCGCAGCTGGGCCGCGCCGCCGTTGGGGCCGTTCGCGTACTCGACCCACACGACCGCGCTGCCGGCGGTCGTCCCGTTGCTCGTGACGAGCGGCGAGCCGGAGGTGTAGCCGAAGGTTTCGGCGCTCGTGGCGGCGTTTGCGAGCTGCGGTGCGCCTTCGCCGCCGAGGCCGTAGCTGAGCGCGCGCAGCGGCCCGCCGCCCGCGCTCTCCAGGACGTAGACCCAGCCGCCCTGGCCGCCGTAGGCGGCGGGGTGCCCCCACGTCCCGTCGAACGGCCCGAGCGTCTGCAGCACCGCATCCCCTTCCCCGGGGCCCTGCCGGTAGCCGCCCATGTGGTCGGCGTCGATCAGGAAGATGCGCCCGTCCTTGCCCGTCTCGACGACCAGGTGCGGGTGGGCTTTGGTCCCGAAGTATTCGGTCGGCAGGGCCGATCGGCCCGCCGGAGCCGAGGTCCTCGTCGTTCTGGTCGAGGGTCGGCGCGTCGCTCGGCGCGAAGAACTGGCTCGGCGAGATCTTCCCGCCCGCGCCGACGGTCAGGCCGAGGACCGACTCCGACAGCGTCGGCGGCGGCGAGCTGCCCGCCGCGGGCTGCGGCGAGACGCCGTTGCCGGTCGCCAGGATGATGCGGCCGGGGATGTCGGACACGAGGCCGCCTCCGCTCTGCCAGATGCCCGCCTGCGAGCTTTCGTCCGTCCCGACGCCGGACTCGTCGCTCCACATGGTCGTCACCGCGCCGCTGCTCTTGTCGAAGCCGACCACGATCCCCCGGTAGGGGGTGATGTCGCAGTTGGAGGCGAACGCGACGTACACGACCCCGCCGAGCAGCAGCAGGCCGGGCCGCTGCGCCTGGAAGCTTTCGTTGAACGGCACACCGGGCGTGTTGTACGGCGTGCCCGTGATCGGCACCGGGAAGCCCGGTCGCTCTTCCCCGGTGCTCGCCGACAGCGCCTGCAGGTACCAGTGCGCGCCGGCGATCCCGCGCCCGACCTGCAGGCGCGTCGTCATGTAGACGGTGCCGGTTTCGGAGTCGATCACCGGCGTCGAGGTCGAACCGATGTCGGGCTTCAGGTCCGAGCACCCGATCGTCGCGGCCTTGAACGGCTTGCCGAAGGTGCGCTGCCAGCGGATCGCCCCGGTGGCCGGGTCGAGGCCGTACGCGTCGGCCTTCTCGGTCGTGACGATCACCGTGTTGTCGAACACGAGCGGCTGCGCGTACACGGCCCCTTCGACTTTGGTCGAGAACAGCTTCGCTGAAGCTTGCCGACTGCACCGCCGACGGGCTGAGCGCAGGCTCGGCCGGGTCCCAGTTGTCGCGCAGGTTGTTGTAGGAGGCGGTCGTGACGCTCGATTCCGCCGACGCGGGTGCAGACAATGCGAGCGTTCCGCTCAGCGCGAAGCATGCGCCCAGCACCGCAGCCACGATCCTGCCTGCCCCTCTCACGCCCCCGGCCTCCCTGTCGTCGTGATCCTGCCGCGCCCCGCGGCGACCCTGCAAGTTAATGGGGCGCAGGCGGCTGCGCAAGGGCGCCGCTCAGGCGAGCGACGCGTTGCGGTTCCACTCGACCCAGCCGACCCCCGTGCGGCCGTCGTCGGGCGTGCAGCCGGCACATCGCGCGCGGGAACTGCGAGATGCGGCCGTCGGGGGCCTCCAGCCGCAGCGGCCCGAACGCGAGCGGCTGCACCTCGACGGCGAGCTCGCCGTAGCCGATCCGCGCGCTCGTGATCAGGCCGTCCCCGGCGACGTCCTCCGAGGCGGTGACGCGAGTCGAGCTCCTGCACGCCGCCCTCCGGAGGCTGCAGGTAGCCGACCCCGAGCGGCGGAGCACCCGGGACGCGGAACTCGACCCCGTGCAGGCGCGTGCCGTCCTCGAGGTGCCCGGCCGACCACATCCACTCGGCCGACCACCAGTCGCGCGGGCCCCACGAGTGGTCGCGCTGACCGAGCCCGGCCAGCTCGATCGCCTGCCCGTCGATCGCGACGCTGCCGTGCACTCGGCACGGGATCTCATAGCGCGTGGCCACGCGGTAGGCGTAGGGGTCGCCGAGCGTCTCCCAGACCAGGTCGAACTCCACCTCGACAGGCTCGCCGCGCTCGCCGCGCAGCAGCGCCGCGGGGTCGGCGAAGCGCTCGCCGCGAGCCGAAAGGCGCACGCGGAAGCGCTGCAGCGGCTCTTCGCACGCGTGCTCGACGCGCAGCCCCTCGCGATCGAGGTCGAGCCGCTCGCCTTCGGGCAGCGGGGCCTCGAAGTCCACCACGGCGACGGTCGCGCGCTCGGGGCCGCACACGAACGCCGTCACCCAGGAGACGCCTAGGTTCGGGTACAGGCCGAGCCGCGTGTACAGGCCGGTCTGCGCGTCGTCGCTGACGAGGTCGAAGTACCAGCTCTCGTTCCACAGCTCCTCGGGCCCGGGCGCGTGGCGCCCCTCGTCGACGGGCTCGGGCCGCAGCGCCGGCGGCCGTCCGGACCCCGGCTCGGGCAGCAGCTCGAGCGAGTCGAGGTCGAGCACCTGCTGCGCGTAGCGCGCGAACGTCGTCAGGAACATCTCGTCGCCGCGCTCGGTGCGTTGCACCAGCATCGCCGGGGCGACCGTCATCAGGATCCCGAGGAACACCGCGCGGCGGTAGTCGCTCCCAGCACGATCCCCCAGTCAAAGCCGCGCACGCCGTGCGCGTGCAGCGCGTCGTAGTACTCGCGCACGAGCTCCTGCTCGTGCGCACGGCGATCCTCGGAGCGCAGCGAGCCGCCGAGGAAGTACGCGAGCGTCGGTCATCGCGGGACCCCAGCCGACGGTCTGCCAGTCGACGACCACGAAGCGCCGCGGCGCCCGCTCGGCGCCGAACAGCATGTTGTCGAGGCGGTAGTCGCCGTGCACGAGGCCGAGCGGCGGGCGGCGGTCGGCGGCCCAGCCGTCGAGGCTCGCGACGAAGCGCTCGCAGACCTCGAGGTGCTCCGGAGACGCGCTCGCCGTAGCGCTCCAGGAACGCCGGCAGCAGCTGCGTGAGCAGCGCCTGGTTGAGCACGTTGCCCTGGTTCAGCCACGGCGTCGCCCCGAGCTGCGGGTCGCCGAACACCGGCGCGTGAAGGCGCGCGAGCTCGTGCATCGCCAGGCGCGCGTGCTCGACCGAGCAGCCGGCGATCTGGTCGCCCTGCTCGGCGGGCGCGACGTCCTCGAGCAGCAGCGTGAACCACGCCTCGCCGTCGATGTCCGCGAGGTGGCACTCGGCCAGCGGGCCGCCGATGCGAGGTGCGAGCTCCTGGTAGAAGCGGACCTCGCGCTCGTAGACGCCGAGCCCGGCGCCTGCGGCGCGACTGCCCTCGTCGTCGGAGGCGGTCTTCAGCACGACGCTGAGCGGCCCGCCGTCGGGACCGTCCGGGTAGGTGATCCGGACGCGGCGGCTCTCGCTCATCTGCCCCGTCCCGATCGGCTCGACCTCGAAGCCGGCGATCGGGCCGCAGCCGAGCGCCTCGCTCAGCCACTCGGCCGTCAGATCCTCCGGATGATGCAGGACGGCCCCCACGGCGGGGACCCTATCCGCGGGCGGGCGCCGTGTCACCCCCGCCCGAGCGCCTCCGCAAGGCGCTTTCCCCCCACCCAGGCGTCGTCTCGCAGCTGGCGTGCGCGCCGCGCGCGCCCGACGTTGAAGCGCCGCGCGGCGCGCGGGGGCGCGCCCAGGTCGGCGACGAGGCGCGAGGAGCCGCCGCGTGCCACGGTCCGGGCGGCGCGCCGCAGCGACAGCCCCTTCTCGGCCGGCAGATGCCAGATCGCGAGCTGCGCCGCGCCGGCGCCGCTCGCCGCGCGGTGGCGCGCACCGGTCTGCACGCGCCCGGCGAGCTTCCCCAGGTCGCGAAAGCGGATGCGCCCGAGCGCGCTGAGCAGCGTGAGCAGCTGCTCGTTGCCTGCGATGTGGCCCTCGGCCCGCAGGCGCGCATCGAGCTCGTCGTACTCGGCGGCCGCCGCGAGCAGCGCCGCGGTGCGCCCGGTGAGCAGGTCACCGCCCACCCACGCGGGGATGGGCGCGGCGTCGCCGAGCCGGGCGACGGTGCGCGCGATGTCCGTCCGGCTCGCGCCGACCGTCTCGTCCCCGCCGATCCGCCAATCGGCCGGGTAGTCGATCTGCAGGCAGCCGAGCTGCCCGTCGCCGAGCTCCGCGGCGAGAGCCCGCGACGGGTCGGCCCACACGCTGTCGAGGTTCGGCAGCCAGACGCGGCGGGTCGACGCCTGTCCGGCGGTGGCATCGTCGATCGCGCGGCGAAGCAGCCGCTCGCGCGCGGGCGCGAGGGAGTCGCCCGGCGGCGCGGAGCCCTCGAGCAGCTCGACCCCGAGGTCGCGCAGCGCGCCCCAGAGGCGCCCGGCGCGACCGCGCGCTCCGCGCGCCGGCTGAGCGTTGGTGACCAGCGCGATCTCGCACGGCGCGCCCTGCAACCGCAGCGAGGCGGCCTGCGTGACGGCGCACTCCAGATAGCGCTCCGGCGCGCTCGTCTTCACGGACGGGTGCGGCGGAGTCGTCGCCCCGGCATCGTCGAGGTATAGGTAGAGGGCGACGAGCGGGCGCTGCGAGGCGGTCGGTCCTGGTGTGCCTGCCAAGGCCCGCACGCTATCCGCGCGGCACGGCGGAAACGGAGCCGGCGCGGGCGCCGCACCCGCGCCGGGCGCACCGTAGTTGTCCCTGAACGCGTGCGGCGCGTCCACGATGGCGGCGGCGGAGGGGCGAGGTACTTTCGGGGCGGTGCCCGCGATCGAGGTCACAGACCTGTTCAAGAGCTACGGCCGCGTCGACGCCGTGCGCGGCATCAGCTTCAGAGCCGAGGAGGGTGAGGTGTTCGCGCTGCTCGGTCCCAACGGCGCGGGCAAGACGACGACGCTCGAGATCCTCGAGGGGCACCGGCGTCGCAGCGGGGGCCAGGTGTCGGTCCTCGGAGTCGACCCGCAGACGGGTGGGCGCGCCTTCCGGGACCGGATCGGAGTGGTCCTGCAGGACGCGGGGATCGACGGCGAGCTGACCGTGCGCGAGGTCCTCTCGTTGTATGCGCGCTGCTACTCCCATCCGCTCCCGGTCGCCGGCGTGATCGAGACGACCGGGCTCGGGGACAAGCGTGACGCCCGCGTGAGCAGCCTCTCGGGAGGACAGCGCCGTCGCCTCGACCTGGGGCTGGCGCTCGTGGGGGACCCCGAGCTGATCTTCCTCGACGAGCCGACGGTCGGCTTCGACCCGGCGGCCCGGCGCGACGCCTGGGACCTGGTGGGCGGCCTCCGCAGCCTCGGGCGCACGATCATCCTCACCTCCCATTACATGGACGAGGTTCGCCGGCTGGCCGACCGCGCGGTTGTGATCGTGGGCGGGCGCATCGTCGCAGAGGGGCCCCCCGGCGCGCTGGGCGGCACCAGCCGCCGCGAGACGGTGGTCTCGTTCGGCCTGGACCCGCGCGCGACGAGCGGGCTGCCGCCGGACCTGCTGCGAGTCGCCGTCGTGAGCGACGGCTCGGTGGAGATCAGGACCACCGACCCGACCAGGACGCTGCTGGAGCTGTGCGATTGGGCGGTGCAGCGCGAGGTCGAGCTGCAAGCGATGGAGGTGCATCACCCCTCGCTCGAGGACGTCTACCTGCAGCTCGTGGAGGAGGCCGATGAAGACGCTGCCTGAGACGGCCACGCCCAGGGGCCGTCGTCCACCCGCGTTCCGACTCGTGGCCGCACAGGTCGCCTACCAGCTGCGCCTGCTCGTGCGCTCGCCGATGGCCTCGTTCGCGACCGTCGTCCTGCCGCTGACCGTGCTGCTCGCAGTCGACCTCCTGCGCAACGACGACAGGCTCGCCGAGCGCGGGAACATCCGCTTCTCGCAGTTCTTCGCGCCGGCCATGATCGCCTTCGCCGTGCTGGCCGCTTGCTACGCCGGCGTGATCATCTCGACCACCCTCGCTCGCGAACAGGGGATCCTCAAGCGGATCCGCTCGACCCCCCTGCCGCCATGGGCTTACATGGCGGGCCGCGTCCTCGCGGCAGCCGCGATGGCTCTTCTGGCCTCGATCCTCGTCGTCGCTGTGAGCGCGTGGCTCTACGACTTCGAGGTGATCTGGAGCGCCGTCCCCGCCGCCCTGTTGATGATCTCCGTCGCGGCGTTCTCGTTCTGCGCGATCGCGCTGGCGGTGACCGTGCTGGTTCCCAGCGCCGACGCGGCGCTGCCGATCGCCTGGGGGACGATGCTGCCGCTGTGCTTCATCTCCGACGTCTTCCAACCGATCGAAGGCGCGCCCCCTGTGCTCGGCGACGTCGCCTCCGCGCTGCCGCTGCGGCCGCTCGCCGACGCCCTCGAGACGCTGTTCAACCCGGTGACGGGCAACACGAGCGTCGACTGGGCGCACCTGGCCGTGCTCGGCGCGTGGGGTGTCGGCGCGGCCGCCGTGGCACTGCTCACGTTCCGCTGGGAGCCGGCGAGCAGCTCGGGAGGGGACGCCGACTCGCGGCGGGGCGTGGGCCACAACGCGGAGCGTCTGAGGGCCCTGCTCGAACCACGCGCCCGCCGGCTGCCCCCGCCGGGCGCGGCATCCGGAGGGTCGAACGCGCCGGGTCAGCGCAGGACCTGACAACGCACTCGCGCCCCGGCGGGGGATCGTGCCGGGGCCGAGCGAGAACCGCGAGAAGCCCTGTCACCGGGACTTCCCAGAGGCAGGACGTCCTGGTCAGTCCCGTGTGCCGCTCGCAATCGCCGCCGCCATCATCTCCCTCTGCCTATCGCTGCTGTACCACGCGGGCGTGAATTCTGGGCGTTCGCACCGTGCTGCATCGCGATCGCGACCAACTCGGCGGGACTGGTTCCCCAGAGGGTCGCGGAGCAGCGGACGGGATGCAGTGCCTCGCATCCCAACTGCACGTTTGGGGCCATCGACCCACCCCGATCTAGAAGCTCTCGAATGCTGATCCGCACGGGGGCCAGAGAGCGACCTGAGAGGTTCCGGCGAGCGGTGAGCGCAGCGTACCACCGGGGCAAACTACTCGCCACGCGAACGTTCTTTCCGCGCCGCCATCCGCGGTGGACGACGGAGTTCACGGGACGACCGCAGGGGTAGGTTGCGACGCGCAGGTCCGTCCGAGCACTCCCCGTTCAGACGGGCATGAGGAGTAGTCCTTCCCGAGCGCCCTCCTCTCCCCCTGCGCCGCGGCGGTTCCTTTCGGCGTGAGTGTTGCGGAGGGTGCGTCGGGAGGGTATGGAGGTCCAGGCGCCATCCATCCGGGGCCTCCGAGCTCGGCCCCAATGGGCGATCTTCACACTTCCGTTCACACCCGGCCCGATTCAGCTCTCCGACGGGCGCCGCTGAGCGGGAACAGCCCCGCGCCAGCAGGGCTTTCAGAGGGGTGAGCGATGGGGCTCGAACCCACGACCGCCTGGACCACAACCAGGAGCTCTACCAACTGAGCTACGCCCACCACGTACTGCGCTGCAGAGTCTAGATGATCGATTCCGCGACGCCGGCCGGTGCAGGCCGGCCACGCGCGAATCCCGCTCCGCGCAACGGGCGCTGCCGACCGCGGCCCGCGCGGGCCGGCTCAGGGCGCGCCCTCGGGGGCCTGCAGCTCGCGTTCGGCGAGCGCGAGGCTCTCGCTCGGCGTCAGCCCCCCGGTGCGCGCGGCGACGGCGCGCCAGGCAGCCAGTAGCCGCAGCGGGTCCGAGCCGAGCAGGGCGCCGAGCTCGACGCCCAGCGCGAGCTGGTCGACGCCGGCCTCGGCGCCCGGCGCGGCCGCCGCGGGCAAGGAGCCGGCGCTCGCGCCCTGCCCCGCCACCGCCTCGCGAGCTTCCGCGAGCACGCGCCCGGTGACGTCCTGGCTCTCTCGCTGGGCGGCCGGCCAGCCGCGGCCGAGCGTGCGGTCCTCCAGCGGGATCGGGGGGCCGAGCAGGATCGTGATCGTCGCGTCGTGCGGGCTCCACTTCTGTTCCTCGAGTTCGAGCACTCGATCCTCGACCCAGGGGATCACGATCGCGCCGACCTCGCTGCCACTGAGGTTGAAACGCGTCATCGAGCGCGGGAAGCGCCGGATCTCGAGGTGGTAGACGGGCTCGCTCTGCTCGGCCACGGGCGAGGGAGTCTAGGCGCCCGCCCGGGCCTGGCGCAGCTCGGCGCGACATGCGGACAGGCGCTCGCGCATGACGCGCACCGCCTCGGGGTTGGAGTCGATCAGCACGTAGCGCCGCCCGAGCTTCGCCGCCACGGCGCCGAGCGTGCCCGAGCCGGCGAAGAAGTCCAGGCACCAGTCGCCCCGCCGCGTCGAGGCCGCCACCATGCGCCGCACGACGCCCTCGGGCTTCTGCGTCGGGTAGCCCGTCTTCTCGGTCCCGGCCGTCGGGACGATCGTGTGCCACCAGACGTCGGTCGGCAGCTTCCCGCGCGCGGCCTTCTCGGGCGTCACGAGGCCCGGCGCCATGTACGGCTCGCGGTCGACCTCCTCGGAGTCGAAGTGGTAGCGGTCGCGGTCGCGCACGTACACGAGGATCGTGTCGTGCTTGGCCGGCCAGCGCCGCCTCGCGCGGGCGCCGTAGTCGTAGGCCCACACGATCTCGTTCAGGAAGCACTCGCGCCCGAAGACCTCGTCGAGCAGCAGCTTGCAGTAGTGCGCCTCGCGGTAGTCGATGTGGAAGTACAGCGTGCCGTCCTCGCGCAGCAGCCGGTGCGCCTGCTCCAGGCGCGGCGCGAGGAACGCGAGGTAGTCGTCGAAGCTGTCGCGGTAGCTCGAGCGCGCGAGCAGTTCGCTGCGGTAGCGGCGCCCCTGGAACCCCACCCGCGCGGCAGTCGGGATCCCCGACGGCGCGCAGCGTGCGGCGCTCCTGCATGCGGCCGGTGTTGAACGGCGGGTCGATGTAGATGAGCTGGAAGCTCGCGTCCGCGAAGCGCGGCAGCAGCTCGAGGTTCTCGCCGAGCAGGATCTGGTCCTCGCGCGGGTGCTCGGACTCCGGCTGCACGCACCGCAGGTTATGGCGGCACGCCGATGGAGCCGCGCGCCTCTGATATTGGTGGGCCGGTGAGCAGGAAGGCATGGATCGCGTTCGCGGCGATGTCGGCGATCTGGGGCGTCCCCTACCTGTTCATCAAGATCGCGGTCGACGACGGGGCCCCGCCCGTGGGAGTCGCGTGGGCGCGCGTGACGCTCGCCGCGGCGGTGCTGCTGGTGCTGGCGGCGCGCGCCGGATCGCTCGCCGCGCTGCGCGGGCGCATGCGCTGGGTGCTGGCGGTCGCCGTCGCCGAGATCGTGATCCCGTTCCCCGCTGTCGCCTACTCCGAGCAGCACCTGCCGTCCTCGACCGCGGCGATCCTGATCGCCGCGGTGCCACTGCTGATCGCGCTGCTCTCGCTTCGCTTCGAGGAGGCCGAGCGGCCGACGCGCCTGCGGCTCGCCGGCCTCGTGGTCGGCTTCGCCGGTGTTGTTGCCCTGGTGGGGATCGACGTCTCGCAGCGCCCGGCGAGCTTCCCGGGGTGCTGGCAGCGCTCGCAGCCGCGGGCGGCTACGCAATCGGCCCGCTGCTCCTGAAGCGCCACCTGATCGAGTTCGACCCGCGCGCGACGATGGGCGCCTGCCTCGGCGTCGCGGCGCTGCTGCTGGCGCCCGCGGCGATCCTGAGCGCGCCCGCCCACGTGCCTTCGGCCGGCGCGCTCGAGTCGATCGCCGTGCTCGGCCTGCTGTGCACGGCGCTCGCGTTCGTGATCTTCAACGTGCTGATAGCCGAGGCCGGGCCGTCGCGCTCGTCGGTGATCACCTACGTGAACCCCGTGGTGGCGGTGGCGCTCGGGGTCGCCGTGCTGGGCGAGCGCCCCGGCGCGGGAGCCATCGCCGGCCTGCTGCTGATCCTCGCCGGGTCGTGGCTGTCGACCGACGGGCGCCTGCCGCCGGGGCTCGCCGCGGGGTTCGCCCTCCTCAGACCGCGGTCACGTGCAGCCAGTCCTCGGTCTCGCCCTGCACGTGATCCAGCGCCCGCACCGTCCAGCCGCTCCTCGCGAGCAGCCTCCGCAGCGGCTCCTCACGCCAGTACGTGAACCAGCGCGGGCGCTCGAGCTTGGCCGTGCTCCAGCCCTCACCATCCCCCTCCTTGAGCGTCACGGCCAGCACCCCGCCGGGCCGCACCGCCGCCCGCACGCGCGCGAGCGCGGAGGCGAGCTGCGGGCGCGAGAGGTGGAGCAGCACCGCGTTCGCGAGCACGCCGTCCCAGGGGCCGCCGAGCTCGTCTGTGCGCACGTCGATCAGCCGCGCGGCCTGCCCGCGCTCGCGCAGGCGCTCCACGAACGCGCGCGTGGCGTCGCTGCGCGTGACGCGCACGCCGAGGCTCTCGAGGTAGTCGGCCTCGCATCCGGGGCCGCTCCCGAGCTCGAGCACCTCGCCGCGGCCGACCGCCCGCGCGAACGCATCGAGCAGCCCGACCACACTCGGATGAGGCCTTCCACCGCGGGCGTGGAGATTGCGGCGCAGATACTCCTCGGCCGAGGCCTCGTAGGTCTCGAGCGTGACGTCTGCGGGATCGGGCGACATCAGCACCCCCGGCTGGATTCGAACCAGCAACCCCCGGCTTAGAAGGCCGGCGCTCTATCCAGTTGAGCTACGGGGGCCCGGTACCATCATGATCGCGCCTGCCGCGGCCGTCCGCCGGGTAGAGGATCGTACTTAGGCGGGCTTGAACCGAAACGTGTAAAAGTTCTTCCCGATGACCCCTGTTGACAGCGACGAGCAGGACCTGACCCGCAAGCAGCGGCGCGAGCAGGCGCGCGAAGATCGCAAGGCCGCCGAGCAGGCGATGGCGGCGGACGCGGCGCGGCGGCGCAGGCTGTCGATGCTGGGCGGCGCGGTGGCGGTCGTCGTGGTGGCGATCGTCGTGATCCTGATCGCGACCTCGGGCGGCAGCAGCAGTCAGACCGGCCTGGCCAAGAAAGGCAGCGGCGGGGAATCGAAAACGGTCGCGCTCGTGAACAGCGAGATCGGCGGGATCCCGCAGTCGGGCAACGCGATCGGCTCGCCCACGGCGCCCGTCACGCTGGCCTACTTCGGCGACCTCGAGTGCCCGATTTGCCGCGACTTCACCGAAGGCGCCCTCCCGCCGCTGATCGCGAAGCAGGTGCGCGACGGCAAGCTGCGGATCGAATACCGCTCGATGGAGACGGCCACCCGCGAACCTGAAACGTTCAAAAACCAGCAGATCGCAGCGCTCGCGGCCGGGAAGCAGAACAAGATGTGGAACTACCTCGAGACCTTCTACCACGAGCAGGGAGAAGAGAGCAGCGGCTACGTCACCGAAAGCTACCTGCAGGGGATCGCCCGGCAGGTACCGGGTCTGAACCTCTCCCAGTGGCAGGCCGACCGCAGCAACGCAGCCCTGCAGGCGCAGCTCGCCGCCGACACGCAGGAATCGAACAACCAGGGCTTCACCGGCACGCCCTCGTTCCTGATCGGCCACACCGGCGGTGCGATGAAGAAGCTCGAATCCTCCAACACGGCTCCCTCCAGGAACCGGGCGGCTTCGAACAGGCCGTCGCCAAGGCCTCCGCCTAGGCCGATGAGCTCCCGCTCGCTGCGGATCACGCTGATCGTGCTGGCGACGATCGGTGTCGGCCTGGCGTCCTACCTGACCTACATCCACTACGCAGGCATCGCGCCGCTGTGCGGCAAGGGCGGCGGCACGTGCGAGAAAGTGCAGACCTCGATCTACTCGAATGTCGGGGGAGTGCCGGTGGCGCTGCTCGGGCTGATCGGGTACATCGCGATCCTCGGCACGCTGCTCGTGCCAGAAGACGAACGCACGCGCTTCGCGACCGCCGCGATCGCGCTCGGCGGCTTCGGCTTCAGCTGCTACCTGACCTACCGCGAGGTGTTCTCGCTCAAAGAGATCTGCGAGTGGTGCGTCGGGAGCGCGGTCCTGATGACAGTGATCATGTGCCTGTCGCTGTGGCGCTTCCTGCGCGGTGAGGTGCGCGGCCCGCCCGGCAGGGCCGATGCTCGAGGACGAACCGGCCGAGCAGCAGGCCGCGCTCGGCTCGGCCTCCTAGCGCTCCGGCGCCGCCTCCGGAAGCACGCCGCGGCCGCGCGGACGATGTGAACGCACGTGCCTCGCGTTGCGCAGGTTTCGCGCTCGTCGATTCGTCCACTCGGCGGGGCGTGCGCATTGCAGCCGGGCCCGCCCGCCGAGACTCCCCGTACATGGAGAGCGACACTCCCAGCAGCCGGCACGCACCGAGCGGTAGGGCGGCGCAGGCCGAGGTTCGCAAGCTGTTCGAGATGACGAGCGACCTGCTTGCCACGATCTCACTCGACGGCCGCTTCACGCTGCTGAACCCCGCGTGGGAGCAGCTCCTGGGCTGGACGCACGAGGAGCTGCAGGCGCGGCCGGTCGCCGAGTTCGTGCACCCCGAGGACGCCGAGCAGCTGCTCGGGCCGATGCGCGCCGGCAACGGCCACCCCGCCGAAGTCGAGAACTTCACGACCCGCTACCGCCACCGCGACGGCTCCTGGCACTGGCTGCTGTGGAGCGCGCGGCGCGACGGAGAGACGTGGTACGCGGCGGCCAAGGACGTGACCGACAAGATGTGGCTCGAGCGCGAGGCGCTGCACGACCCACTCACGCAGCTGCCGAACCGCATGCTGCTGATGGACCGCGCGCGCCAGGCGATGACGCGCCTGAACCGCAGCGACGGCGTGCTCGCGATGCTGTTCATCGACCTCGACAAGTTCAAGGCCGTCAACGACAACCTCGGCCACGACGTCGGCGACCGCCTGCTGGTGCTCGGTGTCGGAGCGGCTGGCCGAGCTGATGCGCGACAGCGACACGATCGCGCGCCTGGGCGGCGACGAGTTCGTGATCCTCGCCGAGGAGCTCGAGAGCCAGGACGAGGCGATGGCGCTCGCCGGCCGCGTGCTCGATGCGCTCGAGGAGCCGTTCCCGCTCGGGACGGCGGAAGTCGCGATGCTCGCGAGCGTCGGCGTGGCCGTCTGCCGCGACCCCGAGTGCGACCCGGAGGCGATGCTGCGCGAGGCCGACCTGGCGATGTACAAGGCCAAGGGTGCCGGCGGCCGGCGCCTCGAGCTGTTCGACGAGGCCTGCGCGAGGCTGCCGCCGCACAGGCCGAGATCGAGGGCCGCTGCGCGACGCCCTGCCGCGCCAAGAGCTGCTGCTGGCCTACCAGCCGATCCTGCCGCTGACCGGCGGCAAGGCGCTCGGCATCGAGGCGCTCGTGCGCTGGCATCCGCAGGGCCAGAGCCGCAGCGGCGAGGAGGTGCTGCCGGCGACGTTCCTGCCGCCCGCCGAGGAGAGCGAGCTGATCGTGCAGATCGGCAACTGGGTGCTGCACGCCGCCTGCGAACAGGCCGAGAGCTGGCGCCGCGCGGGCATCGATGATGCCGGTGTCGGTGAACGTCTCCGCGCGCGAGCTGACCGAGCTCGACCTCGCAGAGCGCGTGCGCGAGGAGCTTGCCTACTGCCGGCTGCCGGGCCGCGCGCTGTGCATCGAGGTCGAGCGAGGACGCCGTCATGCGCGACCCCGAGCGCGCGCGCGAGGCGCTGAACGACATCAAGCGCCTCGGCGTCTCGATCGCGCTCGACAAATTCGGCTCGGGCGAGCACTCGCTCGGCCTGCCCCGCAACGTGCCGCTCGACTTCGTCAAGCTCGACCGCGGCCTGACGGGCAGCTTCGACCGCGACAAGGATCGCCGGGCGATGTTCGCCGCGACGATCGCGCTCGCCAAGGAGGCGGGCCTGACGGCCGTTGCGGTCGGGATCGAGACCAACCGCCAGCTCGCGCTCGCGCGTCAGCTCGACTGCTCGGTCGGCCAGGGCTTCCTGCTGCACGGGCCCGCCGCCGCCGAGCGCATTCGCCTCAGCGAGAACGGCGGGGCGCTAACGTCCCCACCATGGCGTCCCCTGGTGCGACTGGGCGGGATCTACGAGCCGCTGAGCGGCCCGGAGGACCGGCGCGGCACAGAAGCGCCGCGGCACGCGCCGCGGCCGCGAGCTGGTCCAGGACGGCATGCGCGTCGGTCTCGGGCACCGGCTCGACGGTCGCGTACCTGCTGCCGGCGATCGCCGAGCGCGGCCTGAGCGGGCTGCGCTGCGTGGCGACCTCGCCCGCGACCGAGGAAGCGGCCGGGCACTCGGGCTGACCGGTCGAGACGCTCGATGAGCTCGGCGAGCTCGACATCGCGATCGACGGCGCAGACCAGATCGACCCCGACGGCTGGCTCGTGAAGGGCGGCGGCGGGGCGCACACGCGCGAGAAGATCGTCGCCGCGGCGGCGGCGCGCTTCGTGGTGATCGTCTCGGCCGACAAGACCGTGCACGCGCTGGCGCCGCCGGTGCCGCTCGAGCTGCTCGAGTTCGGGGTGGAGCACACGCTCGCGCGCGCTGGCGCCGGCGCGCCTGCGCGACGCCCCGCGCAGCCCGGACGGCAACCTGATCGCCGACTACCACGGCCCGATCGGCGACCCGGCCGAGCTCGCCGCGCGCCTGTCGCAACGCCCGGGCGTCGTCGAGCACGGCCTGTTCGAGCCCGCGATGGTGAGCCTCGTGCTGATCGGGACGGCCGACGGCGTGCAGCAGCGCGAGGGCGCCAAGCGCTGAGCCCGCTGCTCAGACGGCCGGGCTGAGCGGCCGCAGCTCCTGCTCCTGCCCGGCGGCCGCCGGCGGTGGAGGAAGGTTTCGTGATCGGTGGGGTCCTGAGCACCAATACCGGTGGCCGGCGCTGTCGTTTGACCGCCGGCACACGCCCGCAGACCGACAGGAGACTGACCCACCGTGCCCAAGACCACGATTCCCGGCCTCGCAGGCCTGGCGCTCACACTTCTCGCTCTCGCTGGTTGCGGCGGCTCGAGCTCCGCGACGAGCTCGACGGCCGCCGCCACGGAACCGGCGAAGAGCGTGGCGTTCCTCGCGTCGCTGCACACGGTCACGACGATCGGTTCGACCGTCCCGGCCAACGGCGACGTCAACCCCTACGGCCTCGCGGTCGTGCCGCGCAGCGTCGGCTCGCTCACCGCCGGCGCCTCCTGGTCAGCAACTTCAACGCCAAGTCGAACAACCAGGGCACCGGCACGACGATCGTGCAGCTGACGCCCGCCGGCAAGCTCTCGCTGTTCGCGACGATCAGCGCCAAGGCGCTCCCCGGCTCCTGCCCCGGCGGGGTCGGGCTGACCACCGCGCTCGGCATCCTGCCCGGCGGCTACGTCGTCGTCGGCAGCCTGCCGACGACCAACGGCCAGTCGGCGACCGCGAAGCTCGGCTGCCTGATCGTGCTCAACAGCACCGGCAAGCCGCTCGAGACGATCGCCGGCCACGAACATCCAGGGCCCGTGGGACATGACCGCGGTCAGCGCACGGCTCGACCACGACGCTGTTCGTCAGCAACGTGCTCAACGGCGGCGCGGCAGACGGGCGTCACACACGGTCGACAACTCGACGGTCGTGCGGATCGTCCTGAACCGGGCGACGGCCAGGCGCCGAAGGTCACAGGCGAGCAGGTCGTCGCCGAACGGCATCCCCTGGCGCGACGACAAGACGGCGCTGGCGATCGGCCCGACCGGCGTCGCGCTCGCGTCCAACGGCACGCTCTACGTCGCCGACACGCTCGAGAACCGGATCATCGCGATCCCCGAACGCGATGACGCGCACCACGCGCTGCGCCGACAAGGGATCACGCTCTCCGCCGGGCGGCCATCTCAAGCAGCCGCTCGGGCATGGTGCTCGCGCCCAACGGCGACATCCTCACGACCAACGCGCGGCGACGGCAACATCGTCGAGACGACGCCCGTCGGGCAGCAGGTGCGGTGCAGACCGCGGGCGACGCAAAGACCGGAGCCGGCTCGCTGTTCGGCCTCGCGATCGCGCCCGAACGGCACGGCTCTACTACGTCGACGACGGCGAAAACACGCTCGACCTCCTGCACGAAGGGGTCAAGTAGACGGCGTCCGCGGCGAGCTGGCTTCGCGGAGCCTTGCGACGGCCCGCGGGCGAGGCGTGGGGAGACCCGACGACGGCTCATGCCGCCGGCGCCGGGGTCTGCAGCCGCCGAAATCGGCGGCGGCAGACCCCGGTCGGCTCACCCCCGAGCGCCGACCGTCACTTGCACAGCGGGTTCCTCGGCACTCCCCAGCACGGCTTGGGCATCGTCGGCTGCGCCGGCGGTGCCGGCTGGCCCACCGGCGGGTGTTCGGCCCTGATCCCGTCGGCTTCTTCGATCAGCCCGAGCAGGTAGAAGACCCCTGCTTCACCGCCACCCGGGTTGGGCGTGGTCTTGTTCGAGCAGCTCCACGTCCGTTCGGCGTTCGGCGGGTAGATGGCGTCGCTGAGAGTGGTTCGCCTGCAGGCAGTTGTTGACCGAGGCCGCGGGCGGATATTCGAACCCGAAGTTCTCGTCCAGCCATTCGCCGGCTCCGCTCAGCATCGTGATGTCCCCGGCAGAAGGTCGCCGCCGTTGGAGCCGTTGTCGGCGAACGTGTTGTTGCTGATCTTGTTGCCCGCGAACTGGAAGTCGATCGTCCCGCACGTTCCGCGGTTCGCAGAACGGAGGAAGCGGGAACGGGTTCGGGTACTCGAACCCGAGCACGCCGTCGTTCGGGTTGCCCGAGATCGTGTTGTAGTTCGACCAGATCCGCGTAGTCGCCGGGGAGCTCGACGCCGACGCCCCACGGGGCGACTTCGGTCGACCCGTTGGGCGGCACGCTGAGGTTGTTGTTGTCGACGAACTGGTTCTTGCGGATCACCGTGCATCGCGGGATCTTCGTCGAGGAGATCGATCGGCGTCGGTCGTGGTCGGGATTTCGGCCGGTTGCATTCGCCGTCCTGCGGCGGCGGAGGATCGCCTGGGTTTTCCGAGTTGGTCGCGATACCCGACCGTGTTGTGCGCGAACGTCGACCTTTCGATCACGAGCCTCCCGCCGGCGTTCGAGCCGGAGTAGCCGAGCGCGTTGTCTTCCATCGACCGCGTTCGTGACCGTCGCGTTGCATTCCTGGCAGGCGCCGATGTAGAAGCCCGAGTCGGCGAAGCCGGAGGCGTAGATGTTTTCGTACTCGCCTTCGGTCTCGTTGCCTGTGAAGATCCCGTAGCCGCCGTCTTGCAGTGCCGGTGTCGTAGGCGGTCAGGTAGTTGCCGTACCAGCCGTGGGCTCCGATCTTCCCGTGCCCGGCTCCGCCGTTCCACCAGATCTCGTTGCCGCACTCTTCGTCGGCGCAGCCTTCTCCGAATTCGAAGTTGCGCACCGTCAGGTTTTCGACCCAGACGTTGTTCGGCTTCGACGATTTCGATGCCGTTGCCGACTTTGTGCTGGCCGTCGAGGATCACCGTGTTGCGGTTCATGCCCCTGATCCAGATGCCCGAGTGGGCGCTGGTGACCTTGACTTCTTCGTCGTAGGTCCCGGGTTCGATCAGGACCCAGTCACCGGCGATGTGAGGCGTTGACTGCCTCTTGGATGGTGCTGAGTAGTGGACGTTCGCCGGGACGTTCGACGGCGGGCTGCCGTGGCTGACGATGTAGACCTGCGGTTCCGGCGGCTTCTTGGCAGATGCGGCCGCGGGGACCCCGAGCGCGAGCACTGCGAGCGCGGCGAGGCCTACCAGGACCGCACGGACTTGGCTGCGCACGCGGCGCGCGTAGCGAGGATTGGATGACATCTCGTCTCCTCCTCCGTGATCGGTGGTGTCCGTTCGCGCCCGGACGAAGGCCCGTCTGAGCGTCGACCCGGGCCTGAACTCCAGGCTACCCGGGCTCGCGCCCGGGCCGGGGCCGCCCGCCACCCCCAAGAACCCGCAAATTGCGAGCTTTTGGGCCAGTCGAGGAGCGGAGGGAGCGAGATCCCGCTGGGCTGGTGCGCACGTGGCGGCTCGGCGCTAGTGGCGACACAGCCGTGGAACGACACGGAACTAGTATCGGCTGCAAGCCCTCTCGTCGAGGGGCATGTGTCCCGAACAAGTGGAGGTGGCAGATGACCGAGACCGGACCGCTCACGGCGGGAATCATGCTGACCCACTTCATCGTCTCGGACGACGTGGAGCGTTCTCGGCGCTTCTACACCGACGTGCTCGGCGGCACGCTGGACGCTCCGGAGAACCGACCAACATCGCGCTCGCCAACAGCTGGATCGTCATCAATGCGGGCGGAGGCCCGACCGACGACAAGCCCACTGTCACCCTCCAGACGCCACGCGACCTCGACCGGGTGAGTAGCTTCCTCAACATCCGGGTCAAGGACATCGCGGCCGTGTACGCCGAATGGAGCGCCCGAGGTGCCCGGTTCCTGACGCCGCCGAAGCAGCACGCGTACGAGATCCGCTGCTATATCCGCGACCCCGACGGCCATCTGATCGAGGTGGGCCAGACCACGGACTCAGAGGGCGATTGGACGCCCCCTCAGTGGCTGCCGGGCACCGACGGCTCCGAGCCCGCGTGAACGCAAGGCCGACACCGGCCGCGGCTCGAGAACGCCAACAGCCCGCAAATGCGGGCTTTTCAGGAGCGGGGGACCGAGGAGTCGAACCTCGCGTTGCGGTTTTGGAGACCACCGTGGAAAGGCGTTTGGGCCAGCAAATACGGGGCAGCACCGGTTCTAGGGATAGTTGTAGGGATAGAAGGTGTCGTTGGCACGCCTGGCCGACGCCTTACACGCGGGGCTCGAAACGACTACCCGACGACTCTGCTCGACGATGCCGCGGTCTTGTACTGGCGCAGCGCGTGGTCGAAGGTCGGCGCAATCCCGGCGACGAGCCACAGAGCCTTGCCCAGTGGAAAGACCCCGAACATGGGCACCTTGAGCGCCAACGGGCCGAGCCCGCCGGATGCGTCGGGCAGCTCGGGGATCTCGCACCCCCGGGCCACTCGATGTCCACGGCGCCGTCGAGCATAGTCCGCTGCCCTCGGCCGTCCCAGGGTCGCCTGTCGCTGTCGGACAGCTAGCTCGGGTCTGCGCGGCCCGCTACAACGATGGTCATGTCTGCATCCGCCGGACCAGGCCGCTGCTTCTACTGCGCCGAGCCGCACCGCTCCCCCGACGACCCGCACGAGCACATCGTCGCCGACGCTCTCGGGGGGACGCTGACGACGCCGAAGATCGCTCGGAGTTGCAACCAGCGCGCCGGCGGCGAGATCGACTACCCCCTGCAGAGCGACTGGCTCATCGCGCAGGAGATGCATCTGCTCGGCCTCGACGGCGGCCAGCCCGTGGTCGAGGCCGGCGTACACGGCGCCCCTGGGGCGACGGTCGGTGTCGGCCCTGACTTCAAGCCGAAACCGCGGTCATCGCTCGACATCGGCGCGACCGAGGCGACGATCATCGCCTCGAATGAGCAGGAGGTCGAACGCCTCACCGGGCGCTTGGAGAAGCGGCTAGCCTCCGAAGGGCGATCGATCGCCGGCCCATCGTCGCGCCGCGAGTTCCCGGTTGAGTGGTTGAACGTCCCGGTCAGCATCAAGGGCGTGACCTGGCTGCGGGCCGCTTCGAAGATGACGCTCGGTGTGATGTCGCTCAGCCAGCCCGACGACTGGCTCGACACGCCCTCGGCTCAGCGCCTGATCGGGTGGCTGTGGGACGAGGCCCCGGTTGACGAGAGCGGTGCGCCGGCGTTCCTGCTGCCGCGCTCGCCGGACCGGCGGGAGGCCGAGCTGTTTCCGCCGCCGGCGCACGTCGCTCTGCAGATGTCGATGCGCGACGGGCGCGTCGCGGTGTCGTTCGGCCTGTTCGGGAAGTACATCGTCGGGCTGCCGGTCGAGATACTCGCACCGATCACCGACACCTGCTGGATCATGGGGCCTGGCGTGCCCTGCCGTGAGACCAGCATCGAGGAGTTGGCCCAAGAGTGGGCCGAGAAGCAGATCAGGGAGGAGGGGGCTCCTCCAGCGGGTACGGGTGCTGACTGAAGTCGATGCCGGATGCCTTGAGCGCTTCGAGCTGCGCGCGCATCGTGGGGTCCGTGATCGTGGCGGGATCGAGCGTCGTGATCGCCTGGGCCATCTGCTCTCGCGAGATCCCGAGCATCGCCACGAGCTTGTCGCCGGCGTAGCGCTCAAGCTCGACGCCGAGCTCGCCGCAGTCGAGGGCTAGCCGTTCGATCCGCTCGATCGCCGCGTCCAGGCCGTCACCGGTGCCGATCGCACGCGCAAGGCCGATGTCTTCGAGGGGCCGGTGGAGGATCGCGTTGCGCCTGTCGACGGCATCCCGCACGCGCGCGTTCAGGTCGTCGGGTAGGCCGAGCGCTTCGAGCTGCGAGCGGGCTTGGCCGCTGGTCAGCCGCTCGGTCTCGACGAGGATGCCATCGAGGCCGTAGGCGTCGATGTCTCCGGACGCTTAGGCGCGTTCGTAGTGGACGCGCGCGAGTTCAAGCTGCAGCGTCTTCTCAAGCACGGCGGCGCCCCACACGAGCCGGCCGAGCGCGATCATCAACGGGGCGCTCTTCTCATCGACGGCCTCGAACCAGCCCGAGGCCCTTGGACGCTTCCCAGGTTCCACAGCCTGCAGGGTAGGGCCGGCACCGCGGCCACGCTCGCCGTTGAGCGCGCGGAGAGGATACTTCGGCTCGTGGAGATGCCTCCTGCCTGGAAGCTGACCTATGACGTGCAGGCGCGCGGCGCGCGTAGCCTCGACACGACCACTCGGCTCATGGGGACCCGGCGCAGCGACTGGTTCGAGATCGACACGTTCCCGGACGACGACTCACCGATCGTGGCGCGTCTGAGCGTCACCACGGCGCAGCCGTACCTCGCCGACGCCGAGCCTGACTGCCTGCGAAAAGCGATCGCCCTCTGCCAGATCCTGACCGTCGCCAATGGAAATTGGGTCGTCTTCGAGCCGGCGGGCGCGCCTCAGATCCAGGAGCTAGAGGACGCCAAACAGCCCTCCGGAGGGGGAGGGCTCGGGCTGTCGGGTTCGCTGACGAGCATCTCCAAGCACGGCATCGAAAACGACCGATACAACCTCGACGCGGCGGCTCGGCTGCGTGACGACGCCGAGCTGCGGGCCGACCTCGACACCTGGCGCCTCGCGAACACCGAGGACGACGCGCCAACCCGCCTGATCCACTACTTCCGGATTTACGAGCGTGAGGCGACGGCGGTGATGAACGCCGAGCCACAGCTACTGACGAGCGAGGAGATCGACGCGGCAGCCGACGCTGCCCTGGCCGCGCTCCCGGCGCGCCTCGGGCCAGACGAGCGGACGCGCATTGGGCAGACGATTAAGTCGGCGCTGCCGCGCGTGCGCAACCGCTCGCGCTCGGCCGTTCTCGCCGAGCGGCTGAGCGAGTTGCTGAGCACAGGCTCCCAGGAGCCGGTCGTCGTGACACCGAAGGAAGTCTCTGAGATGGACCAGATACGTGGCCGCTACGCGCACAGTGGCGTAGAGCGCGATGCTCAGCCAGCGCCCCAAGCCCAGGAACGCCTCAGACAGAGCGCGCTCGCGCTGCTGCGGCGTGCCCTCTCGATTTAGCCGAAGATCGACGCGTCGTGAGCAGCGCAGACGAGCGGGGCAAGACGCAGCCGGCAGACGACTACGCGAAGGCGGCGGCGCGTGCGCTCGTCGACCTCGTGCGCACCTGGCACCTGCCCAAACGCTTCTACCACGACCCCCCCTGGCACGCGATCGCCGCGGCCTTTGTCGTGCGCATGGGCGACACGGTCGAGAGCATCCTCGCGCTGTGGGAGACCGACCGGCGCAGCGGCCTGGAGATGATGATCCTGCTGCGAGCCCTCTACGAGCAGGCCGTGGTGTTCGCCTGGCTGGCGATCGACCCGGACACGCACCTGGACGAGTGGGGCGACAACGAACGCTATTACTACCGCGTCACGATCGAGGAGGCCGCCGAATACGGCATCCCCTGTACCGAGGAGCAGCTCGCGACGCGCGGCAAGCGGCTCAAACCCATGAACCAGCTCGCGCTCGCCGTCGACGAGCATTGGGGCGGGCGGCTCGCCGGCTTCCGCACCGCCGCCGCCAAGCGGCGGAAGGAGGAGGTCGACCTCCTCGCGTTCGCCGGCCTCTACCTGCCGATCTACCGCGAGGCCGCTCGACCACGACGCGACGCCAGCCGCGCTTGAGCCCTACATGAAGCTGGACGGGTATCCCCGGGCCGTCGACGAGCCCAGCGGCGAGGAGTACGCGGGGTGGTGGTCGATCGCCGTCCCGCTCTACACACAGGCACTGATCGTCTGCAACTCCGTGCTCGGCTGGCCCGACCTGCAGGCCGTACTCGACATCAACAACGGCATGTACCCGAGCGGCTGACAGCAGCTCGGGCGCGTTCCCGCCGCTCCGCTTCGTAGGGTCGCTGGCTGGGCTCTCGCCATGCTGGCCGTCGCGACAACACCCGAGTGGATCGCTGCCATTGGCGGCAGCCTCTCGCTGCTCCTCGCTTTCCGCATCCTGCTGCGCGATCGCGCGAGGGCTGTCGCCGGGCAGGCTTCGCAGGTCGCCTGCTGGCGCTACGAGCAGACCCTCACCTACACGCCCGAGGACGTGGACCTGGAGGAAGTCGAGTTAGGGAGCTTGGAGTGGGACGTGATTGACGCCCTGACTGACGAAGTCCACGTGCACAACGGCTCGAATCGCCCGATCACAGACGTGAGCCACCGACACCGGCGGATGTCGAAGCGCGAAGTGCGCCGCAACTTTGACCCCTGGGACCTTGAGCACTTCCGCGTCAAGCCGCGCTATGACCACCCGGCCACTGGCCTCGGGCGGGGCATCCTCATGCCGGAAGTCCCGAGCTACAAGGGCGCGCTCATGCCCGGCGAGACCGCGCTCGAAGACTTCGCGGACCCCGACCAGGGCTCGCAGTACCTGCGCCGGTGGGTCTCGTTCCGTGACTCCAACGGAGTCGGGTGGCTGCGCGATCTGTCGGACGGGCGGCTGATGCGCGAGGGGGGCCTGCGCGCGCGCTACCGGCTCCGTGCCGGGTGGATCTGGCGCAGCCTCACCGACCGCGACGTGCGCCAGAGCTTCGGGTGGTGGGAAAGCCCCCGCGGCTGAGCCGCGGGCGGCCTAGAGGTAGGTCTCGTGCTCGACGACCGACGGGGAGGACACGGCCTCGCAGGCCCGCAGGCTGCCCGGGACGCGGGCCGAGACTTTGAAAACCTGGAGCCATCCTCGGGGTCGTTTGCGAGCCTTGATCGTGGCGAGGCAGCTATCGAGGAGTAGGTATGACCGTCGCGGGAGCTGGTTACAGCAATCCTCAAGTGGCCGTACGATGATTCCGCTTCGCAAAACCGTACCGTCGAATATGAAAACCGCCGCTTTCGCAGGGGATGTTCGACGTGGGCCCGGCTGGACTCGAATCAGCGGCCTACCGATTCTGAGCCGTTCGCTCGATAAGCGCTCTTATGCGCGATCTGTTCGCACACGCCGACGGTCGCGGCACCTCGCGCCCTGCGTTGCTATTTGCGGCGACCTCGCCGCCCCGCGTTGGCTCCGCCTCTGATGCCTGCCGCTCGGTCAGCCAGTTGTCGAAGAGGACGCGGGCGTCCTCGAGCTCTCCGGGTAGTGCGTGCGTGTAGCGCTCCTGGGTGATCTGCGCTGCTCCCGGCTGGCGGGCGGGCGTTGCGTGGCCCATGAGATGGGAGACGACGACGGGCCGGACGCCGGCGGCATCGAGCCACGAGGCGCAGGTGTGGCGGCACTCGTGGGCGGTGATCCTCTCCCCCACCTTCGCGCCTGTCGGTTTCCCGTCCTTGTCCTTCGGCTGCCAGGTATTATCAGCGCGTTTCTGCAGCGCCTCGAAGGAGAGCATGCCGCTGTTCTGCCTCCGGCTTGTCGCCCGGGACAGAGCAGCGCCTCGGCAGCGGGCGCCCGCGGCGCATCAGTCGCGCCTGAGCATCGCGGCGAGAGGCCCGACCAAGGTACCGCCCGTTGTGCCGCTCGGGACTTGCGGCCGCGGTCATCAGCACCGAGATAGATCACTCCGAGACCTAGGTCGACGTCCTCGACCCTCGCATGGCGAATCTCGGCGTGCCTCGCGGTCGCGTACACGGCGAGCGCGAACGGCAGTGCGTCGGCCGGCTTAAGGGCCCCGAGCAGCGTCTCATCTCCTGCGACGGTTGCGACGCGGTCACGCGGCGATGCGTTCATCGCTGGAAGGCGGACATGAGAGGCCGGATCGTGATTGACCAGTTCTCGGCGCTGCGCCCATGCATAGAGGCTGCGGATCGCGTTCACGACGGTGCGCACGCGGCTACCGGATTTCTCTGGTGTGAGGAATCGACGATGCGCTGAATGTCGGCGCGGTGGACGTCGCCTAGCCGCCTCATGCCGAGGCATCCTCGACCGTAATTTCGAGGGCGCCGCGCAGGTCTCGGATCGCCGAGGGCTTGTATCGACGACCGTGCTTGTTGAGCGCCGACCCCGCCTCGATCGCGGCGAGGAACGCCTCGATTGCCTTCTCCACCCGCATCGTGCTCGAAGCCGGAACGATGCCCGCCCGGAGCATGTTCCAGTCGGCACGCGCGTTTCGAGCCTCGGTGGGCGAGGCGAATGACCTGGTCTTGCGTGTTTGCCGCTCGCCCGATCCCACGCCTTGCCCCAGTAGGAGGGCGAGCAGTTGCACTCGCCGCCGCTCTCGATCGCGCAGTCTGACGCGGTGGCGGGCATAGACGCCCTGATAGCGAGTCCGGGTGTCCTTCGGCACGCCGATCAAGCTACTCGCCTCCCGCCGCGGATCGTGTTTTCCTCAAGCCATTTTTCAAGCACTCTGCGGGGATACAGGCGAAGCGCGCCCGAGTAGACGACCGGGAGACCGGGCTTGACGTGCCGCTCGAAGTGGTCGACCGAGATCCCCAGCGCCGCGGCAGCGTCCTGCTGGTTGAACGCAAGGCGAGGGATGTCCCGGCGGATAGCCATCTCCCCTACCGCCTCGACTCGGAGGTCATCGAGGTGATGTGCGCGCTTGAATCTGTCGCAGCTCATGCACGCTAAGACCGCCAGCACGGGCGAACAGCCAGGGAAGTTCAGTTCCTCGTGGCTATGTCCAATCATTGGCGGAGCGCCGGGCAACCACGCGGCCTCCACGCCCCCGGCCTGCGCGCGCAGCAGTGAGGCGTAGTGGGCGAGATGGGTCTGGAAGCTAGCTCTTCCCGAGGGTCCTCGCCCGCATCGTCGATCGCACCCCGCCACACGGCAGCGCACAAAGGGTCTCGGTGTGGGCCTCGTCGCGCCACCAGCCATCCTGTAGGCCCTCGAGCTGGCGAGGATAGCGGCCATGAAGCTCGACGATGGCGCCCCACATCTCGACGCTCCAGGCACGGTCGCCGCCGTAGGGCTCAAGCCATCGGGCGCGCGCGGCATCTCGGCGCGCCGGCGAACTTTGGACCAGTCGCAGTGGCCGGACGTGCCCCGCGGCGGCTGCCTCGGCGACTGCGCCACGAAGCATCTGTGCGGCCACCGTCGCGGTCGCCTCCTGGGCGTCGGCAGCCAGCTCGTCGAGCTGGCTGCCAACGGGTCGGGGACGACAAGCTGCAGGCGGCGGCTCATCTCGGCCGCTCCCGCTCAGGTGACCCAATCCCCGGCGGGTTGACTGGCAGGCCGAGAGCGGACAGCTGGAGGCGATCTGGAGCGAGCGGCCGCTCCAGGCCCCCGGGCTCCGGGCCGTCAACTCGCGGTACTGCAGCGAAGGCACCTGTCGTCGGCTGCGGCGCATCGACACGGCGAGGCGCTCGATACGTTCGGTGTCATGGCCCTCCATGCCGAGCTCCTCGCGGTTGACGAACCAGTCGGTCCCGTCGCGGGCACGTGACGCCTCCACATACGCGGGCTCCTTGCTCGTCTGCCACCCACCCGTCAGCACGAACGCCCGTGAAACCGTTGCGCCCTGGGCGCGGTGGATGTGCTGGCGTAGCCGAGACGTAGCCTCGCTAGATCCTCGCCTGCGAGCAACCGTCGCTGGCCTGTCACTCGAACTCGATCAGGACGCTCCCGTCCGCGGTCGCGTCGAGGACCTCCACCGCGTGCACCGTTCTCGATACGGTCCTCCCCCGGAGCGTAGTGCTGGTCGATCATCGCGACCCGGTCACCGGTGCGAAGGCCGTAGTGCACTCCCGGGAGGGATACCTCGATCTCCCCCAGTTCACCACGCTGCACGCGATAGTGCTGTGCGCGCGCGTTGATGCGGGCGATCTCCTTGTTGAGGCGTCGGAGAGGAGCGCCACCTCCTCGACCGAGTAGGTCTCGGTCGCCCGCGCCCAGCTAGCCACCGCGGCCTCGAGCGCCGCGCTGCGCGAGTCGGTCATGTGCAGCCGGCCACGCGCGGCGTAATGCGCGAGCGCCCGATCGGTCCTGCCGGCGCGAAGGTCCGCCCATGCTCGCTGCTCGTCCGGGTCGGAGGTGCGAAGCACCCGCTCGAGCTGAACGCACGGCGCCGCGCGGGCGAGGCGAGCGAACATGCCGCCGGCGCCGATCGAGGGAAGCTGATGCTCATCGCCGATCAACACAAGCTTGGCCCTCGTGCGCTCGACCACATCGGTCAGTGCGGCCAGGCGCGCTGTGTCGGCCATCCCGGCCTCGTCGAAGTAGATCGTCGTCTCGCTATCGAGTGAGATGCGGCCCCGCTCAACCCGAACCACCAGCGCGTCCAGCGTCATGGTGCTCTTGGCGAGCGCCGGGCTGTCGCGCGCGAGCCGCTGGGCGGTCGGGCCGGACACGGCGATGCCGAAGGTTCGGCGGCCGGCGAGCTGCTCGGCCAACGCCGCGGCATCGATGACGACGCCCTTGCCGGTGCCGGCAGGGCCCAAAGAACGCGGACGCTGCGTCGGTGAGCAACGCGAGCGCTCGGTCCTGCTCGGCGTTCAGTCGGCTGCCGATCCGCTCCGCGACCCTCGCCGCAGCTTCCATCCTGATCACCGCGGGGACCTCCTTCCCAGAGGCGCGGGCAAGCGATGTGAAACGCGCTGCGATCGCTTCCTCGGTCCGCCGGACGCGGCGAGTTGTCATGTCACCCCCGTCGAGGGCGATCACCCGGCCATCCGCCACCATCGCCCGGACGGTTGCGAGCGCGTCCCCTGGCGATTGCTCGCCGACGGCTTGCTCGAGCGTCACCGCGCGAAACTCGCGCCGCTCAAAGGTGGCCGCGCGGTCGGTCAGCCGAGCCTCGACGCGGTCGGGCAACGGACTGTCGCGATGCTCCGCTTCACCCACCCTGAGCTGAGCGGCCAGTGAACCGCCCGCGGACTCGAAGCGCTCGGCGATCTCGCTCCACGCTCGTTGCAGGTCGCCGCGGGTGACGGGTCGCTTGGCCTTGCGGTTCTCAAGCTTCAAACGGCGCAGCTCGCCCCGCTCGGGCTCCCTCCCCACTTCGCCCGGAAGCGCTCCGCTGCGCGCGCGACCTCTCGGCTGCGGGCCGAGAACACCTCGGCAAGACCCTTCGGGATACCCGCGAGCT
>CAWAKI010000008.1:0-107153 GCA_963782575.1 uncultured Solirubrobacteraceae bacterium | reverse complement strand
CGCCAGCCTAGACCCCGAGGAGCCGCCGGAGAACGCGACGCTGATCGCTCGCATGTACGTGGCCGACCCGCGCCGGCCTCGCTGCCGATCCGTCACACGCGCCGACCTCGAGCCGCCCAGCACCAAACAAGCACACAACACAAACGGGATCGCCTGGCAGGCCCCACTGATCGCCGGGATCGGCGCAAGATTCCAGATCCAGGCCATTCCAGGCGACCGGGGAACCAGCGTCAGGTGGACCGAACAGCACGACGGCGACGACAGCGCCACGCAGACCGTCTCACTGCGACACGTCCTCGCCCGTCTCGAGAGCTACCAGCCCGCAGTTGCGATTACCAACGCCGCGATCCGCGCCCACGAGAACAGCGAGACCTCCACCGCCACGCTCAAGAGCGAGCTCGCCCGACTCGAGTCCACCCCGATCGTCCTGAACCGCCGCCTACGCGAACACGTCCAGCGAGCCACCGACACCAACGGCGTGACGATGAGCGCGATCGCGCTCCGCTGCGGACGCATCAAACGCGACCCCAACGGCCGCGAAAGCGGCGAGACCAGCTGGCTCGCCCGCCGCATCGGCATCGCACCCGAGGCCGGCGCGCCACGCCCCACACCGTGGATCCACACCGACGTGCTCGCGCTGATCGCACGCGAGGGCCTCGGCATCGCACCCGCAGACGCTGAAATGTACTAGCGCAGTGGGGGCCCGCTGTACGCGCGAGCTGCGCACAGACGACGCCCGGACAGCCGCGAAAACAGGCGCGCCCCCGCGCCGAGGGGTCAGCGGTGGATGATCGCGAAAGCGTCGCTTCGAGCGCCGCCGATGGCCGTTGCGCCTGCGAGGCCGCTCACTTCGACCGGCGTCGCGCTGCCAAGCGTGCTGCCGTTTCCGATTGTGCCGCCGCCAGCGCCGCCCCACGACCACGCCGTCCCGTCGGAGCGCAGTGCTACCGGTGTGCGGAACCCTGCCTCGACCTGGACGATCCCTTCAAGGCCAGGCACTTGGAGCGGGACGTTGGAGGACGTCGTCCCGCCGTTGCCGAGCTCGTGCCCTTCGTTGGCGCCCCACGCCCACACCGACCCGTCCGAGCGGAGCGCGTACGCGTCGGCGGCGCCGCCGGACACGGCCGTCACATTCGACAGGCCGCTCACGTGAACCGGGACAAGGCTCTTTTCGGCGCTGCTGCCGTTCCCGAGCGTCCCGTCGATGTTGCTGCCCCACGACATCACGGAACCGTCCGCCTCGACGGCAAGCCCGAAGTCCGAGCCTGCGCCGATCGCGACCACCCCCGAGAGCGCCGGGATCGGCTGCGGCGTAACCGGTTCCCCATGGAGTTCGCCGTCTCCGAGCTGCCCGGCGCCGCCATAGCCCCACGCCCACACCGACCCATCAGAGCGAAGCGCATAACCAGTCTTTTCCCCGCCAGCGATCGCCACCACATCCGAGAGGCCGGGTACCTGCACCGGCGTGACGCTCCACGGCGCTTTTTCGCGATCGCCAAGAATACCGCCCCAGTTCAGCCCCCATGCCCACACCGTCCCGTCCGCTTTGAGCGCGAGCCCGTACCCCTCGTAGGAGGCGATCTGCGTGATTTCATCGAGCCCGACGACCGTCCTCGGCGCGCACGTGCTTTCTTCGCTGCGTTCGCCGTCGCCCAGCTCGCCGTAGTAGTTGTAACCCCAGGACGCGACGGTGCCGTCCGAGCGCAGCGCGTAACCAGCGACCTCGGTGGAACTCGGGAATTCGCTCGCGCCCGCCGTCACCGACACCGCCTGGGCGAGTCCCAGGTAGTGCACCGGTAGCAGGCCGCCGGCTCCTTTTTTGCCGAGTTGGCAGTCCGCGTTAGCGCCCCAGCCCCACACCCCGTTTTCGGCTGATTCCCCTTCTTCCGGGGTCGTGATCGCATTGCTCGGTGCCGAGGGCAGCGAGCTCTGGCCTTCGTGCTGGGCGACGACCGTGAATGTGTAGGTGTGCCCTGCTTCGAGGGCTCCGACCGATGCCGAGGTCGTGGCGCTGGTCGCCTGCTGTCCACCGGGGCTGGCAGTGACCACGTAGCCGCTTGCGGGGCCGCCGGTTTGCGGCGGCTGCCAGCTCACACGTGCTGTGTTCGGCCCGGTGGCGGTCGCGATCACTTCGCCGGGGACGTCAGAGGGTTGGGCGCCCACTTCGATATCTGCGCTTCCGAACCCGGCCGGCTGAAGACCCGAGCCGGGGGTGCTCGCGTCTACCCGGTAGTCACCAGGTTTGCTTGGCGCCGTGTAGAGCCCCGTGGGGGAGACCGAGCCTTGGCCGGCAGCCACGCTCCAGCTCACCTGGCCGGTTGGCGCCCCTCCGGCTGCCGCCGAGAGTTGCACTGTGCCACCCGCGGCGACGTGTGGCCTTGGGGGTGTGACGACGAGCTGCTCGAAAGGCGCGTGCGCGTGCGCGATCGGTACGACCTCATGCAGCAGCGAGCCGGTCGACCAGTTCGCAAAGCTGTGATGCAGCAGCGAGATGTCGATTCCGGCGCTGAGCTGGTTCTCGAGGCTCAAGCTCCACCACGGGCTCGTGAACGGGTTCACGTTCAGCTCGATCCCGTAGAGCGAGTCTCGTAGGTACGGGCCCAGGATGTCATCGATCGCGACCTTCAGCGTCCCCTGCACCCCTGCCTTTGCGCTCATCGACCCGTTGAGCGTCGGCGGCGTGAATCCGGTCGAGATGCGATGGACTGGGCTCGCGCTGACAGACCCGTCGTTGGTGTCGACCCTCGCGCCGATCGTCACCGCCGCGTTGACTGAGCTCGAGACGCCCGCGCTAGCGTCACCGGACGCGACGAGCCGGACTTCCAGCGACGGGACCAGCACGAACCAGACGCCCGCAATGTTGACGGGGATCGGCTCGAAGGTGACGGTCCCCAGCGGGTAGCTGGCTTTGAAGCCGTGGCTGACCTGCGCGCTCACACCAAGCGAGGTCGTAGCGGTCAACGTTCCTTCGAAATGGCTGTAGGTGTGGATCAGGCAGCAGCGCACCCCGGCGCTGAAGGACACCTTCGGCGTGAAGCCCACCGTCCCAGAGACCGTTACTTCACGCCCGTTGCTGTCCTTGTACAGGTCGGTGCTCAGCGACAGCGTCAACCCGTGAGCGGACCCACTTCGCGCGAGACGCACGCCCTTGCGCGCCGCATGAAACGCGGCGACCTGGGCTTCGCCGGGTTCTGCGGTCGCTGTCAGTCCGCCGTTTTCCAGTGCTTCATCCAGCGAAGCAGCGGTCGTCGCGATCCTCGTTTCGCTTCCGCGGGTGATCGACACGACCCGTGCCAGCAGCCCGTTCGGCGTGGCGGAGCTGATACCGGCCGAAAGCACGTCGCCCGCCGTGATGCTCGTCAGCTGGGACGGTTCGCCGGTGAAGATCAGCTCGCCGTTCGCGCTCACCGAACTCAACGCCGCCAGCGTGCCTTCCGAGAGTGCGACCGTCCCGCCCCGGCGGGTCGCCGACGCTGGCACCCCGGCCGCTTCGGCTGGCGGCCCTGTACCGATCGCGTTCTCGGCGCTCACCGTCACCGCGTACGTTTCGCCGGGCGTCAGCCCCGGGATCGTCGCGCTGGTTGCGGAGGCCGGAGCGGTCACCGACTCGTTCCCGGGCTGGGCGGTAAGCGTGTAGCCAGTGATCGGAGAGCCGCCATCGGATTCGGGCGCTTCCCAGGTGGCGGTGATCTGGCCGGGAGTCTGGGCCGCGGCGGTCAAGGTCCGTGGTGTGCTCGGCGTCGTCTGTTTCGGCGTCACCGGCTTGGCCTTGACTTCCTTGGAGGCGCCGCTGCTGTTGAGTGCCCGCACACTGATCTTGTACTTCGCGCCGTTCGTCAGCCCGCCCAGCGTCGTTTCTGTCGCGGTGGCCGGAGCTTCCGTAGAGATGCCGCCCGGCGTGGCGGTCACGAGATAGCCGGTGACCGGTGCCGCTGGTGGTGCTTCGGCTGCCGTCCAGCGCACCACCGCGCTTTCGTTGCCGGCGCTCGCGACCACCGATTTCTTCGCGAGCGTCGGCACAGCGGGCAGCTCGATCCGGACCGGCTTGGAGGCTTTGCTCGCCGGACCGATCCCGGCGGCGGTGACCGCCCGAACCGTGAACTTGTACTTCGTCCCGTCCGTCAGCCCTCCGACCTCGTAGGTGGTTTCCGGGTTCGTGAGAACCGTCGCGCCGCCCGGCGAGGCCGTGATCAGATACCCGGTAACCGCTTCCCCGCCGGTGCTCGCCGGGGCGCTCCAGCTGAGGAGCGCCGCGGAGTCCTCGCCGACCGCCACTACCCCGGTAGGCGCGGACGGCAGTTCTGCGGCGTTCGAGACGCCGAGCGCGTGCGCTCCCGCGGCCGGCGCACCAGCGGCCGCCGTGATCGCGGCGACGAGGCAGCACAGGACGGTCCGTCCAACTGCCCCCTTCAGCTGGGTTACCTGCCATCGGCGCATCCCGCAGCCCCCGTCCCGATTCCAGATATCGACATGCTCGCAGACGCGAGTCCATTGCGCGTCTCGGTCGCTCGCGAGTTCCATCGCAGAGGACCCCTACGCTGACGGCACGTCAAATAGGTGGCCCCGGCGCTGCGCGAACAGCCCGGGGCCCGGCACGGAAAGGACCAGCCTTCCCATGCACGGTGAGCGTACCCCTGCCCAAGAAGAGGCCCGGGAAGACCGGACCATCCTCGTGCTGCTCCTCGACCGCGAGCGGCCATGGCCCTGCTCGGTCACAGAGCTCACGCGTGAGCTCGACCACGACCCCGCCGACGGCCTCGCGCGTCTTCACGGCGCCGGGCTGATCCACCGGCGCGGCGGGTTCATCTGGCCCAGCAGGGCCGCCGTCCGCGCCGACGAGCTGCAGCTCTAACCAGCGAGGGCCGGTCTCCCCGGATCCTCGCACGCCCTGGGGGGCGTGCGGCCGGGGAGCCGACCGGCCCCGCACCCGGCGGGGTCATGACGAACAGGACGGTGCCACATGCCCAGAAAAGGAAGCCTCACGGAGACCGAGCGCAAGGCGCGCCGGCACGCCGACCGCGAACGCCTCGAGCAAGCCGCACGCCGGCTGCTCACCTCCGACGGCTGGAAGCGCTGGGTGAAGGTCCGCTCCACGAACGGTCTCGCGCGCTACTCGTTTCACAACCAGCTGCTGATCGCACACCAGAACCCAGACGCGACCTACGTTGCCGGCTTCCGCGCGTTCCTGGCGCTCAACAGATGCGTCCGCAAGGGGGAGAAGGCGATTCGGATCCTGGCCCCGATCAGCGTTCGCACCCGCGACGCACAGGCCGCCAACGCCCGGGACGCCGCGGAGAACGAGCGGCGGACCCTCTTCCGCGCCGTACCGGTGTTCGACGTCGCTCAAACTGACCCGCTGCCAGGAGCAGAGCCGGTGCCGCTCGAGCCGCCCGCACAGCCCGTCGACGGCGACAGCCACGCCCATCTGCTCGAGCCGCTCACCGGCTTGGCCGGCGAGCTGGGCTACACCGTTACACGTAAGCCCCTGGAAGGGTCAGCCGATGGCTCGTGCGACGCGCGATCCCAACAGATCGTCGCGAACAGCCTGCTCCCAGCGAACGGCCAGGTCAGGGTGCTCGTCCACGAGATCGCCCACGCGCTCGGGATCGGCTACCGCGACTACGGACGCCGGCAAGCCGAGGTACTCGTCGACACCGTCACCCACATCGTCTGCAACTCGGTCGGCCTCGACACGTCCGGTTCGAGCATCCCCTACATCGCTGGCTGGGGGGAAGACGGTCAGCTCGACGCGATCCGCGTCTACGCCGAGACGATCGACATCGTTGCGCGCAGGATCGAAGACGCTCTAAGGGCGCGCTAACGCGGGCCGCTCTTGATCGCCTGCTCGAGCGCGTCGACGATCTTCTTTCCTCGACGCGCGAAACCGAGCTCCTCCATCGCGGCGCTCAGCAGTTCATCTTCGGTGCGCAGCAGCCCGTCAGAGCGAATCCACTTCACGATGGCAATAAGTTCGGCAGGTCAGTATTCCCCGATCGGCCGGCCCGGCCGAACGTTCGGGCGCGGTGCACTTCTCCGCGGCGCGTCCGTAGGGGTGAGCGCCCGGTGTAGCCGCTCTGCGGCCCGCGCCGCTGCACCATTCTCGTCCGGCCCCGGTCGCGCCGCCTTTGGCGTCGCGACCGCTTCGCCATTCAGCGCTGCCTGGTAAGCGGCGAGCACCTTGTCGATCGTCCTCTGCTTGTCGTCAAACCAGTCGGCCGACCAGATCCGGCAGAACCGCCAGCCGAGACGTTCGAGCTGCTCCTGGCGAAGGCGGTCACGGTCCCGTGCGCTTTGCGAAGAGTGATAGGTCGCCCCGTCGCACTCGATCGCGAGCACGATACGCGCCCGGCCGTGCGCGGATGCGTGAACGGCGTAGTCGATCCAGTACCCCGAGGTGCCGTAGCTGCGCGGTCGACGCATCCCTCCGTTCAAGGTTGTCGCGGACCTCGATCTCGAACGGGTTGAGCGCCGGCTTCTCCTTGATGATCTCGCCGAGGCTACGGCCCCCTCGATTCGACGTATGTGCAGATAGCTGCGCAGCAGCCGGACGCCCGCCGCGCTGAGCGCTCCGGGTCCAGGTCCGCGGAGGAGAACGAGGAGACGAGCGTGATGCGGCGCTTGGCGCGGGTCACGGCGACATTCAGCCGCCGTTCGCCGCCGTCTGATAGCAGAGGCCCGAACCGGTACTGCATCTCGCCGCGCTGATTCTTGCCGTATCCGATCGAGAGGATGATCGCGTCGCGCTCGTCGCCCTGGACCCGCTCGAGGTTCTTGACGAAGAACCGTTCTTCCCGGTCTTCGTCGAAGAACCCGCCGAGCCTGCTCAGCGAGCTGCGGGTCTCTCGCGCAGGCGCCGAACGCGGGCCGCTTCGATCCGATTCGCATGCTTGATCCCCATCGCGATCACGCCCAGGGACTCTCTGCGGGCGCTGCTCGGCGTGCTCGAGGATCAGATCGACGACGCGGTCGACCTCCGGCGTCGGGCTGTTCGTCTCGGCCTGGCTCCACGGCGACCAGGACGTGGCGGAGGACGTCGCTGTCGCCGACGCCCGGGAACGTCGTGAGCTGCCGGTCGTAGATCTGCGGCATTCGAAAACGCGATCAGCTGCTCGTCCTGGCTGCGGTAATGCCACTGAACATCCGGGAGGGCAACAGCGCGTGAAAGCGTCGAGGATCGACTCCATGTCCGCCGTGCCGCGTCGCACGCGTGGCGGCATCTCGTCCTCTTCCTCGCTTCGCGCGGTCCGATGCGAAGAACGCAGTCGGCGGCAGCTGGTGTTCATCGCCGGCCACCACGAGCTGATGCCGCGCAGGATCGCCGGGATCGCATCCGCCGGCGTGACCTGCGAGGCCTCATCGAAGACGACGACGTCGAACAGCTGTTTCGCCGGCAGCAGCTGGCTGACGAGCAGCGGGCTCATCGCCCAGCACGGCTTGAGCGCGAGCAGCACATCGGGAGCCTGCGCGATAGATCTCTAACCGGCATGTGCTTTCGCTTGAGGGCAACCTGGCCGCGGATCAGCTGCCTCCTGCTCGCGGTGGGCGTCCTCGGCCGCGACGGCGGTTTCCGCGCACAGCCGGCTGGATCCGTTGCGAGGTCGTCTCGATGTGCCGACGGTCACCGCCTTGAATCCGCGACGGTCTGGTCGTGGCGCTCAGCGGAGAACCCGCCGACCCGCGGGTCTTCGATCGAGACGCGGTCGAGAATCGAGCGGTGCCAGCACCATTCGAAAGCACGCACGGCCTCCCGCTCGGACGCCTTGCGCTCGTGCAGAGTACCCAGCAGCTCGGTAAGTCCCTGCTCGGCGAGCTCCGCTTCGATCGCGATCACGCGCGGAATGCTCATCAACGTTTGCTGCTCGAACAGCAGTCCGTCTAGGCGAGCGGCGAGGTGGTCCTGCTCCATCGCCGCCAGGCCCTGCCGGCCTGTCGCCTTCTTCGATTCCCTCCGTTGCTCGTTCAGCTCTGAGACGCGCACCCGGAGTGTCTCGAGCTCCTGCGGTGCATGGGCGTGCCGCTCCCGCCGAGCTCGCTCCAACGGTCCTTCAACGCCTCGACCGTCAAGCAGTCTCGGTGAAGGTCCGCATCGGATCGCGCGGCACCCTGAGTGAGCAGGCCGCGCAGCTCCGAGCGCGCGGCCTTGTAGCTGCCGGAGAACAGCGACGCCCGGATCCGCGCGAAGCCGCCCTCAGCTGCCGGCGCGAGTGCTGCGGCCAGTACGGGGAGGTCCGCCTCAAAGACCTCCGGCCGGAAGCTCGCCAGCACGCCTGCCGTCTCCCCCCAGACATCCACAACCGTCGCCCACGCCCCGGTGGTCTCGGCCGGCTCCACGCCGGTACCGGCGGCGGCATCCTGCAGGCTGCTCAAAGCCCGCGGGATCGTTTCCCGGCGCGCCCGCTCCACAGCTTCATAGGCGGCTTTCGCCTCCGCGTCGTTCCTCAGCTGCGCGGCAGCCCAAGGGTTGGTGCTCTGCCGCAGTCCGATCCCGCCCAGTCGCGCGAGCTCGCGCAACTGCTCCACGATCTCGTCTTTCGCCTCGGCGCCGAGGTCGGCAAGCGCTTGCCCGGTGAAACGGATGGCGCTCTCCGCGTCTGAGAGCGCCACCAGCGCGGACCTCACTTCATATACAGAGACCTGCCACGGCGCGCGCGGCTCATGCAGTGAGGCGGCATGCCCGTTGAGCTCCGCGCGGCGCTTCTCGAGCACTCCGAGGTCGCCGCGGTCTGCGACCGGCGGCACGGTCCGTGTCGCGTTCAGCGCTTTGCCGACCGCCGCGACGAACGCTTTACGCGAGGAGACACCGGCGTGAACATCCAGCACCAGCTCCTCGAGCTGGCGGCCCTCGAGTCGCTTCAACACCGCGTCGATCGCAGCGCGCTTCTCCGTGACGAACAGGACGCGCTTTCCGCGAGCGATCAGCGTCGCGATCATGTTCGCGATCGTCTGGCTCTTACCCGTCCCCGGAGGCCCCTTGATCACAAGGTTCTGCCCCGCCAGTACAGCGTTGATCGCGTAGGTCTGGCTGCAGTCGGCGTCCAGCACCAGGAACTCGTCCTTGTACGGCACATCGTCCGGTTTCGGCACGTCGCCGCTGCCCGCCGCGAGCGCTCGCAGCGCCTCGATCGCGTCGGCGTCCCCGGCCAGCGCGGCGATCAGCTCGTGCGCGACCAGCTCGTCGAACGCGCCTTCCAGGTCGCTGACCATCGGCAGCTTGGTGTACGCGAAGTTCGCTAGCACCAGCCGCGGCTCAACCCGGAACCCGGCTACCCGGGCGGCCTGTCGGCTCACCGTCTCATAGACGAGCTGCAGATCGGCAGTAGAGCGCACGGCTCCGTCGAAGGAGTCGAGCAACCCCGAGATGTCCAGATTGCATTCGAAGTCGGTCCTGAGTAGATGCGCGAGCGTTGGGTTCAGCTCGATCTCCTCCGTCAGCTTCAACTCGAACTCATCAAGCGCCGCCCCCAGCGGCTTCAACTCGGCGTTCTGGACAAGCACCGGCGCGTACGGCTCCCACGCGGCACGGTTGTTCTCCCAGCTGGCCATCCCGCATGCCAACGACAGCGTCCGTACGCCCCGCTCCTCCAAGTTCTCACGCGCCTTCGCGTGCACGTTACGGGCGCGCCGTCTCGCCCCATCCAGCGCCTCCTCGCCGAACAGCGAGGACAACCGGACTGTCTTGCCGGCGAGCAGCGCGCTGACCGCGCTCTCACGGGCATCACCGAGGTCGAGCGTGCCGGCCTTCAAGTCCCGGTAGCGCAGCAGGTTGTTCCGTGCGGTCAGATCCCGCAGCGCGCTCACCCATTGGGTGCTCGCGCGCTGAGCAAGCTCGACGCGCTGCTTGCTGTACCCCTCGATCAGCGTGGTCCGCGGATCCTCCGCGATCCCCCGCTCAGGAACCGTAGCCATGCCCTCCAGCGCTCCGCCTCGTCGATCCTTGCCGTCAGCGCCGTCAGTCTGCCAGCCTCCCCAGCTCCACGCAAGCCCACCCTGCCGAACGCGGCCAAAAATCTGACCCCTGTGTGCTCACCTCAGAGTCGCGGGGAACCGGAGCGAGGTCCTAGCGGCGCGGCCCATCAGCGGCAGGGGTTCGAGCCCCACGGTGATCTAGGATGCCCGCTCGTCGGAGGTGACATCGGCGCGCTGGAAGGCGCGTCAGGAGCGGGGAGGGCAGAATTGCGGCTGCGAGTAGATCCTTGGGATCCTGAGTACGGGGCTTCGCTAGAGCTGGCCCCGGAGCTCGGGCCACCAGTCGGGCTTGATCTCGAGGTCGAGCAGGACGGTCCGTGGTCGCCGATCGAGGCGCCCGCGGCCGCGCCGGTGCCGTGCTGTGCGTTCATCGATGGGGTGCGGCGTGTGGAGGCCCAGCTGCACGCCGAAGAAGACGACCAGCGCTCACCCGGCTTGGCAGGGTCGTTCTCGGTCGGGTGTGCGTGGTCCACCCGTCCGCCTAAGGTCAGCGACGTCACCGTCGGTCGCTGCATCGTCATCGGCGGCGGCCTGACCCCGTCCGGGATGGACGTCACGATCGGCACACAAGTACTGGCGTTCGAGTCGCACTCGGTCGCGGGAACCGCGCCTTTGGATCCGCTGCAGGGGCTGCAGAACCTGATGCGCGAGGCCGAGGCCACGCTGGCCCGAGCAGACCGTCGCAGCCGGGGAGGCCGACCTGGTCGTCTCCGACGGTCCGCTCGGCTACTTCTGCGGCCGGACCGATCGTAGGCATGATCAAGCGTCAATCCCGCTCCTACCTGGACGCCTCGCGCGTCCAAGTGCTCGCGCAGCTCCAGGTCGGTGAGCGCACGCCGATCTTCAAGCTCGGCGAGCAGCGCCTCGAGCGCTACTCGCTGGTACCTGCGCCTCGCCGAGCCGCCGCGCGATCGACGGCACGATGGCGGGACTCGTGCGCCTCGAGGTGGCCGCGGACGCGACGGCCTCGCAGGCGGCACAGCGCTCTCGCCGACCTCGGCGGGCGCGGTGCTGCCGCGGTTCGCGCCACGCCAGGCCGCGACCCGCGCGCGCCGCAGAACCTCTATCCGATCAGGCGCGCTCGAGACGACGCTGCGCCACCGCCTAGGCGACGCCGCGCTGATCCGGCGGGCGCATCGAGGTCCAGATCTACGCAGGAGGTGCTGCGTGCGCGGATGACACGAAGGTAGGGCGCGTGCTGGGGACCGAGGACTCGACGCCGCTCGAGTTCTGGGTCGGCATTGAGGACGAGCGCCTACCTGCAGCTCGACGACGTCGTGATGGTCCAGACCGACGTGCCGGGCGCGGGGCCGCTGCGCGTCAGCGGAGTCGTCGACATGGTCCGCGCCCGCCACGAGGGCAGCCGGTTCGACACTGACGTGTTCCTCGCCGACGCAGGGGCTGCTGCCGGTCGAGACCGCACGGGCCGCGCACGTCGTTGAGCACCCGCTTCGAGCCGGAGCTCTACGTGCCACCCCAGCCCGGGCGACGCAGTCGTCCGCGCGTCCGGCGCCGAGCGTGACGAGGCGCTGTACTTCGACACGATGGAGGAGCGGCTCGTCGCGGGCGTCGCGCGCGACGAGGCTGCCGATCTACATCGACCTGTCGCTTCCTCGACGGCCGCCGCGGCGCGCACGTGAACATCTCCGGGGTCTCCGGCGTCGCGACCAAGACGACCTACGCCAGCTTCCTGCTCTATGCGCTGTTCCACAGCCAGGTGCTCGGCAACGAGGCGGCCAACACGAAGGCGCTGATCTTCAACGTCAAGGGCGAGGACCTGCTGTTCCTCGACAAGCCCAACGCGCGTCTGACCGAGCGAGCACCGCGCCGACTACGCGGCGCTCGGGCTGCCGGCCGGCGCCGTTTCGAGTCGGTCGGGCTGTGGGCGCCGGTCAAGCGCGGCGTAGAGACGTCGCGGTCCCCGACACCGGCAGCCGCCAGGCAGGGCGTCGACCTCCTACTTCTGGACGGTCCGCGACGTCGTCCGCGACCGGCTGCTGCGCTTCCTGTTCGCCGAGGAGGGCGACGAGCGCAGCCAGATCGCGGACCTGGTCGCACGCGTCGAGCAGCAGCTCGAGCGCGTTGGCCGAAGACGATCCCCGACTTCCCGCGCGCTCGATCCGGCTGCCCGACGCGACCGGGCACATCCACCGCTCGTGCACTCATTCGATGAGCTGTGCGAGCTGATCGCCGGACACCTCGAGGACGACACCGTCGAACTGGCGCGGCTACATCGCCGCCGGCACCGTCAGCGCGTTCCTGCGCCGGCTCGACGGCGCCCGCTTTCACTGCGGCCACCTGATCCGCGGCCGCGACGCCGCCGACGTCGAGGCGCACCGGATCGACTGGCGCAGCAAACCAGGTCAGCGTGATCGACATCCACAACCTGCACGACCGCGCCAAGCGGTTCGTCGTCGGCGTCGTCGTCAAGAAGCTGTTCGAGGCCAAGGAGCGCGGCGGGCAACGCGCGGCCGCTCGTGTTCCTCGTGCTCGACGAGCTCAACAAGTACGCGCCGCGCGAGGGCTGGAGCCCGATCAAGGAGGTGCTGCTCGACATCGCCGAGCGCGGGCGCTCGCTCGGGCTGATCCTGATCGGCGCGCAGCAGACCGCCTCGCGAGGTCGAGCGGCGCGTCGTCGCCAACAGCGCGATCCGGGTCGTCGGCCGCCTCGACACCGCCGAGGCCGAGCGCGCCGAGTACGGCTTCCTCTCCGCCACCGCGCGCCAGCGCGCCGCGATCCTCAAGCCCGGCTCGATGATGCTCTCCCAGCCGCAGATCCCGGTCGCCGCTGCAGATCCGGTTCCCGTTCCCGGCGTGGGCGACCCGCGTCAGCGAGGTCGCCCCCGACCCGACGACGACCCGTTCGAGCGCATTCGAGCGATGAAGATCCTGCACACCGCCGACTGGCACGTCGGCAAGACGCTCCACCGCCGCCAGCGCCTCGACGAGTCCGCCAGAGGTGCTCGACGAGGTCGTCGCCGATCGCCGCGACCGAGCAGGTCGATGCTGACGCTGGTCTGCGGCGACGTGTTCGACCAGTTACGCGCCTCGGCCGAGGCCGAGCGGATCGTCTACGCACGCTGCTGTCGACCTCCGCACGACCGGCAGTCGCGGTCGCTCGTGATCCCCGGCAACCACGACAACGCGCAGGCGGCTTCGCAGCGATCGAGCAGCTCTCAGGCGCCGCAGGGATCCACGTCGTCCCCGAGTCCGCCGCCCGCAGGCCGGCGGCTTGTCGAGCTGCAGTCGCGCGACGGCGCGACAGGTCGCGCAGGATCGCCGCGCTTCCATGGGTGCCGAGAAGGCGCTGTTCGGCGCAGAGGAGATGATGGGCCTCGAGGAGCGACCCCAACAAGGCCTACGCGGAGGAGCTGCCGACGGCTGCTACAGCGCACTCTGCGACGGCTTCGAGCCGGGCAAGGTCCACCTGCTCGCCGGGCACCTGTTCGTCGGGTGGCGCGCGGTCGGCGGCGGCGAGCGGGAGCTGACGATCGGGCGACCTTTCGCGATCGCGCGCCAGGCACTGCCGACGACGCCGCAGTACATCGCGCTCGGGCACGTGCACCGGCCCCAAGCGGTGCTCCGGCGCGCCGGTGCCCGGCGCGCTACGCCGGGTCGCTGCTGCAGCTCGACTTCGGCGAGCGCGAACAGGAGCAAGAGGTCAGCTCGTCGACGTCGAGCCGGGAAAGCCAGCGAAGGTCGCGCGAGGTACCCCTGACGCGCGGCCGCCCCTGATCGACCTCGAGATATCGGTTGCCAACTTGGAGTTGCGGCGCGAGGCAGGTCGACCCGAACGCCTACGCTCGCGTCTACCTGCAATGTGACGGCCCCGCGCCTGGCCTGCTCGACGACGTGCGCGAGGTTCTGCCGAACGCAGCTCGAGGTCGCCTCGTCTACGAGCGAGAGGACGCAGCGCAACGCGCGAGCGAGTTGAAGGGGCTAAAGCCCGCAGGAGCTGTTCGCTCCGCTACTTCAAGGAACGTCACGGCGTTGACCCCGACGAGCTGCTGATGAAGGCGTTCGGCGAGCTGTTCGAGCAGGTCACCACCGAGGAGACATGAGGCCACTGGCACTCGAGTTCGAGGGCTTTACTGCCTTCCGGGAGCGCCAAGAGATCGAGCTTCGAGGAGCTCGAGCCTGTTCATGATCACAGGCCCGACGGGCGCCGGGAAGACGAGCATCCTCGACGCGATGATCTTCGCGCTGTACGGGCAGGTCCCACGCGCGGGCTCACACACCGTTCGCGAGCTCGTCAGCCAGGGCCTCACCGAAGCCCGCGTCACGCTCAGCTTCGAGATCGGACCAAGCACCTTCCGGGTTGCTAGACGCCTGCCTCGCAAAGGCGCCCAGCGCGCCACCGTCGAACGCCGGGAGGGAGAGGACTGGGTCAGCGAGCTCGACGGCGGCGGCGTAACGGCCGCCAACAAGCGAATCGAAGAGATCGTACGGCTCGACTTCGACACGTTCACGCGCGCGGTCGTGCTGCCGCAGGGCCAGTTTCAGCGGTTCCTCAGCGGAAACTCCGCCGAGCGGCGAAAGATCTTGGTGGAGCTACTCGGCCTCTCAAGCTACGAAGCGATGGGTGCGATTGCGCGAGGCGAGGCCGACCGCATAAAGCAAGCGGTCGCGAGCATAGAAGAGGTGCTCGAGAAGCAATACGCGGGCGTCGACGCGGACGCGCTGAAGGAACTCCAAGCGCGAAAGGACGAGGCCCAGCGCAGCTCCGCACACCTGGGCGACGCGCTCTCGACGGCCGAAGACCTCGACAGCCAGCGAATGAGCGCCGACGCCGCAATCGTCGAGCTCACCGAGATCTCTGGTCGCGTGCAGGCGAGCGCGGACGAGCTGCTCGGGCTCGAGGTCGAGATAGCCGGTGCCGCCAAGGATGAGCAGCAGGCTCGCGAGGCCGCAGAGCAGACATCGACAGAGATCAAGGCACAGGAAGCCACCCTGGCAACTGCACGGTCGGGACTAGCGGCCGCCGTCGAGTCGTACGGCGACCTGACGGCGATCACCCGCGCAGAAAACGCGCTGGAAAACCTCGCCACCTGCGAGCAGCAGCGCAGCCAACAGCAAGGCCAGCTAGAGCAGGCCCGAGGCGAGCTCGAGCGGACCTCAAAAAAGCAGAACGAAAGCGCCCGGGAGCTCAAGAAGGCGCGAGCTTCCACCAAGACTGCTGAGACCGTGACAGCGGCCGCACGCGCCGCAGCAGAGAAGGCCCGAAACGAAGCCACCGAGCACCAGCAACGCTGCACGCAAGCGGAGGCGGCCGACGCTGAACGTGACTCCAGGCGGGCCACCCTGAAAAAGGCTGGCAGCTCGAGCGAGACCGCTGCAAGAGTCCTCGACAATGCAAGGACCGCTCACGAGACCGCGGAGCGCGCACGCGTCGAGGCCGAGGCTGCCGATCACGTTGCGGCACTGCTGGTCGATGTCAAGGCGGGCGATCCTTGCCCCGTGTGCCAACGCCCGCTCGAGGAGCACCCGAAGGCGGCCGGCAACGCAGCCTCGCTTACAGAGGCTCGACAACGCGAGGTCGAGGCGCGATCTACGCTCGGCGAGGCGGAGAGAGCCTCCGCGGACGCGACCGCCCGCCGCGAGAGCGCGGAGACCGAGCTCGCCGAGTGCGAGCAACGCCTCGCCACACTGCTCGCTAACCACACGGATCTCGGCGCGCTGAAAGACGCCGCCGCAAAGGCCGAGGCGAACGCCCACCAGCTCAGCGAGGCCGTCCAAGCCGCGGAAGAGGCCGAGAACCAGGCGAGAGAGTCCGAGCGGGTGGCTGTCGAACAGAGCGCCGACACGACCGCGGCTCGCAACGGAGCCGAATCGCAGATCCAAACAGCCGAGCACGCAATCGCGGAAGCCGAAAAGCAGATCGCCAAGCACACAGGCGTGCTCGACAAGCACTTCAGGGGCGCCAACCCATCCGACCCCGCGGCAGCACTAAGAGAGCAGCGCTCAACGCTCGAGCAAGCTCAAGCGGCGGTCGAGGCCGCAGAGCAGCCGCTGACCGCGGCCCGCCAACGCAGGGACGCGGCCGAGCAGCGGCTGCGCGACGCGAGCCAGCGCGTGAATAAAGCCGAGCAGCAACTGACCAAACTCCTCGAGCGCTGCAGCACCCAGCTCGAACGCGCAGAACCTGTCTGCCAGCAGTTCGGTATCGACAGCTTGCCATCAGCCGCGGAACTGGATTCGAACATCGCAGACGCGCCGCGGCTGAGAGGCTGGTGCGAGGCGATGAAGGAGACCCTCGGCACAGCAATCGAGGTGGGCGGCAAGCGCGTCTTGAGCCTCGAGCGGGAACTTATGAAGATCATCCGCGGATGCGGCATTGAGCCGGCGAACTCTGACGTGATCAAGCAGGTCCGCGACGCGGCACGCGCGGCCGACGAGCAGCGAGGCCGCGCACTCGCCCAAGTAGAGGGAATGGAAAAGCGTCTACAGGAGCGCCGCGAGCTCGCCGCTGACATCGAGGGCCAACAGCATCGTCAGCAGGTCTACGCGATGCTCGGCAAGGAACTGCAGGCCAACAACTTCATCAACTTCATCATCGAAGAAACCCTCGAGCTGCTCGCGGTCCGCGCATCGGAAGAACTGCTGCGGCTATCCGACGACCGGTACGAGCTCGCCGCGACCGAGGGCGACTTCTGCGTCGTCGATCACGTCAACGCCGATGAAACCCGCAGCGTCGCCACGCTCTCGGGCGGCGAGACGTTCCTCGCAAGTCTTGCGCTAGCACTCGCTCTCTCGCAGCACATCGGCGAGCTCCGCAGCGAAGGCATCGGCGCACGCCTCGACGCCGTCTTCATCGACGAGGGCTTCGGCAGCCTCGACCCACAAACCCTCGAAGACGTCGTGAACGGCCTAGAACGCCTACGTGAAGCCGACCTGACCGTCGGGGTCATCACCCACGTCGCCGCGATGGCAGACCGGATCAACGTCGGCCTTGTCGTAGAAAGGACGATGGGCCGCAGCCGGGTCCGTATCGCGTAAGTCCCGAACCCACAAGGCCCAGCCCAATGGTCCTCGCCGCAGTCTCCCAAACAGGGGCAGCAAGCGGCGTGGTTAGTCGTCGTCTTCGATCACGAGCGAGACGGGCCCCGCCGGCGCGATCAGAACGTGGAAACCGATCCGCTTGCCCCGCGAAGACCCAAGCCGAAACTCGCGAAGGACCTGGCCGCCCATCTGTGTGCCGGTCTTGAGGATGGTGGCGATCTCGGGGCACAACGTGGCCGGGACGTGACCAAGCTGGCCAACATGATCGCCATCGACGAGGCCCCAGATCGCGACCGCGTTCTCGTCGTACGGATTCTCGGGCTCAGCTTTCACGACGACGGGTGAGCCCGGCCCGATCCGTGGATCGTCAAGCACACCCGGATAATGCCGAGCGCCAGCGACCTTGCAGAAGAACGCCCGCGGATCGCTCGTAAGGTGCTCCGCCTCGGAGAGGAAATGCCCGTCTTCGGCGATCGGCGAAAGGCCACCGCACCAGATCGTCTCGCCGTCGTGCCCCTCAAAGGTGTGCGTATCCTCGACGAGCCGTACAACGATCTGCTCCTGCGCGCCTTCTTTTGGGCGTATGGCAGCTGACTGGTCGGCGTGTGCTCGCACACCCAGGCGGTCTAAGAGTCCCATGCAGCGACGATAACGCCGGGCACGTGCCACGTCCAGACGTTCGGTATACGCCCTATCGCGACCGTGACATCCAGTCGAGTTGATCTACTCGCGAGGCGTGTCCGGAATCGAGCTGATCCACTGTGTGCTCTACGCCGCAAAGAGCACCGAGGACCGCCGCGGCTCGATCCCCGACCAGCTCAACGACTGTCGCCGCGCGCCCGGCGACAGCGCCGACCGGCTGATCGTCGCGGAATACTCCGACGAGGCGTTCTCGGCCTACAGCGGCGATCGAGGTCCCGGCCTGGTCGACGCGATGCGCCACGTCGAAGAGCTCGCCCGCGAACACGGCACAGCCGAGCTCTGGGCACAGCACTCAGACCGGCTCGCCCGCGGCGACGGGCGCATCGCCCGCCACGCCGTCGAGGTCGCCCTGTGGGCGCTCAAGCGCAACATCCGGGTCCGCACGATCCAAGACCCCGACACGTTCCGCGACCTGCTCTACGCCGTCGTCACCGGCCAACGCAACCACGAGGACTCCCGGCGCAAGGGCCTCGCGCTGGCCGCCGGACGCCGCCGCGCCGTCGAACGCGGCGAATACACAGGCCACACCGCCGACGGCTACAAGGTGACCGTCACGATCGAGAACAACCAGGTCATGCGGCGGCTCGAGATCGACGAGGATCGCCGGCCAGCTGATCGAGCTGATCTTCCGCCTCGGGCTACGCGGCAAGACAAGTGGCCAGATCGCCGAAGCCCTCAACCGAGCCGGCTGGCGCACCAAACCCCGCCTGAAACGACAACATCCCGGACCGTGGCGCTCGTGCGGGGTGCTCGTGATCCTCCACAACCCGCGGTACGCGGGCCTTGCGGCACACCGAGGAGAGATCGTCGCGGAGGGGCAGTGGCCCGCCTACATCACCGCCAGACAGCATCGCCGGCTCCAACGGCTGATCGCCGAGCGGCTGCGTACCCGACGTAAACAGCCGTACAACGAAGCGTTCCTGCTCTCCCGTCTCGCCAGGTGCGGGAGCTGCGGTCGGGCGCTGATCTGCCACACCGGGATCCAGCGCGAAGACGGCACCTACAGCCGCCGCTACATCTGCGACAGCCACTGGCACGACGCCGGACCCCACCGCTGCAAGGCGCCTCCGATCGACGCCGACGTTCGAGCCGATGCTGATCTCCACACTCACAACGCTGCTTACCCCAGACCGGCACGACAACGCGCTGCCCGAGCCAAGCGACAACTTCCAAGGGCACTGGACCAGTGCCCCCGAGCGGCACCAGCTGCACGAAGCCGTCCTCAGCGGCGACGACGCACAGATCGACCGCTCGATCGAACTGATGGTCGCGCGCGTCGCGCCCGAGCTCACCATCCACCGCCAGCTCGCCAACAGCAGACGCCAGACACGCCAGCAATCCCTCGAACGGCGCCTGCGCCAGTGGGTCGAGGGGATCACCGCGATTCCCAACCCCGAGCGCCGCCGGCAGACGCTGGAGCTGAACGACGAGCTCCGCCAGACGCTCAGCGCCCTTCAGATCCACAACACCCCAACCCAGGCGGTGCTCACCGCGCAGCAGCGGCCCGTCCCGCTGGAGGGATGGTTCCCAGAACCAGCGACGGTCCGTGTCGACCGTCGTGTGTGGGCGCGCGCATCCACACGCTCCGGCCGGCGGCAGCGGCGACCTGCCGCGTGGTCCGACCAAGAGATCATCGCCGCCCTACAGGAGTGGGCCGCACGGCACGGGCAGCCGCCCAACTCTTGCGAGTGGATCACGGGCAGCCCCGACCGGCCAGGCTCGCTCTGCGTGCGCCGCCGGTTCGGGAGCTGGGAGCGCGCCCTCAAACGGGCCGGACTCAGGCCCAACGCCCGGGCTCAACACCGCTTCTGGAGCGACGCCGAAATCCTCGCCGCGCTCCGGGCGTGGACGAAGCGACACGGGCGAGCGCCCAAAGCAAACGACTGGACTCGCGCGCAGCGAAGCCACCCGTGCACGCGCAGCGTCGGCCAGCATTTCGGCACCTTCCGCGCCGCCGTCGTCGCCGCCGGACTCACCCCGGCCTGACGTTCGACGCCCGCGCCCGCCGCCTTCCACGACCGGCTGCGGTCCCCGGCCGCCACGAACCCGCGACCGCCGCCGCGCAGCCGCCGACCACAACAACAGCGCCGACCACAACAACAGCCCGAGCAGACGAGATGCACCAGGGTGCGGCGGCACAGCGATCGCTGTGCCGGCTGAAGCCACGTTCGCGGTCATGGCATGTGTGATGACCGCTGCGAGTATCGGCGCGGCGAAGGGCCGGCGGCTACGCCCGCTACCTGGAGGGCAAGACGATGGCGCCTGGCCGCGGCGACTACTACCTGCACCCGTCAGGGGAGCCGGCGCAGACGCCTGGCCGGTGGCTCGCGCCGATCCCGAGACGCTGGCGGCGTCTCGGGATCGGCGCACGGCGCCGTCGACGGCAAGGATTTCGTGGCGCTGATGGAGGGGCGTCATCCACGCGGCGGCGGCTGGTTGCGTGCGGCGGGCGCGGACGGTGCGCGCGGGGGCGGGATCGATCTGACGTTCAGCGCGCCGAAGTCCGTCTCCGCTGTGTGGGCGCTCGGCTGACCGAGCGACGCGCGCAGGCGGTCGAGGACGCACACGCCGAGGCCGTGCGCAGGACACTCGCGCATCTGCGCCAGCAGGTCCCCGCAGTCCGCAGACGCGCGGGGGGCGGTGATCGAGGAGCCGGCACGGGATCTGGTCGCGGCCGAGTACCGGCACACGACAGCGCGCGGGGTGATCGGCGGCGATCCGCCCGACCCGCAGCTGCACTCCCACGTCGTCATCACGTGCGCGGTCCGCGAGGACGGCAGCTCGTGGCGGTCGCGTCGCGGCCGCTGTTCAGGGCGGCGCGGGAGCTCGGCGCCTTACTACCGCTCGCGCGCTCGCCGAGGAGCTGCCGACCGCGGGCTTCCGGATCGCGGCCGGGACCGGCCGCGACGGTCGGCTTCTTCGAGATCGACGGGGTTCCGCAGGGCTGCTCGACGCGTTCTCGGCGCGCAGCCGGGAGGTCGCCGCCGCCGCGGAGCGGTTCAGGGCCCGCGGGGACGCCCGCCCGGCCACGGGCGAGCTGCGGCGGCTGAAGCTCGAGAACCGCCGGGCAAAGCGCCGGTCACGACGCGTGGACCTGCAGCGGCACTGGCGGCCGGTCGCCCACGAGCACGGCCACCGGCCGGCGAACGCGACGCCGGAACGGGCCCGTCGCCGCCGGAGCGTTCGGCGAGCTTGACTGCGGGTCCAAGATCGGCTCACCGAGCGCGCCGCGACGTTCACGCCCGGCGAGCTGCGCGCGGTCACGCTCGAGCAGTCCGCGGGCGAGCTCGCCCCGAGCGGCGCGCTCGCGGCCGCGCGGCGGATGGTGACAGACGGCAGGGTGCTGCGCGCTTGACGGCGGCGTTGCTCACGACGCGCGCCGCGAGGGAATGCGAGCGCGAGGTCGAGCGGCGCCTACAGCGCATCGCGCGCACGCCCACCGCACGCGCCGAGCGCCCGATCGCTGCGGGCGGCGACCGAGTCGGTCGCAGAGCGGATCGGCGCGACGCTCTCGCGAGGAGCAACGGCATGCGCTCGCCGTCACCACGGGGCCGGAGCGTGCCGCCGTGCTTGTCGGGCCCGCCGGGACCGGGAAGGGCGTCGTGATCGACGCCGCCGCCAGGGCCGAACAGGCCGCACGGCCGCCAGACGACGGGGCCGCGGTCTCGGGCGCGACGGCGCAGCGCCTCGGCCGTGACAGCCCCGCGCTCGCCGGGCGGACCTTGACGCTGGACGCGCTCGTCGCCCGCGCGCAGCACGGCTCGCTGCAGATCGGCGCGGACACGACGGTCTACCTGGACGAGGCTGGCATGGCCGACACCGAGCGCCTGGCGCGCCTCGCGACGCTGGCGGACCGCTCCGGGGCGAAGCTCGTGCTGATCGGCGACGCCGCGCAGCTGCCCTCGATCGGCGCCGGCGGCATGTTCGAGCGGCTCACCAGCACACTCCCGTCCGCCGAACTGAGCGAGGTCCGGCGCACCGAGGATCACGCCGAGCGCCGCGCCTGGGCTGACCTGCGCGCCGGGTGTAGCGATCGGGCGCTCGCGCACTATGGCGCCTGCGGACGGCTACACCTCGAGGACGCACGCGACCAAGCGGTCGAGCACGCGGTCCGCGACTGGGCACGCCTCACCGAGACGCTCCCCGTCAGCCAGGTCGCCCTGATCTCCGACGCATCGAACACGGAGGTCGAGCGCGTCAACGCCCGCGCCCAACACCACCGCCTCGCACGCGGAGAGCTCGGCGACGTCGAGATACAGCTCCACGGCGTGCACTACGGCGTCCGCACCGGCGATCGCGTCACGCTGATCGAGCAACACCACCAACCCGGTGTGGAGCGGATCGAGAACGGAGAGAGGGGAGAGGTCATCGACATCACCGACGAGGGCGACGCTGCTCGTCCAGTTCGACGTGACCGGACGCTGGCGCACGTTCGCCGGCGAGGACCTCGGCCGCCTGCGCCTCGCCTACGCCCAACACGCCTACCGGATGCAGGGCGCGACCGTCACCCGCGCGCTCGTCATCACAGGCGGCTGGCAGACAGCCAAGGAGGCCGCCTACGTTCAAGCCTCCCGTGCGAGGGATGGCACCGACTTCTACTTGGCCCGCGAGGACCTCGGCACTGCAGGCAACGACCTCGGCCGGATCGAGCGGCTCGCCGCCCGCATGCGCACTAGCCGCGCCCACACGCCGTCGCTTGCGCACGAGGACCTCGCCGGCCGCGACCTCGGCCCCGGCTTCGACCGCGCGATCGCCCCGAGCCGCCGGCCTCTCCCCGGCCTCCTCCGCAGCCTGCACCACAGACACGCACGCGAACGCACACCCGAGCGTCTGCGGTGAGCCGCCGGCTGCAGATCGTGCTGCCCGACCCGGCGGCCGCGCAGCTGCACGAGCTGGCCGTGGCTTCGGGTCAGCGAGTCGCGACGCTCGCCAGCCAGATGGTGTGCAACGAACTTGCGCAAGCAGCGAAGGACGGCGACATCAGACCGTTGCGCTCCGCGCACACCACTGTCCACGAGGTCCCCGGCGAGCGCGCCCGCTGGCTTGAGCCTTACGGCGGCAGCGCCGCGTGGCGGGCACAGACGTGGGGCGCGATCGTCGCGCTGCACGGCCGCTACCCGCGCGCCCTCGGCGCGCTCAAAGACAGCTGGTGGAGCGACACAGCGCACACCGAGGCGCTCTCCGCGCTCGCCGCTTGGCGGGCCGAAATCGACGACAGAGGCCAGGACCCGCGCGAAGAGCTGGCGTTCCAGACCCAGCTCATGGACTACGCCCACGCCCTCGGCCGGGAAGGCGGCGGTGTTGAGCACGCCTGGCAACCCGGAGCTCCACCGGCTGGCTGGGGCTGAGAACCAGCCGCGGTGCGACCGTGCCGGTCACCGCAGGCCAGCCGCCCGATATGTTCGAGCCCAGTATCGGCCACTCCGAAAAGGCCCTGCTACGTAGTTGGCTTCGTGCAGCTCGGGGATGCGGCGAAGGAGCCGCTCGTCCTCGACCTGCCGGGGCGACCGGTGGCCCGTCGCGCGCGTAGTAGGCCGACACGCCCAGAACCCGACAGATCGGCTCGACCCCGAAGCGCTCGCGATGCTCTTGCAAGCGGCATCTGAGGGGCGCAGGACGACGCGGCCCGGCCTCCGCGCGGCGGTTATCGAGGGGCTGCGCCTGATGGCCGAGTAGCCGTCTGCTGCGCTCCGTCGGTCCTCGTGATACGGGAGACTGCCAGGCCATGTCCGCCAATCCCGTCGCTGCTGATCTGCGCGAGCGCCTTGAGGGCTTCGTTCGCTATCGCCACGAGCACCTGACGGGCGACGAGAAGGGCGAGGCCGCCCTCTTCCTGGAGAACCTCTTCCGGGCGCTCGGCCACGAAGGCGTGCGCCAAGCGGGCGCGACTCTGGAGAAGCGCATCAAAAAGCACGACAACGGAGGCACGGCCTACGCCGACCTGGAGTGGAAGCCGCGGGTCCTTATCGAGATGAAGAAGGCCGGGCGCGACCTCAAGCGCGACTACCGCCAAGCGTTCGAGTACTGGATCGACATGGTGCCGGACCGTCCCGAGTTCGTGGTCCTGTGCAACTTCGATGAGTTCTGGATCTACGACCTCAACAGCCAGCTTGAGGAGCCCGTGGATCGCGTCAGCCTGGACGCCCTCCCGCGCCGCTGGGAGGCGTTGGCATTCCTGCTCCCACGAGCGGAGAAGCCCATCTTCCACAACGACCTCGTGGCTGTCACCCGAGACACCGCCGCCAGGGTCTCCGGGCTCTTCAACGGGCTCGTGGCGCGTGGCGTCGAGCGGGACTCGGCGCAGAGGTTCATCTTGCAAGCGGTGATGGCGATGTTCTCCGAGGACATCGGCCTGCTCCCGAGCAAGTCATTCACGAAAGCGATCCAGGACGTGCGCGAAGGCGTGGGCACGGCCTATGACTTGCTGTTCGGCCTCTTCCGCGAGATGAACGCGCCGGGCGTCACGCCCGGAGGGAGGTTCGAGGGAACGCCGTACTTCAACGGCGGCTTGTACGCCAGCGTCACGCCGTTTGACCTGAACGCGAAGGAGGTCGCTGACCTCGCCAAGGCCAGCGAGGAGGACTGGTCGCAGGTGCGCCCGGTCATCTTCGGCACCCTCTTCGAGCAGTCGCTCGACAAGCCCGAGCGCCACGCCTACGGCGCGTACTTCACGAGCGAAGCCGACATCCAGAAGATCGTCCTGCCGACCATCGTGCGCCCGTGGCGGGAGCGCATCGCCGCCGCCGAAACGCTGGAGGACCTTGGCAAGGTCGAGGCGGAGATGCTCAGCTACCAGGTGCTCGACCCTGCCTGTGGCTCGGGCAACTTCCTCTACGTCGCCTACCGCGAGCTGAGGCGTTTGGAGCGGCAGCTCGATGAGAAGCGGCAGACGATCAGCCGGCGCGGCCGGGCGACGCGAAGAGCTGCGCCTGGCCTTCGTCTCCACGCGCCAGTTCCACGGCATCGACCTGCGGCCCTTCGCCGTCGAGGTGGCGAAGGTGACGCTCATGCTTGCGCGCAAGCTCGCGGCTGACGAGCTGGGCGACGAGCGCACGTACCTTCCCGCTGGACGACCTTGACGCCAACTTCCAGACCGCCAATGCCGTCACTGCGACCTGGCCCAAGTTTGACGCCTGCATCAGCAATCCGCCCTACCTAGGCGCGAAGCGCCTCTTGGACGAGAAGCCCGCCGAGGAGATCGCGGCACTCCGGAAGACCTACCCCGAAGTCGGCGGCCTGGCGGACTACGTCGTGTATTGGTTCCGCAAGACGCACGATCTGCTCCCCGAGGGCGGGCGCGCCGGCCTAGTCGGCACGGCCAACATCCGCTCGGGCGACTCTCGCAAATACTCGCTCGACTACATCGTGGATAACGGCGGCGTCATCTACGACGCGGTGTCCTCTCAGCCGTGGTCAGGAGACGCGACCGTCGAGGTGTCAATCGTCAATTGGATCAAGGGCACCCTCGATGGCCCGAAGACGCTCTGGCTGTCCCGAGGGACGACCAAGATGGAGGTCGAGACCATCACGGGCTCGCTCTCGCCGAACACGGACCTCCGCGCGGCTGAGAAGCTTGAAGGCGAACACGCATCCCAAGGTCTGCTTCCAGGGGCAGACCCCGCAGCACACGCCGGGCTTCGTCCTGTCGCCTGAGGCAGCCGCAAGCTGGTCGCCGCCGATCCCACGAGCGCCCACGTCATTCACCCGTTCCTGATCGGTGAGGAGCTGACCGGCGATGGGCGTCCCTCGCGTTTCGTCATCGACATCGACGCATCGGACGTCTTGACGGCCGAAGTCCAGGCAGGACCCGCCGTGATGGATCACCTGCGACGCACGGTGCTGCCAGACCGCGAAGCGAACGCCGCCAAGGAGGCCGAGAGGAATCGAGCGCTGCTCGAAGCTGACCCTCACTCGCAAAGTCACCTGGCATCAGAAGAACTTCCTCGACAAGTGGTGGCAGCTCGGCTGGCGGCGGGGCGACATGGTGATCGCGCTGAGCGCGCTGAGCCGCTACATCGTGCTGTCTCGGGTAGCGGTCGTTGACGCGGCAGTCCGTCTATGCCTTCGTCTCGCCGGAGATACGCCCCGCTGATGCCCTGCAAGTATTCGCCTTCGAGGATGACTACTCGTTCGGCGTACTGCACTCGACCCATCACCGCTCCTACTTCGAGGAGCGGTGCTCGAAGATGAAGGTGGATCTGCGCTATACGCCCAACACGGTCTGGGACACGTATCCCTGGCCGCAGGCGCCGACGAGCGAGGCCGTCGAGATGGTCGCTGACACAGCCGCACGCCTGATCGACCTGCGCGACGAGCGACTTGCCGATGGGCTCTCGCTAGAGGCGCAGTACAACTCGCTGCGAGATGCTCTGGACTCAACCCCCTTCGCAAGCTCCAGGACTGAGCTGGACGCGGCTGTGGAAGTTGCCTATGGGTTCAGCTCCGACGAAGACAGACTGGCGCAGCTACTTGCCCTCAACCGGTCGATTGCCGACCAGGAGCGCAGCGGACTTGACCGAACCCCGGCGACCCGGCAACGAAGGGCTCGCTGGGACGAAGCGCACGAGCAGCCGAATCGAGCCGCCCGTTCGGTTGTGAGCCGAGCTGGCGCCGCGTCACGGCGCAGCAAAAACAGACGGTAGGTTTCGGCGAGTGGAGCGAGATGCCCTGAACTTCTTCGAGCCGTTCGAGCGGCTGCCGCCGAACCACGAGAACCAGCTCACGCGAGCCCTGCTGCTGGTGCTACGGCTCTCGCCGATCGCCCACGAGTCGTGGCTAGCACGAGCCGCCCCGGCGCGCCGGCTGCACGAGCTGCCGGTCGGCCGTCTTCAACACCCAGCGCCGGGCCGTCGCGGGTCGAGAGCAAGGCCGAGGACCAGGTGCCGCGTCATCTCAGTGTTCCTCGCTCCCAACCAGCCGCTAGGCGAGGACGTGATCGTCAAGGAGTCGGACCGCCTGCAGGTGCTCGACGCGGTCATCGAGTACGGCGACGCCCTCGTCATGGTCATCGAGAACAAGGTCGCGGAGGCCAGCGATGCCCAGGCGCGGGAGCTGAACATCACGGGCGCAGGCGTCGTCATCGCCCCTGGCCAAGAGCGGCAGGTCGTGACCTGGCCCGAGGTCATCGGCGACATTACGGGCATCGTGGAGCGCGGTCTGGCAGGCGGCGCCGAGCGCGCTTTGCTCGAAGACTTCCTGGCCTACGTCGAGGACCACTTCGCAGAGCTGGGCCCGTACCGGAGTCTCGGGCTTGCGAAGGGCAACGACTTCCGTACGAGACGTCGGCTTCGGGCGCTCCTCGGCGAGGCGGCAGCTCGGGACGCGCGGATCGACAAGTGGGGGCCGACTGTGGAACTGCCCGAGCTGCCCGGCACAGCGTCGCGTGCCTACCTCTTCCCAGTCGATGGCGGCATCGAGCTGTCCGTCTATCCGGCGGACACGCTGTCTCAGGCTCGCGCCTTCTACACGCGCCCGGCTGCGGTCGCCGCCCTGTTAGCGCTCGCGAGCGAGCCCGCTTGGAAGGTCATGCCGAACTTCCACTTCGGGCACATGGAGGGTGGCTATGCCTGGACGACGACCGAAGCTCCACGTTGAGCGCTACATCGCCCTCTGGCAAGAGAAGATCGGGGAGACGGGCGCCGTGAAGCGTGAGGAGTGGGACGACTATTGGGCGTGGCTCATCGAAGAGCAATTCGCCACGCCCGATGATCGCGCCGAGTTTGACCGCCACTTCACCGAGACGAACCGGCAGACCGCGACCCCTCGACCTGGGTTGATGGTGGTCCGGCACTGGGAGATGCGCCAAGCCGAGGCGCTTGACGGGCAACACAAGCTGGCGGCCGAGATTTCTGGAGCACTACAGACCGCGAGAAGCGTTCTCTCGGCTTCTTGACTCTGGCACACCTATGAAGACGTCACTTGCGTTGAGATAGAGCAGGAGCTCAATCTGCGTCAGCCGAAAGGTCGTACCGTCAGCTAACCGCGAAGGTTTGGTGACGCAGCCCGAGGGCAGCCGCCGCATAAATCTCGAAGACCGCCGATACGCGGTTGTCTGTGATCTCGACCACCTGACAGCCCATGCGGCGCACATGCTCGCACTGAAGGCGAAACTCCGCCATGAACTCAGGGTCGGCGCAGTTCTGTGCGCGGGTCCCGACCACCTCCGCGCCTCTGCGCTGCAGCGTCCTCACAGTCCGCGCATAAGCGTACGTGCCGCTTTCGTGCCGGGCCGCCGCGTGTCCTTTGAGGCGAGTCTGGAAGTTCGAGAACTGTTTTCCGGCACGGCGCGATCTCTCGGTGAGGCCCACCCGCCCCACGTAGCACGGCCTGCCCCTGTCGGACAGTAGATACACGCCGTAGGCCTTGGGCGGCAGGTCGCGTTCCGAAGCCAAGCCGAAGACGCGCGACTCCAAGAGTTCGGTGAGCAGGACAGGAAGCCGGACCGTTACCTCGTCCTCCCAGCGTTGCTCGCGCCGGAGGATTTGCGGATCGTGTCGATTGACGGGCATGCCGGGAGGCTTGCACATCTAAGGAGCGCGGACCGAGACCGTGAGGCACTGGGCGACCCCCATCGGCCTTAGAGCGGATCCGTTCGGGGTTAGTCGCTCTCGACCCGGTGCTGCCGGGCCACGGTGCGGACCGCGACCATGTAGGGCGAGTCCTCGGCCTGCGTCTCTGCGGACAGCTCCGCGAATGGGACCATCGACTCGTGCGCCTCGCCCCGCTCGAGCATCCACGCCACCCACGCGTTATGGACGTCTTCGCGCGTGACCTCCTCGCCCTTGGCCAGCAGCAGCACCGCATAGATCCGAAAGAGGCTCGACGTGTCCTCGTCGGGGAGTGCGTCCGCCGGGACGGCGCGGCGGATCTCCTCAGCGAGCGCGTCGAGGTAGGTCATTCGACCAGGACCCGGGCTGCCAGCGCCAGGTAGATCACCACGAACACCAGCGGCACGACCTGCTCTATGACCGTCGCCTCCCGGTGCTTCGTCCTTCGCCTCCAACGCTTGAAGCGCTTGACGAGCTGTCGCCCCTGAAGTTTCGGCTCTGGCTCGTCGGGCTCATTGGGATGCAGTATCTCCCACTCTTCCGCGTAGGGCTGGACGGGGAGCTGCTCCTCCAGCTTGTTGATCACGTCGAACTTGGCGCCGTTGAGACGTCGGTAGTACGCGAGAAGCGCACGCCAGACGAGGGCGAGGACGATGCCTGCGACTGCGGTGGCCACGAGCCCAAAGGCATCGAACGAGGGCTGGCTGCCGTGCGGCGGCGGCTTGCGTGCTGAGCTGACGATGCCGACGACCGCCGCGAGCGCGGTGTTGAGCGTCAGGAAGAAGGTGTTGGCACCCGCGCGGCGCGACGACACGCGGTCGGCCATCTCGACGGCGTTCTTGTACAGCTCAAGGACTGTGCCCTGGTCGTCGTCAGCCACCTCACCTCACCCGCGCCCGGTCGTAATGGCGCGCAGGTTCTCCCAAGTCCAGGGATGGATGGTCTCCCAGAACCACGTTCCCTGCGGACGCCGGACGGAACCGCTCTTGCGGCCCCGCAGCAGGTAGTAGGGCGTTCCGGTCTCACGCGCGATCTCGATCTCGGCGCTGACCCCGACCGCCTTGTTCGTGTAGTGGCCACAAATGACGATGACCTGGCTCGCCCTGCTGATGCGCTTACGAGCGTCCGACTTCCAGCCCCGCGACGAGTACTTCACTGACCAGTCCTCGACGGAGAACGGCGTGTCCTTGTTCCTCGCCTGCCCGACGAGGAGGTTCTTGAGATCTAGGTCGTTGTCGTAGTCGTAGCTGACGAAGACCCGCGATGGCTTTCGTGCCGGCATTGCCCGCCCGCGTCCCGGTCAGCGACCACCAGCGATTAGCGTCTTCAGGTTGGCCACGTCCAGTCGTAGATCTTGTCCGCCGACAGAGCTGCCGTGGGCTTCTTGTTCTTGCCTGAGGCTCGGCCCGCCAGCAGGAAGTACGGCTTCGCCTCCTCACGGGCGATGGCGATCTCGGCGTTGATGCCGGTTGCGGTCTCGGTGTATTCGCCGCAGAGCACAATCACCTGCCTGACGCGCTTGATGCGTGCGCGCGCCTTGTCCTTCCAGTCGCTCGATGGCTCCTTGATCGACCAGTCCGCGATGCTGAAAGGCGAGTCCTCGTTGGCCGCCTGGCCGACGAGCAGCGTCTTGAGGTCGCTGTCGTGGTCGTAATCGAAGCTGATATAGACCGGCACTTTTTCTGTGGCCATCGCTAGCCCGCTCCCTTGCTTGAGGTCTAGTCATCGAGTCAAGGCTCGTGCTCGGAGGCGAGAGCACTTGCTCGCGGCGGTTGCGCTCGCGCCTCTAGCCGGAGCGGAGCCCTGGCTCAGCAGCCTTTGCACCACCCTGGATGTTGGAGGTTGGCTCGGACGGACTCGTGGCGTTCGCGGGGGACGGCGCAGGCCGGGCGGCGCCCCGGTTCGGTTCGGCGTCCTGCGGTTGGATTACGCGCCGAGATCCGGAAACCCCTGCTCGATCTCGTGGAGTAGCAGGACGGCATCGCTGACCTGGAGCAGCCCGACGGGTGCCGGGTGAATGGAGAGGGCCCCCTATTCCTGGGCTGCGATCAATTCCCCCCTCAAAGCTGCCGGACGCTCGTCGGCTTTCGCGGTCAACAACGCCATGGCGAGTGCGCTGACGTCTGGACGGGTCTTGCTGACTAGGAGGGAGGCTGCCGCGCGCATGGGGATGAGCGTCCGCTCCTTCGAACGGCACGTCCAGCCGCACGTTCGCGTTGTGACGCTCGGCCAGCTCGTCCAGGTCCGACCGGCCGAGCTCGAACGGTTCGTCAAGGACCGGGAGCGTCCGCCGCTTCCAGATACGCATCCAGGCGTGCGGCGGCGTTCGTCTCGGAGGGCTGTGGCAGCACCTTGACGTAACGGGAGGTGGTGGCCAGGTCGGCGTGGCCTAGGTACTCCATCACCTCCTTCAGCGTGTAGCCGGCGGCGACCAGCAGCGACGCGTAGGTGTGGCGGGCCTCGTGCAGGCCGATCAGCTTGAGTTCTGGCGTGCGTCGCCGCTTCGGCTTCGCAGCCTCGTAGTCGAGGTACGCCCACGCCTTCTTCGCCCTGGCGGCGTGCTTACCGGAAAGCACCGAGCGCTTGCATACCGCTCCGGTCTTCGGGTCTGCTGCGGCGAGGATCGGCACCAGCGGAGCTGCGACCGGCACCCGGCGGCCGGTGCCGGCGTCTGACTTCGAGCGCCGCACGACCAGCGAGCGCCCCTCCAGGTCGACGTCGTGCCACTCGAGCCCGTGGATCTCAGAGCGGCGCAGCCCCGCGTAGAAAGCGAGCGCGTACGAACCTGCAGGTCCGCGGGGAGAGCGTCGAGAAGCTTCGCGGCCTCCGCAGCGGTCGCGACGCGCTCGCGCGGCGTCTCGTCGTTCGGCGGCAACTCGACGCCGAGGATCGGGTTGGCGCGAACGAGGCGGCGTGTCGGGCGCGACGACCACCCGTAGATCGCGGAGGCGACCGCGAGATGGTTGGCGATCCGTGAGCGCGACAGGCCGTCGAGCGCGAGCCCGTCGACCCACTGCTGCCAGCGCTCCTCATCCAGCGTCCCGGCGTCCTCGGTCTCGAACGCTGGGAGCAGTGTCCTGAACAGGCTGCGCTGATAGCCGGCGAGCGTCGTGGCGGAGTACCCGTCGCCCTTGCGTCCCCGGCGCTTGGAGATCGCGCCGGTGGACACACCTGCCCACCACAGCCGTGCAAGCTCGCCGAAACTCACCTGCGCCCTGTCGGGCTGTTCGGCGCGTGCGGCGGCGGAGCTCTTCCACTCGGCTGCCTGCTCGCGTGCAGTGGAACGTCGGCGACCATCCGATGTCCCGCCGCTTGGCACGGTAGGACGGGTTGCAGCGGCAACGCGAGCCGCCCCGGGCCGGGCAGCCAGCCTGGTGGCGCACATAGACGGCAGGGGTCCTGGTCGTCGTCCAGCTCACGCTCCCGAAACTACCAGTCGCGTTGGACACGCCGTTGGACACATCTGCCAGAGATCGGGGCGTTCGCTGACGTTCGCTGACGCTGCGGTCAGTGGCCCTAGAGTGCCGGTTTTCCCAGTGGTAGAGCGAAATCTGGCTCTAGCAAGTCGATGCCGGAGGAGGGACTCGAACCCCCGACACGCGGATTATGATTCCGCTGCTCTAACCGACTGAGCTACTCCGGCCGGGTGGCGCAGTTTAGCCTCGTGCGGCATGCCACGACCAACCCTGCTCGCCGTGCCCAACGTCTCCGAGGGCCGCGACCAGGCGAACTCGACGCGATCGGGCCGCGTCGCCGGATCGCCGCCGGTCCGCGGCGCCGGCCGGGCGAGCCGGGTGCGCGCTGCTCGATGTCCACTCCGACGCCGACCACGACCGCTCGGTGCTTCACGCTTCGCCGGCGGCCCCGGGCGCGCTCGCCGACGCCTTGCTGCGCTGGCGCGCGCGCGGCGATCGAGCGGATCGACCTCGACGCGCGCCGGGCGGCGCCGGCCAGCACCCGCACGTCGGCGCGCTGGACGTCGCGCCGATCGTCTACCTCGACCCGCCGATGCCGCGGCGCCGCCTGCGCGGAGGCGCTCGTGGTCGCCGACCGCCTCGGCGAGGAGCTCGGCGTGCCGGTCTTCCTCTACGGCGAGCTGACCGAGCAGCAGCCCGGCTCGCGGCGAACGCGCGCCGAGCTGCGCCGCGGCGGCATCGCGGGCCTGGCCGGGCGCATGACGCCCGACGCGCCCGGAGCCGAGGCGCTCGCGCCGGACTTCGGCCCGCCGCGAGTCGCACCCGACGCGCCGGCGCGACGCTCGTCGCCGCGCGGCCTGCCGCTGGTCGCCTTCAACCTCGAGCTCGCGCCGCCCGCGAGCTCTCGATGACGCGCCGCGGATCGCCGCGCTCGATCCGCGAGGGCGGCGAGCGCGGGCTGCCGGGCGTGCGCGCGATCGGCATCGAGCTGGCAGGCGGCGTCGCGCAGGTCTCGATGAACGTCGAGCGCCCGCTCGAGATCGCCGCTGGCCGAGGTCGTCGCGGCCGTCGGCGCGCACGCGCCGCTGGCGCGCGCCGAGCTCGTCGGGCTCGCGCCGGCGCGCGGCCCTCGAGGGATTTCCCGCAGGACCTCGCGATGCCGGGCTTCGACCCCGCCGCCAGCTGATCGAGAACGCATTAGGCTGCTAGGCGATGGCACAGACCCGACGCAAGCGCCAGACCAAGCACCGCGGCAACGCCGCCGGCGTGGTCGAGTCGCGCGGGCGCACCGGCCGCAAGCCGACGACCGCCGAGAAGACGCGGCCCGGTCGAGCCCGGCGCGAGAAGGCCAAGCAGCGTGCTCGACAAGCGCGACCAGCCGCCGACCTGGCGCGGCGGCCTTCTACAAGGCGATGATCGCGACCGTCCTGCTGCTGCTCGTCGTGCTGCTGGTCCTCAAAGGCAGCTCGTCGGCGATCGGGGCGTTCCCGATCGTGCTCGGGCTCTACACCGTCGTCAGCTACTACACCGACAAGTGGGTCTACGACCGCCGCCAGCGCAAGAAGGCTCGCGAAGGCAAGGCCCGCTCGCGATGAACGCGCCCCGACGTCCGCTCGTTCACGGTCGGGCCGGTCCAGGAGAACTCCTACATCGTCAGCGCCGGCCCGCCGCCACCAGGGCGGTGATCGTCGATCCGGGCGATGAGCCCGACCGCCTGCTGGCGGCCGCCGAGTCGCTCGGCGTCGAGCTCGAGGCGATCCTGCTCACGCACTGCCACTTCGACCACATCGGCGCCGTCGCACCGGTCGCACGCGCGACCGGTGCGCCCGTCTACTGCCCTCAGATCGAGGTCCCGCTGCTCACCGACGTGATGCGCTGGGTGCCGCCGGGCTTCGGCCCGTTCGAGAGCTACGAGCCCGAGCACACGCTCGCCGGCGGCGAGCACCTCCAGCTCGCGGGCATGGAGATCGATGTGCTCGTTCACGCCCGGGCACAGCCCCGGCCATCTCACCTACGCGATCGGCGGCGCGCTGCTCTCCGGCGACGTTCTGTTCCAGGGCTCGGTCGGGCGCGTCGACCTGCCCGGCGGCGACTGGGCGACGCTCGAGCGCTCGATCGAGCAGCTGCTCCGCGAGCACCCGCCCGAGACCGTCGTCTACCCCGGGCACATGGGCGTCACGACGCTCGGGCGCGAGCTGCAGACCAACCCGTTCCTGGCCGAGCTCCGGATCGCCCTCGCCGAGCAGCAGCCCGCCGCCGAGCTCGCCGGCCGCCTGCCGCACGCCTTGAGCGGAAGTTCAGATCAAAGCCCCGCGCGGCACCTACGACGTGCTCGGCGAGCAGGCGGCGGCGCGCTGAGCCTCGAGTCCCGCGCACGCGCGATCCTCGGCGCGGCGGGCTACGAGCGGATCGAGACGCCCACGTTCGAGGCGACCGAGCTGTTCACCCGCGGCGTCGGGCAATCGACCGACATCGTCACGAAGGAGATGTTCACCTTCGAGGACGCCGGCGGGCGCTCGCTGACGCTGCGGCCTGAGGGAACCGCGCCGGTGTGCCGCGCATATGTCGAGCACGGCATGCACAAGCGCCGCCAGCCGGTGAAGCTCTGGTACCTGTCGAGCTTCTTCCGCCACGAGCGCGCGCAGGCGGGCCGGCACCGCCAGTTCTGGCAGGTCGGCGCCGAGACGATCGGCTCGGAGGACCCCGCCGTCGACGCGGAGGCGATCACGCTGCTGGCCGCGCTGCTCGCCGAGATGGGCGTCCGCCAGGCGCGCCTGCGGATCGCGAGCCTCGGCACCCCTGAGCGCCGCAGCGAGTACCGCGAGCGGCTGAAGGCGCACCTGCGCGCGAACTCCGACCGGCTCTCGCCCGAGGTCCGGGAGCGCATCGACCTCAACCCGCTGCGCGCTTTCGACACCGACCACCCGGGCACGCGCGAGGTGATGCGCCAGGCGCCACTGCTGCTCGATCACCTCGACGCCGCCGACCTCGATCATTTCGCCGAGGTGCGGGCGATGCTCGATGCCGCCGGCGTCCCCTATGAGGTCGACCCGACGCTCGTGCGAGGCCTCGACTACTACACGCGCACCGTGTTCGAGTTCACCTCCGACGCGCTCGGCGCGCAGAGCGGCGTCGCGGGCGGCGGCCGCTACGACGGCCTCGTCGCCGAGCTCGGAGGACCGTCGACGCCGGGCGTCGGATGGGCCGCGGGGGTCGAGCGGATCCTGCTCGCCGGCGAGCACGCGCCCGCGCCGGCGGCGCCGGTCGAGCTGTTTCTCGCGCTGGCCGCGCACACGCCGGAGCTGCGCCGCGCCGCGTTCGCGCTGCTGAGCGAGGCTCGCTCGGCCGACCTCGGGGCGCAGATGGAGCTCGGCGGCCGCTCGCTCAAAGGCCAGCTCGGGCAGGCGGCGGCGCTCGGCGCTCGCTACGTGGCGATCGTCGGCGAGGATGAGACGGTGCTCAAGGACATGCAGGGCGGCACCCAGGAGACGGTCGCGATCGACACGATCGTGCACGCGGTCCTGCGCGGCCACCACGCGCTCTGAGCGGCTACAGCGGGTGCAGCAGCGCCCGCCCGCGCAGCACCGACAGCAGCCCCTGCTCGGTCCGCTCCGCGACCGGCTGCACGAAGCTGGTCGCGTACAGGTCGATCTCCGCGGGCCCCCACGCGAGCGAGATCGCTTCGACGAACAGCGGCACCGACACGCGCGTGCCGGTCAGGCCGATGCTCCCGGTCACCCGCACGCCCGAGGCCGAGCCGGTCCCCGGCACGCTGATCGCGACTGGGTGAAGCGAGACGCGCCCGATCGTGATCTGGCCGCCGCGTTCGCGGCCCAGCGAGCGCTGCAGCGTGCGCGCGTAGCAGCTCATGCCGGCGGTGCTAGCCGCGTAGGCGAGATCCGTTCGGACCATCGCGGGGCTCGCGAGCACGGCCACCGCCGAGGAGATGGTTTCGCGTTCGAGTCCCTGCCCCCGCAGCATCTCTGGTGAGCGCTCCCCGCCGACGGCGCGCACGCCGTGCGCCGTGCATTCGGCCGCTTCGCGTTCCTCGGCGGGCGAGGTGCGAGAGCGCGACTTTGCCTGCGAGCCGGGCACGTCGCTCGCCACCAGCTGGACGGCGTGGGCGAACGCCGCCACGCGCGCGGCGGTCACCGGCAGCGGGACCGTGACGGATGCGGCCGGCGGCGCGAGCGCCGCGTGGCGCGCCGAGGTGGGCTGCTTGGAGCTCAGCGAGCGCGGCAGCGTCTTCCCGCAGCCGCAAGCCGCCGCCGCGAGGGCGAGCGTCAGCGCGAGCTGCGCCCGGCGCCTCCCTCTGCGCTCAGGTCGGGACATTGCGGGTTTCGAGTGAGCAGTGCGCGCCCGGGAGCAGGCAGGCGAGAGCTTCGAGTGTCGCGAACGGGATCTGCGAGAGCGCTGCGCGGCTGCCGCGCTGCCCGGCGGGCACGTCGGCGATCCGGTAGACGCGGCTGCCGCGGGCCAGGAAGATGTCGCCCTCGGCGGCGCTGTCGGGGTTCAGCCACGAGAGCTCGCGCGCGAGCGCCGGGCGCAGCGCGTCCTGCGCGCGGCCCGCGTCGCGGCAGCCGGGGGCCGCGGCGAGTGCGAGGAAGCGCTGCGCCTGGGCGGGGCTCGCGAACACGAACACGTCGGCGCCGACATCGTCGCCGTTCGGAGCCCACCAGCGCATCTCGTAGGCGTCGGGGCGCGGGGCGGAGGCGATCACCGCGGGCTGTGCCGGCAGCGCGTCCACCCAGGGCGTTCTCGCGCTGACCGTGCCCTCTTCGTAGAGCCGGCCGATCCGCTGCGGCAGCACACGCGCGAGGCTCTGGCGCAGCGGCGAGAGCGCCGCCGGCGCGACCGTGCGGACTGCGGGCGCGCTGCTGCCGTTGCAAGCCGCCGCCGTCTCGCCGGGCGTGCGCGCGCCCGGCAGCACGAGGTAGACGAGCAGCGCCGCGAGCGCCCCGGCGAGCGCCAGCGAGGCGGCGGTGCGCAGCCTCCGGCGGCGCCGAGCGCGGGGCGGGCGGGCGGGGGAAGAGGGCATCGAGCCCACTGACCGTACCGTCGTGAACCGTCCAAGCGCTGTGGCGGCCCTCAACTTTTCCGCGCCACCTGCCGAATGATGCTCAGATGGCGCAGCTCTCACGCCCGTATCAGGTCGGTCTCGCAGCCATCGCGCTGCTCGCAGCGGTCTGGCTGCTGCTGCTGCAGGGCCACGGCTCCAGCGCGAGCACGCCCGCCCCCAGCGCCTCACAGCCGCACGCGCCGGCCCACACCGCGAGCACCCCATCCAAATCCCCCTCCTCATCCCAGGGTGGCGGCTCGCACATCTACCACGGCGCCGCGCCCGGGGTCGAAGGTCTGACGCGCGACATCTCCAAAGCCCACGGCGCGGTCGAAGCCTCGCAGCGCAACACGCAGCAGCTCGAACGCAAGTCAGCCGAAGCCTCCTCGACGACCTCGCAGCCGAGCGCCGCCGCCCCCGCCTCGAGCACGGCCACGACGACTCCCGCCGCCACCGCGCCGAAGACCGCCACCAAGCCCGCCACCCACACCACCGTGACCGTCCATCACGCGGTCACGGCTTCGCGCCAGCACGAAGTCGAAGCCCAGCTCGCGAAGGGCGACATCGTGCTGATCCTGTTCTGGAACCCGCACGGCGCCGACGACCAGGCGGTGCACCGCTCGGTTCGCGCGCTGCGCGGCCACGGCCGGATCGCCCTCGACGAAGCCCGCTCCGGCGAGGTCGCCGCGTTCGGGTCGATCACCCGCGGCGTCCAGATCTACGGCACGCCCACGCTGCTGGTCGTCAACCACCACGGTCAGGCCCACGTCCTCACCGGCCTGCAGGACTCGTTCACGATCGGGCAGGCGATCTCCGAAGCGCGCGCCTCCTAGCCGTAGACTCGCTCGGGTGAGACCCGGCGATACACAGCTTTCAGAGCACCTCGACAGTCCCCAGGGCCGCGGCCACATCCCCGAGGACGCGTTCACCGGCGCGGCCGGCGGCGCCGCCTGTGGCGATCTCGTGCGGATCTCGGTGCAGCTCGATCCCGCCTCCCCGCAGGGGCAGCTCACCGACGCGGGCTTTGACGCGAGCGGCTGCGGCGCCGCCCTCGCCGCCGGCAGCGCGGCCGTCGCCCTGGTCCGCGGCCGTCCACTGCTCGAGGCGGCCCGCGTCGGCGCGCAGGAGGTCGCCGACGAGCTGGGCGGCCTGCTCCCGTCCAAGATGCACGCCGCCGAGCTGGCCGCGGACGCGCTCCATCGCGCGCTCGGTGCCGCCGCCCGTGCTCGCGCCGCGCTCGCGCCGGCGCCGGCGCGGGCCCTCGTCGCGATGAGCGGCGGGGTCGACAGCGCGGTCGCCGCGCTGCTCGTCGCGCGCGGCGGGCACGAGGCGGTCGGCGTGACGCTCGAGCTCTGGTCGGACCCCGAGAACGACGGCGAGCAGAGCTGCTGCTCGGCGCAGGCCGTGCGCGGCGCGCGGCGGCTCGCGCATCGCCTCGGGATGGCGCACCTGTCGATCGACCTGCGCGAGGAGTTCCGGGCCGGCGTGGTCGAAGGGTGGCTCGCCGGGCACGCCGCGGGCCTCACGCCGAACCCGTGCATCCGCTGCAACGGCAGCGTACGTCTGGATGCGATGCTCGCGCTCGCCTCGCAGCTCGGCGCTCAGACGCTCGCCACCGGCCACTACGCGCGAGTGGAGGAGCGCGAAGGCTCGCCGCTGCTTCGCACCGCCGCCGACCCGGCCAAGGACCAGAGCTACGTGCTCTCCGGGCTCTCGAGCGGCTCTCTGCGCCGGATGCGGTTCCCGCTCGGCGAGCTGCACAAGCCGCAGGTGCGCGCGCTCGCGGGCGAGGAGGGGCTCGCGGTCGCTCACCGCCGCGACTCGCAGGACCTGTGCTTCCTGGCCGGCACGCGCCGCGAGGCGTTCCTGGCTCGCCACGGCGGCCTCGGGCGCCGGCCGGGAGCGATCCGCACGGCCGAGGGCGAGGTGCTGGGCGAGCACGGCGGCGCGCACCTCTACACCGTCGGCCAGCGCCACGGGCTCGGCATCTCCGCCGCGCACCCGCTCTACGTGCTCGCGACCGACGCCGCGGCGAACACCGTCACGGTCGGCCCGCGCGAGCAGCTGCGCGCGACCCGGATCGGTGTGCGCGAGGTCGTGCTGCATCGTCCCGGCGCCGAGGTCGACGCCGTGCGCGTGCGCGCGCACGGCCGCCGGCTGCCGTGCCTGCTCGAGGCGGGGCTCGGCGCCGGGCGCCACGCGCGCGCGGGCATCGAGCTGCACTCGAGCGCAGAGCGCACCGCTCCCGGCCAGCTCGCGTGCCTGTACGCGGGCGAGCTCGTCGTCGGGCACGCGACGATCACGTCATAGCCCGGCGCACGCCGCCTAAGATCAACCGCAAATGATGACCTCGGACGAGATCCGCGAGCGCTTTCTCGGCTTCTTCGAGGAGCATGGGCACCGGCGCATCCCGTCGGCCTCGCTCGTGCCTTCGGCGCACGACCCCTCCGCGCTGCTGACGGTCGCCGGCATGCACCCGCTGAAGCCCTACTTCCTCGGGCAGGAGACGCCGCCCGCGCCGCGCCTGACGAGCTGCCAGAAGGTCTTCAGGACCGTCGACATCGACAACGTCGGCAACACCGCGCGCCACCTGACGTTCTTCGAGATGCTGGGCAACTTCTCGTTCGGCGACTACTTCAAGGAGCGCGCGATCGAGCTCGCCTGGACGCTGTCGCTGCAGGTGTTCGGTTTCGAGGCGGCCGACATCTGGGTGACGGTGTTCGAAGGCGACGAGGAGCTCGGGCTCGGCCCCGACCAGGAGGCGATCGACCGCTGGCTCGAGATCGGCGTCCCGCGCGAGCGGATCGTGATGTGCCCGCGCTCGGAGAACTTCTGGCAGGCGGGCCCGGCCGGGCCGTGCGGGCCGTGCTCTGAGCTCTACATCGACCGCGGCCTCGAGCACGGCGCGCCCGAGGACCTGCCCGGCGGCGAGAACGAGCGCTTCCTGGAGTACTGGAACCTCGTCTTCATGCAGTACGACCAACGGCCCGGCGGGGCCGAGACAAGGGGGCCGGGAGGCAGCGTGCTCGCGCCCCTGCCCGCCAACAACATCGACACGGGGCTCGGCCTGAACCGCATGGCGGCGATCCTGCAGCAGAAGCCGTCGGTGTTCGAGACCGACCAGTTCGCGCCGCTGATCGAGCTCGGCGAGCAGCTCTCCGGCGCGCGCTACGGCGAGCGGCTCGACAGCGACCGTGCGCTGCGGATCCTCGCCGACCACACCCGCGCGATGACGTTCCTGACCGCCGACGGCGTCGTGCCCTCCAACGAGGACCGCGGCTACGTGCTGCGCCGCGTAATGCGCCGCGCGATCCAGCAGGGGCGCAACCTCGGGCTCGCGCCCGGCTTTCTCACGCGCTACTCGGAGCTCGTGCGCGAGCTGATGGGCCAGGCCTACCCCGAGTTGCGCGAGAACGCGGAGATCACCGACATGTGGCTCGCCGCCGAGGAGGACGGCTTCGGGCGCACGCTCGCCCAGGGCATGGAGACGCTCCGCGAGCACATCGAGCACGCGCGCCGCGAAGGCCTCGCGACTGTCCCCGCCGTCGACGTGTTCCGCCTGCACGACACGCACGGGTTCCCGCGCGAGATGACCGAAGAGCTGCTGGCAGAGGAAGGCCTTGCGATCGAGGGGGACTTCGAGGAGCTGATGGAGCAGCAGCGCGCACGCGGCCGCGCGGTCGCGAGCACGGGCGCCCCCGCCAGCGGCAACGGCAGCGGGGCGATCGACACGCTGATCGCGGAAGGCCCGCCGACGCGCTTCACGGGCTATGAGACGACTGAGCAGCGGACCACCGTCGGCGCGGTCGCCGACCTCGACGAGGGCGGGCACGAGGTGCCCGGGCACCGGCTGCTCGTCAAGCTCGCCGAGTCGCCCTTCTACGCGCCCGGCGGCGGCCAGATCGCCGACGTCGGCACGATCGAATGCGACGACGGCGACTGCCGTGCGACCGTCACGAACGTGATCCGCCGCGGAGAGGACCAGCTAGTCGAAGTCGAGCTGCAGGAGGGCGAGCTGCGAGCCGGCGAGCAGGTCGCGGCGCACGTCGACCGCGTCACGCGCCACGCGACCGAGTGCAACCACACCGCGACGCACCTGCTGCAGGCCGCGCTGCGCGAGCGGCTAGGCGGGCACGTGCGGCAGGCCGGCTCCTACGTCGGTCCCGACAAGCTGCGCTTCGACTTCAGCCATGGGCAGGCGCTCACGGGGGAGGAGCTGCGCGACGTCGAGGACCGCGTCAACGAGTGGATCTCGCGCAACGACCCGGTGCGCGCGATCACGACCACGCTCGACGAGGCGCGCGCGCTCGGCGCGATGGCGCTGTTCGGCGAGAAGTACGGCGAGGTCGTGCGGATGGTCGAGGTGGGGGAGGGCGAGTTCTCGCGCGAGCTGTGCGGCGGCACGCATGTGCGGGCCACGGCCGAGATCGGACCGTTCCGGATCGTCGCGGAGACCTCGAGCTCAGCCAACGTGCGCCGCATCGAGGCGCTCACCGGCCCGGCCGCGGTGGAGCTGCTGCGCGGGCACGATGCCCTGCTCGGTACCGTCGCCGAGGAGCTGCGGGCCCGCCCCGAGGATGCGGTCGAGGCGGTCCGCTCGCTGCTCGAGGAGCGCCGCCGGCTGCGCAAGGAGCTGCAGTCCGGCGCAGGCGCGAGCGCGGGCGCCGGCGTGGGCCTCGACGAGCTCGCCGCTCGCGCGCACGAGCACGCCGGCGCGAAGGTGCTCGCCGCGAGCGTCGAGGTCTCCGATCCGAAGGCGCTGCTCGAGCTGGCCGACCGGCTGAAGGGCCGTCTCGGGTCCTCGGCGATCCTGCTCGGGAGCGGCGCCGACGGGCGCGTGCACCTGGTCGCGAGCGTCGCCCCTGAGCTGGTCGCGCGCGGCGTCAAGGCCGGCGAGGTCGTCAAGACGGCCGCGGCCGTGGTCGGGGGAGGCGGCGGCGGGCGCGACACGATGGCCCAGGCTGGTGGGCGCGACCCGGCCAAGCTCGACGAGGCGATCGCCGCCGGTCTCGGCGCGATCGAGTCCGCGCTCGCCGGCTAGTGGCCCCCGTCCTGCATCTGCACCGCTCCTCACCGGTCCTGCCGTGAGAGTGCTCGCACTGGACTACGGCAGCGCGCGCTGCGGGTGCGCAGTCAGCGATCCGAGCGGCACGATCGTCACGCCGATCGACACCATCTCCCAGCCGGGCACACGCCGCGGGCTCGCGCGGCTGCGCGAGCTCGCGGCCACGCGCGAGGCCGAGCTCGTGCTCGTCGGGCTGCCGCTCGGCCTCGACGGCGGCGAGACCGAGCAGACGCGCGAGACGCGCCGGTTCGCCGAGCGTCTGGAGCAGGCGCTCGGCGACGCGATCCCGGTCGAGCTGCACGACGAGCGCTTTACGACCAAGCTCGCGCAGCGCACCCGCGCCGGCAATCGCTCGCCCGGAGCGGGCGAGGACTCATACGCCGCGGCGCACCTGCTCGAGAGCTGGCTCGACACCCGGGCGCGTTAGGGTCAGGACCTTGGCCCGCGGCGAGCGAACACGTGCCGAACGCAGCAGCGAGGAACGCGAGCGCGACCGCGCCGAGCGCGAACGGCGCCGCGCCGAGCGCTCCGGGCAGAGCTACGCGCCGGTCGATCCGCCGCCCGACCCCGGCGCAGCGCCCACGGAGCCCGTCGGTGAGGCGGTGCCGGCCGAGCTTCCCGCGCCCGAGCCGGAAGCCGAGGGCATCGCGCCCGAGTTCGAAGCGCACCCGAGCGCGCTCGATCCGGAGTCGGCGGCCCCCGGGTTCCCGGCGGCGCAGGAGCCCCCGCCCGAACAGGACGTGACGCCGCACGAGGAGCCGGCGGCCCCCGAGCCGGCGGTCGCCTCAGACGCGCAGGCGGCAGCGTCCGCCTACGTGACGCCTGAAGAGGAGCCGCCGTTCGAGCCCTTCCCTCTGCCCGAGCCCGCTGCGGAGCTCTCGCCGGAGCCGGCGTTCGAGCCGGCGTTCGAGGTGCCGTTCGAGCCGGCGTCCGAGCCGGCTGCCGAGGTGCCGTTCGAGCCGGAGCTCGAGCCGGCTGCCGAGGTGCCGTTCGAGCCGGAGCTCGAGCCGGCTGCCGAGGTGCCGTTCGAGCCGGCGTCCGAGCCGGCTGCCGAGGTGCCGTTCGAGCCGGCGTTCGAGCCGGCTGCCGAGGTGCCGTTCGAGCCGGAGCTCGAGCCGGCTGCCGAGGTGCCGTTCGAGCCGGAGCTCGAGCCGGCTGCCGAGGTGCCGTTCGAGCCGGCTGCCGAGGCGCCGCTCGACCACGCGCCCGAGCCGATGCCCGAGCCCGCCGCCGAGTACGCGGGCTCGATCGACCCGGAGCCCGAGATGGTCCCCGGCGGCGAGTTCGCCGCCCCCGGCGCAGAGCCCTTCGCCGAAGCCGGCGAGCCGGCGGACGCGGACGGCTCGCCCGCGGGCGAGCCGCGCCGCCGTGTGCGCCGCGAGGACGGCTACCCGATCCCCGGCCTGCCGCCGGCGGCCGAGCGCCAGCCTCACGAGCCGCTACCCGATCCGCCCGCTCCGGTGAGGGAGGGCCGCTCGGGACGCGGATCGCGGCGCGGCGGCGGCGACGGGCCGTCAGCGGGCGCCGCGGCGGCCTCCAGGCGCGGGCGCCCCGGGGCCTCCCGCGTGGCGGCGCTCGTTGCGCTGGCCGCTGCCGTCGTCGCCGTCGTGCTCGTCGCCCACTCGCTGAGCGGCTCCTCGTCGAAACCGGTCGCGCGGATCCCCGAAGTGAAGGTGCTGATCCCCGAGGGCAAGACGCGCCTGCAGATCGCCCAGATCGCCGCCGCCGCAGGCCTGACCGGCGACTACCGCCGCGCGGCGCGCAGCTCCTCGCTGCTCAACCCCGTCAACTACGGCGCGCCGAAGGGGACCCCCGACCTCGAAGGCTTCCTGTTCCCCGCCACCTACGACATGGACAAGGGCGCCACGGTCAACCGGCTCGTCGAAGAGCAGCTGACGGCTTTTCAGGAAAACTTCACGAGCGAAGACGCCGCCCGTGCGCGGGCGCTGGGAGTCACGCCCTACCAGCTGCTGACGATCGCCTCGATGATCGAGCGCGAGGCCCAGGTGCCGGGCGATCGCGCGAAGATCGCCGCGGTGATCTACAACCGGCTGAAGGCGGGCATGCCGCTAGGGATCGACGCCTCGATCTACTACGCGATCGAGTCCGCGCCGTGACATCCCGACCTACACGAAGGAACTCACCGAAACCGACCTGCAGATCAGACTCGCCCTACAACACGCGAACCCACACGGGCCTCCCGCCGACCCCGATCTCGAATCCGGGCACCGCGTCGATCAACGCGGCCGAGCACCCGGCGCACGCCTCCTACCTCTACTACGTGGCCGGCGCCGACGGCTGCGGCGAGCAGGTGTTCTCGACACCCAGGCCGAATTCCAGGCCAACGTCGCCGCCTACGAAGCCGCCAAGGCGAAGAACGGCGGGCGCCCGCCGACCTGCAAGCACTGATGCCGCGCCTCGGGGTGCTCGGCTGGCCGGTGGCCCACAGCCGTTCGCCCGCGATGCACAACGCTGCCCTGCGCGAGGTCGGACTGAAGGAGTGGCGCTACCAGCGCCTGCCGGTGCCGCCGGCGCTGTTCGACGAGACGGTCCGCGCGCTCGGCGCCGCCGGCTTCCACGGCGCGAACGTGACGATCCCGCACAAGGAGGCGGCGCTCGCGCTCGCCGACACGGCCAGCGCCGCCGCGCGCGAGATCGGAGCGGCCAACACGCTCACGTTCGGCGACGGCGGCATCGAGGCCGAGAACACCGACGCTCCCGGGCTGATAGAGGCGCTCGGCTTCTCGCCGCTCCGGATGCGCGCGCAGGTGCTCGGGGCGGGCGGCAGCGCGCGTGCGGCGGTGTGGGCGCTGCTGCGGGCGGGTGCGTCCGAGGTGCTCGTGTGGAACCGCACATATGAGCGCGCGGCGCGCGCTGGCGCACGAGCTCGGGGCGCGGCTGTCGAAGCCCCGCAGAGCGCCGAAATGCTCGTCAACTGCACGTCTGTGGGCCTCCGGCGTAGAACGCTCGGCCAGTGAGGATCGTGCGCTCAACCAACTAGGAATCACGGGCGATCAGATCGGCGAGTACTCACATGTCGCCGATCTGGTCTACCGCTCAGGATCCCCACCCCTCTGCTTGCCGCCGCCGCGAGCGCGCGGGGTCCACACCATCGACGGACTCGAGATCCTCGTCGCGCAGGGCGCGCTCAGCCTCGAGCGCTGGACGGGAAGGCCTCCGTCGCGCGAGCTCATGCTCGCCGCCGCCCGCGGCGGCGGGTCCGGCGACGCTGCCGAGCGCTAGCCCGCCGGGCGGGGGAGGCCCGCGATGAGCGAGGCCCAGCAGCCCGTCGACCCCGACCTGCACGCGATCTTCGATCTCGACGGCGCGCCGGCGGCGCCGGGCGACCCGTGATCGCGGTCGAGCGCGGCGAGCCCGGCATCGACGAGCGCTTCGAAACGTTCACCGTCGACGAGGCCCCCGAGGAGGCGGCGGCCGAGCTCGAGCCCGGTGGAGCCCGACGCCGGCGGCAACGGCTGGGGCACGGCGGTGCCGCCTGCACAGCCGCTCGGCGAGTCCGAGGAGCAGACGTTCACAGGGATCACCCGCCCGTCCCGGCGCGGGTCCTCGTCGCGATTCCTGACCGACGTGATCGTCGACATGGAGCTCGCGACGCAAGCGTCAGGTCGACGACGCGATCGAGACCTCGCGCAACTCCGGCAGCCGCCCGAGCGGATCCTGCTCGACCAGGGCGCGGTCACCGCCGACGGGCTCGCGCGCGCGCTGGCCGAGCGCTACGGCCTCGACCATCTCGACCTCGGCGTGTTCCAGGTCGACATGGGCGCCGCGAACCTGATCTCGACGACCGTCGCCAAGCGCTACCAGGCGGTGCCGGTCGCGTTCGCCGACAAGCGGACGCTGCTGGTCGCGATGGCCGACCCCTCGAACGTGCTGGCGGTCGACGACATCGCGATCATGACCGGGCACGAGGTGCGCGTCGGGGTTGCCCCGCCCGACGACATCGCCTCGCTGATCTCGCGCCTGGACCGGCTCGAAGACGTCGTCGGCACGCCCGAGGAGCTGCAGGAGGAGGAGGACGGCGAGGTCGTCTCGCTGCACGAGAGCTCCGAAGACGCGCCCGTCATCAAGCTCGTCAACCAGATCGTCGGCCAGGCGGTCGAGCGCGGGCGCCAGCGACATCCACTTCGCGCCCGACGGCAAGGAAGTGCGCGTGCGCTTCCGCATCGACGGTGTGCTGCAGGACATCACGACCGTGCCGCGGCGGATGGCTGCCGGCGTGGTCTCGCGCGTGAAGATCATGGCCGAACTCGACATCGCCGAGAAGCGCCTGCCCCAGGACGGGCGCATCGGGCTGGTGGTCGATGGCCGCCACGTCGACCTGCGTGTCGTAACCCTGCCGAGCGTGCACGGCGAGGGCATCGTGATGCGCGTGCTCGACAAGTCGAACGTCGTCGTCGACCTCGACAAGCTCGGCATGGACGACCACGAGCGCGAGCGCTTCGAGCACTCCTGCCGGCAGACCCACGGCGCGGTGCTCGTCACGGGCCCGACCGGCTCGGGGAAGTCGACCACGCTCTACGCCGCGCTGCAGCTGCTCAACACGCCCGAGAAGAACATCATCACCGTCGAGGACCCGGTCGAGTACGAAATGACCGGGCTGACCCAGGTGCAGGTCGTCGACCAAGACGGGGCTCACGTTCGCGATGGGGTTGCGCTCGATCGTGCGCGCCGACCCCGACGTGATCATGGTCGGCGAGGTCCGCGACCGCGAGACCGCCCAGATCGCGGTCGAGTCGGCGCTGACCGGGCACCTCGTGCTCTCGACGCTGCACACCAACGATGCCCCGTCGGCGATCACGCGCCTGATCGAGATGGGGATCGAGCCGTTCCTCGTCGCCTCGGCGCTCGAGTGCGTGGTCGCGCAGCGGCTCGCGCGCATGCTCTGCCCGTCGCTGCAAGCGGCGCACGATCATCCCCGCCAAGGTGCTGCGCGAGAGCGGCTACAAAGCGCGCATGGAGCTCGAGGCCTACGAGCCCGTCGGCTGCCGCCGCTGCGGGGGCAGCGGCTACCGCGGCCGGATCGGGATCTACGAGGTGATGACGATCACTCCCGAGATCCAGACGATGGCGCTCGAACGGCGTCCGTCCGAGGAGATCCGCGACGTGGCGGTCACCCAGGGCATGACGCGCCTGCGCGACGACGGCCTGCAGAAGGTGCGCATGGGGCGCACCTCGATGCCCGAGATCGCGCGCGTGATCGGGACTAATTAGGGGGGTCAGGCCGGCGCTCCATGCCGGCCTTTGTAGGAGGGTCGCGCCGGCGCTCCATGCCGGCCCTCCAGAGGGGGTCGGGCCGGCGCTCGATGCCGGCCCTCCGAGCTCAACTTTTCGTCCAGAGCGGGATACCCCCTCCTGAAATCGCTCCGGCGAGCCGATAGGCCCTCCATGGACATCGATTTCGCTGACCTCCTGATGGAGGTCGTCAACCGCCGTGCCTCGGATCTGCACCTGAGCTCAGGCGCGCACCCGACGGTGCGCGTGCGCGGGCGCCTGACGCCGCTCGAGGAGTACCCGCAGCTGTCGAGCACCGACACGCGGGAGATCGTCTACTCGATCCTCACGGGCGACCAGCGCCAGCGACTGGAGACCGACTGGCAGCTCGACTTCGCCTACTCGGTCCCGGGCCACGCCCGCTTCCGCGTGAACGCCTACTACCAGCGCGGCGCGATCGGCGCGGCCTTCCGCCTGATCCCGTTCGGCCTGACGTCGATCGACGAACTGGGCCTGCCCGCGGCGGTGCACGAGTTCACGCGCAAGCCGCGCGGCTTCGTGCTCGTCACGGGCCCGACCGGCTCGGGCAAGTCCACCTCGCTCGCGGCGATGATCGACGAGATCAACGCCACGCGCGAGGAGCACATCATGACGATCGAGGACCCGATCGAGTTCCTGCACATGCACAAGAAGTGCATCGTCAACCAGCGCGAGCTCGGCTCCGACGCGCAGAGCTTCTCCGCCGCGCTGACGGCCGCGCTGCGTCAGGACCCCGACGTGATCCTGGTCGGCGAGATGCGCGACCTCGAGACGATCTCGACCGCGCTGACCGCGGCCGAGACCGGGCACCTCGTGTTCGCGACCCTGCACACGCAGGACAGCGCCCAGACGGTCGACCGCATCATCGACGTGTTCCCCGCCCACCAGCAGGGGCAGGTGCGCGTGCAGCTGTCGGTCGCGCTGCAGGGCGTCATGACCCAGCAGCTGCTCCCGAACGCAGACGGCTCGGGCCGCGTGGTGGCGACCGAGGTGCTGGTCCCGACCCCGGCCGTGCGCAACCTGATCCGAGAGGGCAAGACGCACCAGATCTACTCCGTGCTGCAGACGGGCTCCGCGGTCGGCATGCAGACGATGGACGCGTCGCTGGCGACGCTCGTCCGCGCGGGCAAGATCAGCCAGAAGCTGGCCGAATCACGTTCCTCGACCCCCGAGGAGCTTCGCCGGCTGCTCGGCGCCCCCTCGCTCGCGGCCGCTTGATGGGCAAGTTGGGGGACTCGACTAGATGAGCACCTACGTCTTCAAGGCGATGGACCTCGCCGGCGGCAAGTCCCGCGGCGAGGTGGAGGCGGACTCCAAGCAGGCCGTCTCCGACCAGCTCAAGCAGCGCGGGCTGATCGTCCTCGACATCACCGACAAGCACGCCTCGAAAGAGATCGAGCTCGCGTTCCTGAAGCGCGTCAAGGCCAACGACCTGGCCGTCTTCTCGCGCCAGCTGTCGACCATGATCTCCTCGGGGATGAGCATCCTGCGCTCCCTGTACGTGCTCGAGGAGCAGACCGAGAACAAGTTCCTCAAAGAAACGATCGTCGCGGTGCGCAAGGACGTCGAGGCGGGGCTCTCGCTGAGCGACGCGATGGCCCGCCACCCCAAGGTGTTCAGCCCGCTGTTCGTCGCGATGACGCAGGCCGGTGAGACCGGCGGTGTGCTCGAGGGCTCGCTGATGCGCGTCGCCGACCAACTCCAGAAGGACGCCGCGCTGCGGCGACAGATCAAAGCGGCGATGGTCTACCCGACGATGGTGATCATCTTCGCGGTCGCCGTCATGATGGCCCTGGTCGCCTTCCTCGTGCCGGTGTTCGTGGGTGTCTTCAAGCAGTTCGGCGGCGAACTGCCCGCCCTCACCAAGGTGTCGGTGTTCCTCTCTGAAGTCGTGACCGGCTACTGGTGGCTTCTGATCGGCGGCACGATCGCCGTGATCGCGGTGTTCCTGCGCTGGAAGCGCAGCTCGGCAGGGCGCAAGCAGTGGGACCACTTCCGCCTGCACGTGCCGATGAAGATCGGCACGATCGTGCAGCAGGTCGCCGTCGCGCGCTGGTCGCGCACGCTCGCCTCGCTGACGAGCGCCGGCGTGCCGCTGCTGCAGGCGCTCGACATCACCGGTCGCACCGGCGGCAACGTGGCCGTCGAGGAAGCGATGGACGGCGTGATCGCCTCGGTCAAGCGAGGCGGCACGATCGCCGCGCCGCTCGCGCAGGCGCCGATCTTCCCGTCGATGGTGACCCACATGGTCGGCGTCGGCGAGGAGACGGGCGCGCTCGACGCGATGCTCGACCGGATCGCGGAATTCTACGAGGAACAGGTCGAAGCGTCGGTCAAGGCGCTCACCTCGATCCTCGAGCCGATCATGATCATCGTGATCGGCGGGATCGTCGGGTTCATCGTGATCTCGATGTACCTGCCGCTGTTCGAAGTCTACAACCACATCGAATAGCTCAAGCACCGCAAATCGGCTCTGCAGAGCCATCAGCGGCGGCCAGACGGTCGAGTCTGTCAACGCCTTGTCAGCGAGAACAGCGGCGCGGGCCTGCGCGTCGGAGCGGGGGGAGCGGGTGGGTGTAGGTGCCGAGCAGCGTGGCCGAATCGTCGCCCAGACGCCCAGCAACGATGTGCACGGGACCGGAGGGGTCGCGGTGAGCGCGAGCGTGGCGGCGGTGTGCCGCAGGATGTGAAGCGTCCCGCTCGCGATGCCCGCGCCGCTGCGCGCTTTGGCGAAAGGTTCACCAAGCGGTGAAGCGCGCAGGCTCTGGTCTACCCTTTGCCGGGGAATGCTGGTCCGGCACCCGAGCCCACCGGTCGTCCGCGACGGCTACGCGCGGGCGAGCTTGCATGGCTCCGTCTAGAAAACGGAAGCGACTTGCGCAGTGGTCCCCGGCTGACGTGGCTGGCGACATCGAGATTGCGCTCGTCGGGGACCCTCAGGCGAGGTACCTGACGGTAGCCGTCGTCCTGCAGAGCAAGCCGGACCGGCTGCCGCCCGAGGAAGCGGCAGCTTGGGCCGATGGGTTCGCCAAGGAACCGCCGGGGCGAGGCATCCCGCCTTACTTCGTCTACAGGTTTCATTGCTCTGACGGGGAACGTGGGCGTATCCATCTGGAGGGCGATGCCTACACGCTCCTGATACGGGAGGTCGTGGCCGCGCTCGACCGCGACGACGCGATGCAGATAGCGCGCAAGTGGGCCGGAGCGAACGCCGTGGTCGCGGCCAGCCCCGCTTATATCCCGGGTGTGTACCTGGCCGCCCTGGTCGAATTCGTCACAGGGGTCCCGCGGGCCTGGCGGGGCTCACTGATGAGCCAGTGGTATTGGGTCAGCGACGAGGATGACGCGCTTGCGCTGACGCGGCGCTACCCGCCGGCGGGCACCGATGTGGCAGCCCCGACACCGGAGGAGCAGGCGGAAGGGCAGATGCCCGACGACGCCGTCGCGCTGGTGGCAAGGGAGGTGGTCGATGTCGAGTTTCAGACGCTCCTTGACAGCCCGACATTGGACGAGTTCCAGCGAGGCGAGTGGCCGTAGGGCAGGACCGATAACACTCAGGCCGTCGTGATCGCGGATGCCCGGCACGACCGCACTTGCGCCGGCGCGATCGTGCGAGCCGATTTCGACGCTGCCTCGTCGGATCGCGCGCCCGTCGGCGCGGGCCGCGCAGTACGCTTCGCGCGATGAGCGCAGCAAACCGCCGCATGGCGCTGAAGGTGCTCGTGGCGATGTGGATCGCGGCGCTCGTGCTCGGCTTCGTGGGGCAGACCACCGAACTGCTGGGCGCCGGCAGAGGCATCCTCTCGTGGGTGCTGCTCGGGATCGGCACGATCGGCTTCATAGCGATCGGTGCGACCGGGATCTGGATCGTGCTCGACTGGCTCGGCCGCGAGCAGGCGCGGCAGGGCCCCGACCACGGCTAGCAGCGAGCTGCGTGCCGGTCCCGGCGTACGGGGCGGGCGATCACTCGGCGCGCGTGCCCGAGCCGCGCTCGTCCCCGAAGAAGTCGTTGCCCGTCAGCACGAAGATGAAGGGCACGAGCGGGATGATCACCACCGCCGCCCAGGCCAGCCGCGTGAAGGCCCAGTCATCGCGCCGAAACGCGAGGTGGAACCAGATCAGCACCACCGCGACGGGGTGCAGCAAGCACAACAGCAACTCCAGGATTTTCTTGCCCACGACGCCTCTCCTCTCGCGTTCCCGGCAAAAGCTCGGGCCGCGACTCTACCCGGCCGTGCGCGCGCCGCGCGTCCACGGTCGGGCCGCGTGCAGGGCCCCTCAGCCGCGTGGCTCGACCCGCAGCGTGTGGTCGCGCCCCTCGCGCGCGACCGACAGCGCCAGCTCTCCGCCCAGCAGCTGCTCGAGCTCGTCGCCGACGAGCTCGCCGCGCCAGCCGCGCAGCTGTGCGCACGTCGGCCGGCTCGCCGGCGCCCGTCCGCACCGCCGCCACGATCGCCTGCAGGTCGGCCTTCGCCGCCAACAGCTCGTACGCGAGCCCGGCCTCCGCGCGCCCGCGTGCGCAGCAGCGCCTCGGCGAGCGCCACGAGCGGCATGTCCTCGGGCTTGGGCGGCGCCCCGCGGGTGCTCTGCGGGGCCGGCTCGGGCGGGCGCCGGCGCGCCCGTGCGACCGCGTCGAGCAGGTCCTCGGCGCGCTCGCCCTGCCCGCTCGCGCCGACGCCGCGAATGCGCGTCAGGTCCTCGCGCGAGGCGGGCCGGCGGCGTGCGATCTCGACCAGCGCCGCGTCGCTCAGCACGCGCTGCACGGGGCGGTTCTGGCGTGCGGCGGTGCGCTCGCGCCACTCCACCAGCTCGCGCGCGACCGCGCGCGCGGAGGCGTTCAGCCCGGCCGACGCGCGGCAGGCGCTCGAAGATCACCTGCGGGTCGCGCTCGTCGCTCGAGCGGCTCGAGCGGCTCGCACTCCTCGCGCGCCCAGTCCAGGCGCCCGAGCCGCGACAGGCGCTGCTCGAGCTCCGCCGGCCAGCTCGAGCAGGTGCACGACGTCCTCGCGCGCGTAGGCGAGCTGCTCGGCCGACAGCGGCCGCGCGTCCCAGCGCGTGAAGCTCGCCGTCTTGGCGACCCGCAGCCCGAGCACGCCCGTCAGCAGTGAGTCATAGGAGGCCTGCGCGCCCATGCCCCGCGAACCCGGCGGCTACCTGCGTGTCGAACACGTTCGTCACCTCGCGTGGAGAGCTCGCGTGCGCAGCAGCGCGATGTCCTGACGCCCGGCGTGCACGACCATCCGACCTGCGGGTCCGCCAGCACCTGCGCCAGCGGCGCGCCGTCGGCACCTCGCCGGAGCGGGTCGACGCAGCGCGATCGACTCGCCCCCGTCGGGGCGCTCGGGGATCGCGAGCTGGATCAGGCACAGCAGCGTGCGATAGCGGCCCTCGCCCATGAACTCGGTGTCGAGCGCGAGGCGGCCCGCGGTGCGCGCGCCGTCGGCAGCTCCTGCGGCCAGTCGCCGGCCTCGCGCGTGCTCACGGCCGCGCCCCGGGCAGCAGGTACAGCAGCCGCTGCGCGGAAGGCCCGCCTGGCTGCGAGACGTCGGTGCCGTGCGCGCGGATCCACATCACGGGCGCGGAGCATGCCGCATTGACCGTCGAGTGGTGGCGCCGCGCAGAAGCGTGTTCAGGAACGCGTAGCGCACCTTGCCCGCGGCGATCAGCCGCTTCAGCTTCGCGACCGAGGTGAACACACGCGCGTTGTAGGTCGTCAGCACCAGGATCGGGCGCGCGTCCTTGACGATCAGCGAGCCGATCTGCGTCGCGGACTCGGCCGCCACCTCGTAGCGGGCGCTGCCCTGGTGGGCCGCAGGTAGGCGCTCAGCGGTTCCTGCTCGGCGCCGGGCAGCTGCGCCGACGAAGCCCGCGTCGCTGACGCTGTTGTCGATCGCCGTCGATGTCGGCGTTCAGCGGGACCGCGAGCACCGCCGTAGGGCCAGCGCCATCGCGGCGGCGATCCAGGCGCCACGGCGCGCGCCGGTCCGGGCGCCGCGCTGCGACGCGCTCGGCTGCGAAGCACGCGCACGCGATCGCACCGAGCGCCGCCAGGCCGACGATCCACCACGTCGCCGGGCGCCCGTACAGCAGGCGCTCGGTGTAGAAGACGACGAGCGCCATCGCGACGACGAGCGCGGCGAGCCGCAGGCGGCCCGGCGGCGTGCAGCCGCCCACGCCATGCCGATCCCGAGCATCGCCGCCACCGCCGGCGTGAAGCCCTCGACGTAGCGCGGGTGCAGGCGCGCCATGTGGCTGAACAGCACGATGCCCGTCGAACCACACCGACAGCCCGGCGGCCGCCGCGCGGCGCACGCGCAGGCGCCCGGCCGCATCGAGCGGCTCGCGCCCGGTCGGCTTCGCGCCCTGCTGGCGACGGCCGGCGGCGAGGTCGCGGCGCCGGCTGGACGCGCCGCGGCAGGGCCGTCTCGCCGGTTGTCCGGAGCGCCGACAGCCACCGCAGCGGGGGACACCTCGGGGATCTCCTCGCGCCGGCGGCAGCTCGGCGGCCGCGAACGCCGAGATCAGCGCCGGGATGCCCAGAGCAGGCCGAGCAGGATCTCCAGCCCGAGGCGCTCGCCCGACAGCGGTCCGACGCGCGCCAGCAGGCGCGTGGGGGAGGCGGGGCACGATCGGGATGTGGTCGCGCTCTGACTGGGTGGCCACCGGGTAGTGGTGACCCGGTTCGTAGACCGTGCCCTGCGGTTCGGGCGATTTGCCGCTCAGCCGGTCGGTGCCGTTGAACACGAACGCCGCGTTCCACGCGCTGCCGTTCGTCGAGCCGATCGCGTACGGGCGATCGTGGGCCGGGCACGAGCAGCGTCGCGGTCAGCCACGACAGCGCCACCACCACGTACACGGCGCCCGCGGCCGCGCAGCTGCAGCAGGCGCCGCCGGCGACGGGCCCGGGCAGGCCCAGACTACGGCGAACACGGCGAGCCCCGGCACGGCCACGAGCGACTCCAGCAGCTTGACGTCGAAGGCGACCCCGAGCGCGGCCGCGCCGGCGAGCAGCCACCCGCTGCGGCCGGTCTCGACCGCGCGCACGAGCAGCAGCAGCGCGAGCACGATCAGCGACCATCATCACCGCGTCCATCGTGTCGCTGCGCGCGGTGATCACCTCGACCGGCAGCACCGCGATGCGCCGGCCGCCGCGGCGAGGCCCGCGGGCGCGCTCCACAGCCGCCTGACCGCCGCGTACAGCAGCGGCACCGAGCGATCCCGGCGAGCGCCTCGGGCAGCTTCAGCGTCGTCGAGCTGAACCCGAGCAGCTTCACGCTGAGCACCTGCAGCCACAGGTCGACCGGCGGCTTGTCGATCGAGACGCTGCCGCCGGGCTCGAACGCGCCGAAGAAGAAGTTGTGCCAGGACAGCGCCATGCTGCGCACGGCCGCGTCGTAGAACGGGTCGGGCGGGACCTGGCCGATGTGCAGCAGGCGCAGCACCGCCGCGCCGAGCGTGATCAGGGCCACGAGGCGACCACTCGCCGGTGCGCGCGCTGCCTTCTCACGCGCGGAACGCTAGTCTCATCGCCTCGTGGCAGGCGACGAGGGCGACAGCGAGGATTCGGTCGGAGGCATCCCATGAGCCGCGGGAGTGTATGGCCTGCCGCGGTACGCGGCCAGGTGATCTCCAACCTCGGCGGCGACGCCGAGCACGGTCGCCGTGCCCGTGGTGCGGCGGCACCGGCATGCGCATCGCCCACCTCGACGCCCAGGCCGGCTGGCGCGAGCGCCAGGACGAGCAGGCCGAGGAGACGCAGAGGGCAGGACGAGCCGGAGCGCCGCCGAGCCGCCGGCGCCGGCGACGCGGCGTAGCGGTCGCGTCCTGCCGCGCGGCGCGCGCGAGCGTGCGCACATCGCGCGAGCGCGCTCCGGCATCTCACTGTGACGGCCGCGGACAGAGTCCGCTCGCGCTGCGCATGGCGAAGACTCCATCCGTCCAACCTTCCATGCAGCTATAAAGCTCACCTCATGACGCGTCGATGCAGCGGCTGACAAAGCCAGTGCCGAGGTGCCAAGGCAGAGCATCCCTCGGGTGCGTAGCAAAGCCGGCGGCTCTCGCAAGGGGGACGCATCGCCGCATGAGGCGACTACCGAGGGCTGGCGCCCTGTAACCGGATCCTAGGAGGATTCACATGTTGTATCGACTGCGCCAGCGCTCAAGCGACGAGGGTGGTTTTACCCTCATCGAGCTTCTGGTCGTCATCCTGATCATCGGCATCCTTGCCGCGATCGCAATTCCGTCGTTCCTGAGCCAGAAGAGCAAGGCCAACGACGCCTCGGCGAAGGAGCTTGCCCGCACCGCTCAGACCACGGCGGAGACGTACGCCACCGACCACAACGGCGAATACGGCGAAGATGACGCACGACGAAGCTGCAACGAATACGAGTCGTCGATCAGACGCTGCACGAGTAAAGCCGGAACTGCAACGAAGCGTGCCTGAACAAAGTCGGTCACCGCTACCGGTGAATCCGGGTCACGTCGCTACGAAGTGGAAGCCAAATCGACCAGCGGCGACAAATTCACGATCAAGCGCACCGCGCCGGCGCGATCGAACGCACGTGCACGCCAGGTGGCGGGCAGCAAAGGCTGCACCAGCGCAAATCCTGGTAGCAGCTAAGGCGCACTGTCGCGGGACGCGGCAGAGCCTGATACTGAGTATCAGAGGGGGCGGCCCGGAAGGCCGCCCCCTCTGCGTTTCGTCAGCCTCGGGCGGCTGCGACGCAGCGAGATCGGTCGATCTTGGTCTGCGTCGGCTCAAGCAGTGAGCACGCGCGCCGATGAGGCACACGATGCGTCCATCGTCTCGACAGCCGACTTCGGCCGAGCGGGGCTTCACCCTCATCGAGCTGCTGGTCGTGATCCTGATCATCGGCATCCTCGCGGCGATCGCGATCCCGTCGTTCCTCAACCAGAAGGGCAAGGCCTACGACGCCGCCGCCAAGGAAATGGCACGCACCGGCGCCGAGGCGGCCGAGACCTACGCGACCGACCACGGCGGCAGCTACACGGGCATCGAGCGCTGACGGTGCTGCACGAATACGAGCCGGCCATCCAGACCGCCGAAGGCAACAACAACGCCTGGCTCGAGCGCCGCCAAAGAAGACGAACGGGCAAGGGCTACAGTCGTCACCGCCACGGCTGCACCGACGGACGACACGTTCACCGATCAAACGCAACGCGACCGGCGAAGTGACTGCGCACCTGCGAAGTCGAAGCCGGCAACAACAAAGGCGGCTGCGCGACCGGCAGCTGGTAGCGGCCCCTCCGCGACGCACTCAAGCGCGGCGCGCGCCGCGTCCGATCAGACGAACATGGAGGCGGCAACCTTCGCCGGCGTGCTCGGCGCGATCGTCGGCTCGTTCCTGAACGTCGTCGCCTACCGGCTGCCCCGTCACGAGTCGCTGATCACCCCGGCCTCGCACTGCCCCGGCTGCGGCACGCCGGTCAAGCCCTACGACAACATCCCGTTCCTCTCCTGGCTGCTGCTGCGCGGGCACTGCCGCAGCTGCGGCGAGCCGATCTCGCCGCGCTACCCGCTCGTCGAGGCGCTCACGGCGCGCGCTGTGCGTGGGCGCCGTGCTCGCCCACCACTCGGCCGCCGGCATCGCGCTCGAGCATCGCGCTGATCCTGCTCGTCGTGCCGGCCGCGCTGATCGACCTCGAGCACCGCATCATCCCCAACCGGATCACCGCTCCCGGGCGCGGTGCTCGCGCTCGCGCTCGGCCTCGCGCTCGACCCCGCGGGCGAGCCCGAACGGCTGATCGCCGGCGCCGCCGCCGGCGGCTTCCTGCTGCTCGCGGCGCTCGCCTACCCGGGCGGGATGGGCATGGGCGACGTGAAGCTCGCCGGCGTGATGGGGCTGTTCCTCGGCGCGGCCGTCGCCCCGGCGCTGCTGATCGCGCTGCTCGCGGGCGTGCTCGTCGGCGTCGTGATCATCGCGCGCAAGGGCGCCAGCGCCGGGCGCAAGACCGCCGTCCCCTTCGGGCCGTTCCTCGCCCTCGGCGCGCTCGTCGCCGTGTTCGCCGGCCAGCCGCTCGTCGATGTCTACGTCAACCACTTCCTTCACTAAAGCGCCGGCAGGCTGGCGCCGATACCCCACATGCGGCAACCGCGCCTTCTCCGAGCGCTCAAGCCCACATGAGACTCCCCTCATTCCTTCAAGCCTCTCCTCGCTCGAACCTGAAGCTGAACCTCGGCAGCCTGTCGAGCTCGGCGGCCTGGGCGGACGGCGCGGCGGCGGCGAGGTCGTCGGCCTGGACATCCAGCCGGGCTTCGTCGCGGCCGTGCAGGCCCGCGTGAACGGCTCGATCGTGGCCGAGCGCGCCGCGCCGCTGCCGCTGCCGGCGCGACACCGTGCGCGACGGCGAAGTCGTCGACGAGGCCGCCCTCGGCCGAGGTGCTCGCGAGCTGTTCGCCGAGAGCGGGCTCAGCAAGCGCGTGCGCGTCGGCGTGGCCAACCAGCGCACCGTTCTGCGCACGCTCGAGCTTCCGCCCGTCACCGACCAGAAGGAGCTCGCCGCGGCGGTCACCTTCCAGGCCCAGGACCAGGTGCCGATGCCGCTCAGCAACGCGGTGCTCGACTTCCACCCGCTCGGCATCGTCGACACGCCCGCGGGCCCGCGCCAGCGCGTCGTGCTCGTCGCCGCCCAGCGCGACATGGTCGAACGCCTGCTCACGCCGTGCGCGCGCGCCGGCCTGACGCCGAGGGCGTCGACCTGTCGGCCTTCGCGCTGATCCGCTCCCTGTACCGCCCCGATCCCGAGGAGGCGGGCCGGGTGCTCTACCTGAACGTCGACGGGCTCACCAACCTGGCGATCGCCGAGGGCACCTGTGCCGCTTCACGCGCGTCGTCGGCAGCGGCCTCGAGGGCATGGCCGCGGAGCTCGCCGAGCGCCGCGGCATCGCGCTCACGGAGGCTCGCGCCGGCTCGCCGCGGTCGACCTCAGCGTGCCGCCGCGCCCGCCGCAGCAGCCCAGCGTTGCGGCCCGAGCCGCGTCATCGAGGAGCACCCGGCGCCGGAGCCGAGCAGCCCGGCGCCGAGGCGCTGAGCGCCGGAGGAGGCAGAAGCGCGCGAGCGCGCGATGAGCTACGAGGAGGCGCTGTCGGCGATGCCGGCGATCACGCCCCCAGAGGAGGCGCCCGCCGCCTCGGACGCCGACGTCTGGTCGGTGCTCGACAACGGCATCCGCGAGATCTCCGGCGAGGTGCGCAACTCGCTCGACTTCCACCGCTCCCAGGACGGCGGGGCGACGTCTCGCACGTCGTGCTCAGCGGCGCCGCCCAGGACATCCCCGGCTTCGCCGAGGCGCTGCAGGCCTCGCTCGGCGTCGAGGTGCGCGCCGGCCGCTCTGCACGTCGCGAGGACGGCCTCGACGGCGGCGTCGCGCCGCACCGGCTGGCGGTCGCGACCGGGCTCGCGGCCGCGGAGGCTCCGCAATGAGAGCCGTCAACCTGATCCCCGCCGACCAGCGCAGCGGTGCGTCGGTCGGCGCCGGGCGCTCGCAGGGCGCCGCCTACGCGGTGCTCGGCGTGCTCGCCGCGGCTCGCCGTGCTGGCTGTGCTCTACGGCAAAGCCAGCCACCAGATCTCGAGCCGAGCGCACGCGAGGCGGCCAAGCTCACCGCCCAGGCGCAGACCGCCGCAGGCCGAGGCGACCGCGCTCGCGCCGTACACGAGCTTCATCGCGCTGCGCGAACAGCGCGCGCAGGCGGTCGCCACGCTGGTCGACTCGCGCTTCGACTGGGCGCACGCGTTGCACGAGTTCGGCCGCGTGCTGCCGCTCGCAGACCTCGATCTCCTCGCTCGGACGGCCAGATCGCCAGCGGCACCCCGGCAGCTGCCTCGACCCCTGCTCGGGCTCGACCGCGGCGAGCGCGTCGGTCTCCTCGGCGACGCCTCCCGGCAGTGTCCCGACCTTCACGTCAGCGGCTGCGCCACCAGCCAGAACGCGGTCGCGCAGACGCTCGAGCGCCTGCGCCTGATCGACGGCGTCAGCGAAGTCACCCTGCAGAGCTCGACCAAGGCGCGGCGGCGGCGGCGCGGCGTCCGGCGGCGCCCGCCCACGGCCCCGACTTCGCCGCGACCGTGACCTTCGACCCGCTGCCGACCGCCGCGGCCGCCGCTGCGGCCGCGCCGGGCCAGAAGACCGCCGTGTCCGACCCGTCCTCCTCGGGCCAGCCGGCCGCGCGCAGGGCAACGGAGGTGAGCAGGGATGACCGGTCGCGACCGCATCGTGATGATCGGCCTGATCGTCGTGGCGGTGCTCGCCGGCGGCTGGATCCTCGTCGTCTCCCCGAGCGCAAGAAGGCCAGCAGCGCTGCCGCGCAGGTCACGACCGCGCGCAGCCAGCTGAGCACGCGCCGAAGGCGAGCTGGCCAGCGCGCGCGCCGCGCAGGCGAAGTACGCATCGGCCTACGCGTCGGTCGTGAGCCTCGGCAAAGCCGTGCCGCCGTCCCAGGAAGTGCCGTCGCTGATCTACCAGCTCTCGCAGGCGACCGGCCAGCGCAACGTCGACTTCACCTCGATCGAGCACGCGGCGCGAGCGGCGCGAGCTCCTCGAGCTCCTCGAGCTCCAGCACCGCGGCCGCGTCGGTGGCCGGCGCCGGCTTCACGCAGATGCCGTTCACGTTCATCTTCAACGGCGGCTTCTTCGACCTCGAACACCTGTTCCGCCAGATCACGGGCTTCACCGTCCACACGAGTGACGGCGGCCTCGAGGCCAACGGCCGCCTGCTGACGATCCAGAGCGTGAAACTGGCGCCGGAATCCACGACTCTCGGCAAGACGCCGAAGCTGATCGGCACGATCACGGCGACCGCCTACGTGCTGCCGGCCAGCCAGGGTCTCACCAACGGCGCGACCGCGGCGGCTCCGGCCGGCGCGAGCACGCCCGCATCGACCACCGCGTCCGGGCTCCGCAGCGCCCGCCGCCGTCGTGAAGGCGACCCCGTGAACGAGCTCTTCTCATCCATCAAGGCCGACCTCACCGACCGCCGCCTGCTGCCGATGGTGGCGCTCGTCGGCGTGTGCCTGCTGGCCGCCCTCGCCTACGCGCTGCTCGGCGGCAGCTCGGCCTCCGCGCCGAGCGGCCCGGCCGTCGCGCCGCCCGCGCCGGTGAGCGGCATCGCGGTGAGCACCGCCACGATCGACAAGGCCGTCGCCGAGACGCCCGACGGCGTCTCCGGACAGCGCGGCGGCACCGCGCGCAACCCGTTCGCCCCGCTGCCCGGCTCGAGCGTGCCCGTCAGCGGCTCGAGCTCCGCCGGCTCGTCGGGCTCCTCGTCGTCCGGCGGGGGCTCCTCCTCGAGCTCCGCGGTCGCCGCCTCCTCGGAAACGAGCTCGAGCAGCTCGGGCTCCTCTGAAACGAGCGGCGGCGGCAGCTCCTCCGGCGGCAGCTCGCCCGCGAGCGGGCAGAAGAAGCCCAAGCAGCAGCAGGCCTACCGCGTGACGGTCGAACTCGGCAAGGTGCCGGCCGGCGCGATCCCGGAGGCGACGGCGCTGACCGCCTTCAAGAACCTGAAGCTGCAGGCGCCGCTGCCGTCGAGCTCCCAGACGCTCGTCGTGTTCCGCGGCGTGACCGCCAAGGGCAAGAGCGCGACCTTCACGCTGGTCGGCGAACCGCCGATCCTGACCGGCGTCGGCGCCTGCCTGCCGAGCGCCGCGCAGTGCCAGGCGCTCGACCTGAAGCCCGGCGAGTACGAGCAGCTCAGCTACCTGCAGCCGAACGGCGAAACGACGACCTGGAACTGAAGGTCGTGAGCATCTCGCCGGTCAAGGCGTCGGCCACGACGGCCAAGGCGTCGGCCGCCTCGGCCGGGCACGCCGGCCCGTGGGCGGTGTCGAAGGCCGGTCGAGCGATCCTGCACCGCGCCGGCCTGATGGCGCTGCCGTTCCTGCGCTACTCGAGCGAGCCCGGCGTGCTCGTGTTCGCCTCACCCGCACGCAACGCACGCGCACGCGCGCGGCGCCGCGCACCGCTGACCGCGGCGAGCGAGCAAATAAGCTTGGGGCCGTGGAGCTCCGTCTGATCACCGCCGGCGAGTCGCACGGCCCCGGCCTCACGTGCCTCCTCGAGGGCATGCCCGCCGGCCTGCGCCTCTCGCGAGAGGAGATCAACGCCGACATGGCGCGCCGCCAGCTCGGGCACGGACGCGGCGGGCGTATGAAGATCGAGCGCGACGCGGCCGAGGTGACCGGGGGAGTGCGCCACGGCCTGACACTCGGCGGGCCGATCGCGCTGCAGGTCGCCAACCGCGACTACGCCAACTGGGAGGACCGCATGAGCCCGTGGCCGGTCGGCGAGGAGATCGCCGAGGTCCACCTGCCGCGCCCGGGCCACGCCGACCTGGTCGGGATCCAGAAGTACAAGCACTCGGACGTTCGCAACATCCTCGAGCGCGCCTCCGCGCGCGAGACGGCGGCGCGCGTGGCGGGCGGAGCGATCTGCAAGGCGTTCCTGCGCGCGCTCGGAGTCGAGATCCGCTCGCACGTCGTCCAGATCGCCTCGGTGCGGGCCCCCGAGCCCTCGCGCGCGCTGGCGCTGGCCGACTTCGACGGCGTCGATGACTCGCCGGTTCGCTGCCTGGACGCCGACACCACGCGTGCGATGGTGCGGGAGATCGACGACCTGCGCCGCGCCAACGAGTCTCTCGGCGGCGTGTTCGAGGTGCAGGCGTTCGGTCTCGTGCCGGGGCTCGGCTCGCACGTCTCCTGGGAGGAGCGCCTGGACGGGCGTCTCGCGCAGGCGATCTGCTCGATCCAGGCGATCAAGGGCGTCTCGATCGGGGACGCGTTCGCTGTCGCAGGCGTGCCGGGCTCGGCCGCCCACGACGAGATCTTCTACTCGGGCGAGGAGGGCTACTTCCGCGAGACCAACCGCGCAGGGGGCCTCGAGGGCGGGATGACCAACGGGCTGCCGCTGATCGTGCGCGGAGCGATGAAGCCGCTGCCGACGCTGACCAAGCCGCTGCGCTCGGTCGACACCGAGACCCACGAGGCAGCCCAGGCGCTGCGCGAGCGGACCGACTCCGCCACGATCCCGGCCGCGGGGGTCGTGGGGGAGGCGATGGTCGCCTACGTGGTGGCCGGCGCCTACCGCAGCAAGTTCGGAGGCGACCACATCGACGACGTGCTCGAGGCGGTGCGCGCGTACCGGGAGCGGATCGGGTGGCCATCGTCCTGATCGGCTTCATGGGCGCCGGCAAGACGACCGCCGCCCGCGAGCTCGGCTCGGCCCTCGGGCAGCCCTGGCACGACACCGACGAGCTGCTGGCCGAGCGCTTCGGTCATCCGGTGGCCGAGGAGTTCGAGCGAAACGGCGAGGCCGCGTTCAGGGAGGCCGAGGAGCAGCTCGTGCTCGAGGTGCTCGAGCGTGCCGGTCCGGAAGAGGTGATCGCGCTCGGGGGCGGGAGCGTGCTCTCGCCTCGCGTCCAGGAGGCGCTGCACGGCGAGGCCACGGTCCTGCTGGACGTCGACGTCGAGGAGGCATGGGAGCGGGTCTCGCGCAACGGCGCGGGCCCGGGGCGGCCGCTGGCGGCCGACCGCGGGGCCTTCGCCCGGTTGCACGCCGAGCGGGCGCCGCTGTATGACCGGCTGGCGGCGGCCGTGGTCGGGCCGGTGCGGCCCGGGCAGCTCGCGGCGCTGGCCCCCTCGCTGACCCTGCTGAACGGCCTCGAGGGGCGCGCCCGCCTGCTGTGGGCGAGCGCAGCCTCGGGCGAGTACCCGGTGCTGATCGGCGAGGGGCTGCTCGGCGAGGACGGGCCCGAGCTGCTCTCCGGCTGGCCGCTCGACCGCTCGCTGTCGCGCGCCTTCTGCGTCACCGACGAGACCGCCGGCGCCCTCTACGGCGAGCGGCTCGGAGCCACGGCCACGACGATCGCGCTGGCGCCGGGCGAGCAGAGCAAGACGCTTCGGAGCGCCGAACGCGTGTGGGAGGGCCTCGCGGGCGCCGGCATGACGCGCGCCGACCACGTGATCGCGCTCGGCGGCGGCGTTGTCGGCGACGTGGCGGGCTTCTGCGCGGCGACATATCAGCGAGGGGTCCCGGTCGTGCATGTGCCGAGCACGGTCGTCGCGCAGGTCGACTCCGCCTACGGGGGCAAGACCGGCGTCGATCTCCCGGCCGCCAAGAACTACGTCGGCGCCTTCCATCAGCCGGCCGGTGTGCTGGTCGACCCGGGCCTGCTCGCGAGCCTGCCCGCCGCCGAGCTCGCTGCCGGCTGGGTCGAGGTGCTCAAGACGGCGCTGATCGCCGGCGGTGCGCTGTGGGAGGCGGTGCGCGCCGGCGCCGGGCCGGACGCGCAGATCGTCTTCGAATGCGCGCGCACGAAGCTCGCGGTGGTCGCCGCCGACGAGCGCGACGGCGGCCGGCGCCAGGTCCTGAACCTCGGGCACACGGTCGGGCACGCGATCGAGACGGCCACTGGCTACAGCCGCTACCGGCACGGCGAAGCGGTCGGCCTCGGCCTGCTGGCGGCGTTGCGGCTGTCGGGCCGCGCGGAGCTCCGCGAGGAGGTCGCGGGCCTGCTCGCGCAGCGCGGGCTGCCGGTGCGCGCGGAGGGGGTCGACATCGACGCCGTGCTGGCCGCCGTCGGGCGCGACAAGAAGCGCGTCGGCGCGGAGGTGCCGTTCGTGCTGCTCGAGCAGCCAGGCGATGTGACACCGGGCCACGCGGTGCCCGAGGGCGAGCTGCGCGCGGCCGTGCAGGAGCTGTCCTCGTGAGCGCCGGAGCGCGGATCGCCATCCTTCACGGCGTCAACCTCGATCAGCTCGGCAACCGCGACCCGGCGCTGTACGGCACACTGACTCTGCCGGAGCTCGAGGCGAGGATCGGGCGCGAGGCACAGCAGCTGGGCATGACCGCGAGCTTCTTCCAGACCAACCACGAGGGCGCGTTCGTCGAGCGTCTGCACGCGCTGCGTGCAGACGCCGACGGGATCGTCCTGAACCCCGGCGCGTGGACGCACTACGCGTGGGCGATCCGCGACGCGCTCGAGATCGCCTCGCTGCCCGCGGTGGAGGTGCATCTGTCCGACCCGCTCGCGCGCGAGCCGTGGCGCCACGTCTCGGTGCTCGGCGACCTCTGCTTCGCGGCGGTGCGCGGCGAGGGGCCCGACGGCTACGGGACCGCGCTTCGGCTGCTGGCCGAGCGGCTCGGTCAGGGGGCCGCGTGAGCACGGCGGCGAGCGCGGGACCCGCGGCGCGCGCGGGCGTGCTGGCCGAGGAGCTCGAGCGGCGCGAGCTCGACGCGCTGCTGGTCGAGTCGCCCGCCGACCTGCGCTACGTGAGCGGCTTCACGGGCAGCAACGGGCTCGCCCTGCTGCACGCCCCAGGCCGCGGTCCCATGCGCTTCCTTACCGACTTCAGGTACACGACGCAGTCCGCCGCGGAGGTGCCCGAGCCGTTCCGGCGCGAGACCGTCACCGGCGAGCTGCGGGATTCGGTCCCGGGCCTATTGGAGGCCGGCGCGGGGCGGCTCGGCTTCGACGAGGCCAAGACCACTGTCAAGGCCTATGAGCGGCTGGCCGAGGTGCTCCCCGCCGGCTGGGAGCTGGTGCCCGCGGGCGGGCTCGTAGAGCGGCTGCGCGCGGTCAAGGAGGACGGCGAGATCGAGCTGATCGCGGCCGCCTGCGCGCTCGCCGACGACGCGCTGCGCAGCGTGCTCGAAGAAGGCCTCGTCGGGCGCACCGAGCACGAGGTCGCGCTCGAGCTCGAGACGCGTATGCGGCGCCTGGGCGCGGAGTCTCCGAGCTTCCCGTCGATCGTCGCGGCCGGCGCGCAGGGGGCGCTGCCGCACGCGCAGCCGCGCTCTGAGCCGATCCCGCCCGACGTCCTCGTCACGATCGACTGGGGCGCCCTGCACCAGGGCTACTGCTCCGACTGCACGCGCACCTACGCGACCGGCGAGAACATCGGGGATGAGGCGCGCGCCGTCTATGAGCTGGTGCTCGCCGCCCAGCTCACGGGCCTCGCGGCGGTGACCGCCGGCCCGACCGGCCGCGAGGTCGACGCCGCCGCCAGAGCGGTGATCGACGAGGCCGGACAGGGCGAGCACTTCGGCCACGGGCTGGGGCACGGCGTCGGGCTCGAGATCCACGAGGGGCCGCGCTTGTCGCGCACCGCCGGCGAGGAGCCGCTCGCGGCGGGCAACGTCGTGACGATCGAGCCGGGGGTCTACCTGCCGGGCAGGCTCGGCGTGCGGATCGAGGACCTGGTGGTCGTGCTGCCCGACGGCCGCCAGGCTCTGACCGGCCTCGACAAGGAGCTGACCGTCATCGGCTGAGGGGCGGGCCCGTCCGCGGGCTCGCCGCGACGAAGGCCGGCGGGACGCAGCCGCAGCGCGAGCAGCACCGCGAGCGGCAGCGTCCAGGCCAGGAACAGCGCCGAGGTCGCATCGGCGCTCACGTGTTCGGGCAGCCACTGGAAGCTCGCCCACGCCAGCGCGCTCGCGGCCAGCGCGAGCGCCGGCGGGCGGTGAGGCGAGATCTCGACCTCCCAGGCCAGCAGCGCGAGCAGCGCCGGCAGCATGTAGTAGCCGGTGTCCCACGTGTCGAGCAGGCAGCGCGCGAGCAGCGTCAGCGCGAGCGCGGCGAGCGCCGGCGCGGGCGCGAGGCGCGCGCCCCGCACGCGCCACGCGAGCCAGGCTCCGAGCGCCAGCGCGGAGGCGATCACGACAGGGTGGCTGAGCGTGCCGGCGAACGACGGGCCGATTCGATAGCCGGGCTTGGGCGTGCCGAACAGGCCATGGACGAGTGCGCCGTGGCGGCCGAGGAACCACCACACCTGCCAGGGCTGGAAGATCGCCGAGCCGGTGCTCGCGACCGCACGGACCCCCGCGAGCCCGCCGGCCGAGGAGCCGAGCAGCAGCGGCGCCTCGATCAGCGCGGCCGACCCGAGCGCGCACGCGAGGAACGCGAGCCTGCGCCCGCGCGGGAGCGCGAGCAGCGCGACCGGCAGCACGAGAGCGGCCCAGTCCTTGTTCGCGATCGCGAGGCCGAGCAGCAGGCCGGCTGCGACCGTGCGGCGCCCGGAGACCGACGGCGAGCACGCGAGCAGCAGCGCCGCGACGCTCAGAGCGCCGCCGAGCAGCTCCTCCGGATGGCCGACTTCGAGCGCGATCAGGGTGATCGGATTGGCGACGCACAGGCCGACGGCCACGGCGCGCGCGAGCGCAGGGCTGCCGGCGGCGCGCATCCGCGCCGCGAGCCACACGGCCAGCGCCACGGATGCAAGCAGGCACGGCAGCGCTGCCATCCGGTAGACGGCCAGGGGGCCTCCGTGCCACAGGCCGGGGGCGAGCGCGAACGGGGCCCGCTCGATCAGCGAGCCGCCGTAGACGGGCGCGAGGCGCAGGAACAGGGCGAGGTGGCCCGCGGCCAGCGCTTCGTAGGCCGGGCGGACCTCGACTTCGTAGTCGTTCCAGGCGAGGCCGTAGAGGCCGAGCCACGCGATCGCCGCCGCGCCCGCCGCCGCGGGCAGCGCGAGCAGCGCGTTCTCGCGCATGAAGCGCCTCATGGGCACGCATCGGCCGCGCGGGCGCCCGACTTGAGTCCACCCTCGCCGGTATGGTCGTTCTCCAGCAGTCATCCGTGCCCGTGCCGGGCGCCGGAGCCGGCCACGGGCTCTTCCCAGCCAGAGGAGGACCGACCAGATGCCCTCGCTCCTAGACCTGACCAGCCAGGGCGACGTCGGCACGATCGCCGACGAGTCGCGCCTCTCGTCGGTGACGCTGATGACCCCGCAGCAGCTGTATGAGCTATGGGAGCGCCAGAACTGGTCCTCTCACACGATCGACCTCAGCCGAGACCGGCTCGACTGGGAGGAGATGGACGGCGCCCTCCGGCGCCAGCTGGCCTGGAACCTGTCCTCGTTCTTCATCGGCGAGGAGCGCGTGACGACCCAGTTCTCGGGCCTCGTGATGGCCTACGAGAGCCAGAGCGAGGAGGCCTTCCTGACGACCCAGCAGGTCGATGAGGCCCGCCACGCGCAGCACTTCAACCGCTTCTACGAGCAGGTGCTCGAGATCGACGGGACCTTCGAGGATCGCCTCGAGCGAGCGCGGCGCGACCTCAATCCGGCGTTCGTGGAGATGTTCGACGGCGTGCTCGTCGAGTACGGCCGGCGCCTGGTCGAGAACCCGCGCGACCTCGAGGCGAAGGTCGACTTCGTGACGCTCTATCACATGATCATCGAGGGGACGCTCGCGCTCACCGGGCAGTGGTTCCTGACCGACTACATGGAGCGCAAGAACGTGCTGCCCGGCTGGGTCGAGGGCTTCAAGCTGATCTCCCAGGACGAGCACCGGCACGTCGCCTACGGGACCTGGCTGCTGCGCGAGAAGGCGGTCGACCCCGGCCTGCGCCGGCGGATCGCAGAGCAGCTCGCGGAACTGATCCCGCTCGCCTCGGCGGTGCTCGTGCCCCCCGGGGCGAACCCGGAGAGCTACGCGATCCTCGATTACTCGATGGAGGAGACCAACACGTTCGCGTTCAACGCGCTGAGCCGGCGGCTGAAGGTGATCGGCATCGATATGGCCGAGCTCGCGGCCGCCGCGTAGACGGCAATCGGAGACAACGGTTGCAGACAGTTGTCCGAGCGGCTAGAAGTTCCCGTGCGTATCGCGCGCGCTGCCGGTCGCCCGAGCGCCGTAACGGGCCGGGACCCTCGGGCTCGCACCGGCGGACCACGGAAGGCATCGACGAGTAGGTCGGCGGCCGCAGCGCGCGCGTGCGCTGGCTGCCCGCTACCCTGACGGGCCGTGATGAGCAGGAGCGGACGCCGGTGAGCGGACAGGGCAGCGGCATGGCGGGTCCCCGGGGGCCGATCCATCGGGCACAGCTGGGCGTCGACCGGGCGGTCAACCGCCTGCGCGCCGGCGGGGTGCTGCCCGAGCATGACCGGCGCCACCACCGTGCCGAGGGCGAGGAACGCGAGGGCCTGATGGAGACGGGCGCGCCCAGGTCGAGCAGCTCGCCACGCAGCTCGAACGGCATCTCGGGGCGACGCTCGACGGGCGTTCGGCGCTCGACTACGGCTGCGGCTTCGGGCGCGTGGCGGTGCCGCTCGCGGAGCGCTGCGAGCGCGTCTACGGCCTCGACGTCTCCGAGGAGGTGCTCGCCGAGGCGGACCGCAACGCGAAGCACGCCGGGGTCTCGAACGTCGACTGGCGCGACGCCGGGCGGCTCCCGGAGCTCGACGGGCTCTACGACCTCGTGATCTCGATGTACGTGTTCCAGCACATCCCGCCGCGCGAGGGTGAGCGCATCCTCGAGCAGATCGTGCGCGGCCTGCGGCCGGGCGGCGCCGGGATCCTGCAGTTCGTGCTGCGGCCCCCGATCGGCGAGGTCGTAGGACCGCATCCGCTGTGGCGCGCCTACGGCTACTGGCACAGCTACTCGCTGAACCGGATCGGGTCGATCCTTGCGCGCGCCGGCGGCGTGTACCGGTGGCAGGTCAACTGGCAGGGCAAAGAAGGCCGTCCGGACGACGCGGTCGTGCTGGTGTTCGAGAAGAAACCGAGCAACTGGGTGGGGCCGGCGCCGGACTGACGCTACGCTGACGTGCCGTGATCAGCACAAACCAGTTCAAAAACGGCAATCACATCGAGGTCGAGGGGACGATCTACAAGATCGTCGAGTTCCAGCACGTAAAGCCCGGCAAGGGCGGCGCGTTCGTGCGCACGAAGCTGCGCCGCGCCTCCGACGGCAACGTGATCGACAAGACCTTCCGGGCGGGCGAGAAGTTCCGCGACGTGCGCACCGAGTCTCGCAAGATGCAGTTCCTCTACGCGGACGGCACCGACGCGCACTTCATGGACACGGAGTCCTTCGAGCAGATCGCGATCCCCGAGACCACGCTGGCCGAGCCGCTGCGCTGGCTGCGGCCGAGCAGCGAGGTCGATGTGCTGTTCATCGACGGCGAGCCCTCCGACGTGCAGCTCCCGAGCGCCGTCGAGCTCGAGGTCACGCAGACCGACCCCGGCCTGCGCGGCGACTCGGTCTCGGGCGGCGGCACGAAGCCCGCGACGCTCGAGACCGGCGCCGTCATCCAGGTGCCGCTGTTCGTGGAGTCCGGGCAGAGGATCCGCGTCGACACGCGCTCGGGCGAGTACGTCGCGCGCGCCTGAATGCGCCGCTCCGATCAGCGCCGCGCGGCGGTGATCGCGCTCTACCAGCACGACCTCACCGGCCGCCCGCTGGCCGAGACGCTCGGCCCGAGACGCGTCGCTCTTCGCGCGCGCGCTCGCGCACGCCGCGGCAGACCGCGCCGAGGAGCTCGACGCGGTCATCGACCGCCACGCGCACGGCTGGTCGGTCGAGCGCATCCAGCCGCTCGAGCGCAGCATCATGCGCGTCGCGCTGATCGAGATGCTGCACCCCGACGCCGTGCCGGCGGACGAGCCGATCCCGCCCGAGGGCGCGATCGAGGAGGCGGTCGAGAGCGCGAAGACCTTCTGCGGCGCGGACGCCCCGGGCTTCGTCAACGGCGTGCTCGCGGCAGTCCTGCGCGAGGTGCGCGAGAATGCGCAGCATCCAGATGAGCCAGCGTCGAGCAACTTGACGATCTGATCTCGCGCCTGGAGCGCGCCGCCGAGCAGCTGCGCTCGGGCGAGCTCTCGCCCGACGCGGCCGCGACGATGGTCGAGGACTGCGCCTCGCTCGCGACCCAGGCGGCCGCCGAGCTCGAGCAGCTCACGCGCGCGGAGGTGCCGGCCCCGGCCCCCGGCCAGGACACGCCTGCTGCTAGATGGCTCCCAGGCGCGGGCGGCTCGCGCCGTGAGCGCGAGCTATCCCGAGCACCTGCGCGAGGAGGTCGAGCGCTACCTGCGAGGCGATGCGCTTCTCCGAGGAGCCGCTCACGGCGGGCCTCGAGGAGGCGATGCGCTACTCGCTGCTGGCCGGCGGCAAGCGCATCCGCCCGGTGCTCGCGCTCGCGACGGCGCGCGCGCTCGGCCTCGAGCAGCGCGACGTGCTGCCGCTCGCGGGCGCGATCGAGCTGATCCACACCTACTCGCTGATCCACGACGACCTGCCGGCGATGGACGACGACGAGCTGCGCCGCGGGCAGCCGACCTGCCACGTGAAGTTCGGCGAGGACGTGGCGATCCTGGCGGGCGACGGCGCTCTACGCCGAGGCCTTCCGCCACCTGCTCACGCAGCAGCGCTGCGGCGCCCGAGCGGGTGCTGGCGGCGGCCGCCGAGCTCGCCGCGGCGACCGGCGTGAACGGCATGGTCGGCGGCCAGTACGCCGACGTCAGCGCGCACGCGCCCCCGCCGGCCCGGCCGGCGCTGCGCCGGGTGCACGAGCTGAAGACCGGCCGCCTGATCGGCGCGTCGGTGCTCTGCGTACTACTGTTGACGGGGATCGCCGATCGATCCGGATGACCGCTCCCTTCCGCCGCTTCGCCGCCGAGCTCGGCGTGCTCTTCCAGATCGTCGACGACATACTCGATGTGACCGGCACCGACGAGCGCTGGGAAAGCCACGGGGAAGCGATGAGCGCCACGGGAAGCGCACGTACGTGAGCGAGTTCGGGATCGACCGCGCGACGGGAGCTGGCGGCGCGAGTCGCACCGCACGGCGCGCGCAGGCGCTCGCGCGAGCTCGCACGAGCGCGGCGGTCGGCGCCGCGAGCGGCCGCGCGACCGCGCGAGCTCGAGGGGATCGCCGACTTCATCTACACCCGCACCTCGTGAGCCTGCTCGAGAACGATCAACGGCCCCGAGGACCTGCACGAGCTCTCCGACCAGGAGCTCGCGCAGCTCGCGCAGGAGGTGCGCGAGCACATCATCGACACCGTCGGGCGAGATCGGCGGGCACTTCGGCGCCAACCTCGGCACCTGCGAGCTGGCGGTGGCGCTGCACTCGCTGCTCGACTCGCCGCGCGACAAGATCCTGTGGGACGTCGGCCACCAGGCCTACCCGCACAAGGTCCTCACGGGCCGGCGCGACCGCCTCAGCACGATCCGCCAGTACGGCGGGCTGGCGCCGTTCTGCTCGATCGCCGAGTCCCCGCACGACATCATGGGCGCCGGCCACGCGTCGACCTCGATCGGCTACGCGGTCGGGATCAAGGAGGGCATGCGCCAGCTCGGGCGGCGGCGAGGACGCGCAAGCGTCGTGGCGGTGATCGGCGACGGCGCGATGACCGGCGGCGTGGCGTTCGAGGCGATCGGCCAGGCCGGCGGGCTGGGCACGCCGATCGTGGTGGTGCTCAACGACAACGGCATGTCGATCGCGCCCAACGTCGGCGCGCTCTCGCGCTACTTCAACCGCGTGCGCCTGAACCCCAAGCTGTGGCACGCGCGCGTCGGACGTCGAGGGCGGCCTGACGCGCCTGCCCGGTCGGCATCGGCGCCGCCTTCGAGCGCCTCGGCCCGCACCTGAAGGAGTCGATCAAGGCCTTCTGGGCGCCGGGCCTGTGGTGGGAGGAGCTCGACTGGGCCTACATGGGCGTCGATCGACGGGCACGACGTGCAAGGCGCTGCGCGAGGCGCTGCGCGAGGCGCTCGCCGCCGAACGCCCGGTGGTCGTGCACATCGCGACCGTCAAGGGCAAGGGCTTCGCGCCCGCCGAGGAGGGCGGCCTGGAGGGCATGGAGAAGTGGCACGCCGCCAAGCCGAAGTCGATCCTCAACGGCTCGCCGACCGCGCCCCGCGCGCGGGCAACGGCGAGCCGCGCGGTCGCGCCGCCGCCGCAGTACACGCAGGTCTTCGGCGAGGCGCTCGTGCGCGAATGCGAACGCGACGAGCGCGTGGTCGGCATCACCGCCGCGATGAACTCCGGGACCGGCCTCAGCATCCTGCAGAAGGCGATGCCCGAGCGCTACTTCGACGTCGGCATCGCCGAGCAGCAGGCGGTGCTGTTCGCCGCCGGGCTCGCGCTCGAGGGCGTCAAGCCGGTCGCGGCGATCTACTCGACCTTCCTGCAGCGCGCGTACGACCAGATCGTCCACGACGTCTGCCTGCAGGGGCTGAACGTGGTGTTCGCGATGGATCGCGCGGGGCTCGTCGGCGACGACGGCCCGACCCACCACGGCGTGTTCGACATCGCCTACCTGCGCTGCCTGCCGAACATCGTGCTGATGGCGCCGCGCGACGAGGCGATGCTGGCGCACATGCTGCGCACGGCCCTCGAGTACGACGGGGCCCGATCGCGCTGCGCTACCCGCGCGGCGAGGGCGCCGGCGTCGCGCTGTCCGGCCGAGCGCCGAGCCGATCGCGATCGGCACCGGCGAGATCCTGCTCGAGGCCGAGCCCGGCGGCGTCCGGCCGGCCGGCGCGTGGCGCTGATCGGCTACGGCACCGGCGTCGGCAAGGCGCTCGAGGCGGCCGAGCGGCTGCGCGCGCGCAGGACATCGCCGTGACCGTCGCCGACGCGCGCTTCGCCAAGCCGATCGACGCCGGGCTGATGGCCCAGCTCGCGGCCGAGCACGACCTGCTCGTGACCGTCGAGGAGGGCGTGCTCGCCGGCGGCTTCGGCTCGGCCGTCTGGGAGACGCTCAACGAGGCCGGCACGCCGATCGCCGCGCATCATGCGGGTCGGGCTCCCGGACCGCTACGTCACGCACGGCAAGCCCGCGCTGCTGCACGAGGAGGTCGGCTTCACCGGCGCGCGCATCGCCGAGCGGGTGCGCGGCGGCGCTGCAGGTCGGCCCGGCGTCCGACGAGGCGAGCACTCGGCTCGGCGATCATCGGCGCCTAGGTGCGGGTCGGATGCCGCGCTGGGGCGTCGGGCCTCCGGGGCCGGCAGCCATCAGTCGTCGATGCGCCGGAAGACGGCGAGATACTCCTGGGCGGCGGAGCAGGAGCTAGAGGCGGCTGCAGCTCCTGCATCCGTCCCATCCCTCGGCCCACGTACCGGTGAGGTCCAGCCCGATCAGGCCCTCATAGCCCGCTGGCGGCGTGCGCGGCAGCCCCTCCAGGCGAGCGTTGTAGCCCTGCTGGTAGACGCGCAGCAGCATTCCCTCGTCCCTCTCGTTTACGTGCTGCTGCCGCGTTCCGCCGCCATCGAAACATGCGTTTCGGGACCATAACCGGGGTGCCTCTCCGGGATCAACCCCGCAGATAGGCGGAAGGTTGTGCGCTCCGACACTTCTGCAAGACCCTACATCTGTGATCCATGTCAGAGATGGTCATTCGATGTATAAGCCGGTTCCCGCTTACCCATATCAGCCGGTCGGTTTAGATTTGCGGTGGCCGTCGGGGAGGAGCGCGGAGGGGAGAGTCGACTTCCGCCAGAGCAAGTGCTGCGTTCCCCGACGGCCTATCTGCCGCGCTCTAGATCGACCACATGCTCGACTCTTCGCCGAGCACATGCCCTCTACGCGGTGGCCGAGATCGAGCTCGGCGACTACAAGCTCCACGCGGCGTTGGTGGGAGCCGCGCCTAAGCGTTTGCAGGGCGGTGCGCGGCGCACGTCGATCACCAGCGTCGGAGCAAGTTCGGGCCGCTGTCCGCAGGACGCCGACGCGACGTGCGTCTAGAGCCTGCGGCGGAGCGGCTTGTACACGCGATCGACCATCTGTGATCCATGTCACAGAGCTAATCGATGCCGCGGGCATCTTAGAGACACAGAGAATTGCAGCAGCTCGCCAGCGCATCGTCTCCTGAACCCTCCTCGCCCGAGACGGTTCGCCCTCCCCGGCGGTGCCGTTTCGCCTCTGAGACGGCCCGCTCCCCGGCAGGCGTCGCATCGTCAGCGGCCGCTCGCGGCCGGGAGCGTTCGTGCGGCCCTCGGCTCGCGGGTTTGTGCAAGGGTTCCGCGCGATGGCCAAGCGGCGCCTGGACACCCTGCTGGCCGAGCGCGGGCTGTTCCCGTCGCGCAGCCGGGCGGCCGCGTCGGTGATGGCCGGCGAGGTGCGCATCGGCGCGCGGCGGGCGGCGCGCCGAGAAGCCGGGCGAGCTGGTCGACGCGCGAGGCGTCCGCTGAGCGTCGACGAGCGCCGCGACTTCGTCTCGCGCGGCGGCATCAAGCTCGCCAACGCGCTCGACGCGCTCGCGGGCTCGCGGTCGAGGGGCGCCGCGCGCTCGACGTCGGGGCCTCGACGGGCGGCTTCACCGACTGCCTGCTGCAGCGCGGAGCGCGCGAGGTGATCGCGGTCGACGTCGGCTACGGCACGCTCGACTACGGCCTGCGCATCGACCCGCGCGTGCAGGTGCTCGAGCGCACGAACGCGCGCGCGCTGACGCCCGCCCTGCTCCGCCGCGCGCGTCCCGCCGCGAGCCGCGCCGGATCTCGCCACGTCGATGTGTCGTTCATCTCGCTGGCGAAGGTGCTCGGCCCGGTGCTCGGCTGCCTGCGCCGAGCGCTACGACGTGCTCGCGCTCGTCAAGCCGCAGTTCGAGCTCGGCCGCGGGCGCGTCGGCAAAGGCGGCGTGGTGCGCGACGCCGGCGACCGCCGCGAGGCGCTGATCGGCGCGGGGCGCGCCGCGCGCGCGCTCGGCGCGGTCGTGCGGGCTATCCACTCCTCGCGGCCTGCCCGGGCCCGAAGGGCAACCGCGAGACGTTCGTGTGGCTCGCCGAGGCCGGCCGCGAGGGCGGCGCCGCGCGAGCCCGGAGGAGCTCGAGCGCCTCGCGCGCGAGGTCGAGCCGTGAAGGTCAGATCACGGTGTTCACTCACCGCCGCCCGTCGAAACGTGCGCGACGCGCTCGAGCGGCTCGTTCGCCAGGCGGCGCGAGGCGGGTGTGACGCTGCGCCTCGACGCGGAGGAGACGCAGCAAGCACGGCCTGCAGCCGCGCCGGGCCTCGAGCTCGACGCGCCGAGCCAAGCGCGAGGTCGAGCTGTGCATGGTGCTGGGCGGGGACGGCACGATCCTGCGCGCGCTGCAGCGCTACGCCGGCACCGAGCGTGCCGGTGTTCGCCGATCAACTTCGGCGAGATCGGCTTCCTCGCGACGGTCGAGCCGGACGACGATCGACGACGGCATCCGCCGCGCGCTGCGCGGCGACTTCGAGCTGCTGCGCCTGCCGGCGATCGTCGTCGAGTCCGACATCGGCGAGCTGACGGCGATCAACGACGTCGCGATCCACCGCAAGGTCGGCGAGCGCGTCGCCGAGCTCGCCTACGCGCTCGACGGCGAGGAGGCCGGCAGCGTCCGCTGCGACGGGCTCGTCGTCGCCACGCCGGCCGGCTCGACCGGCTACAACCTCGCCAACGGCGGACCGGTGATGGCGTGGGGGGTGGAGGGCTTCGTCGTGTCGTTCATCGCGCCGCACTCGATCACCGCGCGTGCGCTGGTCGTCGCCCCCGGCGACCGCCTGCACGATCCACAACCGCTCGCGCGAGCCGCTCGACGTCGCCGTCGACGGCCGCCCGGCGGGCGAGATCGCCGCCGGGGCGACGATCGACGCGCGCTTCGTCGAACGACCGCGGCACGCTCGCGCAGCTGCCCGGCTCGTCCTTCTACCGGCGCCTGCGCGAGAAGTTCGGCCGCCTCGCCAGCTGACGCCCGCGGCCGCGCTGCTCAGGCGACGCGGCGCGCTCGGCCGCGGACGGCCTCGGCCGCGCTCGGCGCGGCCCGCCGCGGCTGCATCGAGGCTCGACGAAGCTGTCGAGCTGCTCGCGCGAGAAGCGGCGCTGGCCGCCCGGGGTGCGGTAGCAGGCGATGTGGCCCGCGTCGGTCCAGCGGCGGATCGTCGCGAGCGAGACGCCGAGGTAGCGGGCGGCCTGCGAGCTCGTGAACACGAGCTGGCGCTCGGTGCGCGGCATGGTGGTCGGGGTCATTGGGCGGCCTGATGGGGTTCTTGGTTCCGGGCTGCCCGATTGATCGCGGGGTCGCCTTCTGTCTTTGTCACGATCTTCGCCTCGGCTTGAGCGCCGCTCAGCTTTGTGGACGTTTGCGCGCGGACGCATCCGGGAAGCGGTCGGCAGGTACCCGCAGGGGCGGCGGATCCGGCCGGGGTGCGCGGCGGGCAGCGACGCGCCGCGATGGGGCCCGCCTGCCTCTGCAAGCAATCCTGCACAAAAGGACTGCAAGCTGGACTTTTCGCCCGATGCTCAGGTATCCTGAGCAAACCTACTCATAGGTGGCGCGCGATTCCAAAGGGACGGAGACCGGAGGGCGAGCGTCCGGCAAGCCGAACGAACTCCGGAGGTTTTTCATGGCCGAATACCGGATGGGCTAACAACGTTGTATGACGAAGGCGCTCGAAGAGGGCGCCTTCGTCGTGTCTGCTCCGGCGGCGCCGACCTCTCGCCGGCGCGCCGTTCAGCGGGGCGCGCCCTCGCGCCGGCGGGCGAACCAGTCCCGCCCGAACTGCGCCGGTGAGCGCTGCACAGGATCGACGTCAGTCGGTTCGGCCATCTCCCGAACGCGCCGCTCGAATTCGAGCTCGGACTCGAAGTCGGTGTCCGAGGCGAACTCCGCTCCCTCGCGTCCCAACACCGAGATGAACGACTCGACCAGTTCTGGGTCGAGCTGGCCGGCGCGCGCCGCCACGCGCAGCTCCTCGATCACCTCGGCGCGGTCGATCGCCTGTTTGTAGCGGCTGTCGCGGGTCATCGAGTCATAGGTGGAGCAGACCGCGAGGATGCGCGAGGCGAGCGGGATCTCGGCCCCGATCAGGCCCGCGGGATAGCCGCGCCCGTCGATGCGCTCGTGGTGGTAGAGGATCGCCTCCGCGACCGGCCCGTACCCGTCGAGCGCGCCGACCAGGATCGAGCCCACCTGAGGGTGGGTCTTGATGATGCCCTCGTCCTCTCGGCGCCAGCGTCTGTGCGTGCAGCACCCGGTCCGGCCACGTGAACTTGCCGATCTCGTGCAGCAGCCCGGCCGCGCGGATCGTGTCGAGCTCCTCCTCGGAGCAGCCGACCTCGCGCCCGAGCGCGGTCGCGTAGGCGCCACGGCGGCCGCATGGCGAGCGGTGCTCTCATCGCGCATCTCGAGCGCGCGCACGAGCGTGCGCAGCACCCCGAGCTGGAGTCCGACCAGCTGGCGTGAGCGCGCCTGCAGGTGCTCGGCTCGCTCCTCCGAGCGCAGCAGGGCGCCGACGAGGTGCTGGAAGATCAGCAACACGACGATCGCGGCGATCAGGACCGGAAGGCCGACCGCCTTGTAGGCGATCACCAGCAGCGCGGCGAGCGCCCCGGCGGCGATCTCGCCCGGGAGCAGAGGCATGAACTCCGGGAGCTGGCGCCGCAGCGCGCGGCCGTCCTCGAGCAGCACTCGCATCCCGACGAGCAGGAAGTTCAGCACCAGCGAGATCGCGAACACGCCGAGCAGCACGAGGCCGAGCACGATGCTGTGCGAAGCGGTGCCGTCGAGCAGGCCGTAGTGCTTGGCGATCTCGCGTACCGCGAGGCCGCACGCGAACGGGATCGCCGCGAAGGCGGCGAGGTTGTTCAGCCACAGCCGCCAGGTCACGCGCCGCGAGGCCGAGCTGATGATGACGGCGACCACCCCGCACGCCGCGGCCGGTCCGGGGCCGAGCACGCCGATCGCGAGCACGATCGCGATCGTCGAGGCGCTGAGCGTGCCTTCGCTCAGTTCGATGCTGAACCACTCGCTGAAGAACGCCAGCCCGATCACGAGCACCGGCAGCGCGACCGGGTGCCATTCGGCGCGGCCTCCCAGGAGCACCGCTCCAGCGAGGGTGGCGGCGAGCAGCAGGAACTCGAACAGCTGCAGCGCACGTTTGGTGAGGATTGCGCTCGACATGCGGGGGACCTGTCGTACTTAACGGCCGTCAAAGGTCCGCACTTAAGGGGCAGAGGGGCGTCGGGCGCCCCGGACGCCGCCCGAGGAGCCGCGCGGGCGCCTCTCAGCGCTTGTTCAGCGGCGCGCCGTCGGGCGCGGCCGGGCCGATGCGCGGCCCCGGCGAGTCGCCCTCGCCGCGCCGTTCGGCCGCGGCGGGTTCGTCGGGGATCCCCCGGAACCCGGTCAGGACGAGCAGCGCGCCCGCCGTGGCGATCGTCGCGGCGGCGATGACCGCGAAGGAGACGCGCACCGTCAGGACGGCGAGCAGCGCGCCGCCGATCAGCAGGCCGACGGCCAGCGACAGCGCCGTCAGCGATTCGACCGCGCCCATCAGCCTGCCGTGCATCTCGCTCGGCGAGAGCTGCTGCACGAGGCCCATGATCGCGGGCAGCTCGATGCCGTTGCCGAGCCCGCCGACGACTGCCGCCACGCAGGCGATGCCGAGGTTGGGGGACACCGCGAAGCCGAGGTCCGCGAGGCCGATCGCCAGCGTGCCGAAGCTCAGGAGCGGCGCGAGCGGGCGCCTCGAGAGCCTCGTGAAGAGGAGGCTGCCGACCACGGCGCCGCCGCCCCAGGCGGTCAGCAGCAGGCCGAGACCGCGGTCGCCGGCGAGCAACGTCGACTTGGCGAAGGCGACCTCGATCGGCGCGGCCGCCTCGAACAGCGCAAGCGCACCCGCGTAGACGATCAGGATCGTGCGCAGCCGGGCGTGTCGCTGCACGTAGTCGCGGGCCGCGAGCAGCCGCGCCCTGACCGAGTCGCCCGCGGCCTCGCTGACGTGGGTGCGCAGGTCCACCAGCAGCGCGCCGCAGACGATGAACGAGGCGACGTCGACCAGCAGCGCGACCGACGCCCCAGCGGCCGCGACGAGCACCCCGCCGAGCGCCGGGCCGAGCACGAACGTCGTCGAGAAGGCCACGTTCAGGGCCGCGTTGGCGGAGCCTTCGGCGTCGCCGGGCAGCTCGGCACCGGGACGCACTGCTGCCTCCAGTTCTGCCTGCTCGCGCGCCGCTCGCGCGAGCGCGGCGCGCAGCAGCGCGCTCGCGGCCAGCGCCGCGGTGCCGTCGAGCCACGCCAGCACCAGCACTCCCGGCAGCCAGAAGTGGCTCGCCATGAACGCGAGCGCGCCGGTCGCGGCGGCCTCGAACAGGTACAGGCTCGTCAGCTCGCGCCCGTGCACGGAGGCCTCGGCGCGCGCCACCAGCGGGGGCACCGTGAATGCCGGCAGCGCCTGCCACGCGAGCAGCAGCGCCGCCACGGCGAGCCCGCTGCCGGTCTGGTCATAGACCACCACGAGCAGCGCGACCAGCCCGAAGAACGTGCCGAGCCGGTTCACCGTGAAGCCGAGCAGGATCCGCCGGACCCGTGGCGAGCGGAGCACGAGAGCCATGTCCCTGACGCTATGGCACGCGCCGCGGCGCGTCCACTTGTGCAGGTGCCCTCCCCGCAGCGCCCCCTCTTTGGCGGGCGCGGGGCGCCGCGCGGCGTTCCCGACTCCAAGATCGGTCCTGGCCTGCCGATACGTTGGGTGCATGGCCGGTGCTGGCCCCGACAGCAACAAGCCGACGACGGTGATCATCGCCGACGACCACACGGTCGTCCGTGACGGGATCCGCGCGGTCCTCGAGCGCGAGGACGGCGAGTTCGAAGTCGTCGCCGAAGCCGCCGACATCCCGTCGATGGTGCGGGCGGTGCGCGAGCACAAGCCCGACCTGTTGACGCTCGATCTGACGATGCCCGGCGGCTCGAGCCTCGGCGCGCTGCCCTCGTGCTTCATCGCGCACCCGACGCTCGCGGTCGCGATCCTGACGATGCGCGAGGACCCCGAGTACGCGCGCCAGGCGTTGCGCGCGGGCGCCCGCAGCTACGTGCTCAAGGAGGCAGAGCCGGCGGAGCTCCTGCAGGCCTTCCGGCTGGCCGTCGCAGGCGGCAACTACCTGCACCCGCGGCTCGGCGCGCTGATGGCTACCGGCGAGGAGTCCGCGAGTGACAGCGTCGTGCTCTCAGAGCGCGAGCGCGAGGTCGTGCGCCTGATCGCCAACGGCTACACCAACCCCGAGATCGCCGAGCGCCTGAACGTCGCCGAGCGCACGGTCAAGACCTACCGCGCGCGGGCGATCGAGAAGCTCGGCTTCTCATCGCGCGCGGAGATCACGGCGTACGTGCGCAAGGTCGGGCTGGCGGACTAGCGCCGCAGCGGGAGCTGCGAGCGGGTGTTGGGGCGCCGGTCGGCGCATGCGCCGACCGAAAAGCAGGACGGAGCCAGATCCGCCGCTCAGCACCCGAGGTTCGTCTGCGCGGCGCGGTATCCGTCCACGAACAGCGTGTAGCGGATCGGGCCGCGCCCGAGGTGCGCGAGCGCTCGCGTGGGGATCCGCAGCCGAGTTTCGCCTGCTCTGCTTGACGTGGCGCGGACCACGCGGCCGCGGGCCGACGCGTGGAGATCGACGGCGCAGACGCCGAGGCACTGGACGGTCGCCGTCCCGTCTCGCGCCAGCTTCGCGGAGTGGACGCCGATGGCGACCTGAGGCGGCAGTCCGGAGACGAGCGGCGGGGGTCCGCAGCTCGTCGTGCGCAGCCCGGTCGCGGGTTCGATCCTCGCGACCACGGCCACGGCGATCGTCGGTCCGGCCTGCCACGCGTCGCGCGCGTACGGCCACAGCCCATACCGCGTACTCGTCACGTTTTCGGCGAACACGGTGTTCGGCCCGTACACGACCGAGGCGACCTGCAGGTACCAGCCAGTGAAGTCCGGGTCGAGCAGCGCGCCGCCGTTCGGGCAGTCGCTGTCGTAGTCGTTCCCCGTGAGTGTGATGCACCCGGTGCCGGCGGTCGTGGGACACGCGCTCAGCTGCGCCCGCGGGTAGTCCCCGGTCCATCCGCCGCCCCACGCGGCGGGCATCGGTGTGACGAGCTCGTTCGCCCGTACGGCCCCCGCGACCGACGGCGGCGCCGCAGCGTGCAGTGGACCGTTCCACACCGGGCTCAGCCCCACCGGGCCGTCGCTTGCGATCGCCTTGAACGTCACGCCGGCCGGCGGGGTTCCGACCTTGATCGACTGCCCCGACGCGTACGGCGCGCACGCTTCGCCGGCCGCGTCACAGATCTGCCAGCTCCAGGTCCGCGTCGGGTTCGCCGCGGCGTTCGCGACCAGCGATCCGCCGCCGGCTTCTGTCAGCGTCGCCTGCAGCGAGGCTCCGCCCGTCAGCGCCGCCCGTGCCTGGGCGGCGGATGCGCACACGGCCACACCGACCAGAATCAACGCCTGCCGAGCCCGGACCCCCATGCCAGGAGTCTAACTACCGGAATAAAGCGCTACGCCTCGGTGGGGACCGATTCCCGCCGCGGGCGCCCGGCCAGCGGCACCGTCAGCTGCACGATCGTCCCTTTGCCCGGGGCGGGGAGCCACTCGAGCTCGCCGCCGACGAGCTCGGCTCGCTCGCGCATCCCGCCCGTGCCGAAGCCGCCCATGTCCTCGCGCGGGCCGAGACGGTCCGCGTCGGGCATGCCCTTGCCGTCGTCGGTCACGGTCGCCCGCACGAACCCCTCGCCGCCGCTGATCCTGATCACCGCCTGGCTCGCCTCGGCGTGGCGGCTCACGTTCGTGAGCGCCTCCTGCACGACGCGGTAGATCGTGCTCTCGAGCTCCGGGTCAAGCCGCCCGGCGCCGCCACCGTCGGGGTGGTCCTGCGGGTCGCGGCCGAACTCGATCACAGTTTTCACGTCGAGGCCGTCGACGGCCTGCGCGCGCCGCGCAAGCGCCTCGAGCGCCGCCGCCAGGCCGAGGTCGTCGAGCGCCGCGGGCCGGAGCTCGGTGATCAGGTGGCGCAGGCCGTCGATCTCGTTGCCGAGGCCCTTGAGCACGGCGTCGACGGCCCCCGCGAGCGCCTGCTCGTCGTCGAGGTCACGGGCGTTCGCCAGCTGCAGGCGCAGCGCACCGATCCCCTGGATGCTCTCGTCGTGGATCTCGCGCGCCCAGCGCGTGCGCTCGCGCTCGCGCGCCTCCATCCCGTAGCGCAGCCGTTCGATCTCGACCGAGCGCTCGGCCGCGAGCCTCGTCGCGACGCTCTCTGCGAACGCGGCCAAGGCCTGGCGGTCCGGTCCCCGGAAGTTGCCGTCGCGCCGCAGCGCGATCACCATCCCGTCGCCGTGGCCCTCCATGCTCAGCGGCTCCACGAGCGCCGAGCGCGCCTCGAGCCCGAGTTCGTGCAGGAACGCCGCCTCCTGGCCACGCGGGCGGTCGAGCGCGATCGCCTCGCCGCGCGCGAACAGGGCCCCGAGCGCGCTGCCCTGCACTGGGGCGATCCGCAGGCGCACGGTGCCCCCGGCGGCGGCCGCGACGCGCAGCTCGCCCTTCTCCTCGATCACGACCAGCAAGGAGCTCGCGTCGAGCAGCGCAAGGCCGCGGTCGGCCATCAGCCGCAGCAGCCACAGCTCAGAACCGGAGAGCACCGCAGGAGATTATGAAGGCCGCCGTGGCGGCTTCGGGGCGCGCGGCGACGCTCAGGGGTGCGCGGCGGCTGCGCCGTGCTCGCCGCCGTTGGCACGCGCCGCCGCCGCGCGCGCGCGCTCGAGCAGAACCGCCGGGGTCGCGTCCGCGCGCCACGCCGCCAGCCCGAGCGAGATCCGCAGCGGCCGCCGCTGCCCCTTCGCTTCGACCTTGATCGCGCGCAGGCGGTCGAGCACGCGGCGGGCGACGATCTCCCCGCGCGGCCCGTCGGTGCCCGGCAGAACGATCAGCAGCTCGCTCTCGCTCGGCATCCCGACGCGGTCGAAGCGCCGCAGCTCGCGCCGCAGCGCCGCGGCGATGTAGGCGAGCGTCTGCTCGCGCAGCTCGCTGAGCGCTCCCTCGGAACGCTGCCCTTCGCCGGCCATCTCGTCGAGGTTGTCGACCACGACCAGCAGGCAGCTGAGGTGGGTGCCGTGGCGTTCGGCGCGGCCGATCTCCTCGGCCAGGCGCTCGTCGAGCTCGGCTGCACCCGGCCAGTCGAACGACCCCGGAGGAGGGGGCGCTGATCCTGAGGTGGGGTCGCTGGCAGCCATGCCGTGCTGGTCGAGTGTACGGGCGCGGTGGATCTCCATTCCCCGCCGCCCGCACGATTATGCCCCCGCCGCGGCGATCGCGCCAGCCGCGAACGCGGCCGTGCACCCCGGCGCGCGATCCGTCGGCGCTCGCTGCTAGACCTGGCCGGATGCTCCACGAGCTGCGCGTCGAGAACCTGCTGCTGATCGAGCGCGCCGAGCTGCGCCTCGGCGGCGGCCTGAACGTGATCACCGGCGAGACCGGCGCGGGCAAGACCGTGCTCGCGCACGCGCTCGACCTGCTGCTGGGCGGGCGCGCTAGGTCGGGGATCGTGCGCCCGGGCGCGGCCGAGGCCTACGTCGAGGGGACCTTCGAGATCCCGCCCGAGCTGCCCGAGGAGCTCGCCGAGCGCCTGTCGGCGGACGCGAGCGAGATCGTCCTCGCGCGGCGCGTGGGCGCCGACGGGCGCACGCGCGCCTACCTCAACGGCCGCTCGGCGGGGGCCGCCGACCTGCGCGAGCTCGGAGGGCGACTGGTGTCCTTCTACGGCCAGCACGAGCACCGCAAGCTGACCCTCGCCGGCGCGCAGCTGCAGATACTCGACGGCCTGTGCGGGCCTGAGCAGCCCGACCGCCTGCGCGCCTGCGCGCAGGAGCTGCGGCGGGTGCGCGAGCTCGAGCAGCGCCTGGCCGAGCTCGAGGAGCTACAGGCGCGCCGCGAGCACGAGCTCGGTCTGCTCGAGTACGAGCTCGGCGAGATCGACGCGCTCGAGCCAGATCCGGGCGAGCACGAGCAGCTGCTGGCAGCGCGCGAGCGGCTGCGGCGCGTGGACGCGCTTCGCGCTGCGGCGGGCGCCGGCGCCGAGGCGCTCGCGCCCGAGGCGGGCGAAGCCCCGGGAGCGGCGCAGCTGCTCGCGATCGCAGCCGCGGCGCTCGAGCCGCTGGCCGGGGTCGATCCGGCGCTCGACGGCCTCGCCGGGCGCCTGCGCGGCGCGGCGATCGAGGTCCAGGAGCTGGGCGGCGAGCTGCGCGACTACTGCGGTGCGGGCCTCGACGGGCTGCCGGCGCTCGACGTGGCAGGCCTCGAGCCGACGCTCGAGGGCGTCGAAGAGCGGCTCGCCGCGCTCGAGCGGCTCATCCGCAAGCACGGCGGGACCGTCGAGGCGGTGCTCGAGTACGCAGCGGGCGCCCGCGCGCGGCGCGAGGAGCTCGCGGGCGCCGAGATCGCGCGAGAGCAGGCGCTCGCGGACCTGGAGCGTGCGCGCGAGCGGCTGCAGGGACACATCCGGGCGCTGCGCCGCGCCCGCCGTGCGGCGGCGGGGCCCTTCGCCGAGACGGTCCGCGAGCAGCTCGCCGCACTCGCGATGGGCGAGGCGAGCTTCGAGGCGGTCCTCAGCGAGACTGAGCCGGGGCCGAGCGGAGCCGACGCGGTCGAGTTCACGATCGCGCCGAACCCCGGCGTGCCGGCGGGCCCGCTGCGCGACATCGCCTCCGGCGGCGAGCTCTCGCGCGTGATGCTCGCGATCATGAGCGCGGCCAGCGACGGCGCGCCGCCGACGACGCTCGTGTTCGACGAGGTCGACGCCGGCATCGGCGGGCGCACGGCGAACGCGGTCGGGGCGCGGCTGCGCGAGCTCGCCTCGCGCGGGCAGGTGCTGTGCATCACCCACCTGCCGCAGATCGCATCGCTCGGCGCGCACCACTTCACGATCGTCAAGGACACCGGGGCGGAGCCGACGCGCGCGAGCGTGCTCGAGCTGGGGGAGCCGGAGGTCGTCAGCGAGCTCGTGAGGATGCTCGGCGCCGACGGCGACGACGCGACCGCGCGCCGCCACGCGCGCGAGCTGCGACGCGCCGCCTAGGGGCCCGAGGCGCCGCGCCGAGGGCCCGCGGGCGTTACCCTCGGCAGGGATGGCAGCGACCAGATCGAGCCCCGCGCGCCGGCCTGCGCCGGCCGCCGTGACCGGTGCCGAGCCCGCCGTCACCCCGCCGGCGCCCGTCGCCGGCTCGGTCCGGCCGGGGCGCCGCACCAAGCTGCTCGTCAAGCACCTGGTGCCGGGCGACGTGGCGCTCGTCGACCACGAGGACATCGACCGCGTCTCGGCCGAGGAGCTGATCGCCGCGCAGGTCGCCGCCGTGCTCAACTGCAGGCCCTCCTCGAGCGGCCGCTACCCGAACCTCGGCCCGCAGCTGCTCGTCGAGGCCGGGGTGCTGCTCGTCGACCTCCCCGACGACTCGCTGTTCGATGCAGTCTCCGACGGCGACCCGCTCGTGATCCGCCAGCTCCCGCGCGTCGACGGTCCCCCGCAGGCCGAGGTGCTGCGCCGCGACCGGCCGCTCGCACGCGGCGTGGTGCTCGACCTCGAGCGCGTGGCCGCCGAGACCGAGGCGCGGCGGCGCGAGGTGGGGGAGGCGCTCGAGCGCTTCGCGCACAACACGATCGAGCACATGCGCGAGGAGCGCGAGCTGCTCGCCGGGCGCATCGAGCTGCCGCGCTTCACGACCGAGTTCCGCGACCGCTCGACGCTGCTCGTGACCCGCGGCGCAGGGCACGAGCGCGACCTGCGCGCGCTGCGCCCGTTCATCCGCGACCGGCGGCCGCTGATGATCGCGGTCGACGGCGGCGCCGATGCGCTGCTCGAATGCGGGCTGCGCCCGGACATGATCGTCGGCGACATGGACTCGGCCAGCGAGCAGGCGCTGCGCTGCGGCGCCGAGCTCGTCGTGCACTCCTATCCCGACGGGCGTGCGCCGGGACGCCACCGGCTCGAGCAGCTCGGCCTGCCGTTCAAGCTCGTGCCGGCGCCCGGCACGAGCCAGGACGTCGCGATGCTGATCGCGGCCGAGAAGGGCGCGCGGCTGATCGTCTCGGTCGGCTCGCAGTTCAACCTCGTCGAGTTCCTGGACCGCAACCGGCGCGGGATGTCCTCTACGTTCCTGACGCGGCTGCGCGTGGGTGAGATCCTGGTCGACGCCAAGGGCGTCTCGCGGCTCTACCAGCCGCGCCCGGGCCTCACGCCGCTGCTCGTCGTGATCGCCGCCGGCCTGATCGCGATGGTCGCGGTGATCTGGCTGACGCCGGCGCTGCGCGACGTCGCCGAACTGATCTGGCTGCGGTTGCAGATCCTGTTCGGCGCGCGAGGCTGACCCGAGCCGGCCGGAGATCCGAGTACCGCGATGTTTGACTACCGCTACCACGCGCTATCCCTCGCCGCCGTGCTGTTCGCGCTCGCGCTCGGGGTGCTGATCGGGGTCGCGATCGGCGACACGAACCTCGTGTCCTCGGCCAAGAGCGGGATCGTGCACAACCTCGACGCCGAAGTCGGCGAAGCCCGCCACCAGGCCTCGGGGCTGCAGGAGCGCCTGACCGACGAGGAAGCCTTCGCGAAGGGGCTGTATCCGCTGGCCGTGCACGAACTGCTCAACGGCCGCAACATCGGGCTCGTGTTCCTCGGCCAGCCCTCCGACGAAGTCGACTCGCTCGCGCGCGCCGCCGTCACGCAGGCCGGCGGCAACCTGACGACCGTCGTTGCGGTGCGCGAGCCACTCGACCTGGCAGGCATCGGGCAGCTCGCGGGCGGCACCCACTTCGCCGCCCTCGGTGCCTCGCCGGTGCTCGTGCAGCGCTTCGGGGAGATCGTCGGGCGCCAGCTCGTCAGCGGCGGGCAGCTGGTCAACCGCGAGCTGCTCAGCCGCGTGCGCTCGAGCCTGCTGAGCGCCTTCGACGGCCAGCTCACCCACCTGGAAGGGCTCGTGGTCGCGCGCACGGTGCCGGGCGAAGTGAGCGCCGCCGCAGGCGAAACCGACGCGCGCTTCGAGGACGGCCTGCTCGCGGGCGTCTCGGCCGTCGGCGTGCCGGCCGTCGGCGTCGAGACCTCCGGCACGAACCGCTCGCAGGTGCCCTGGTTCAAGAGCCGCAGCATGTCGAGCGTCGACGACCTCGACGAACCCGCCGGGCAGGCCGCCCTGATCTACGCGCTGGCCGGCGACAAGGGCAGCTTCGGCGTCAAGAGCACGGCCGATTCGCTGCTGCCCGCCGTCTCCTCGAACCCCTAGTCCGGTTCCACGGGCGTCCGCTCGCGCAGGTAGCTTGGGCAGCCATGCACGCGCTGCCGTTGATTCTCGCGACGCTGGCCGGGTGCGCCCTCGCCCCGCCGCTGCTCAGGGGCCTGGCGGCGGCCGGCCACACGCGGCCCAACTACCGCGGGCGTCCTCTGCCGTTCCCGCTCGGCGCGCTCGTGCCCGCGGCGGCGCTGACGGCGCTCGTGCCGCTCGCGCTCTTCGCGCGCCTTGCGCCGGCGGCCGTGTTCCACCCCGAGGCGGTGCCGATCGCGCTCTACGCACTCGGCGTGATCGCGCTCGGGCTGATCGACGACACGCTCGGGGAGGCGCAGGACCCCGCTTCGCCCGGGCCGCGCGGCTGGCGCGGGCACGGCGCCGCGGTGCTGCGCGGCGAGCTCTCGACCGGTGCGCTGAAGGCGGTCGGCTCGCTCGGGCTCGCGCTGTTCGCGCTCGACCTGCTGGGCCTCTCCGACGGGCGCTGGCTGCTGGGCGCGGCGGTTCTGGTGCTCGCGACGAACGCCTTCAACCTGCTCGACCTGCGCCCGGGACGGGCCATGAAGGCGTTCGTGGCGCTCGGCGCGGGCCTGACGATCGGCGCCGGGCAGCTGCGCACGCTGTGGGCGCTCGGGCTGTTCGCCGGCCCGGCGCTCGTCGCCGGCGTCTATGACCTGCGCGAGCGCGGGATGCTCGGGGACACCGGCGCGAACCTGCTCGGCGGCCTGGCCGGGCTGTGGATGGTGCTGACGCTGTCGGGCACCGGGCAGCTGATAGCACTCGCGTTGCTGCTTCTGATCACCGTCTACGGCGAGCTGCGCTCGATCTCGGCGCTGATCGAGCGGACTCCGGGGCTGCGGGAACTAGACTCCTGGGGCAGGCCCTCATGAACGCGCATCACGCCGACCGCCACGCGCAGCCCCCGAGCAAGACCCGGTTCATCTTCGTGACCGGCGGCGTGGTGTCCTCGCTGGGGAAGGGGATCGCCGCCGCTTCGATAGGTCGCCTGCTGGTCTCGCGCGGGCTGACAGTCGGGCTGCAGAAGTTCGACCCCTACATCAACATCGACCCCGGGACGATGTCGCCCTACCAGCACGGCGAGGTGTTCGTGACCGAGGATGGCGCCGAGACCGACCTCGACCTGGGCCACTACGAGCGCTTCACGGACTCCAACACGAGCCGCGCCTCGAACGTCACCGCGGGCGGCATCTACGACACCGTGATCCGCCGCGAGCGCCGCGGCGACTACCTCGGCGGGACGGTTCAGGTGGTCCCGCACATCACCGACGAGATCAAGCAGCGGATCTCGCTGATCGCCGAGTCCAGCGATGTCGACTTCGTGATCACCGAGATCGGCGGCACCGTCGGCGACATCGAGTCGCTGCCGTTCCTGGAGGCGATCCGCCAGTTCCCGGTCGACGTCGGCCGCCGGCGCTGCATGTTCATCCACCTGACGCTGGTGCCGTTCATCGGCCACGCCGGCGAGCTGAAGACCAAGCCGACCCAGCACTCGGTCAACGAGCTGCGCCGGATCGGGATCGCGCCCGACATGCTGATGTGCCGCTCCGAGAGCTCGCTGTCGCTCGAGATCCGCCGCAAGATCGCGCTGTTCGCGAGCCTGCCCGCCGAGGCGATCGTGTCGGCGTGCGATGTGGACAACATCTACAAGGTGCCGCTGACGTTCCACGAGCAGGGCGTCGACGAGTTCGTGCTCGAGCACTTCGGCCTGGAGGCGCCGGCGCCGGACCTCGAGCGCTGGAAGGAGCCGATCGAGCGCTCCGCGCGCGCGGAGCGCAGCGTGCGGATCGGGCTGGTCGGCAAGTACATCCAGCTCGAGGACGCCTACCTGTCGGTCTCCGAAGCGCTGCGTCACGCGGCCTCGCTGCAGGACAGCCGGGTCGAGATCGACTGGATCGACTCCGAGCAGCTGCTCGACCCGGCGCAGGCCGCGAAGCGGCTGGCGGGCGTCGACGGGATCCTGATCCCGGGCGGGTTCGGCGGGCGCGGGTGGGAGGGGAAGATCCACGCCGCGCAGGTCGCGCGCGAGCAGCAGATCCCCTATCTGGGCATCTGCCTGGGGATGCACGTGGCCGTCAGCGAGTTCGCGCGCAACGTGGTCGGCCTCGAGGGCGCCAACTCGACCGAGATGGACCCGGAGACCCCGCATCCGGTCATCGACCTGCTGCCCGAGCAGAAGGAGGTCGCCGACCTCGGCGGCACGATGCGGCTCGGCGCCGACCCGATCAAGCTGCACGACGGCACCCGCGCCCGGGAGATCTACGGCGAGGCGGTCATCTACGAGCGCCACCGCCACCGCTACGAGGTCAACAACCTGCTGCGCAAGCGCATGCAGGGCGCCGGCCTGGGGATCTCGGGCACCTCGCCCGATGAGCGCCTGGTCGAGGTCGTCGAGCTGCCGGAGCACCCGTTCTTCGTGGCCTCGCAGTTCCACCCCGAGTTCAAGTCGCGCCCGGAGCGCCCGGCGCCGCTGTTCCGCGAGTTCGTCGCCGCAGCGCTGCGGCGCGCCGGGGGCCGGGAGGGCGAGGACGAGATGCACCTCGCCGACACGCGCGCGACGGCAGGCGCCGGCGGCGAGCCCGCCGCGCGGACGTGACGGGCGCCGGCGGCCCCGTCGCGGCAGGCACGCTCGAGCAGCGCTATCTCGCCGGCACGTTCGAGGAGCTGTGCCGGATCGCGAGCCCGTCGCGCTCCGAGCGCGCGTGCGCGCAGCGCGTGGGCGCCGAGCTCGGCGCGCTCGGCGCCGAGGTGATCGAGGACCGCGCGGGCGAGGCGATCGGCGGCGATTGCGGGAACCTGCTCGCGCGGATCCCCGGCCGGCCAGGCGGGAGCTTCGGCGAGCTGCCGCCGCTGCTGCTGTGCGCGCACCTCGACACGGTCCCGCTGCAGGGGCCGGTCGAGCCGGTGCTCGAGGACGGGTTCTGGCAGAACGCGGGCGAGGGGATCCTCGGCGCCGACAACAAGGCGGCGGTCGTCGTGCTGCTCGCGCTCGCGCGGCGGGTGCGCCGCGAGGGCGCGCCGGTGGACCTCGAGCTGCTGTTCACCGTCGGCGAGGAGATCTCGCTGGCGGGCTGCTCGGCGTTCGACGCCTCGGTGCTCCACAGCCCCTGTGGCTACGTCTTCGACCACGCCTCGCCGATCGGCGAGGTCATCCTCGCCGCACCCTGCCACTACCGCATCGAGGCCTCGTTCCGCGGCGCTGCGGCGCATGCGGGGATCTGCCCCGAGGACGGGCGCAGCGCGATCCTCGCGGCCAGCCGCGCGATCGCCTCGCTGCGCCACGGGCGCCTCGAGGACGAGGGGACCGTGAACGTCGGCTCGGTCGAGGGCGGCGGCGCGATCAACGTCGTGCCGGACGCGTGCCGTTTCGCGGCCGAGGTCAGGGGCCTCGACGACCGCCGCGGCGAGGCGCTCGTGGCGGAGGTCGTCGACCGGGTGCACCAGGCGGCCAACATGCCCGACTGCGATGTCGACGTCGATACGTCGGTGCAGCGCATGTTCGGCGGCTATCGGCACGCCCCCTCGGCGCCGGCCGTGCGCGCGGCCGAGGCGGCGCTGTCGGCGTGCGGGCACGACCCGGTCAGGATCACGAGCGGCGGCGGCTCTGATGCGAACGCGCTGATCGCCCAGGGGGTGGCGACCGTCAACCTCGCCAACGGCACCGAGCGCAGCCACGAGCCGGGCGAGCGGGTCGCCGACGCAGCGCTCGAGGAGATGCTGCGCGTCGCGCGCGCGCTGCTCGACGAGGCCGCGCCGCTGGCGAGCGAGCTCTCCCGGTAGCGTCCAGCGCCGATGCTGAAGCTGCGCCGCGCCACTGTGATCGACGTGCCCGCGCTCCAGGGCGGGGGCGAGCAGCGCATGACCGTGCGGCTCGCGGGCGAGGTGTCGGGCGTGCGCCGGGAGGCGCTCGCCGACCTCTCGCTGATCGGCCGCTCGCAGCCCGGAGACGAGGTGATCGTCAACGTCGAGGCGCTCGACCTCGGCCTCGGCTCGGGCGGCTTCGACGTCGTGCACGTCAACCTCACGCGGGGCCTCGAGGGCGAGGGGAGCCCCCACGCGAACGTGATGAAGCTCAACTACACGAGCCTGCAGCACACGGTCCGGCCGGTCGAGGGCCGCGAGCTGTCGCTCCCGCTCGGGCGCCCGGCAGGCGTGCTCGCGCTCCACGGCCAGCTGGCCCCGGTCGCGTGGGCGTTCGCGCGCGCCAACCCGGGGGCGAAGCTCGGCTACGTCCAGACCGAGGGGGGCGCGCTGCCGGGGGCGCACTCGCGCACGGTCGCCGAGCTGCGAAAGCGCGACCTGCTCGCCGGCCACCTGACTGCCGGTGCGGCGTTTGGCGGCGAGGGCGAGGCCGTCACCACCGCGGGCGCGCTCCACCACGGCCTGGCCGAGCTCGGCTGGGACGCGGCGGTCTGCGGCCCGGGCCCGGGGATCGTCGGCTCGGGCACGCCGCTCGGCCACGGCGGCATGGCGGCGCTCGACTCCGGCCACGCGGCGCTCGCGCTCGGGTGCCCGACGCTGGTCGTTGCGCGCATGTCCTCGGGCGAGGAGCGCCCGCGCCACCGAGGCATCTCCCACCACACGCTGACCGTGCTCGACCTGCTGCTCGAGCCGGTCACCGTCGCGCTGCCCGCCGGCATGCGCTCGCCGGTCGGCGACGAGCTGCGCGCCGGCCTCGGCGCGGTGTTCGGCGCGCCCGGGGGCGGGCGGCCCGCACCCGCGGGGGACGCCGACGAGCTCGAGCGCCCGGCGCGGATCACACGCCACGACTGGCGACGCGCGGGGGTCGACCTGCCCGCGTATGCGGGCAGCGGCCTGCCCGCCACGACGATGGGCCGCAGCCTCGCCGAGGACCCGCTGTTCTTCGGCGCGGCACTCGCCGGCGGCGCGGTGCTCGGCGAGCTCTCCGCGCGCGAGCAGGCGGGCGACGGCGGCAGCGAGGCGGCATGAGCGAGGACGGGCAGGGCGCCTCCTCGCCGCGCGCGTTCGAGGAGCTCGGCGGCGAGACCGTCTACAGCGGGCGCCTCGTCGACGTTCGGATCGAGCGCTTCCGCCACGCCGACGGCAAGGAGGTCTCGCGCGAGGTCGTGCGCCACGCCGGCGCGGTCGGGATCCTCGCCTACGACGACCGCCACGTGTGGCTCGTGCGCCAGCCCCGCGAGGGGGTCGGGGAGCCCGACCTGCTCGAGATCCCCGCCGGGCGCCTGGACGTGCACGGGGAGGAGCCGCTGGCCGCCGCCCAGCGCGAGCTCGCCGAGGAGATCGGGCGCGGCGCAGAGCGCTGGGAGCACATCCTGACCTACTACACAGGGGCAGGTTTCACCGACGAGCGCGTGCACCTCTACTGCGCGACCGGCCTGCACGAGGAGAGCGCCGACAGCGGGGAGGAAGAGCGCATCGAGGTGGTGCCGTGGCCGATCGCGCGGCTCGACGCCGCGATCGAGGAGTGCCGCGATGCGAAGACGCTGATCGCGCTGTTCTGGCTCGAGCGCCGTCTGAACGCCTGATTGCACGACCGAGGAGGGCTGGCGCCCGGCGCGAAGCTCCCGGTATGGCCACAGCGCAGAGCCCTCCGGCGCCGGGCGCGACCGAGCGCCTGGTGGGCGATTTCCTCGCCTACCTCGAGCTCGAGCGCGGGCTTTCGCGCAACACGCTCGAGGCTTATCGCTCCGACCTGCAGCAGTTCGGCGCCTTTCTGCAGCGGCGCGGCCTGCGCGCCGAGGAGGCCTCGCAGGCCGACCTGGCGGCGTTCATCGCCGAGCTCGCCGGCGGCGCCGACGGCGCAGACGCTCCTCGCGCCGACCACGGTCGGGCGCAAGGTCGCCTGCCTGCGCTCGTTCTACCGCCACCTGCGCCGCGAGGAGCTGATCGAGCACGACCCGACGGCCGACCTGCGCGGGCCGCGCAAGCCCCAGCGGCTGCCGCGCGTCCTCTCGCGCGAGGAGGTGCGGCGGCTGCTCGAGCAGCCGCGCGGCTCGGGGCCGCTCGCGCTGCGTGACCGCGCGCTGCTCGAGCTGATGTACGCGTGCGGCCTGCGCGCCTCGGAGGCGGTCGGGCTCCAGCTCGCCGACATCGACCTCGAGGAGGGCCTCCTGTGCGCGCGCGGGAAGGGCTCCAAGGAGCGGATCGTGCCCGTCGGGCGCCAGGCGCTGCTCGCGGCCGGCGCCTACCTGCGCGGCGGGCGCCCGCTGCTCGTCGGCGAACGCGTGCAGTCGCGGCTGCTCGTCAACCACCGCGGCGGGGCGCTGACGCGCCAGGGGCTCTACAAGATCGTCCAGGGCCATGCCCGGCGCGCGGGTCTCGAGGAAAAGATGAGCCCGCACACGCTGCGCCACACCTTCGCGACCCACCTGCTCGCAGGCGGGTGCGACCTGCGCTCGCTGCAGGAGATGCTCGGCCACGCAGACCTCGCCACGACGCAGGTCTACACGCATCTGTCGGCCGACCGGCTGAAGGACGCGTACTTCGGCGCGCATCCCCGCGCCAGCGCTTCCCGGTAGACATCCGGCCATGACCGGGGCCAGCAGCCGGCGAGCGTTCGTGCTCGTGATCGATGCCTGCGGGGCCGGCGCGCTCCCGGACGCGGCGAGCTACGGCGATGAGGGCACGTGCACGATCGCCCACCTCGCGGAGGCGGTCGGGGGCCTCGAGCTGCCCGTGCTGGGCGAGCTCGGGCTGGGGTCGATCCTGCCGGTCGCGGGTGTTGCGCCGGCGGGCGATCCGGCGATCCACGGGCGCCTGGCGCCGCTCGGGCCCGGCAAGGACTCGATCACCGGGCACTGGGAGCTGATGGGCGTATCGCTCGAGCGCGCGCTGCCGACCTACCCCGACGGGTTCGGGCCGGAGCTGCTCGAACGGCTGCGCCGCGAGATCGGGCGGCCGCTGATCTGCAACCGGCGCGATGACGGGCTCAGCGCGATCGAGCAGTTCGGCGCCGAGCATCTGCGCAGCGGCGCGCTGATCGTCTACACCTCGCAGGACTCGGTCCTGCAGCTGGCGGCCCACGAGGACGTGCTCGCGCCGCAGGAGCTGTATGAAGCGTGCCGGCGGGCGCGCGCGGTGATGTCGGGCGCGGACGCCGTCGGCAGGGTGATCGCGCGGCCGTTCAGCGGCCGGGAGGGGTCCTTCGCGCGCAGCCCCGGGCGGCGCGACTTCGCGCTCGCGCCGCCACGGCGCAGCTATCTCGAGGAGCTCGCCGAAGACGGCGCAAGCGTCGTCGGGGTGGGGAAGATCGATGACCTGTTCGCCGGGCGGGGGCTGACCGAGTCGCTGCCCGCCTCCGACAACGCGCGGGCCCTCGACGCCGTGGACGAGCAGCTCTCGAGGCGCGAGGAGGGGCTCGTGTTCGTGAACCTGATCGATACCGACCAGGTGTACGGCCATCGCAAGGACGTCGAGGGATTTGCCCGTGCGCTGCGCGAGATCGACGCACGCGTGGGCCGGATGATCGCGCGGCTGCGTCTCGGGGACCTGCTCGTCCTGACCGCCGATCACGGCGTCGACCCGGCGCACCCGGGGACCGATCACACGCGCGAGTACGCTCCCCTGCTGGCGGTGAGCGGCGAGATGCAGGCGCGTGGCGCCCGGCACGGCGCGCGCCACGACGGGCTGCTCGCCGACGTCGGGGCGAGCGCCCTTGCGTGGCTGAGCGGGCGCGGGGCGCCGGGGCTGCCCGGGTCGGCGTTCATAAGCTAGGGCGATGCCCGAGCTACCCGAGGTCGAGACGATCCGCCGCCAGCTCGCGCCGCTCGTGGAGGGGCGGCGGATGCTGCGCGTCGAGGTGCTCGACCCGCGCTGGTCGCGCCCGCTCGCGCCGGCCGAGCTACAGGACGCGCTGAGCGGGCGGCGCGTGTTGGGGCTCGGGCGGCGCGGCAAGTACCTGCTGTGGGAGCTCGAGGGCGACGTGCACCTGGCCCAGCACCTGCGCATGACGGGCTCGGTGCTCGCCGGTGGGTGGGATTCCCATAACGAGCCCGCGCACACGCGCGTGCGGATCGTGCTCGGGCCGAGGCCGCGCTCGGCCCCTGCCGGCGAGCGCCGCGTGCGCCTTGCGATCGTCGACCCGCGCCGCTTCGGGACCGGCGAGCTGCTGCTCGGGACGCCCGCGCTGGAGGCGTTCCTGGCCGAGCGGCTCGGGCTCGAGCCCTTCGACGAGGAGTTCACCGCGGCGCACCTGCGCGAGGTGATGCGCGGCCGGCGGGCGCCGATCAAGGCGCTGCTGCTCGACCAGCGGCGCATCGCCGGGGTCGGCAACATCTACGCCGACGAGGCGCTGTTCCGCGCGCAGATCCACCCGCTGCGGGCGGCCGGAGCGCTCACCGGGCCGCAGGCCGAGCGGCTGCGGGAGGGGATCATCGAGTCGCTGCAGGCGGGTATCGACGCGCGCGGGGCGAGCATCGACGACTTCCGCCACGTGGACGGCGTTCGCGGCTCGTTCCAGGACCGGTTCCTCGTGCACCTGCGCGCGGGCAGCCCGTGCCCGCGCTGCGGGCGCGAGATCGTGAAGATCGTGGCGGCGGGACGCGGGACCTACGTGTGCGAGCGCTGCCAGCCGCGGCCTCGGGGCGTAGCCGGCGCCCGCCCGCTCAGGCCGGCCGGGCGAGCAGCTCCGTCAGCGAGCCGTCCTCGTCGGCGGCCAGCAGCTCGCTGAAGCCGCCGATCAGGCGCTCACCCACGACCACCTGGGGGAAGGTCATCATGCCGGTGCGCTGCGCCAGCTCGACCCGGCCCTGCGGGTCCTTCGACAGGTTGACCTCGGAGTACGCGACGCCGCGCGAGCTCAAGAGGCCCTTGACGCGCGCGCAGAAGGAGCAGGGCTCGGTCGTGTAGATCGTTACTTCCCTCATTACTTCATTAAGTATAGCGGGCGGCTCACGGCCTTCCGGCTCGCGCCGGGCGCGAGCCTAGACTCGTCCTCTACCGATGCCGGGCCCTGTTCGGACAGATGCGATCGTGCTGCGGTCGATGCGCTACGGCGAGGCCGATCGCATCCTTCACCTCTACACGCCGGCGCGCGGGCGGATCTCGGCGATCGCCAAGGGCGTGCGGCGCGCCCGCAGCCGCTTCGGCGGGCGCCTCGAGCCGTTCTTTCGCATCCAGGCCGAGCTGCACGAAGGCCGCGGCGAGCTGCTGACCTTCACCGGCGCGCAGACGATCGAGCCGCACCTGCGCCTGCGCGGCGACGCCCGGGCGCTCGACGCGGCGGCGCGCGCGTGCGACGCCGTCGGGCGGCTGTTCGAGACCGGCGAGCCGCACCCGGGGGTGTTCAACCTGCTCTGCCGCCAGCTCGCGCTGCTCGATGAGCAGGCGGGCGCAGGGGCCGGGGGTCGGGGGCGGGCGGGCGCGCCGGATCGCTCAGCTTCCGCCTGAAGCTGCTGCTGGCGGCGGGGCTCGCGCCGCAGCTCGGCGCGTGCGCGAGCTGCGGCGAGCCCGAGCACCTGGTCGGCTTCTCGGGCGCGGCCGGAGGGGTCGTGTGCGCCGCCTGCGAGGCGGGGTCCTTTGCGCTCGAGGAGGAAGCACACACGTTCATGACCGCGGCGCTCGGCAGCCCGCTGAACGAGTCTCCGAGCGCCGGTGAGCCGGCGCTCGGCCAGGTGGAACGGGCGATCGCGGCGACGCTCGAGCACCACGCGCACCTGCGGCTGATGCCTGCCTTCGCGGGCGCCTGAGCGCCGGGTAATCTGGAGCCGTGGACGAGGGCCTGTCGATCGCCTATCCGCTGCTCGAGAAGGACGTGCCGGTGTACGCGGCGGACGGCACGCACGTGGGGACGGTCAACCACCTCGTCGCGGCGCAGGAGCAGGACATCTTCCACGGCGTGGTGATCGACACGGACGAGCACGGCCGGCGCTTCGTGCCGGCCGAGCTCGTCGCCTCGCTCCACGAACGCGGAGTCGACCTCTCGCTGGCGGTCGAGGACCTTCGCACGCTTCCCGAGCCGGGCGGGGACGCGCCCGTCTACGTCGAGGATCCGGCCGAGTCCAAGGCCGAGCACTGGAAGCGCCTGCTCGAGCTCAAACGCGACTGGCGCAAGCAGCGCTGAGCGCCCCACCCCGCCGGTAGGGTGGCGGTATGGACGAGGGGCTCCCGGTCGCCTACCCAGTGCTCGAGCGGGGCGTGCCCGTGATCAGCCGGGACGGCGAGGAGGTCGGCACGGTGCACCACGTCGTGGCCGCCGAGCAACAGGACATCTTCCACGGCCTCGTGATCACGGCCGGGCGTCTCGGCCGCAGGTTCGTGCCCGCCGAGGACGTCGCGGCCCTGCACGAGCACGCCGTCGACCTGCGGATCCCCTCCGCGGATGTCGCGAGCCTGCCTGCGCCGGGCGGGGCGGCCCCCGCGTACCGCGAGGACCCGGCGATGAGCAGCTGGGGGCACTGGTCGCGGCGCCTGACCGGCCGCAACGACTGGAACCGGGAGCGCTGAGCGGCCTCTGCGCGTGAGTCGCTCTGGGCCGGGCCGGGCCCGGGAACCGGCCGCGTACGGTGCGAGAATCGGGGTGTGAGCACCGCCGAACAGCAGCAGGGGAGCGTCTCTGACTCGTTCGCGCGCATGCGCGCCGAGCAGGAGCAGCGGCTGCTCGCGCCGTCGGCGGCGCGGTCCTACCCGGCGCTGCGGGAGCACGAGGAGGCCGACTGCTCGCTGCGCACGCCGTTTCAGCGCGACCGCGACCGGATCGTGCACTGCAAGGCGTTTCGCAGGCTGACGCACAAGACGCAGGTGTTCGTCTCGCCGCGCGGGGACCACTACCGCACACGCCTGACCCACACGCTCGAGGTGACGAGCATCTCGCGCACTGTTGCGCGCGCGCTGCGGCTCAACGAGGACCTGACCGAGGCGATCGGCCTTGGGCACGATCTCGGGCATCCGCCGTTCGGGCACATCGGCGAGGAGGTGCTCGACGAGTGCCTTCGCGAGCGCTTTGGGATGGGCTTCCGCCACTACGAGCACTCGCTGCGGATCGTCGAGTCGCTCGAGCGCGACGGGGCGGGGCTGAACCTCTGTGCGCAGGTGCGCGACGGGATCGCGCGGCACTCGAGCCGCGCCGAGCTGCCGGCGACGCTCGAGGGCAGGATCGTGCGGGTGATCGACCGGGTCGCCTACATCAACCACGACATCGACGACGCGATCAGGGCCGCGCTGCTCGACGAGCGCGAGCTGCCGGCCGAGCCGATCGCGGTGCTCGGGCGCACGGGCTCGGCGCGGATCGACGCGCTCGTCCACGACATGGTGGAGCAGTCCGAGCGCGCTGGGGAGATCGTGCAGGGGCCGACGGCGGGGCCGGCGATGGCCGAGTTGCGCGACTTCATGTTCGAGCGTGTGTACCTGGGGCCGGCCGTTCGCGCCGAGCGGGCCAAGATCGCGGCCGTGATCAGGCGGCTGTTCGAGCACTACGTGGAGCACCCGGAGCTGCTGCCGGACGGCGGCGCGGAGGGCGGGGCGGGCGGCGAGCGCGAGCTCGCGCAGCGGGTGACGGACTACCTGGCGGGGATGACCGACCGGTACTGCATCCGGGCGTACACCGAGCTTCAGGTGCCGCGCGCGTTCGCCCGCTAGCGTTGCCGGCGGTGGCGCTGTACACAAAAGAGTCGAGAGACCGGGTCAGAGACGCGGTCGACTTCGTCGAGCTGGTCTCGGCGCGGACCGAGCTGCGCCGCGCCGGCCCCGCGCGCTACGAGGGGCTGTGCCCGTTCCACGAGGAGCGCACGCCCTCGTTCGGGATCGACCCCTCGCAGAAGGTCTACTACTGCTTCGGCTGCCAGGCCTCGGGCGACGTGTTCACGTTCGTGCAGGAGACAGAGGGCGTGGACTTCCGGGGCGCGCTCGAGCTGCTGGCCGAACGCTACGGCGTCGAGCTGCAACGCGAGCAGGAGGACCCGCGCGAGGCCGAGCGCCGGCGCGAGCGCGAGCGCCTGCTCGAGCTGCTCGATCGCACGGCGGGGTACTACGAGCGCTACCTCTGGGACTCGAAGGAGGCGGAGCGGGCACGCGAGTATCTGCAGGGTCGCGGGCTCGGCGAGGAGGTGCTGCGCGAGTTCCGGGTCGGCTTCGCGCCGAGCGCGTGGGACCGGGTGCTGCTCGCCTCACGCCGCGGGGGGTTCACCGAGGGGGAGCTGTACGCGACGGGGCTGGCGCAGCGCTCGCGCGAGAACGGCAGGCCATATGACCGCTTCCGCTCGCGCATCACGTTCCCGCTGGCGGACATGCGCAACAACGTGGTCGGGTTCGGCGCGCGCGCGATGCAGCGCGAGGAGCAGGACGCGGACGCGGGCCGGCGGCCGAAGTACCTGAACACCGCCGACAACGACGTCTACCACAAGGGGCATCACCTCTACGGGGCGTTTCTCGCGCGGACGCACGCGGCGAAGGCAGGGGCGATCGTGCTGTGCGAGGGCTACACCGACGTGATCGCGATGCACCAGGCCGGGATCCGCAACACGGTCGGGCTGATGGGGACGGCTCTGACGATCGACCAGGTGGCGCTGCTCGCGCGGATGGCGAACACGGTGCTGCTCGCGCTCGACGCCGACAGCGCGGGCCAGGAGGCGATGCTGAAGGCCTCGAAGCTGGCGGCGCAGCGGAAGCTCGAGCTGCGCGTGGTTCCGCTGCCGAGTGGCCTCGACCCGGCGGATCTGATCCAGCAGCGCGGCGCAGAGGCGATGCAGGCGGCGCTCTCGGAATCGGTCCTGTTCGCGCGGTTCCGGGTCGAGCGGATCATCGAGTCCGGTGACACCTCGACCCCGGAGGGCGAGGAACGGATACTGGCCGAGCTGCGTGGGGTGTTCTCCGAGATCAAGCAGGGGGCCGTGTACGGGGATCTGATCAAGCTCGCCTCCGATCGCCTGGCGACGAAGGACACGGTCCTCGAAGCGACGCTGCGCGAGGCTCCGGCGCAGGCGGCCGCGCAGGCGGTGCGCCCGCTGGGCAGGCTCTCGCGGCGGGATGAAACCGAGCGCGCGTTCCTCGCGCTGTGCATCGCCACCCCCGAGGAGGGGGCGCGGGCCCTGCGGGAGCTCGACGTCGAGCAGGACTTCTCGGGCGAGCTCCTGCGGCGCGCGGCCGAGCACCTGCGCGACGGCGACCTGTCGATGCCGATGGCGGGGCTGGACGGGGAGCCGGGTGACGAGGGGACGCCGCTGCGCGCGCTGATGGCCGAGCTGGTCGTCCAGGCCGGGGGCGAGCAGCCGAATCCGGGGATGCTCGAGGTGCAGCGGCTGCAGCTCGAGCTGGCGCGCCTGGAGCGCGGGATCCAGCGGGCGCGGGGGAGGGAGGGCTCGGACGTGACGGCGCTCGCGCGCCAGAGGGCGGAGCTGAAGCTGCGCTTCGACCGGGCGTACGCGCAGGTGCTCGAGCAGACGGGGGAGCGGGCGGGCTGAGGGGCGGCCGGGGCTGCGGGCTTCGGCGCGGGGTTACGGCCCTGGCACGAGGTGTCACGGTGCGGCCACTCTTTTGACGGCCGTGTCACCGTCGGTCGGCGAGGGTGTCGGTGTGGATCGCGCGATGCTCGAGGGGATGCTCGGAGAAGGGCTGTCGCTCGCAGTGATCGGGCGGCGTGTGGGGCGCCACGAATCGACCGTCGCCTACTGGGTCGAGCGGCACGGGCTGCGGGCGAACGGGGCCGAGCGCCACGCCGCGCGGGGTGGTCTGTCGCGAGACCTGCTCGCCGAGCTCGTCGAGCGGGGACTGACGATCGCGGAGATCGCCACACGCGTCGATCGCAGCAAGGCGACCGTGCGGCACTGGCTTCGTCGATACGAGTTGAGGACGTGGAGCCCGAAGGGCGCTCGTCGGCGTGAGGAATCCGCCGCTGCCCTCCGAGCCGGGCTCCGCGAAGCGCCGATGGTCTGCGCGCGTCATGGTGAGAGCGGGTTTGTGATCGACGGCCGCGGCTACTACCGCTGTCGACGCTGCCGGGCGGAAGCGGTGTCGCGGCGGCGGCGCAAGATGAAGCGGATCTTGGTCGAAGAGGCAGGAGGACGCTGTGCTCGCTGCGGCTACGCCGGCAGCATGCGTGCTCTGCACTTCCATCACGCCGATCCGACGCAGAAGAGGCTCGAGCTCAGTGCCAGGGGTGTCGCCCTGGCTCTCGATACCCTTCGTGCCGAGGCGCGGAAGTGCGTTCTTCTGTGCTCTAATTGCCATTCTGAGGTCGAGGATCGGGGAGGACGGCAGGATCCCGAGATTTGACCTCAAAAAACAGAAGTGGACACTGTGATCCGGGGTAGCTCAATGGCAGAGTATCCGGCTGTTAACCGGACGGTTGTGGGTTCGAGTCCCCACCCCCGGAGCTGAAGAATTCAGATCACGTGCGCTGGACCGGCCCGCACCTGTATTCGGGCGTTGGGTGCTCTGAGAGCGCTCAGCGTCGGCCGCGACCTGTTCCAGAGAACGAGGGGAGATCCGCATGACGATGGACCGCACCAAGCTGGGCAACGCCGCGCAGGAGCAGATGGCGGCGCTCGAGGAGGCCTACGGCGACGACGAGAGCGTTGAGCTCGGCGCGGTCCTGACGATCGTCGAGGTGCTCAGGCACGACGGCGACGAGGTCACCTCAGACGTGCGGATGCGCTTCGAGGACGCGGGCGACGGCTACCGGATCATCGGCCTGCTGAGGGCCGCAGAGCACACGGTCATCCAGGGCGCCGGAGGGGAGTAGCGCCGCCGCGCGGCTTCTAGGCCGCGCTCGCCGAGCGTCCCGCGGCACGTGCCGCGAAGTCCTCCAGCAGCAGCGCGGCGGCCTGGCCGGCGTCGTGTGCCGCCGACCAGCTCGCCAGCTCGCGCGCCCGCGCGCGGATCGCCGGCTCCCCGAGCGCCCGTTCGACCGCCAGCCGCAGCGTGCGCGGCCCGACGAACCGCCGCGGCAGCCGCACGCCGGCGCCGCTCCAGTCAAGGCGCGCGGCGTTCTCGCTCATGTCGCCGACCGCGGGGCAGGCCACCACGGCGCACCCGCACGACAGCGCCCGCGCGAGCGTCCCGTGCCCGGCGTGGCAGACGACCACGTCGCTGCGCGGCATCTCCCGCGAGTACACGACCCAGTCGAGGACCGTCGCGTTCTCCGGTACCGGCAGCGGCCGCGGCGGCAGGCGCCGGTTCCATGTCGCGAGCACCCGCACCGGCGCGTCGGCCAGCCCGCGCAGGGCCGCGCGCAGCAGCCGGTGCTCGGAGTCCTGCGCGGTCGAGGGCGCGACCAGCACGAGCGGCCGGCCGTCGTCCTTGAGCGCGGCGCGCGCGCTCTCCCCGGGCGGCGGCTCCCACATGAGCGGACCCACGACGTGCACGTGCGCGGGCCAGCGGCGCGGGTACTCGAGCTGCGGGAACGTCCCGACCAGCGCGAGCTCGCGGCTGATCCCCCCGTGCACGTGCTCGAGCGGCTCGAGCCCGAGGCGCATCCGCGTCTGGTTGAGCTCGCGGCGCCCGCGCTCGAGCCCGTGCTCGACGAGCGGGTGCATGCGGCCCCACGCGCGGCGCCCCGTCTCCGTGCGCGGCATGCGCGCGCCGAGCGAGTAGATCGGAAAGCCCGGCGGGCCGTCGGGGTACACGTGCGGGACGAGCGTCGCCCAGGGGCGCCGGTCCATCTCGGCCGCCAGCGCGGGCGCCAGCGTGAGGATGTCCGCCACCACCACCTCGGGTGCGAGCTCCCTGACCAGCGGCAGCGTGTCCTGCGCGGCGTGCACGACCGCCTCGTAGAAGTCCAGCGGCTCGGGACCGGTCGGGAACACCTGGTACTCGGGCGCCGGCGCGAAGCCGATCCCCTCGGCCTCGACGTGCGCCTGCCAGCGCCGCCACGTCTGCAGTGTCACCTCGTGGCCGCGCTCGTGCAGCGCGCGCCCGAGCGCGATCATCGGGAAAGCGTGACCGGGGTCGCCGAAGGCCCCGAGCAGGATGCGCCTACCCATCGCCGCGGGCGCCGGTGCCGCTAGGCGGCAAGCTCGGCCAGCAGCCGCAGCTGCGCCAGGCGCTCCTCGCGCGTGAAGGGCGTCGGCGTCACGCCGAGTGTGCCGACGCCCGCGTCGCGGTACACGGCCAGGCGCTCGCGGACGACGTCCTTCGGCCCGCACAGCGAGACCTGGTCGATCAGCGCGTCGGGGATCGCCGCCATCGCCTCGTCGCGCTTGCCTTCGAGGTACAGGTCCTGGATCTGCTTCGCCTCGGCCTCGTAGCCGTAGCGCTGGACGAGCTGGTTGTAGAAGTTCTGCTTGCGCGAGCCCATCCCGCCGACGTACAGCGCGACGAACGGCCGCATCGTGTCGCGCGCGTGCGCGAGGTCGTCGGTGATGAACACGTTGACGGTCGGCGCGATGTCGAAGCCCTCGAGGCTTTTCCGCTCCGTGCCGCGCCGGACTCGAGCAGCGGGCGCAGCTCGGTCACGTGCTCGGGCGAGAACAGCGTCGGTATCCAGCCGTCGGCGACCTCGCCGGCCAGTTCGGTGTTCTTCGGCCCGATCGCCGCCAGATAGATCGGGATCCGCTCCTGTACCGGGGCGATTGTCAGCTTCAGCGCCTTGCCCGGGCCGTCGGGCAGCGGCAGTTCGAGCGTCTCGCCCTTGAACTCGACGCGTTCGCGCGCGAGCGCCATCCGCAGCACCGCGACGTACTCGCGGGTGCGCTGCAGCTGTTTGGCAAAGCGCTGCCCGTGCCAGCCCTCGGCGACCTGCGGCCCGGAGGAGCCGATGCCGAGGATCATGCGCCCGTCCGAGAGCTGGTCGATCGTCGCGGCTGTCATCGCGGTCATCGCCGCCGAGCGCCCCGGCATCTGGAAGATGCCCGACCCGAGGCGGATCTTGCTCGTCTGCCCGGCGAGCCAGCCGAGCACCGTGGCCGTGTCCGAGCCGTAGGCCTCCGCGGCCCACACCGAGTCATACCCCAGCCGCTCGGCCTCCTGCACGATCTGCAGCTGATCCTCCGAGGTGAGGCCGAGACCCCAGTAACCGATGTGGATGCCGAGCTTCATGCAAGTTTCCTTTCAGCTGCAGGGGTTCTGTTGCCCGCGCGGAAGGGCTGGCCTATCGTGCGGCGACCCCTCGCGGCTGCCCGAGCACCTCGAGCGGGGGAAGCCTATGCGAAATCGCCGCGCCGGCAGCAGCCCGATCGACCGCCTGAGACTGGCGATCGATTGCATGCCCGTCGCGACCCGCCGGGCGATGCTCGAGGGGCTCTCGGCCTACGAGCGGATCATCGTCGGCGCCTACGTGGACGGGCAGGGCGGCGTCTGCCCGATGCTGGCGGCCCACCGCTGTGGAGGGCGCACCGACTTGCTCGCCTTCGCCCGCGCGTGGGACCGCTTCGCACGCTCGCGCGGCGCGGTCCGGGTTGCCACCGAGCGCGAGGTCCGCACGCTCATCGCCCAGCTGCGGGCGAGCCTCGAGCAGGCGGACGGCCTCGAGCTGGACCGGGCGATCGCCGAGCACCGCGCGCTGCTGGCCGCGTCCCACCGTCGCGAGGGCGTTCGCTCCCGTGCCCGCCCGCTGGGCGATCGAGCCGACCCTCACGGGGAGATCCGCGTGCGGCGGCTGGTGCCGGCTCGCCTGCGCCGCCCGCGACGCGGACGCGCGAGCGCCCCGCCGGCGGGCGTCGGCTGAGCCTCCTCAGCGCGCGCCGTGCGGGCCGCGTCCGCGGCGCGGAACCCGGTGCTGCGCGTACTGCTCGCCTCGGAGGAGCCGAAACCGGGACAGGCGGCGCCCAGCCCGGCTCAGAGCGACTCGCCAGGCCGCACGAACATGATCTCGGGGATCACGCAGGCGGGCGAGACGCGCAGCAGGAAGCGCACCGACTCGGCGATGTCCTCGGGGCGGATCATCTCGTCTGCCGGGACGTGCTCCTTGACGAAGTCCGTCATCGGCGTGTCGACGAACGCGGGGCACAGCGCCGTTGACTTGATGCCCTCGGCGCCGAGCTCCTTGTTCATCGCTTCGGTCCAGCCGACGACCCCGTGCTTGGTCGCAGAGTAGACCGACAGCCACGCCTCGCCGTGCTTGCCCGAGATCGATGAGGTGTTCACGACCAGCGCGCTCTTGTGCTCGCCCGCCGCCTCGCGCAGCATCCCGATGCATTCGCGGTAGAAGAGGAAGATCGAGCGCAGGTTGATGTCCATCTGCATGTCGATGCGCTTGGTCTGCATCTCGGCGACCGGAGCGCCCACGCCGACGCCCGCGTTGTTGACGAGCACGTCCAGGCGCCCGTAGCGCTCGCGGTGCGCCTCGACCACCTTCTTGATCTCATCCTCGTCCGACAGGTTGGCCGCCACCGACTGCACGTCCAGGCCGAGTGCGTTCAGCTCGCCGAGCGCGCCCTCGAGCTTCTCGGGCCGGCGCGCGGCCACCGTCAACGCGTAGCCCTCCTCGCCGAGGACCTTCGCGACCGCCAGCCCGATCCCGCTGGACGCCCCCGTCACGATCGCTGCTCGCTGTGCCGCCATCTCCGATCCCTCCTGTCGTGAGCCCTTGACCAGGCCGCCGGGGGGGGGGGGGCAAATGACAGGCCGGGGACAGAGCCGGTGAGAAGGCGCTAGGATGAGAAGGGGGACCGGCGGCCGAGCCTAGAATCGGAAAGGAGGTTTCCCCGAGTGCCCGGGCGCCGGGTCCGACCCCCGCCGCCGCGCCGCTTCGAAGCCCGAGCGACCGAGGGCCAGGCGGCGACCAGACCGCGAGGCGACAACGCGCGGGCGCAACGTCGGCGCGGCGGCCCCGGCGGGTCGACGTCGAAGCGTAAAGGCGCGTGCCCGCTGGTAGCGTCTGCCCCCGCGTGCCCCGGAGCGATCCGGGGCGCGCGGTCGGGCCCGTAGCTCAGTTGGTCAGAGCTGCCGACTCATAATCGGTAGGTCGCGGGTTCGAGTCCCGCCGGGCCCACTTCCAAAACACCTGCAAACGCAGCAAAAGCAAGCCTATCACGAGGTTGCGACGGCAGGGCATCGTTCCCTGCATCGTTCCCCAGCGGTCGTCCGGCGGTCGCCGGGGCTCGTTTTTGGGGCGCCTCCGTTGGCCCTGTTGGCACGCGAGGTGGCGAGGCGGCCGAGCGTTCGGCGGAAGAAATCCGTTGGCCGGTTCGGCCGCGTTGGGGTCTATACCCGCATGGAAGCAACAACACCAACAACAGAGGCTCCGCTGCAGCAGGATCGGCTGCTTCGGCCAGATCAGGCCGCTTGGTATCTCAACGTCAGGACGAGCTGGGTCTACGAGGCCGTGAGGACCGGCCGCCTGCCCTGCCACCGGGTCGGCCGGCACATCCGCTTCACGCGCCCCATGCTCGACGAATGGCTCGCCCAGCAGCCGCGGCAGTAGGAATGGGGACCTCAGCTTACGCAGCTTCTCCCTCGTTGACCCGCACCCAGCGCAGCTCGTTCGCGGGCGTCTGCTCATTGACCATCCGAAGCACGAGGCTCTCGGCAGCCTGCCGGCGCTGGGACCTAGCGGCGCTGGCCACGCCATAGCCGGGCAGCAGCTCGATCGAGATGGGGTACACGGGCGGCTGAGTGATGAGGGGAAACGAGTAAAACGCTGGATTCGAGCCTGGGCGGCAGAACCATTCTTGGAGTGTCTGTTTCTTCAGTGCGCCGTTGATGCTGCACGCTTGAGCGTAGGTGCCGGCGAGCGTCGCTTCCCCCGACTCGTGCCAACTGAGCAAAAGAGCGTGGCGTGGATCAAGCGTGAAGCGCCCCTCCAGCGTCGCGGCGAGGCCCTGGGGCGTGATTGCTGACGCGGGCGTGATCGGCGAAGGCGTGTATGGCAACAGAACGACCGGCTGGTCGCATGAAATGAGCCAATCCTCGGGAAACTCAACCAAGCTCCAGTGCATACTGCAAAGGAAACTAGCGATCCGAGACATTTGCCTCACGAGCGTCGTGACATGCATGTTCTCACCGCGCAGAACCTCGGCGTACATGGCGGCCTGCTCCGGGTTCAGCTGGTACTCGGTGACCCCGTCAGCCATCGTCTGACGAGTTGCACGCTCGCCCAGCATGCGCGTGAACCCTCCGTAAGCCGGCAAGCGAACTATGTGCAGCGCGAGAAACTGTCCCAGAGCAGCGCGACCACCGGCCGTCAACGGCCAGCGACCCTGGATATCGTCGATTACATTGAGCGCAAAGGACTCCAGCTTGCAGAATCCGACCTCGATCTTGCTCGCAAGCTCTGGTGATCCCCAGAAGTTGCGCTGGTAGCCGACGCCTCGGGGACCTTGGTCATACACCCGCCCGTCCTGCGTATGAACTGTGACGACGTCGCGACGTGCAAAGCGCCTCACATAGCCTGCCGTGACGGTGTGGTGCTTCTCGGACTGGCTGCTGCTCATGATGGACAGATTCTACCGCGAACATGTGTTCGCATGGGACCGCGACCG
>CAWAKI010000007.1:0-170656 GCA_963782575.1 uncultured Solirubrobacteraceae bacterium | reverse complement strand
CGCCCTTCTACCTACTTGGTAAACTTGGTGTTGCTTCATCAAGCTGAAGCCCGGCACGCCGGAGCCGCCCGCGATGGGCGCCGGCGCGGCCGCCCGTACCGCCGAGGCCGGCGAGGCGCCGCCGGCCGAGGCGCCGCCGAGGCGCCTCCGGCCGAGGCGCCCGCCGAGGCGCCGGCCGCCCCGGAGCCGCAGGCGCCGGTCGGCGAGCCCGCCTAGCAGGCGGGATTTCTCCGCTTCGCCCGCGGGCGCTCGCGTAATAAGATCGACCCCGTGGACGGGGAGCGAGGACATGGGCGACGGCGCGGTCAACGAACGGACGTCCTGCGCGCCTCGCCGCCGATGTTCGAGTCGCGCCTGCTCGACGCGCTCTCGCGCGTGCACCCGGTCGTTCCGCTGCTGATCTTCGTGCCGGCGATCGTCGCTGCTGCCGGCGTGGCGCTGTCGATCGCTGCGCCTGCTCGCGACGCTCGCGCTGGCCGTCGGCGGCTACGCGCTGTGGACGCTGTTCGAGTACTGGCTGCACCGGCTCGTGTTCCACTTCGAGCCCGAGGACGGCATCGGCGCGCGCCTGCACTGGATCATCCACGGCGTCCACCACGACCACCCCAACGACCCGCTGCGGCTCGTGATGCCGCCGGCGGTGAGCATTCCGCTGGCGCGCGGTGGTCTTCGGGCTGCTCTACCTGATCTCCGGCTCCCGCTACGCCCCGGGCTGGCGGCCGGCTTCTTCGCCGGCTACCTCGTCTACGACATGATGCACTACTACCTGCACCACTTCCGCCCGCGCGGACGGCTCGGGCGGATGCTGCGCGAGCGCCACATGCGCCACCACTTCCAGGACGACACGAAGCGGCTTCGGCATCAGCGCGCCCTACTGGGACGAGGTGTTCCGCACCTCGCCGCGCGGACGGCGATCCTCGCAATAAGCGGGCACGCGACGGGAAGCGGTACCGGCTGGGCGGCGCCGCCCGCCGGCACCTCTAGACTCCGAGGGCTCCCGGACGGCTGCGCGACCGGCCGAGCAACACAAGCGAAAGGAAGAGCAGCCGTGGCCGCCACGAACATCAACCGCGTCGTCCTGACCGGCAACCTGACCCCCGACCCCGAGCTGCGCTCGCTGCCGAGCGGCATCGTCGGTCTGCAAGCTGCGCGTCGCGTGCAACACGCGCCGCAAGAACGGCAGCACCGGCGAATGGGAGGACAAGCCCAACTACTTCGACGTCAAGGTCTGGGGCGCGCAGGGCGAGAACGCGGCGCGATTCCTGTCCAAGGGCCGCCCGGTCGCGATCGAGGGGCGCCTGGAGTGGCGCGAGTGGGAGGCCCAGGACGGGCAAAGCGCCAGGCAGTCGATATCATTGCCGACTCGGTGCAGTTCCTGGGCTCGCGCGACGACGCCTCCGGTGGAGGCGGTTTCGTCGGCGGCACGGGGGCTCAGGGGCAGCGACGTCCCGGTCGACGAGCGGGACTTCCAGACCGCACCGGTCGCCGGCGCAGCCGGCGACGACGACATTCCGTTCTAGCCAGACAGCGAGGTCTTTGAAGTCGTATTCGAGCACGAACTACCCGTGGGGTGACGCTGATGGCGAAAGCGCGCGGACGCGGCAAGCCGGTTCGCCGGCGTGACAAGCGCGGCGGCCCGGCAGCGGGCGGCGCAAGCCCTGCCAGCACTGCCGCGACAAGATCGAGCAGGTCGACTACAAGGACGTCGCGTCGCTGCGCAAGTTCATCTCCGAGAAGGGCAAGATCCGCTCGCGGCGGATCACCGGCGCCTGCCGGCGCCACCAGGTCCAGATCGCCCGCGCGGTCAAGCGCGCCCGCGAGCTCGCGCTGCTCCCTACGTGAACGAGGGCGGGCGCGAGGACAGCGCCGCGGCGCGATCGCGGCCGCGACCGCGACCGCGACCGAGCTCGAAGCGATGCCCGAGGCGATCCTCCTCAACGACGTCGAGTCGCTCGGCGAGCGGGGCGCCGTCGTCGACGTCTCCAAGGGCTACCTGCGCAACTACCTGATGCCGCGCAAGCTCGCCCAGCCGGCGACCAGGGGCGCGATCGAGACGATCCGCCAGCGCCAGGCGGCAGCCGAGCGCGCCGCGCGCGAGGCGGTCGAGAAGGCGCAGGAGAACGTCGACCTGCTGAACCGCACGGTGCTCACGATCCCCCAGCAGGCCGGCGACGACGGCCGCCTGTTCGGCTCGGTCACCGCGCAGGACATCGCCGACGGCGATCCGCGAAGCGCGCGGGCTGAGGCTCGACAAACGCCGCGTGCACCTCCAGGAGCCGATCAAGAACGTCGGCACCTACATGGTCGTCGTCGAGGTCGTCGACGGCGTGCACGGCGACGATCAAGACGATCGTCGTCGCCAAGAAATAGCCGCCGCGCGCTGCCGAGGACGGACGCCGCCGCGCCATGCGGCTCCGTCGCCGAGCTGCTGCGAACATCCGTTCGTGGCCGGCGACCCGACCTTTTCCCGTCGCGATTTGCGAGATCGCCCTGCGGCTCGCCGCGAGCGGCGACCCTAAACTCGCCCGACGCGATGAGCGCGGTCTCGACATCCAACGGCGTCTGCGGGCGCCCCCGCGGGCGTGGTCGCCCCGCCGCACAACATCGAGGCCGAGCAGTCGGTGCTCGGCGCGATCCTGCTGTCGGACCGCTCGCTGTACGCGCTCGTGATCGAGGAGGGCCTGCGCGCCGAGGACTTCTACCGCGAGCGCCACGGCGCGATCTACGCGGCGATGCTCGCGCTCTACGACGAGAGCGAGCCGGTCGACGTGCTGACCGTCACCGACCGCCTGCGCCAGACGGGCAAGCTCGAGGACGCGGGCGGCCAGGCGGCTGTCGACGAGCTCACCGGCGTGGTGCCGGCCGCCGGCCACGCGCGCCGCTACGCGCAGATCGTGCGCGAGAACGCGCTGCTGCGGCGGCTGCTGCAGGACCACCTACGAGATCCAGGAGAGCGTGCTCGGACACGAGGCCGCCGCCGCGCGAGCTCGTCGAGCAGGCCGAGAAGGCGATGCTCGAGGTCGCCCGCGACGACCGCCAGCAGGACTTCCGCTCGATCGAGGACGTGCTGCACGAGGAGCTCGACAAGCTGCACAGGCTGTCGCTGGAAGGCACCTCGCTGACCGGCACGCCGTCCGGCTTCAAGGACCTCGACGAGATCACCGGCGGCTTCCAGCCCGGCAACCTGATCATCATCGCCGCGCGCCCGGCGATGGGCAAGAGCGCGCTCGTCTGCAACATCGCCGAGAACGCGGCCGTCGAACACGGCAAGCCGGTCGCGCTGTTCTCCCTCGAGATGGCCGAGGCCGAGCTCGCGCAGCGCTTCGTCGCCTCGCAGGCGCGCATCAAGGGCGAGGAGCTGCGCAAGGGCCGCGTCGCCGAGCAGCGCTGGCCGAAGATCCTCGAGGCCAGCCAGCGCCTGGCGGAGGCGCCGCTGTGGGTCGACGACTCGAGCGACGTCGGCATGCTCGAGATCCGCGCCAAGGCGCGCCGCCTGCACAGCCAGTGCGAGGGCGGGCTCGGGCTGATCATCGTCGACTACCTGCAGCTGATGCGCACCGACAGCCGCTACGACAGCCGCGTGACCGCGGTCGGCGAGCTGAGCCGCGGGCTGAAGATCCTCGCGCGCGAGCTCGGCGTGCCGGTGATCGCGCTCTCGCAGCTGAGCCGCGCGGTCGAGACGCGCACGCCGAAGATGCCGCAGCTCTCGGACCTGCGCGAGAGCGGCAACCTCGAGCAGGACGCCGACCTCGTGATCTTCATCTACCGCGACGACTACTACGACGAGGACTCCGAGCGCCCGGGCGAGGCCGACCTGATCATCGCCAAGCACCGCAACGGCGCCGTCGGCAAAGTCACGCTGACCTTCCAGCCGGAGTACCCGCGGTTCATGAACTACGCCGGCGAGCGCTACGCGCAGTGAGCGCCGAGTCCGCCGCGGACCTGGCTCGAAGATCCGCGAGCTCGGACCTCGGTGCGCGACCGCCGACGGAGCGGGACGTGCGCCGCTCGGCGTCTGCGACGGCAGCGGCTTCCTCGTCGACGAGGCGACCAACACGGCGAGTCGACTGCCGCTGCCGCGCGGCGCGGATCGCGGGCGCGCGCACCCGCAGCCTCGCGGGACGGATCCCGAGGCGCTACCGCGGCGTCTCCTTCGAGCGCCCGCCGGTGACCGACATCGCGCGCACCGCGCCCGACCAGGTGCGCGCCGTGCGCCGCTACGTGCAGGCGATCGAGCGAGAACCTCGACGCCGGCCGCGGGCTGTGGCTGCGGGGGGACGTCGGCACCGGCAAGACGACGCTCGCGATGCTCGTCTCGAAAGCGGCGCTCGACGCCGGCCGCTCGGTCGCGATCTACTCGCTGCCGCGCCTGCTCAACCTGCTGCGCGAGTCGATCGACGCGCCGAGGCGGGCTCGCTCGACTTCCTCGACCGGCTGACGCGCCGTCGACCTGCTGCACATCGACGACCTCGGCGCCGAGAACCGCACCGACTGGGTGCTCGAGCAGCTCTACTCGATCGTCAACGCCCGCTACGAGGCCGAGCGCGCGATCGTCGCGACCACCAACCTCGAGCCCGACGAGCTCGCCGAGCACCTCGGCGAGCGCACCGTCTCGCGGCTGGTCGAGATCTGCGGCGACCCGATCCCGCTCTGCGGGCGCCGACCGCCGCCGCGAGTACCGCCCGGCCGCCCGCGCCCGAAGCGACCTCGGCGCGCGCGCCGAGTGATTCGCTGCCCCGGCCGCGCGGGGTCCCGCTCTAGACTGCAGCTCGCATGCCAGGAATCGTGATAGTCGGCGCCCAGTGGGGCGATGAGGGCAAGGGCAAGATCACCGATCTGCTCGCCGAGCACGGCGACGCGGTCGTGCGCTTCCAGGGCGGCAACAACGCCGGCCACACGATCGTGCGCGACGGCGAGGAGTGGAAGCTCCACCTGATCCCCTCGGGGATCCTCCACCCGGGCAAGCGCTGCATCATCGGCAACGGCGTGGTGATCGACCCGCGCGTGCTGATCGACGAGCTCGACGCGCTGCGCGCGCGGCGCGTCGACGTCAGCGGCCTGCGGATCTCCGCCAACGCGCACCTGATCATGCCCTACCACCTGCTGCTCGACTCGGCCGGCGAGGCCCGGCTCGGCAAGCTGCAGATCGGCACCACGCGGCGCGGGCATCGGCCCCTGCTACGCCGACAAGGCGGCGCGCCTGGGGATCCGCGTGCAGGACCTGCTCGACGAGAAGATCCTGAAGAAGAAGATCGTCGCCGCGATGGAGCCCAAGCGCCTGTCGCTGCGCCCCTTCGAGAAGGACCCCGCGCTCGACCTGCACACGATGACCGAGGAATACCTGACCTTCGGACACCGGCTCGAGCAGCACATCGCCGACACCTCGAAGCTGATGTGGGAGATGCTCGACGACGGCCAGACGGTGATCCTCGAGGGCGCCCAGGGCGCGATGCTCGACATCGACCACGGCACCTATCCGTTCGTGACCTCCTCGAACCCGCTCGCCGGCGCGGCCTGCGTCGGCACGGGCATCGGCCCGAAGCGATCGACGAGATCTGGGGCATCTCGAAGGCCTACACGACGCGCGTCGGCGCCGGGCCGTTCCCGAGCGAGCTGGACGACGAGATGGGCGAGACGATCCGCGCAGCGCGGCGGCGAGTTCGGGACGACCACCGGCCGCCCGCGGCGCACCGGCTGGCTCGACCTCGTCGCGCTGCGCTACGCCGCGCGCCTGAACACGATGACGGCGCTCGTGATCACCAAGCTCGACGTGCTCTCGGGCCTCGACCGCGATCGCGCGTCTGCACCAGCTACCGCGGCGCCGACGGAGCCGAGTTCGACGACTTCCCCTACCACCAGACGGTGCTCCACCACACCGAGGCGCGAGCTGACCGAGCTGGCCGGCTGGAACGAGGACCTCGGCGAGTGCCGCAGCTCTCCGACCTGCCCGAGGCCGCGCGCGAGTACCTCGACTTCATCGCCGAGCACGATCGGCGTGCCGGTGGCGATGATCGGCGTCGGCCCGGGGCGCGAGCAGGTGATCTGGACCGAGGCCGGCCAGCAGACGCTGATCGGCGCGGCGGCCGCGCCGTCTAGGGCCGGCTGAGCGGCGGCGGCGCGGCTGCGCCGTAGATCGCGTTCAGCCACACCGACAGCAGCACGTCCATGACCGCGTCCTCGGGCAGCAGTGGCTCCTCGCCCGCGAACGTCGCGTACAGCACGCGTTCGTTCATCGACACGAGCGCCGTCGCGAGCTGGCGCGCATCCGCGCCCGGCGGCGCCGCGCCGCGGGCGCGCTCGGACTCGATCGCGCCGGCCGCGTCCTTTACCCAGTGCTCCATGACAGCCGCCCACAGCTCGCGCGCCTCGGCGTTGACGGTGCGAAGCTGCGCGCCCGCCAGTACGACCGGGCGGTGCGCGCCGAAGGTGTCGAAGAACACCTGCAGGCCGCGGCGCCACATCGCGGGCGGGTCCTCGGGCAGCCGCTCGAGCACGTCGCCGCGGGCGGCGTCGGCCTGCTCGACCAGGCGGTCGATCAGCGTCAGGAAGACCGCCTCCTTGGAGGGGAAGTAGAAGTAGAAGCTCGGCCGTGAGATGCCGGCCCCGCGTGCCAGATCATCGACCGATATCTCCTGCGGGGTGCGCTCGGCGAGCAGGCGCTCGGCCGTCGCGAGGATCGCCGACTCGCGCTCCTCCCCGCTGACCCGCGCGGCGCGCCGCCCGCGCGCGGTGGGGGTCCCCGCTGCGCCCATGGCCGGCACTATAGCCGCTCGCTGGACACAGTGTTGACAGACTCGACATAGCGTTGATAGGCTCCCCCCGGATGGCGGCCCCCGAGACGCACCCGACGGCGATCCACGAGCGCGACCGCGACGTCGACGTGCTGATCGTCGGCGCGGGCCTGTCGGGGATCGGCGCCGCCTGCCACCTGCGCAGCCGCTGCCCCGACCGCAGCTTCCTGATCGTCGAGGCGCGTGAGAAGATCGGCGGCACCTGGGATCTGTTCCGCTATCCCGGGATCCGCTCTGACTCCGACATGTTCACGCTCGGGTACGGCTTCAAGCCCTGGCGCGAGCCGCGCGCGATCGCCGACGGGCCCTCGATCCGCGCCTACATCGAGGGGGCCGCGGACGAGCACGGCCTGCGCGAGCAGATCCGCTTCGGCACGCGCGTGGTGCGCGCCGAGTGGTCATCCTCGGAGCAGCGCTGGACCGTGGAGCTCGAGACCGCCGGCGGCGAGCGCTCGCAGATCAGGTGCTCCTTCCTGTACGGCTGCACCGGCTACTACCGCTACGACGAGGGCTACACGCCCGAGTTCGAGGGCGCGGATCGGTTCACCGGCACGATCGTGCATCCGCAGCACTGGCCCGAGGACCTCGACTACGCCGGCAAGCGCGTGCTCGTGATCGGCAGCGGCGCGACCGCCGTCACGCTCGTGCCCGCGATGGCCCCGGCCGCCGCGCACGTGACGATGCTGCAGCGCTCGCCGAGCTACGTGCTCTCGCTCCCGGGCCGGGACCCGCTCGCGGCGCTGCTGCAGCGCGCGCTGCCCGCGCGCTTCGCCTACCCGCTGCTGCGCTGGAAGAACGTGCTGATGGCGATGGGCCTCTACGGGCTCAGCCGCCGCGCGCCCGGGTTCACCAAGCGGCTGCTGCGCCGCGGGCTCGAGCGCGCGCTGCCCGCCGGCTATGACATCGACACGCACTTCACGCCGCGCTACGAGCCGTGGGACCAGCGCCTGTGCTTCGTGCCGGACGGGGACATGTTCGCGGCGCTGTCCTCCGGGCGCGCCTCGATCGTGACCGACCGTATCCAGACGTTCACCGAGCGCGGTGTGCGCCTGGCCTCGGGGGCCGAGCTCGAGGCCGACATCATCGTCACCGCGACCGGCCTGAACCTGCTCGCGCTGGGCGGGATCGAGCTCGCCGTCGACGGGCGCGAGATCGACGTCGCCAAGACCGTCGGCTACAAGGGCATGATGCTGAGCGGGGTGCCCAACCTCGCGCTCACGGTCGGCTACACGAACGCCTCGTGGACGCTGAAGGCCGACCTGGTCGCCGAATACGTGTGCCGGGTGCTCGATCACATGCGCCGCCACGGCTACACGAGCGCCACCCCGCTCGCCCCGGACCCCGCGCTGCCGACGAGGCCGTTCCTCGACCTGCAGTCGGGCTACGTGCAGCGCGCGGCCGGCCGGCTGCCGCGCCAGGGCACACGCGCCCCGTGGCGGCTCAACCAGAACTACCCGCTCGACGTGCGCCTGCTGCGCCGCGGCCCGCTCGAGGACGAGGGGATCGCCTTCACGCGCTCAGGGGCCGCCGTGCCGGCGCCGCAGGCCGAGCCGCTGGCGGCCTGAGGGCTCAGGCCGCGCGCGCCTCGCGCCCGCCGGCGAGCGCCAGCCCCTGCGCGTAGCCCGCCGAGATCACCGCAGCGCGCCGGGCCGGGTTCATCAGGTCGATCCCCATCGCCTCGGCGCTCGCGCCGTCCGGGTGCACGAGCGTGACGCGCGCGCCGCGGTGGCGCAGGGCGAGCGCCTCGCTCGCGCCGGCCGCGCGTGAGAGCGGACCGAAGGCGCCCGCCAGCGAGCCGCGCTGCGGGCGCAGCGAGCCCGTCGGGTTCAGGCACAGCACGTGCTCGCCGCGGCGCACCGGCAGCGCGTCCATGTTGGTCGGGCTCCAGGCGCCTCCGTCGACGTAGTCGCGCCCGCCGACCCTCACGGGCGCGAACACGCCGGGGATCGCGCACGAGGCCGCGACCGCCTGCGCGACCGTCGCGGCCGGGGCGCCCTCGGCGCCGAACACGACCCGGCACCCGCTGGAGGCGTCGAGGGCCGCGATCAGCAGCCGCCCGTCGAAGCGCGCGCCCGAGCGCTCGACCGCTGCGATCAGGTGCGCGTGCGAGCGCCGGCCGGCAGGCACGCGGGCGAGGATCGTCCGTCGCAGCAGCGCCCCCCCGCCGGCGCTCGAGCCGAGCGCGAGCGAGGCCAGCGGCGCGATCAGCGGCGCGGTCAGCTCCTCGAGCCCCGCACGCACCGCTCGCACGCGACCCTGCGGGCCACCGGCGTCACCGATCGGCTCGGCGCCCGCGCCGGGGTGCTCGCCGGCGTCGCGCAGGCGGCTGCGCGGCGAGTACCCGGCCGCGAGCGAGGCGGCCACGATCGATCCGGCGGAGGTGCCGAGGAACAGGCGGCAGCGACGGGCGTCGATCTCGCCGGCCGACTCCAGACCGGCGAGCACGGCGGTCAGCCAGGCCTCTCCGAGCACCCCGCCGCCGCCGAGGACGAGCGCGTCGGGGACTTGGGACATGAGCTTGAGCCTAGCGCCGGCCCGGCGCCGCGCAGGAGCTCCGTGATCGTGGTTTGCTTGAAGCGGGCCGCGGGAGGGGCCGCGGGAACGGCCAGGCGATGGGAGGCGGAGATGATCGAGCACATCGAGGACATGCCGGCGGGGACGCTCGGGCTGCGCTCCTCGGGCAAGCTCACGCGCGCGGACTACACCGACGTGCTCGAGCCGGCGCTCGCCGAGGCGGTCGCCTCGGGCGAGCTGCGGCTCCTGTTCGCGCTGGCCGACTACCACGGCCTCGAGCCGAGCGCCGTGCCGGAGGACATCAAGACCGGACTGCGCACGTGGGTCACAGACCGCTCCGCCTGGCGTCGCTTCGCGCTCGTCACCGACGTCGACTGGATCGCAAAAGCGACGCGCCTGTTCGCCTGGGCGACCCCGGGCGAGGTGCGCACCTTCGCGCTCGCCGAGCTCGAGGAGGCGAAGCGCTGGGTGGCGGGGTGAGAAGCGGGCGGCCCGACGGCTCAGACGCTGCCGCCTGACCGCGATCGCGGCGGGCGCCTGCGGCGGGAACGCCGCCGCAGGCGCACATCCGCGAAGTGGGCCGTGTTGGAATCGAACCAACAACCTTGGGCTTAAGAGGCCCCTGCTCTGCCGATTGAGCTAACGGCCCAGGGGGCGCACGCCGGAGGAGCGTCGCCGCCCGCGGGATTCTAGCCGAGGCGGCACGGCCGGCGAACCGGCCCCCGGCCCGCGCGCTCAGAAGACGACCGTGCGCCGGCCGTCGACGATCACGCGGTCTTCGAGGTGCAGCGCGACGGCGCGCGCCAGCACGAGCCGCTCGATGTCCCGGCCGACCCGCTCGAGCTCGCGCGCGCCCTGCATGTGCTGCACGCGGGCGACGTCCTGCTCGATGATCGGGCCGTCGTCGAGCTCCTCGGTGACGTAGTGCGCGGTCGCGCCGATCAGCTTGACGCCGCGCTCGTGCGCGCGCCGGTAGGGATCGGCTCCCGGAAACGCCGGCAGGAACGAGTGGTGGATGTTGATCGCGGGCATCCCGACCCGCTCGAGGAACTCGCCGCTGAGGATCTGCATGTAGCGCGCGAGCACGAGCAGCTCGGCGCGCCCGGCGAGCAGCTCGAGCAGGCGCCGCTCCGAGGACTCGCGCTCGCCCGGCGCGACCGGGACGTGGTGGAACGGGACCCCGGCGGCGAGGACGGCCTGCTCGAGGTCGGGGTGGTTGGAGAGCACCGCGACGATCTCCGTGTCGAGCTCGCCGCGCCGGCAGCGCCACAGCAGGTCGAGCACGCAGTGGTCGTGGCGCGAGACGAGGATCGCAGTGCGCCTGCGCTCGCCCCAGAAGCGCAGCTCCCACTCCATCTGCAGGCGGCCGGCGACCTCGGCCTCGAACTGCTCGCGCAGCGCTGCCGGCTCGGCGCCGGGCAGGAAGAACTCGGTCCGCAGGAAGAAGCGCCCGCCACTCGGGTCGCTCGAGTACTGGTGCGAGCTGACGATGTTGGCCCCGCGCTCGAACAAGAAGCCCGACACGGCGGCGACGATCCCCGGCCGGTCCGAGCAGCTGACGAGCAGCCTCGCTGTCCAGGGCGGCGGCTGCTCGGCGGGCTGGACCTGCACGCCGGCGCTATTTCTTGGTCGTGGTGGTCCCGGTCGTGGTCGCCGGCTGGGGCGTCGTGCCGACCTGCGTGCCGGTGTATTCGCCGTTGGCTGCCTTTTTGACCGCGAAGACTTTGCCGTTCGTCGTGGTCGTGTAGGTCTGGCCGCCGCTCGGGTACTTCTTCGCTTCGGCGAGCTCCGTTTTCAAGCGCGCGCGTTCGCTGGCCGGCGCGAGGCTGACGGCCTTTTCGCTCGCCAGGTCCCCGACGCTTTCGTTCTTCGCTTTGTACGCGTAGATCGCGAGCTGCGAGTAGTAGGCGGCGGTCGGCCGCGATTCGACGATGACCTGCAGCGCCTGCACGGCGCGGGCGGGTTCGTTGAGGCCTTCTTCGCTGTAGATCCGGTAGACGAGCTGGGCCAGTTCGGAGTTCGTGTGCTTGGGGTTCAGCCCGAGGTAGGAGTTCCAGGCGACCGAGGCGCGCCGGTACAGTTCCTTGCCCTTGCTGGTCGGCGTGCCGTTCGAGTTCACGAAGCCTTCATTGCCGGCTTCGTGGAGCAGCGCCTTGGTGAGGCTTTCCCAGGCCTGGACGTTTTCCGGCTGTTTCTTGGTGATCTTTTCGTACTTCTTGATCTGGCTCGAGAAGCTCGCGCCGCCGGTCGCTTCGTTGCCGCTGGTCGAGTTCAGGATGCCGCCGCCGCCGAAGCCGCCGCCGATCCCGAAGCCGACGAGGCCGAGCCCGATCAGGACCGCGAGCCCGATGTAGATCACGCGAACGGTCCCGCGCCTGCCGCGCCCTCGAAGGTCGAACAGCATCAGGAAAGCGTCTCGTCGGTGTGGTCGATGATCTGCTGCACGGTCGGCTCGTCGGGGTGATCCGGCGCGGGCACGGTTGGCGCCTCGGGATGCCCCTGGCCCCCGTTCGGCTGCTCCTCAGAATACCGGGCCCGGCGCATCTCGCGTCGCATCAACAGCGCCGCGATCAGCACGCTGGCCTCGAACAGGAGGTACAGCGGCACCGTCTCGAGCAGCAGCGTGATCACGTCCCCGGGGAGGAAGGCCGCCACCACGGCGCACACGACGAACGCGTACCGGCGCGAGCGGCGCAGTTGCCGCGGGGTGACGATCCCGAGCCTGGTCGCGCCGATGATGAACACCGGCACTTGGAAGATCAGCCCCATCGCGAGCAGGATCGTGGCCGCGAACTTGTAGTACTGGCCGGCCTGCACGAGCACGTTGAACTGGCCGGAGTTGAAGTTGACGAAGAACCGCGTCGCCGCGGGCAGGACGATGAAGTAGCCGAATGCCACGCCCGCGATGAACAGCGCCGGAACGGCCAGCAGCACCGGAGCCGCCGCGCGCCGCTCGCGCGGCGAGAGCGCGGGTAGCAGGAAACCGGCCAGCTCGTACAGGATCAACGGCAGCGAGATCACGAGCGCGAAGTAGAACGCGACCGTCAGCGTGGTCGTGAACGGTTCCCCGACCGACAGCGTCACCGGCTTGTCGCCGCTCGGGTTGCGGGGGACCCTGGCGACGTCGCGCTGCAGCGCGCGTGCGAGGTGGTCGAGCCGTTCGCGGGTCGAGCCCGTGACGCCGCTCCCGGGCGTCGCGAGCGCTTCCAGCGCGCGCCGCGTGTCTTCGGCCGTCCGCACCACCGCCTGCTGCGCGACGACCGCCTGCCCGGTCGTGCCTTCGCCTTTGAGCACCTGTTTCTTGGTCTGCGTCGTGAGCGGTTTGTTGATGATCCGCAGCAGTTCGTTGTTCTGCCAGAAGCAGAACGCGAAGGCGACCGCGAGCACCCCGAGGCAGATGATCAGACGGCCGCGCAGCTCGTCGAGATGGTCCACGAGGCTGAGCCGCTCCTCGTGGCCGATCGGGCGCAGCGTTTGCTTCATCGGACTGGTGAACCTAGCACCGCCACGGCTTCTGACAGCAAGCTAAAGCCCGCCGCCCGAGGCGTCGATGACGACTGGGACACGGCATGGACTCCGACAAAGAACCCGACATCCAACAGCGGCTCCCGCCGCCGGGCGCCGGGGAACAGATCGACGTCGTCTCGGGTGAGCACGGACGCGCTACCGACAGCGCCACCGGCTCTCCGGGCGCACTTCACATCTGCTTCCACTGCGCCGGCGAGCTGGTCTACCCGCTCGACTGGTCCGAGGAAGGACCGCGTCACTGGCGCATCGTGCTCCGCTGCCCGGAGTGCGAGTCCCGCCGCGAGGGCGTCTTCGACCAGGCCGCCGTCGAACGGCTCGACGACGAGCTCGACCGCGGTTCGAGCGCCCTGCTCGGGGACCTGCGCCGCATGACGCACGCGAACATGTCCGAGGAAATCGAGTTCTTCGCGCGTGCGCTCGAGGCGGACCTGATCCTCCCGAGCGACTTCTAGGCGCGGGGCGGGCGAGGTGCCGCGCGGTTCGCGCGCGGGGATGAGAGACCGGCCGCGCGCTCCATGCGCGGGGATAGGTGAGCGGCCGCGCGCTCCATGCGCGGAGATGAGAGACCGGCCGCGCGCTCCATGCGCGGGGACGGGTGAGCGGCCGCGCGCTCCGTGCGCGGCCTGAGGTGAGCGGCCGCGCGCTCCATGCGCGGCCTGAGGCGAACGGCCGCGCGCTCCATGCGCGGCCTCAGCGATAGCGCTCGACCACCGCGTCGGCGACGAGCTCGAGCAGCTCGGCGCGGCCGCCGGGCAGCGCCGGCAGCTCGGACTTCGCCTCGGCGACCACGGCGAGAGCCCGCTCGCGCGCCTCGTCGAGCGCGCCCGTGGCCGCGATCCGCTCGCACAGCGCCTCGGCGCGACGGTGCCCACCGACCCCGGCGAGCGAGCGCAGATCGACCTGGGCGAGCTCGGGCTCGCGCTCGCGCGCGAGGATGAACGGCAGCGTGACCGTGCCGTCGAGCAGGTCGGTGCCACGCGACTTGCCCGTACGCTCGACCGGCCCCGAGACGTCGAGCACGTCGTCGAGGAGCTGGAAGGCCAGGCCGATCCGGCGAGCGAACACCCCGAGCGCATCGGCCAGACCGTCGGAGCCACGCGCGGCGGTGAGCGCACCGAGCCGGCACGCGGCCTCGAACAGGGCGGCGGTCTTCAGCTCGCAGCGGCGCATGTAGCGCTCGATCGCGACGTGCGCGGCGTAGGCGTCCTCACGCTGCAGCAGCTCGCCTTCGGCGAGCGCCGAGCTCGCCTCCGAGAGCGCCCGCAGCTGGCTCGCGTCGTCGTTGCGGGCCAGCTCGGCGAACGCGCGCGAGAACAGCAGGTCGCCGGTCGCGACAGCGGCGCGGCGGCCGGCCGCCGCGGCAACCGTCGGGTGCCCGCGGCGCAGCTCGGCGCCGTCGATCAGGTCGTCGTGCACGAGCGTCGCCGAGTGCACGAGCTCGACGGCGACGGCAGCGCGCACGAGCCGCTCCTCGCCGTCCGGATGGGACTCGGCCTCGCCCGGCCCGCCGGCGGACTCGGCCGCGAGCAGCACCAGCAGCGGGCGCAGCCGCTTGCCGCCCGCCGCGACCGTCGCGTTCGCATGGCTCGCGAGCGGCGCACCGGCCTCGGCCGTGACGCGGTCGAGGTGCTCCTCGGTGCGTGCCATCCGTGCCCGCAGCGCCTCCCCGCCCCGGGCCATGATCCGCTCGAGGCCGTCGACCCCCGTCGCGGCCCCCCGACCGCTCCCCCCACGGCGCCGATCACGTCGCAGCCCCTTGGGGGACGGTCCCGGCGTGGATCGCGACGATGCCACCCGCCGTGAGGATGTATTCGACCTCCTCCAGCCCGGCGCGGTCGAGCTCGGCCGCGAGCGCGCGCGGACCGGGGAAGCGCTTGACCGAGCTCGGCAGGTACGTGTAGGCCGCTGCGATGCCCTCGTCCGCGCGCACGCCGCGCAGCGAGGCGAGCGCGCTCGCGAGCGCGCCGGCGGCGGCTCCGAGCGCGGGCACGAGGCGGTCGAACCACAGCGCATAGAAGCCGGCCAGCGGCTCGCGCGTCGGCGTCGTGATCTCCAGCACCACGACGCGTCCACCCGGCCGCACGACGCGCGCCATCTCCGCCAGGCCGCGACCGAGGTCGTCGAAGTTGCGCGCGCCGAAGCCGACCGTCGCGGCGTCGAATGAGTCGTCCTCGTAGGGCAGCGCGAGCGCGTCGGCCCATTCGAAGCGCGGGCGCTGCGCGCTCGGCTCCCGCTCGGCCTTGGAGCGCGCCCGGTCGAGCATGCCCTCCGCGAAGTCGCTCCCCACCACCTCGCCGCCGGGCGTCACCCGTCGTGCCAGCTCGATCGCGAGGTCGCCGGTGCCGGTGGCCACGTCGAGCGCCCTGAACCCGGGGGCGACGCGCGCGAGATCCGCCGCGCGCGCCCGCCAGCGATGGTGCAGTCCGGCGGTCATCGCCGTGTTCATCAGGTCGTAGATACCGGCGATGCGGTCGAACATCGCCCGCACCTGGCCCGCCTCGAGCTTCCCGGCGCCGTCTCGGGGACGGGCGACCACCAGGGGGCTATTCCCCCTTGAGCTGAGAGAGGAAGTTGACGACGGCTTCGAACTTCTGGGGCGGCAGGTTCTTGAACGACGGCATCGGCGCGGTCGGGTTCACGAGCGTGCGCGCGATCGCCTGCCGCGGCAGCCGCGTGGCGATGTTCGTCAGGTTCGGACCCGGCCCGGCGTTGCCGTTCTCGCCGATCTTGTGGCATGCGAGACAGCCCGATTGGGCCACCACCAGCTTGCCTGCTTCGTATTCGTTCGAGCGTTCTGCCGCCGGCCGCCACCACGTGTGTGGGCGTCGGCATTTCGATCGCCGTCGGGGAGCCCGCGTTGGCGCCCTGGTAGGTGAGGTAGGCCATCGCGCAGATCACCGCGATGCCGGTGACGGTCGCGACCGGCCGGCGCTCGGGCCGGCGCTCCGGGCCGCGGTCGTAGAACGGCAGCAGGAACAGCAGGATCATGCAGATCGTCGGGATCGCCGATCGTCGCGAGCCCGACCAGGCTCGGCGGCTTGATCACGCGCAGGACCTCGAACAGGAAGAAGAAGTACCACTCCGGGCGCGGGACGTAGGTGGTCGTGGTCGGGTTCGCCTTGGACCCGAGCTCGGCGCCGAGCACCAGCGACATCGTGATGATCACCGCCATCACGACGCACGCCATCGCCGCATCCTTGGCGACCGCGTAAGGGAAGAACGGCTTCCCTTTCGACTTCAGGATCGCGTAGTCGCGGAGGTATTCCTCCTTCTGCTGCTGGTTCACGGGAGCCTAGGCCTCCGCCTCGCGCAGCGCTTCGGGCTCCTCGGCCTTCTGCCACGGCGGAGCGGTCGTGCCGAGCTTGGCGACCAGGTACAGGTGCGCGCCGATCAGGGCCGCGAGCGCGCCCGGCACGAGCAACATGTGGATCGCATAGAAGCGCGACAGCGTGGTCGCGCCGAATTCGGAGCCGCCGCGCAGGAAGTCGCTCAGGTAGGGCCCGAGCAGCGGGCCGGTGCCGTTGATGTTCACGCCCACGACCGTCGCCCAGTAGGCGCGCTGGTCGAACGGCAGCAGGTAGCCGGTGAACGACATCGTCATCGTGAGGATCAGCAGCACGACGCCGATCACCCAGTTCAGCTCGCGCGGGTACTTGTACGCGCCGAAGAAGAACGTGCGGCCCATGTGCAGGAAGACGAGGATCACCATCACGCTCGATCCCCACTTGTGCATGCCGCGGACGAACTGGCCGAGGAACACGTCGTTGGTGACGTAGCGGATCGATTCGTAGGCGCCGCCGCCCGGATCGGGGCGGTAGTACATCGCCAGGAACACGCCGGTCACGGCCTGCGAGAGGAACGCGAACATCGTCGCCGAGCCGAGCGTGTAGAACCAGTTGGTGCCCTTCGGCACCTTGCGGAACATCATCCAGCGGGCGGCGCCGTCAGCGAGGTGCGCTCGTCGACCCAGTCGACGACCGTGATGCCCGCGTGCTTGGCCTGGTCAGCCGCCCCGCCGCGCCCGTTCTCGCCCGGCCGCGGCGGCGGTTCGCGCAGCGGCGTCGGCATCGGCGGGCTCGGGACTTTGCGCGGCTTGGGGCGGCTCGCCATCGCCGGTCCTACAGTTTCTGCGCGCCCGGGCGCGAGGGGTAGAGATATTGGCCGATCCCGTCGAGCGGCTGGCCGGGGTCGCGCGGCGAGAAGCGGCGCAGCTGGCTGTTGACGCTGAAGCGCGGCCCGAGTTCGACCTGCCCGTTGGTCACGCGCGTGTAGAAGCGGTCGAGCGGCCGCACGGGCGGGCCGCCGACGCGCCGCCCGAGCAGGTCGTACACGCCGCCGTGGCACGGGCAGATGAAGCGCTCGGCAGCGTCGACCCAGCGCACCGGGCAGCCGAGATGCGCGCAGCGGCTCGAGAGCGCGATGTACGGCGTGCCTTTGTCGTAGGGGTCGGTGTCGATCGCGGCGTTGAAGCGGCGCACGTAGGCGGTCGACTTGCCGGCCTCGCCGATCCCCGGCGAAAGCGTGATCACGACCGGCACGTAGTTGAATTCGTTGAACATCGTCACCGGCCCCACCCCTTCCCAGCGGTGGGGGGTGCTTTTGAAGATCGGGCCGATCGCGAAGCCGAGCGCCGGCAGCACGAACGCGCCCGCGGCGACCGCGCCGGCGGCCTGCGAGCCGACGGTCATGAAGCGCCGCCGGGTGACCGTCTCGCCCTCGAAGGCGCCGGGGATTCCCCGGTCGAGGGTGTACCTGGACTTGTGCTGGAGGCGCTTGTCAGCCACGGGCGCCGAACAATATCGAGGCGGGATTCAGGGCGACGCCGGATCACCCGCGGCGCTTGTGCGCATCGCCTCTAGCGCTCCGGGAGCCCCCGCTGCGACCAGCTCCTTGGCCCGGCGGTGCGCATCGCTCGGTCCCCATCCGACCGCGCGCGCGCCCGCCGACCAGACCGCGGCGGCGAGCTCGGGGTCGCCGGCGGCATGCGCGAGCGCGCTGAGCGTGATCGTGTCGGCGAGCTCGGCCACCGCGGGCGTGTCGCCGAGCGCGACCAGTCGCGCGAGCCCGATCGCGTACAGCCGGTCGCCGGCCAGCAGGCCGAGGTCGGCCTCCGGCGCGCGCAGCACGCGCGGCGCGCCGTAGTGCAGCAGGTAGCCCTCGTAGATCGCCTCGACGAGCAGCTCGTACTCGCCGCGCCGGCCGGCGGCGTGCGGTCCGGCGGCGGCCCTGGCAGCCGGCCCGCCGCGGGTCGCGCCGCGGCTGCTCGGCGACCGGCGCGAGCAGCTCCGCCATCAGCCCGCCGCCGTCGCGCAGCAGCCGCCGCAGGCGGGCGAGGCCGTCGTCCTCGAGCCCGTCACCCGCCGCTGCCTGCCCCGCGTGCGGCGCTGGGCGCTCACATCGCCTCCTGCCGAGCGCGCGGCTCGGGCAGCGCCGCGAACGACGCCTCGGCCGCCGTCAGCGTGCGCTCGAGCTGCTCGTCGCTGTGGGCGAGCGACGGGAACCAGGCCTCGAACTGCGAGGGCGGCGGGTACACGCCGCGGCTGAGCAGCGCTCGGCACCAGGCCCCGTACGCCTGCGAGGTCGCAGGCCTGGGCGTCGGCGAACGACTCGACCGGCCGCTCGCAGAAGAACACGGTCAGCAGCCCGGGGGCGCTCTGGATCTGCACCGGGTAGCCGCCGGCCGCCTCGCGCAGCCCCCGGCAAGGCGCTCGGTCGTGCGCCGACAGGCGCAGGTAGGCGGGCTCGTCGAGCAGCCGCAGCGTCGCCAGCCCCGCGGCGACCGCGAGCGGGTTGCCCGACAGCGTTCCGGCCTGGTAGACCTCGCCCGCGGGCGCCAGCATCCGCATCAGCTCGCGCGAGCCGCCCAGGGCGGCCGCCGGCAGCCCGCCGCCGATCACCTTTCCCATGATCGTGATGTCGGCGTCGACGCCGAGCAGCTCCTGCGCGCCGCCGCGCCCGACGCGGAAGCCGCTGATCACCTCGTCGAGCACGAGCAGCGCGCCCGAGGCGCTTGCCTGCTCCCGCAGCAGCTCGAGAAAGCCCGGCCGCGGCGGCACGAGCCCCATGTTGGCCGGCATCGGCTCGGCGAGGATCGCGGCCGGCCGGCACTCTGCGAGCGCGGCCCGCAGCGCGTCGGCGTCGTTCCACGGCAGCACGATCGTCTCGGCCGCCGCCGCGCGCGTCACGCCGGGGCTGGCCGGCAGCGCGTGCGTGGCCAGGCCCGAGCCCGCCTGCGCGAGCAGGCCGTCGACGTGGCCGTGGTAGGCGCCGGCGAACTTGACGATCGGCTCGCGGCCGGTCGCCGCGCGCGCGAGCCGCACGGCGGTCATCGTCGCCTCGGTGCCGGAGGAGGTCATGCGCAGCATCTCGACGCTGTCCATGCGCGCGCAGACCTCCTCGGCGAGCTCGACCTCTGCCGCCGTCGGCGCGCCGAAGCTCGTGCCGCGCGCGGCCGCCGCCTGCACCGCCTCGAGCACCGCCGGGTGGACGTGGCCGTGGATCAGCGGGCCCCACGAGCAGACGAAGTCGACGAAGCGGTTGCCGTCGACGTCGATCAGCTCGGCGCCCTCGCCACGCTCGATGAACAGCGGGTCGCGGCCGATCGCGCCCATCGCACGGACCGGCGAGTTCACGCCTCCGGGCAGCCGTGTGAGCGCGCGCCGGTAGAGCTCCGCCGAGCGGCTGTCGGTGAGGGATGCCACTGAGGCTGATCCTAGTGGCGGGCAGCCGGCGGGCGGCAGCTCACCGGGTCCGTGACGCGCCGGGCCGCCGCTCACTGGTGCTCGCGTTCCCAGCGCTTGAAGTCCTCGGTGAAGTACACCAGCCGGATCTTCTTGAACTCGGTCGAGGAGTAGAGCGTGGCCCGCTCGTCGATCCCGGTCTGCTCGGCGATCGCGTCGAGGATCGCGTCGCACTCCTCCTTGGAGCGGCCGTGGGCCATCGTGAAGACCGAATAGGGCCAGTCGGGGTACGTGGGCCGCTGGTAGCAGTGGGAGATGCCGCGCACCGCCGCCATCCTGCAGCCGATCTCGAAGACCTTCTCGTCGGGCACCTTCCAGACCCCCATGCCGTTTGCGGAGAACCCGGCGCGGCGGTGATAGAGGATCGCGGCCACGCGCCTCAGAAGCCCGCGCTCCTGCATCCCGGCGAGGTGCTCGAGCAGCTCCGTCCTGCCCCATCTCGAGCGCGGCGGCGGCCGGCGCGTAAGGTTCCTCGATGATCGGCATGTCGCCCTGCAGCGCGCGGATCACTGCGATGTCGCGCTCGTCGTAGGGCTGTGGCTCGAGCTCGATCGGCTCACGCGCCTCGGCCGAGCTCGCGAGCGCCTGCGTGTCGCCCTCCATCTCGAGGTCCATGCGGATCTTGAACAGCTTCAGCGTCGGCAGCTGGCGCAGGGACTCGGCTCCCGACTCGCGCGCGAGCACGTCGAGCGTCCCTTCGAGGCCGAGCTCTGAGTCGGGCTCAGTCGCGATCGTGAACCACAGGTTGAACTCGTGGTTGCGCAGGTAGTTGTGCGAGACGCCCGGGTGAGCGTTGATCACCTGCGCCGCCCGGTGCGGGTGCTCCGGGTCCACCTTCGCCGCCACGAGCATCGAGGAGTACCCGAGCGCGCGCGTGTCGAAGATCGGCGTGACCTGGCGGATGATGCGCACCTCGAGCAGGTGCTGCACGCGCTCCATCGTCTCGGCCTCGGAGATGTCCGCCAGGCCGGCGACGGCGCCGAACGGCCGCGGTGCGATCGGGAAGCTGCCCTGCATCAGGTTGAGCAGGCGGCGGTCGACGTCGTCGAGCGGCACCGCTGCGCCGCCGGAGCGGCTGCGGATCTTCGGCGTCGCCGCCTCGGCGCGCCGGGCGTCGGCGCTGTCGTCGATCAGGTCTGCTCCGCCAGCCATCTTGCCGCGTCCTTTGCGTGGTAGGTGATGATCGTGTCCGCGCCGGCCCGCCGCAGCGAGGTCAGGATCTCCAGCACGGCCGCGCGCTCGTCGAGATGACCGGCTGCCGCGGCGGCTCTGACCATCGCATACTCGCCGCTGACGTTGTAGGCCGCGACCGGCAGGCCGGTGGCCTCCTTGACCGCGCGGATCAGATCGCCGTAGGCGAGCGCAGGCTTGACCATGACCATGTCGGCGCCCTCCCCGACGTCCAGCAGTGCCTCACGCACCGCCTCACGGCCGTTGGCGGGATCCATCTGGTAGCCCCGGCGGTCGCCGAACGCAGGGGTCGAGCCGGCCGCCTCGCGGAACGGCCCGTAGAAGGCGGAGGCGAACTTGGCCGAGTAGGCGAGGATCGGCGTCCCGGCGAAGCCCTCGGCGTCGAGCTCCTCGCGGATCGCGCGCACGCGGCCGTCCATCATGTCCGACGGCGCGACGACGTCGGCGCCTGCGCGCGCGTGGCTGACGGCCGTGCGCGCGAGCAGCTCGACGCTCGCGTCGTTGTCGACGGTGCCGTCGGCGGCGAGGACCCCGCAGTGGCCGTGCGTCGTGTACTCGCACAGGCACACGTCGGTCATCACGAGCAGCCCCGGGACGGCCTGCTTGATCGCCCCCGCGGCGAGCTGAACCGCCCCGCTGTCGTCCCAGGCCCCGGACCCGTGCTCGTCCTTCTCGGCCGGGACACCGAAGAGCATCACGGCGGCGATGCCGAGCTCGGCGGCCAGCGCGGCCTCGGCGACCGCGTCGGCGAGCGGCAGCCGCTCGACGCCGGGCATCGACTCGATCGGCTCGCGCACGGCGGAGCCCTCCCGGCCCGAGGCGCTCTCGAGCACGAACAACGGCAGGATCAGCTGTGAGGCGCGCAGGTCGGTCTCGCGCACGAGACCGCGCAGCGACGTGCTCGCACGCAACCTGCGCATGCGGGTGTGTGGAAACGCCATCGCATCCAGGTTAGACCGTCTCGGCGGGGCCCGAGCACCGCCGGGCGCGCCGGTTCAGCCGGTGCGCCCGAGCCCGATCCTGGCGAGCGCCCCGAACAGCAGCGTCAGGACGGCGAGATGGGCGAGCGTGGGTCCGAGGCCGGGCGAGGAGCCGTTGACGGCCGCGTCGAGCGCCTGCAGGGCCGCCTTGAACGGGAACACGAACGAGATCACGCCGATCGCGTCGTAGAAGCCGTGCCCGACCGCCCCGGCCGGCACGAGCGCCAGGAACGCGAGCGGCAGCGTCAACAGGAAAGCCAGCAGCGACGCCGCCCGCACCTCGCGCGCGAGCGCGCCGATCGCGACCCCGAGCGCGCCGAACGCAAGCGCGCCGAACGCCAGCGCGGCCAGCCAGCGCCCGACCCGGCTCCAGTCGAGCGACACGAACGCGCCCACCCCGGCGAGCATGGCGAGCGCCACCGCGAACGCGCACACCGCCGCCAGCAGCACCTTCTCGAGGATCAGCAGCTCGCGCGAGACGAGCCCGCGCAGCAGCCGCGCGAGCGCGTTCTCTTCGCGCTCGAGCGCGAGGCCCCCGGCCGCGAGCAGCACCGCGAGGAACATCAGCGAGACCGTCACGGCGACTACGACCGCGTAGCTGTTGAGCGGCGTGCGCCGGCCGTGGATGAGCGTGCTGTGGACGGCGATCGGCGCTCCGACGCTCGCGAGCAGGCGCTTGCTCTGGCTGAGGTTCTGCGCGGCGAAGTCCGCCAGCACGGCCACGCGCTGCAGCGCTTCGCGCTGGGCGCCCGGCGGGGTGTGCGCGATCGCGTGCGCCAGCAGCGATGGCACCTGTTCCAGGCCGACGAGGTTGGACGGGCCGCCGAGCACGCCCAGATCGCCGCCGCGCAGCAGCACTTCGATCGCCTGGGCCGCCGCGTGCTGGAGCTGTTCGGAGAAGCCGGCGTTCGCCTGCGCCAGCGCCGAGTTCAGCTGCGACTGGACCAGCGACTGCTCGAGCGCGTCTCCGTTGTAGAGCACTTCGAGCGTGCCCTGCTCGGTGCCGGAGGCGACCTTGGCGGCGATGTCGGGCGGGATCACGACGGCGGCGAGCGCCTTGCCGGAGGACACTTCGCCGACGGCTTGCGAGCGCGAGTGCGCGATCACCGGTTCGACCTGGCTGAACAGCTCGCGCGCGTACTGGCTCACCGGCACCTGCTGGCCACCGACGCGGACGGTCTGCCCGGGCGGGGTTTCGTCGACGATCGCAACGCGCGGGCGCGACGGGCTGCGCGAGATCGCGAACCCGATCAGGAGCGCGATCGCCACCGGATAGAGGATCAGCACCCCGACCAGCAGGCGCGAGCGCCAGAGGATCAGCGCGTCCTTGCGCAGCAGCCAGCGCATCAGCCCGGCTCCTGCGCCCCGTGCTCGAGGAAGCGCACGAGCGCCGGCTCGAGGTCGTGATTGCCGGTTCCCGCGCGCTCGATCAGCTCGGCCGCGGTGCCCGAGAACACCAGCCGGCCGCCGTCGAGCACGAGCAGCCGGTCGGCGTGCCGCTGCGCCTCGGCCGGGCTGTGCGTCGAGAACACGAGCGCGGTGCCGGCCGCGGCCATGCGGTCGAGGAACTCCCACAGGCGCTCGCGCTGGGCCGGGTCGAGCGAGGCGGAGGGCTCGTCGAGCGCCAGCACCGGCGGCGCCCCGATCAGCGCGACCGCGACGTTCACACGCTGGCGGTTGCCGCCGGAGAGGCGGCCGAGCCGCTCCCCCGCCCGCTCGCGCAGCCCCGTCTGCTCGAGCATCTCCTGCACCGCGGCGCGCGGCTCGGCGACGCCCTCCAGGCGCGCGAACAGCTCGAGGTTCTCCTCGACGGTCAGCCGCGAGTAGAGCGCCGCCTGCTGCGGCGCCCAGCCGACCTCGCGGGCCGGACGGCTGACCGAGCCGGATGTCGCGGCAGCGGCGCCCGCGAGGATCGAGAGCAGCGTCGTCTTGCCGGCGCCGTTGGGGCCCAGCACCGCCACCCGCTCGCCGGAGTCGAGCTCGAGGGCGACGTCGGCGAGCGCCTGCAGATCGCCGTAGCGCTTGCCGAGCGCCTCGGCGCGCAGCGCGATCACAGCAGCTCGGACGGCCCGCGGCTCCACGGCTCGAGCGTGAGGTGGCGGCTCAGGTAGACCGTCGTCTCACGCAGCACGGCCACGATCGGCAGCGCCACGAGCGCGCCGATGATGCCGTACACCTGGAGGCCCAGCAGCAGCGCGAAGATCACGAGCAGCGGGTTGATCCTCAGCGTGTGGCCGAACACCTGCGGTGCGACCACGTGGCCCTCGAGCTGCTGCAGCCCGATGAACAGCAGCACGACCCAGACGGCCGTGATCGGTTCGGTGAAGAGCGCCACCAGCACCGGCGGGATCGCGCCGAGGATCGGGCCGATGTAGGGGATCAGCTCCATCACGCCGTAGAACACGCCGAACGCGAGCGCGTACTTGCTGCCGTCGGGGAAGATCCCGAGCACCCCGAAGATGTACAGCGCGATCCCGGCCGACAGGCCCATGATCACGCTGAACGCCAGCTGCCCGCCGACGTAGCGCGAGACCGCGCGCTGCACGAGCAGCGGGTAGTCGTCGGCCTTCGTTCCGTCGCCGTCGGGCATCACGCGTCTGACGAGCGCGCCGATGCGCGGCCCGTACAGGAGCATGTAGACCGACACCACGAAGATCAGGATCAGGTCGAACAGCGCGTTCGCTACTTCCGTCAGCAGCGCGCCCCCGAACGAGGCGAATTTCGAGCTGCTCTTGGCGACTTTCTCGGACAGGCTCTGCAGCGCGGTTTTCCCGGGCTTGACGATTTCGACGTGGATGCCGTGGCGGTTGAAGTAGCGCTGAAGTTTTGCGATCTGCGTGTTGGCTTCGTGTTCGATGTGGGGAAGGTTGTCTGCGAACGTGCGCACCTGGTGGGAGATAGGGTTCGCGAGGAGGATGCCGATGCCGGCCAGCGACAGGAAGAATCCGAGATATACGGCAAGGACCGCCAGGCCGCGCGGGAAGCGGGGGCGGTGCAGGAACCCGACGGCCGGGTTGAGGATCAGCGCGATCAGCCCCGCGATGATGAACAGCAGCAGGACTTTCCCCGCCGCGCGCGCCAGCAGCCACAGCGCGAGCACCGCGAGCGGCAGCAGCACCAGCTGCATCCAGCGCGGTACGACCACGCGCGCAGTCTGCGGCGGCGCCGTGGCCGCCTCGGCGTCGGCGAGCTCGCGCTCCTCTGCATCGGGCGGAGCCGCCGCCGGAGCTTTCTCGGAGACCCCGCTCACGTGGCTCCCATCATCTCCAGAGTATGGCTGAGCCCGAGGCGTCCCCCACGCCGCTCGGAGCCCGCGCGGACGCCGACGGAGCCCGCGGCGCGCCGGGCGCGCAGGCGCGGATCCTGTTCGTCGGCGACGTCGTCGGGGGCATCGGCCGCCAGACGCTGCTCGACTGCCTGCCGCCGCTGCGCGAGCGCTACGACCCGACGTTCGTGGTCGTCAACGGCGAGAACGCCGCCGGCGGTCTCGGCATCACGCCCAAGAACGCCGACCAGCTGTTCGCGGCCGGCGTCGACGTGATCACGCTGGGCAACCACACCTACCACCGGAGAGAGATCTACCCGTATCTCGACAGCCATGAGCGCATCATCCGCCCGGCGAACTTCCTTCGCAGCCAGCCCGGCCGCGGCGCGTGCGTGGTCGAGCGCGACGGCCTGCGGCTCGGGGTCGTCAACATCAGCGGCAACCTGTACCTGCGCGCGGGGCGCTCGGCCTTCACCGAGATCGAGGCCGCGCTCGGCGAGATCGGCGAGGTCGATCACATGCTCGTGGACGTGCACGCCGAGGCGACTTCCGAGAAGGTCGCGATGGGCTGGCACCTCGACGGGCGCGTGACGGCCGTCGTCGGCACGCACACGCACGTGCCGACCGCCGACGCGCGCGTGCTCCCCGGCGGGACCGCCTACATCACCGACGTCGGCATGACCGGCCCGCGCGGCGGCGTGATCGGCGTCAAGCGCGAGCAGGCGATCGAGTCGCTGCTGACGCAGATGCCGGTCCGCTTCGAGACCTCCGAGGAGGACCCGTGGCTGATGGGGGTGCTGATCAGCTGCTCAGCACGGCTTCGGGCCGACTCGATCGAGCAGCTTCTGATGCCGCGCCCGCGGACGCCCTGAGCGGAGCCGAGAAGCGCCCGAGCAGCGCCAGCATCACGAGCGGGAAGAACCACGGGATGTACAGGTAGAACCAGTGTTCGAGCGCCAGCTGCGATCGCGATCAGGATCGCCGCGCAGGCCGCCGCCAGGCCGACGAGGTCCATGCGCCGCGGCACCAGCGCGACGCAGCAGCGCGAGCGCGACCGCGGCGACCTCGGCCGACGTGCCGCGCGGTCGGCCCGCCGTACAGGCCCCAGATCGAGAACGGCGAGCCGCGATCGGCCTGGTAGGAGATCGTGCGCTCGTAGATCTCGTGCAGGCTGTCGTGGGCGAGCGCCGGCGACAAGCGCGAGTGCGCCGATCACCAGGAAGCCGAGCGAGGAAGCAGCACGTAGGCCCACGGCCGCCGCCGTGCGCGGCAGCTGCGCGCAGCCGCGTCGGTGGCCAGCAGCGGCGCGAGCCCCAGCGGCGCGAACTTCGTCAGGCCCGCGAGCGCCGCGAAGCGCACCGCTGACGCGCGGCAGCGGCCCCTTGCGGTAGCTCGATGCGAGCAGCGCGGCCAGCACCACACGGCGACGAGCGCGTCGTTGCTGTTGCTCTCCAGCGCGAACAAGGTGAACGGGAACGCAACCCACGCGTAGGCGAGCACGATCCCGAGCGTCGGGCCGCGCAGGCGGCGGCCGAGCAGGAACAGCAGCGCGGCGGCGAGCAGGTCGAAGAAGATCGCCGCGGCGTGCGCCGCGGGCAGGTCATCCCAGGTGCCGCTCCACCCGAACACCTGCTCGAACGGCACGTAGGCCTCGTAGTTGACCGGCCCGTAGGTGTCGCCGTGTTCGTTGTCGGACGGGGTAGCTGCCGTACAGCGGCCGCCCGTCGGAGATCCGCTCGGCGCCGATCACCCCGGCGTAGCCGACGTCGATGACATTCGAGTCGGTCACGTTCAGGGCGATGCGGAAGCCGATCAGGAACACGAGCGCGATCGCCAGCCACGCGAGCCGGCACGAGCAGCCGCAGCGGGCCGCGGCTCACGTGCGCCGGGCCGGCGCCCGCGGCGCATCAGCGCGAGCATGCGGGCCAGCAGGTAGACGAGCGGCGGATAGCTGAGCGGCACCGAGGCGTAGATGTGCGCGTGGTTGAAGAACGCCAGCGAGACCGAGAAGGACAGCAGCACCAGCAGGTCGAGGTGCAGCAGCGAGAACGGCCGGCGGAAGTTCAGGAACGGGAGCAGGAACAGCAGGCACAACGGCAGCCACACATACAGCGCGTTCGAGTGGCGGCCGAAGGCGCCCGGATAGCCGCGCGCCATCGTCCAGGCGACCTGGAAGCCGGTCCACTGTTCGATCACGCGGCCGCTGAGGTCGGCGATCTGCACCTGGCCGATCTCCTGCTTGCCGTTGCGGGAGAAGAAGCTCACCTGCCAGTGGAAGTCGGGCCTTCAGATAGGCGCCGCCGTATGAGCCGGGGTATTCGGCCCGCACGGCGCGCATCTTCGGCAGCCGTTCGGCGATCTTCAGCACCTGGTCGGCCGACAGCCGGCGCCCGGCCGGCGGCACGTTCGAGGGCGGCACCGGGATCGGTGCCCCGGGCGGGGCGACGAGCGTCGCGCTGTGCGAGGAGAGCACCGAACGGACCGAGGAGATGGAGCTCTCCTGATAGGCGTTGTCCTGCGAGCCCTCCGTCTGCGAGGTGCTCGCGCCGACCGAGGACTGCTTCTGCGAGGTGCCCGCGCCGAGCGCGGCCGGGGCGCCGGCGAGCCCGAGGCAGCAGGCGATCACGAGCAGGAACGGCGTGAAGCGGCCTTGCATCACTGCGAGATTACGTGAGCGTTCAGCCGTCAGGCGCAGCGTCCACGCCGAAGTGCGCGAGCACCAGCGGCGCGACGTCCGCGATCGACCACGAGCGCTCCTCGCCCGCGCCGTCCAGACCGTCGATGCCGTGCAGCACGAGCGCGCCGAGCGAGTCGCTCGCGTGCAGCGAGCCGTGGCTGCCGCCACCGACGTGCGCCTGGCCGCCCCAGTCGAAGAACTCGAAGCCGGGCGTGGCCGACAGCAGCACCTCGCCGGAGGTCGGGCACGAGAGCGCCGCCCACACGCGCGCGAGCGCGTCCGGGTAGGAGTCGCTGGCGAACACACCGTCGCGCACCCGCGCGCCGAGCACGTCGAGATCGCCCGCGACGCTCCATGAGCGCCCTCGCCGGTCGCGCAGCTCGCCGCCGGGGGCGAAGCGCAGCTCGCCGCGCTCGAAGCTCGCGATCACGCCCTCGCGCGGGACCTCGTGCGCGTCCCGCTCGAGCCACATCACGAGGTCGACGCCCTCGATGCCGTGGGCGAGCGCCACCACCGACGCGCGCATCGCGTCGCGCTCGGTGTCGTGCAGGGCATAGACCATCGCCGCGCGCTGGGATGGGCACACCGCGATCCGGGACTCGACCGATTCGGCGCGCGCGCCCTGCCGGTCGCGCCCACCGCGGCTCGGCCCGAGCACCCCGAGCTCGCCGAGCGCCTCCTGGAGGTCGACCGCCGCCGAGACGGGCGCCTGCGAGTGATCCGCCATCACGATCATCGCGTGCTCGGCCAGGAAGGCGTCGAGGCCGCCGGCGGCCTCCGCGACGCGCGCCAGCTGGAGGTCGGCCTGAGCGATCGACTGCAGCTGCGCTTCGGGACCGCGCTTGTGGGAGTACCAGTCGTTGTCCGGCAGCGACAGCAGCAGGAAGTCGAACAGGTCGTGCTCGACGAGGTGCGCCGAGACGCAGCCGGAGTGGCGGTCACGTACGCCGGGCATCCCGAGCACCGAACGGCAGCCGGTGCGCCGCGAGGCGAAGATGTCGGCGTAGAACAGCTCTCGCGGGCCCATCACCGCATGGCGCATCAGGCTGGCGGCGACCCGCGTCAGGGCGGTGTCGCGCTGGGGCTCGTGGCGGTAGCGGCCGCGGTACATCAGGTAGGTCGTACCGGCCGTGCGCACGCCCGCGTCGTCGAGGCTCTCGAACACGGTCAGCGTCTCCCCGGAGAGATGCGCGCGGTTCATGTTGTAGACGGTGTCGGTGAGCTGGCGCGCGATCCCGAAGCGCTGCGCCGCGCGGAAGCTCGAGCCGTACTCGACGTAGCGGTCCTCGTCGCGGTGGAACCAGTTCATCGCCGGGATCAGGTGCTCGTCCTGGCCGCGGCCCGTGACGATCGAGGCAGCGCACACGGGCGTCACCGACGGGAACGCGGCCACGCAGTCGGGCACGTAGACGCCCTCGTCGACGAGCCGCGCCAGCACCGGCGCCGCGCCGGCGGCGATCGTGCGCTCGAGCATCTCCGGCGCCATCGCATCGATCACGCACAGCACGAGCTTCGGCGGGCGCTCTCGGGTCCGGGCCATCAGCGGCCCAGGATGCGCAGCCCGGCGTACTTCTCGCCGGAGCGCGCACGCCGCCGCAGCACGAACCACGCGAGCAGTGCGAGCGCGACGTACCCGAGCGGATGCAGCAGCGCGACGAGCGCGGCGACCAGCAGCGCCGCGGCATCCAGATACACGGTCAGCGCCTCGCGCGCCGCGCGATCCGGCAGGCGCCCGCGGGCCCCGGCGATCACCGGGCCGCTGGCCAGCTGCGCGAGCGCCGCGATCGCGAGTCCGCCGAGGAGCCCGGGCCACCAGGCGTCGCCGTGGTCGGCGAGCGTGCCGGCGAACAGCAGTGCGCCGGCCCCGCATGCGAGTCCCGCGATCGCCGCCGCGAGCGGCGCCGAGCCCGGCGAGCGCGGGTCGGCGGTGGCGGCCATTCCGAGCCCGAGCTGCAGCGCGTAGGACGCCGCCAGAGTGAGCACGACGACCAGCAGCCACCAGCCGAGCTCGAGGAAGTGGAAGCTGCCGCTGAAGCTCACCCCCAGCGCGTTCGCGGAGCCGAGCGCGCCGGCGAGCAGCAGCGGCAGGAAGGGCCGCAGTCCGCAGGCAGCCGCCAAGCCGGCGCCGAGCCCTATGTAGAAGAAGAGGCCGTTCATCGGGTGCGTCGCGGTGTCCGCCCCGGCGGGGGTGCGCTACCGTGCCTGGCAGGCACGCGCCGGTCGGCAGGACGATAGACGACACGCCCGGGAGGGCGGTTGCGGTCCCAGGTCCGAGGCCCGCGGCGGCGAATCGAGAGGACATCCAGATGGAGCGGTCGACTAGCGCAGGCGGCACAGGACGCGGGCCGGGACACACGGCGCACGAGCTGGCGCGCTATGAGGCGCTGTTCGCGACCCGCACACGCGGCATGAAGAGCTCGGCGATGCGCGAGATGATGGCGCTCACCGAGCGGCCTGACGTGATCTCGCTGGCGGGCGGGCTGCCCGACACCTCGACCTTCCCGCCGGACCTCTACGCGCGCCTGATGGCCGACGTCGCGGACGAGTCGACGGCGCGCGCGCTGCAGTACGGGCCGACCGAGGGGATGGAGGCGACGGCGGCCTGCATCGCGGAGGTGATGGCCGCCGAGGGCACGCTCGTCGACCCGGGCGAGGTGATCGTCACGACCGGCGGCCAGCAGGTTCTCGACCTGGTCTGCAAGACGCTGATCGACCCCGGCGACGTGATCGTCGCCGAGGCGCCGACCTACCCGGGAGCGGTGCCGACGTTCAGCGCCTACCAGGCAGACGTCGTGCAGATCGAGATCGACTCCGACGGGATGCCGATCGACGCGCTCGAGAGCATGCTCGACCGCCTGGCCGCCGAAGGCCGGCGGCCGAAGTTCGTCTACACGATCCCCAACTTCCAGAACCCGGGCGGCGTGACGATGTCGCTGGCGCGCCGGCGGCGGCTGATCGAGGTCGTGCGCGAGCGCGAGCTGCTCGTGCTCGAGGACAACCCGTACGGCCTGCTCCGCTATGAGGGCGATCCACTGCCGACGCTGTACTCGCTCGACGCCGGGGCCGTCGGTCGCGGCGGGGCATCCGACCTCGTGATCTACCTCGGCACCTTCTCGAAGATCCTCTCGCCCGGACTGCGCCTCGGCTGGGCGGTCGCTCCGCGCCCGGTGCTCGAGAAGCTCAACCTCGCCAAACAGGGCGCCGACCTGTGCTCCTCGCCGGTCACGCAGATGTTCGTGGCGGCCTACTTCCGCCGTGCCGGCGGCTGGCTCGAGTACGTGCACGGGCTGCGCGACCTGTACCGCGCCCGCCGCGACGCGATGCTCGAGGCGCTTGAGGAGCACTTCGGCGAGGCGGCGAGCTGGACGCGCCCGCAGGGAGGCCTGTTCATCTGGGCGACGCTCGACGAGCGGATCGACACGACCGACCTGCTCGCGCTCGCGCGCGACAGCGAGGGCGTCGCGTTCGTCCCGGGCCGCGCCGCCTACATGGACGGCCGCAGCGGCGGCTCCTCGATGCGGCTCAACTTCGCGGGCGTCCCCGAGCACGAGATCCGCGAGGGCGTGCGGCGCATCGGCCGGGCGATCCGCGAGCAGGTCGGCCTGCTCGGCTCGCTGAGCGGGCCCCCGGGCGCCCGCGGGACGGCGAGCCCCCGGGCTCGGCCCGAGCAGGAGGGCCCCGGCGCTCCCCTGGCCGACGTGGTCGCGCTGCCGCGCCGCCACGACGCCGACGGGGACCGCCGCCGCCAGGACCGATGAGCGGCCCCCGCAAGGTGGCCGTGCTGAAGGGCGGGCGCTCGCTGGAGCGCGCCGTGTCGCTGCGCTCCGGCGGCCAGGTCCAGGCGGGCCTCGCGCGCGCCGGGCACGAGGTGCACGGGATCGATGCCGGCGAGGGCCTCGCCGGCGAGCTGCTGGCGCTCGAGCCCGACGCCGTGTTCGTCGCCCTGCACGGGCGCGAGGGCGAGGACGGAACGATCCAGGCGCTGATGGAAGCGCTCGGCCTGCCCTACACCGGCTCGGCCCCGGCGGCGTGCGCGCGCTGCACCGACAAGGCGCTCGCCAAGCACCTGATGCGCGAGGCCGGCATCCCGACGGCCCCGTTCCACACGCTGCGCGAGACCTCGATCCGGGACCTGGGCGCGGCCGCCGCGCTCGAGCGCATCGAGGACGAGCTCGGCTTCCCGCTGGTCGTCAAGCCCTCACACGGCGGCTCGGCGCTCGGCGTGAAGTTCGCCAGCGACGCGGCCGGGCTGCCCGGTGCGATGGTCGGCGCGTTCTCCTACGACGGCACGATCGTGCTCGAGCGCCACATCCGCGGGCGCGACCTCGCCGTGTCGGTGCTCGACGGCGAGGACGGGCCCCAGGCGCTGCCGGTCGTCGAGGCGGTGCCCCGCGACGAGGGCTTCTACGACTACGAGTCGCGCTACCAGATCGGCAGCACCACATTCGTGTGCCCGGCCGAGCTCGCCGAGGAGGTCACCGAGCGCGCCCAGCGGCTCGCGCTCGAGGTCTACGCGCTGCTCGGCTGCCACGGCGTCGCGCGCGTCGACCTGATGCTCGAGCACGACACCGGCGAGTTGTGGGTGCTCGAGACCAACGTCGTCCCGGGCATGACCGAGACGAGCCTGCTCCCGCAGGCGGCCGACGCCGGCGGCGTCGACTTCGACGAGCTGGTCGGACGGATCCTCGACAGCGCGTTCACCAGGCGGGCCGCGCCGGCGGTTCACTGAGCCGTACGCCGCCCGGCGCCGCTCAGGAGTCGCCGGCTGCGAAGTCCTCTGGCGAGACCTGGTCCAGGAACTCCTTGAACTTCTCGACCACGTCCTCGGACTCCTCGACGTCGTGCTCGAACTCGATCGCCGACTCCGAGATGACCTCCTCGGCGGCGTAGATCGGGGCACCGGATCGGACAGCCAGCGCGATCGCGTCGCTCGGGCGGGAGTCGATCTCGAGCTCGCGGCCGTTGACGCTGAGGGTGATCGACGCGAAGAACGTGTTCTCGCGCAGCTCGGTGACCGACACCTGCGTGCATTTCACGTCGAGCTCGCCGAGGATGTCGCACATCAGGTCGTGCGTCATCGGCCTGGGCGTGCCGGCCCCCTGCAGCTTCATCAGGATCGACGCGGCCTCGGGGTGCCCGATCCAGATCGGCAGGAACTTGTTGCCGTCGACGGTCTTCAGCAGCACGATCGGCTGCTTGCCGACCATGTCGAAGCTCACGCCGTAGATCACCATCTCCTGCACGAGGATCCTCCGATGGGGCCGAAAGTCAGAGTATAGGTGCCGATTCTGCGCCCGCCAGGCGGCTCCTGCGCGGCCGCGAGCCAGACGCGGCGGGCAGGCCGGGAGGGCTCTGCTCAGACGCCCGCGCGGAAGCTCCAGAGCTTGTTGCCAAGGAAGTTCAGCGGCATCGAGGCCGCGACCGCGAGCGCCTGCGCGGGCACCTTCGATAGGCCCGCGCCCTGCACGAGCAGGGTCAGCAGCAGCAGGCTGAGGATCTCGGCCGCCAGGCTCACGAGCAGGAACCGCAGCGCCTGAAAGCGCGCCAGCCCGCCGCTCGCGTCGAACGTCCAGTGCCGGTTGAGGATGAAGTTGTTCGCGACCGCCACCAGCCACGCGAGCACGGAGGCGACGCGGTACTCGACCCCGACCCCGTGCACGAACAGGGTGTAGACCGCGATGTTGACGACGAAGCCGACGCCGCCGACCAAGCCGAAGCGCACCAGCTGCAGCCAGTTGGCCGGCCGGCGCATGCCGTGGAGCACGCGTGCGTGGGGCCGCAACTCCACGGCGCTGGCTTCCTCCGGCATCGCATCAGGGTAGCGGCACGCGGGGGCGGACGCCCACGCTAGCCTTCGGTCGATGGCCTCCCCCCGCATCGGGAGGGCGCTGTGCGGCGCCCTGCTGGTATCAGCCGTGCTCGCGGGCTGCGGCGGCTCGGGTAAGTCCGACACGGGGGGCGGCGCCACCGGCGGTGCCGGGATAGCTGCCGGACCGGCCGTCGGCGCCAGCTACCAGAAGCGCGCCGCCACGGCTCACGAGGTCGCGGACCCGCTGGAATCCTCGAGCTACCCGGCGCCCGCCTCGGTTCACCACGTGGCGGCGACCGCGCCGCGCAAGGCCGGCGAAGCCGTCGTCGCGGCCGGTGCTCCCTCCGACGCCGAAGTCAAGGCCGAGCTCTCGCAGATGCAGGCGGTCGAACGCAGCGCGCGCCAGACCAGCAAGACCCAGCTGGCGCCGGTGCCCGGCGGGCAGTCGATCGGCGGCAGCGGCGCGCTCCCGATCCCCTCGGGCGTGCCGGAAGCCGTGCAGAAGGTGGTGGCCGGAGCGAACGAGATCGCCGACTTCCCGTACGTGTACGGGGGCGGCCACGCGTCGTTCGTCGACAACGCGTATGACTGCTCGGGCTCGGTCAGCTACGCGCTGGCCGCCGGGGGCCTGCTGAGCCAGCCCGAGACCTCGGGCGAACTGGAGAAGTGGGGCGCGGCGGGACCGGGCCGCTACATCACGGTGTACGCGGACGCCGGTCACACTTACATGTACGTGGACGGGATCCTGTACGACACCGCAGGCCGCAGCGGCGTGTACGCATCGCGCTGGCTGGTCGGCTCGACCGACAACAGCGGCTACGTCGTGCGCCACTGGCCGGGGCTCTAGGAGGCGCAGGCGTGTCGCACCTGGCCGCCCTGCTTCACCCGCCGCCGGCGCTCGACGGCGAATCCGCCACGCAGAGCAACACCGGCCTCGACGTGCTCTCGATCGTCTCGATCGTGTTCGGCTACGTGCTGCTCGTGCTGGTGTGGCGCCTCGTGTTCAGCAAGAAGGCACGCAGCAAGCGCGAACGCGACCCGCCGGAGTGAGCGGGCGGGCGCTCAGCGCCCGAGCGTCGCGGAGCTGAGGACGGTCGCCGTCTGCGGGCTGGTCGAGGCCGCGTCGCGGACGATCAGCCGCAGCATCAGCGAGGCGCGCCCGGCGCGGCCGAGACGTTCGTTGGTGCGCTTGGAGAAGTGGATCACGATCGTGCTGTGGCCGCCGCGCGTAGTGACGAGGAACGCTTTGGCGATCACGACCTCGGGCGGGGTGCCGGCGGGCAGGCCGACGGCGGGGGCGCCGCCGAGCTTCAGCTTGTGCGCGAGGGCCGCGCTGATCAGCACCTCGAAGTGCCCGGCGACCTTCTCGTTGACCGAGTAGTTGACGACCAGGCCCTTGTGGACGACCTTGCGCAGCGAGTGCGAGGCGACCACGGCGGCGGCCACGGGTGCCACGATCGGGGTGCCCCCCTTGGAGCCGGGTTTCGAGCCGCCCGAGGAGCCGGGCGAGGCGCCTGCGCTGCCGGGGGTCACGGCCGGGGCCGGAGGCCCGTTCACGGTCACGTCGTGGGTGACAACCGACACGTTGCCGGCGACGTCGGTGACGATCAGGGTGACCTTGTAGGTGCCGCCGTAGGAGTACAGGTGGAACGCGGCCGCCGCGCAGGGGCTGAGCCAGGGCGATTCGCACGGCGGTGCGCCGGGCGCGTAGCCGGTGACTTCGGGCGTGCCGTCGCCGAAGTTCCAGGAGAATTTCGCGTAGGTGGTGGTCGGCAGGCCCGTCAAGCCGAAAGCCTCGCCCTTGATCAGCTGGACGGTCGACTCCATGCCGTCGACGCCGACGATTTCGTCCACGTTCACGGGGTCCGGGATCGTGAAGCGGGCGACCTCGGCCGCGCCGCCGACGCACCCGCCTGTCGAGAGGCTGAATGCGTTGTTGATGTAGTAGCTGCCGACGCCGACTTCGTCCGCGGTGCCGAAATGCTCGTTGGAGAGCGTGCCCGCTTCGGTGTGTTCGTCGGCGGTGGCGGCGCCGCCGATTTCCCCACCGGAGGCCCCAACCGTACCGGCGAACGTGTTGCGGCACTCGTCGGTGACCTCACGTCCTTCGGGGTCGTGCCAGCTTTCGAGCAGCGGGTCGGTGACGATGTTCGCCTGCTCGACCGCGATCTGGTTGACGGTCAGGTCGGCAAGACCGGCGCCAAAGTCGGCTTCTTCGGCTTTGCCTTCCTGGTTGGGCTCCTGCTGGTGCGGTTCTTCGAGGCGGATGCGTTCTTCGAGCGCGTGGCGTTCTTCCGGGGTGCCCTTTTCTCCGTTCAGGATTTCCTGTTCGCCCTTGTCGGGTTCTTTCGCATGCTCGTAGCGCTCGAAGTGTTCGGTGGGGTTCCAGCCGCCGTCCTGACAGGACTGCGCCTGCACGTAGTCGAAAGCTTTCGGCAGGAAGCCTTCGGGGAAGCCGGAGTAGCCGGCAGTCCACGGGATCGCGCCGTAGAGGATCGTTTTGGCGTCGCCCTCGGGCGCGTTGTCGGTGTTGATGTCGCCGTGGTAGCTGCAGAAGCCGTTCTTGAAGCTCGTGCTTTCGCGTTCGCCGTTTTCGGCTTCGGCTTTGGAGACGCTGTAGTCGGAGCAGTGTTCGGCGGTTTTGTCCAGGCAAACGGTCACGCCGGGCGGCGTCATCACGTAGAAGACGGTGTTCATCCCGGTGGGGAGCCCGTGAGTCGTGACGAAGGACTGCAGCTGTTCGCGCACCTGGGCGTCGGTGAGGCAGATCTGCTGGCCTTCCACCAGCGGGGCAGGGTCGGTGCAGCCCGCGACCGCCGGGAAATGCGACGTGTCGTGGTAGGCGCCCATGAACACCGTCTGGTATGAGGCGCCGGTGTTCGAGCGGTCGCGGTACTGGCCGAGGTCCGCGTAGATGTTTTCGAGGCTCCCGCTGGATGCGCCGAGACGATGCAGGAACTGATCGATCTTGATCGTCCATTCGTGGTGCATCGTGTTGTTCGGGTCCCAGTAGATCCCGTAGACCTTCGTGCCGTGCAGTACAGCGTTGCCGCTGTTGTTGCCGAACTGCGAGACCGCCGGCCGCTTCACGACGGCGCCGCTCGGGGAGTATTCGTTTTCCCCGATCATCAGCGTCGTTTCGTTGCGCGGCTGCAGACCGACGCGGGCGGCTTCGACTTCCTCGATCACCGCGCCGGCCGGCGCCGCGAGCGCGAGCATCAGCAGTGCGGCCAGCAGGGCGCCCAGCGCGATGCGGAGCATGCGGCCCCGGGAGTCTGCGCGGGCGGGTCGCGCGAGCGAGCGGGCAATCATGGTCACGTGGCCTCATCGGCAGCGAGCCGCGGTTGCCTTAGCCCGCTGGACGGCCGTCCATCCGTCCAGCTCGAGCGCCCACACACGCGCGCCCGCGCGGGCGCTCCGATCAGCGAATGTGAGCGTCCGCACGGTTCCCCACCGCTCTCACCCCGAGCACGCCCCGCAGCGGCGCTCGCCGCGCGAGGAGCTTGCCGGGGCGGTCGAGCGCGGCCAGCTGTTCCTGCTCTACCAGCCGGTCGTCGAGCTCGCCTCGGGCAGGTTCGAGCACGTCGAGGCACTGGTGCGCTGGCGCCACCCGGTGCGGGGGATCCTCGCGGCGGGCGAGTTCATCGGCCTGGCCGAGCAGTCGGGCCTGATCGAGGAGGTCGGCGGCTGGGTGCTCGAGCGCACCTGCGAGCAGCTCGCTGACTGGCGCCGCGAGGGCCACGCGGTCGGGATGTCGGTCGACATCTCGGCCCGCCAGCTGCTCGACGCGGGCCTGCCCGGCCGGCTCGGGGAGCTGCTGCGCCGCCATGAGCTCGCGCCGGGCTCGCTGATGCTCGAGGTTGCCGAGCCCGCGCTCGCGGACGAGTGCGAGGAGGCGTGCGAGCGGCTCGATGCGCTGCGTGGGCTGGGGGTGGCGCTCGCGATCGACAACTTCGGCACCGGCGCGGCCTCGCTCGCGCACCTACGCTGCATCGCGGGGGGCACGCTCAAGGTCGATCGCACTTTGACAGCGAGACTCGATCAGCCGGGACACGGCGAGGAGCCGCTGCTGGCGATCCTCGCCGTCGCGCGCTCGCTGTCGCTGCGCTCGGTCGCCGAGGGGGTCGAGCACGAGCGCCAGCTGCGCGCGGTCGCCGCGCTCGGCTTCGAGGAGGCCCAGGGCTTCCTGCTCGGCCGCCCGACACCCGCCGAGGTGATCGGCAACGCACTGGCGGCGCGCGGGGCGCAGGACGCCGCCGGGGCCCGGACGGCCTGAGCACCGACGCTACGGCGCGCGGGCGCGGTCTTATACTTGCCCGGCCCCGGCCGCTCCCGGCCGGGTGTTCCCTGTGATGAGGAGGAGGTTTCGATGAGCAAGCTGGTCGCCCGCGTCGGCCTGCCAGCGCTTGCCGTGCTGGTGCTCGCCGGCTGCGGCTCGAGCAACAACAGCTCCAGCACGTCAACCACGTCGACGACTGCTTCGACGACCGAAACGACGGCCTCGGTGCCGTCGGTCGTCGCGCTGGTGCCGGCCGCGATCAAGTCCAAAGGGACGCTCAACGTGGCCACCGAAGCCCAGTACCCGCCCAACGAGTTCATCGCTCCGGACGGTCACACGATCATCGGCATGGATCCCGACCTCGTGACGGCGCTCTCCGAAGTGATGGGGCTGAAAGCCAGCTTCATCAACTCGAACTTCGAAACGATCATCCCGGGCCTCGCCGCCGGTCGCTACGACCTCGGCGCCTCCTCGTTCACGGACACCAAGGAACGCCAGAAGACGGTCGACTTCGTCACCTACTACAACGCCGGGATCTCCTTCTACGCGAAGGTCTCGTCGAACCCGGGCGTCAACACGATCGCCGACCTGTGCGGCAAGTCGGTCGCGGTCGAGAAGGGCACCGTCGAGCAGGAAGAAGCCGAAAAGCAGGCCAAGTCCTGCGGCTCGAGCAAGAAGGTGACCGTGCTCGTGTTCCCCGGCCAGGACGCCGTGAACCTCGCTGTCTCCAGCGGGCGCGCGGAAGTCGGCATGGCCGACTCGCCGGTCGTCGACTACCAGGTCAAGCAGTCCCACGGGGCGTTTAAGATCATCGGCAAGAGCTACGCGTTCGCCCCCTACGGGCTGGCCGTCCCGAAGAACAGCGGGCTCGCGCAGCCGCTGCTGGCGGCGCTCAAACAGCTGATGTCGGACGGGCGCTACACGAAGATCCTCGAAAAGTGGGGGATCCAGAACGGAGCGATAACCGAACCGAAGATCAACGGCGCGATCAGCTGATCGCGGAACGGTGTCCTCGCCGCAGGACACCGGAGCGGTGGGGCGGCCCGAGGACATCCGGGCCGTCCCCGTCCGCCACCCAGGGCGCTGGGTCGCGGCGTTCGTAATCCTCGTCGTCGCCGCGTCGCTGATCCGCTCGGCGGCGACGAGCCCGGGCTTCCAGTGGGAAGTCGTCGGCGAATACCTGTTCGACCACCGGATCCTGGAAGGGCTCAAGGTGACGCTTGAGCTGACCGTGATCTCGATGGCGATCGGCATCGCGCTCGGCGTGGTGCTGGCGGTCATGCGGCTGTCGGAGAACCCGCTGATCTCCGGCTCGAGCTGGCTCTACATCTGGTTCTTCCGCGGCACGCCGGTGTTGGTGCAGCTGCTGTTCTGGTTCAACTTCTCCGCCCTCTACCCAAAGGGGTTCGGCCTCGGCGTGCCCTTCATCGCACCGGACCTCGTCCACCCGGATGCGAACACGCTGATCTCGGCCTTCCGCGCCGCGATCCTCGCGCTCGGCCTGAACGAGGGGGCCTACATGGCGGAGATCGTGCGCGCCGGGATCATCTCGGTCGACGAGGGGCAGTCCGACGCCGCCCGCTCGCTCGGCATGACGCGCCTGCAGACGATGCGCCGGATCGTCCTGCCGCAGGCGATGCGGGTGATCATCCCGCCGACCGGGAACGAGACGATCTCGATGCTGAAGACGAGCTCGCTCGCCTCGGTGATCACCGTCACCGAGCTGCTGTACGCCGGCCAGCTGATCTACTCGGCCAACTACGAGGTGATCCCGCTGCTGATCACCGTCAGCATCTGGTACCTGGTGTGCACGAGCATCCTGTACGTGGGCCAGTACTACGTCGAGCGCCACTACGGGCGCGGCAGCTCGCGCGAGCAGGGAGAGACGTTGCCGGGACGCGTCATGCGCGGCGTGCTCGCGTTCCGGGAGCCGGGCGAGCACTTCCGGCCGAGCGGGGGCGAGCACCGTTGAGCACCACGATGGTCAGGGCCGAGGGAGTGCACAAGCGCTTCGGGCGCAACGAGGTGCTGAAAGGCGTCAGCCTCGAGGTCGCCCCGGGCGAGGTGATGTGCCTGCTCGGCCCCTCCGGATCGGGCAAGTCGACGTTCCTGCGCTGCATCAACCACCTCGAGAAGATCAACGCCGGGCGCCTGTCGGTCGACGGCGAGCTGGTCGGCTACCGCGAGGAGGGCGGGAAGCTGCACGAGCTGCGCGAATCGGAGGTCGCGCGCAAGCGCGCCGAGATCGGCATGGTCTTCCAGCACTTCAACCTCTTCGGCCACATGACCGCGATCGAGAACGTGACGGTCGCGCCGATCCGGGTCAAGCGGGCCGCGCGCGGGCAGGCACGCGAGCTGGGTGCCACGCTGCTCGCGCGCGTCGGCCTCGGCGACAAGCTCGACGCCTATCCCGCGCAGCTGTCCGGCGGCCAGCAGCAGCGCGTCGCGATCGCGCGGGCGCTGGCGATGGAACCGAAGCTGATGCTGTTCGACGAGCCCACCTCGGCGCTCGACCCCGAGCTCGTGGGGGAGGTGCTCGACGTGATGAAGAGCCTCGCGGGCGACGGCATGACGATGATCGTCGTCACCCATGAGATGGGCTTCGCGCGCGAGGTCGCCGACCGCGTCGTGTTCATGGACGGCGGCGTGGTCGTCGAGACCGGGCCGCCCGGAGAGGTGCTCGAGCGCCCGCGCAACGAGCGCACGCGCGCGTTCCTCTCGAAGGTGCTCTAGCCGCCGGCCGCCAGATGGGCGTCGAGCCGCTCGATCGCCTGCGGCAGGCTCGCGCGCCCGTAGCCGACGCGCACGTGCGCGGGCTGCCCGTAGACGGAGCCCGGCAGCAGCAGGACCCCGGTTCGCTCGGCGAGCGCTTCGCACCAGCCGCGAACGTCCTCGGCCGCCCGCACGCGCGGGAAGCCGATCGGCCCCGCGCGCGGCGGCACCCACTCGAAGCGCTCGCGGTGGCGCTCGAGGAACGCGCTCATCAGCGGGAGGTTCTCGAGCACCAGGCGCCTGCTCGCGCCGATCAGCGCCTCCGTGTGCCGCAGCGCGACCGCCGCCAGCAGCTCGCTGGGGGCGCTCGAGCAGATCGTCGTGTAGAGCTTCAGCTCGCGGATCCGATCGAGCAGCGCCCGATCGCGCCCGGCGAGCCAACCCGTGCGCAGCCCCGGCAGGCCGTAGGACTTCGACACCGACCCGAGCGACAGCGCGCGCTCGTAGGCGTCGCATGCGGCCGGCAGCCGCTCGGCCTCCTCGTGCTCGAGCCCGCGGTAGACCTCGTCGCTGAGCAGCACGAGCTCCCGCTCGCGCGCCAGCTCGAGGACCTGGTCGAACACCGCCCGTGGCATCTGGGTGCCGGTCGGGTTGTGAGGGGAGTTGATGTAGAGGATCCGTGTGTCGGGTCGCACGAGCCCTCGCAGAGCGTCCAGGTCATGCGCCCAGCCGTCCCCGTGGCGGCGCTCCCACAGGCTCACGTCCGCGCCGGTGCTGCGGGCGACCTCCAGTGCCGAGCCGTAACAGGGCGCCTCGACGATCGCGTGATCGCCCACTCCGAGCAGCGCGTGGTAGGCGAGGAAGATCCCCTCCTCGGCGGCGGCCAGGGCGAGCACGTGCTCGGGCGCGGCGTGTTCGTACTGGGCGGCGATCGCCTCTCGCAGCTCCGGCGAGCCCGGAACCTCGGTGTAGCCGAGCCGCAGCGCGAGCAGCCGCTGCAGCGCATCGGGCTCGAGCTCGAGCAGCTCGGCCACCGGGCGCGACTCGCAGTCGCTGCTCGAGAGCATCAACTCGGCGCGGAACTCCCAGCGCTCGTAGTAGCGCTCGATCTCGAACGGGGCGATCTGCACATGCCGATCCTAGGGGGCGCGGCGCGCACGGCCGGGCCCCTGGTGCCGGGTTAGGATGCGCCATGGCCCGCTTCGACGCACAGGTCGCGATCGTCGGCGGCGGGGTCGTCGGCTGTGCTGTCGCGCACGCGCTCGCGCGCACGGGGGTGCAGGCGCTCCTGCTCGAGGCCCAGCCCGGGCTCGCGCAAGGCGCGAGCGGCGGCAACTCGGGCATCCTTCACACCGGCTTCGATTCGATTCCGGGCGGGCTCGAGACGCAGATGATCCTGCGCGCGGCCGAGCTCCGCGAGGGGCTCCTCGGCGAGCTCGCGGTGCCGTTTCAGCGATGCGGAGCACGGCTGCGGGCCGAGGGCCCCGAGCAGCGCGCGGCACTGCTCGAGCTCTCCGAGCGCGCGGCGCGCAACGGCGTCCAGACGCACACGCTCGCCACCGGCGGCGCCGGCGCGGACGAGCTCGAGGTGCCCGGCGAGGCGATCACCGACCCCGGCGCGTTCACGCGCGCGCTGGCGGCAGCCGCACAGGCCGGCGGCGCCGAGGTGCGGACCGCGAGCCCGGTCTGCGGGCTGGCCGCCGAAGGGGACGGCGTGCGCGTCGAGCTGGCGGGCGGCGAGCGCGTGCTGGCCGCGGCGGCCGTCAACTGCGCCGGGCTGCAGGCCGACGAGATCGCAGCGATGGCGGGTGAGGAGCCGTTTGAGATATACCCCCGCAAGGGCGAGTTTCTCGTGTTCGAGCAGCCGGCCGGCGCCGAGCTCGCGGAGATCCTGCTGCCGGTTCCCTCGAGCGCGGGCAAGGGGGTGCTGGTGTTCCCGACCGTCGACGGGCACGTGATCGCGGGACCGACGGCGCGGGACCGCGAGGACAAGCACGACCGGTCCGTCGAGCCCGACGCGGCCGAGCTGATCCTCGCTCGCGCGCGCCGCATGCTGCCCGCGCTCGCGGGCGCGGAGCCGATCGCGAGCTACGCCGGGCTGCGCCCGGCGGGCCGCGGCGTCAACTACGTCATCGGTCCCTCGCGCTCGCTCCCGCGCCTCGTGCACGCCGCCGCGATCCGCTCGACCGGGCTCTCGGCGGCGCCGGCGATCGGCGAGCGCGTCGCGCTGATGGCGTGCGAGGCCGCCGGGATCCGGCCCGGAGCTCCGCGCGCGCTCGCGCCGGCGCCCGCGCCTGGAGCACCGGCGTGGTGGAGGCTCGCGGCCGAGCACGAGCCCGGCGGCCCGGAGCGGGCGTGAGCGCCGAGCCGCTGCTCGTCGGGATCGACGAGGGCACGACGGCGGTCAAGGCCGCCCTCTTCGACGCGCGCCTGCAGCCTGTTGCGCACGCGCGGCGGCCGGTGGCGAGTGCGCACCCCGGGCCGGGCCTCGTCGAGCAGGACCCCGAAGGGGTGCTCGAGGCCGTCGAGGACGCCGTCGCCGAGGTGCTCGAGGCGGCCGGCGACGGGTCCCCGCTCGTGGCCGGGCTCGCGCACCAGGGCGAGTCGGTGCTCGCGTGGGAGGCGCGCGAGGGTCGCCCGCTGACGCCGATCGTCGTGTGGCAGGACAAGCGCCAGGAGGCGCTGCTCGAGCGGATCGACGCGGCCGCAGCGGAGCGCTCGGGGCTGCCGCTCGATCCCTACTTCTCGGCCGGCAAGCTGGCCTGGCTGCTCGAGCACGACGCCGGCGTGCGCCGCGCGCGCGATCAGGGCACGCTCCGCATGGGGACGGTCGACGCGTTCCTCGCGCAGCGGCTGGGGGGGCGGTTCGCGACCGACCTCTCAACCGCCTCGCGCACCCAGCTGCTCGCGCTCGGCGGACGCGACTGGGACGATCGCCTGCTCGAGATGTTCGGGGTGCGGCGCGAGTGGCTGCCGCGCCTGCAGCCGACCTTCGGCGCGCTCGGGGAGCTGCGCAGCGCGCGCTGGCCGCAGCCGCTGATGCTGGGCGCGCAGCTCGTCGACCAGCAGGCGGCGCTCGCGGGCTCCGGTTGCGTGAGCCCGGGCGAGGCGAAGGCGACCTACGGCACCGGCGTGTTCGTGCTGGCCCCCACCGCTGGGCCGGTGCGGGCGCCCGGGCTGCTGCCGACGGTCGCGTGGGCCGGCGCGGACGCGCACGGAGCGATCGGCGAGGTCGCGCACGCGCTCGACGGCGGCGTCTTCACCGCCGCCGGGCTGCTCGAGTGGCTGGCCGGCGGGCTCGGCCTGGCTCCCGACGTTCAGGCGCTCGCGGCGGCCGCGGCGGGGGTCCCCGACACCGCGGGTGTGCGCGTGCTGCCGGCGCTCGCCGGGCTCGGCTCGCCGTGGTGGGTGCCGGGCGCGCGCGGCGTGATCGCCGGGCTGCACGGCGGCGTGCGCGCCGCGCACGTTGCCCGCGCCGCGCTGGAGGCGATCGCCTGGCGGGTGGCCGACGTGGTCGAGGCGATGTCACGCGCGGTGCCGATCAAGCGCCTGCACGTCGACGGCGGGCTCAGCAACGACGAGACGCTCGTGCAGCTCCAGGCGGATGCCCTCGGGCTGCCGCTGCTGCTCGCGGCGGCCGACGCGACGGCGCTCGGCGCGGCGCTGCTGGCGGGCGTCGGCGCCGGCGCGATCGCCTCGCCCCTGGAGGGCGCGGCGCTGCTGCCCGCGCCGCGGACGGTCGAGCCCGGGCCGGCGGCCGCGCGCCGCACCGAGGAACGCGAGCGCTGGCGCGCGTTCGTGGCGGCGGCAGGCGCCCTGTAGCTACTCGACGCGCGCCTCGTAGCCGCCCGCGGCGAGGGCGCCGAGGAGCTGCTCGGTGTGCTCGGGACCGCGCGTCTCGAGCGTGAGCTCGACGCCCGTCTCACGCACGTGGAGCGGGACCGCGTCGCGCACGTGCTCGACGCTGAGGACGTTCGCGCGCGCGAGCGCGACGAGCCGCAGCAGCTCGGCCAGCGCCCCCGGGCGGTCGGACACGCGCGTGAAGATCCGCACGCGCCGGCCGGCCTCGCTTTCGTGACGTAGCAGCAGCGTCGCGAGCAGCCCGCTGTCGACGTTGCCGCCGGAGACGACCGCGACGGTGGTGCCCGACGGCGTGCCCAGCCTGCCGAGAGCGCCGCTCATGAGCGCGGCGGTGGCGACCGCGCCGGCCCCCTCGGCGACCAGCTTGGCGCGTTCGGCGAGGAACACCATCGCGTCCGCGATCTCGTCCTCGCTGACGATCACGAGCTCGTCGAGCAGCTCGCGCAGCAGCGGCAACGTCAGCTCGCCGGGCCGCTTGACGGCGATCCCGTCGGCGATCGTGGCCTGGCCGGCGCCGTGCACGGCTCCTCCGACGAGCGCCTCGAAGAACGGGCAACACGCGGCGGCCTGGACTCCGATGAGCTCGACGCTCGCGCGAGCGCGTCGAAGCGCGATCCCGATACCGCTCGCCAGGCCGCCGCCTCCGACCGGCACCACGACGCGCGCCAGGTCGGGCACCTGCTCGAGCAGCTCGAGCCCCAGCGTCGCCTGGCCCGCGATCACGTCGAGGTCGTCGAACGGGTGCACGAAGGCGGCACCGGACTCGGCGCTGCGCCGCAGCGCCTGCTCGAGCGAGTCCTCGATCGAGGCGCCGTCGAGCCGCACGCTGGCGCCGAGCTCCTGTGCGGCGAGCACCTTCGAGACGGGGGCGTCGAGCGGCATGAAGACCTCGCAGGAGACCCCGCGCGTGCGAGCCGCCTGCGCGACCGCGCGCGCATGGTTGCCGGCGCTGGCCGCGACCAGCCCGGCGGCCGCCCGCTCCCCGAGCGAGGCGACGCGGTTGATCGCGCCGCGCAGCTTGAACGATCCGGTGCCCTGCAGGCACTCCGCCTTCAGCCAGACCGGCCCGCCGATGCGCTCGGACAGCTCCGGGGAGGCGAACGCCGGCGTGCGCGCGACCACGGAGGCAAGGGCAGCGGATGCGGCCTCGAGGTCCGCGGCGCGGATCAGGTCCTGCGCGCTGCGGGGCGTCTCGGAGTCCTCGACCGTATCTAGGCCGGTCATCGGCGTTGAAGGTATAGGTTGTGTGCCTTATCGAGCAACGGGGGCACGGCATCGACCTGAACGGAATCCTCGCAGGCCTCGAGCCCTCTCTGGGTCCCGTCGGCGCTGCACCGACTCCCCTTGAGGGTGGCATCACCAACCGCAACTTCCGGGTCCGGCTCGGCGAGCGCGACTACGTGCTGCGCCTGCACGGCAAGGACACCGAGCTGCTCGGCATCAGCCGCGAGGGGGAGCGGCTGGCCAACGCCCGCGCCGCCGAGCTCGGGATCGCCCCCGAGGTGGCGGCCGGATTCGAGGGCGGGCTCGTGACGCGCTGGCTCGACTGCGAGCCGCTCAGCGAGCAGCAGCTGGCGGCCCGCGCCCCCGAGCTGGCGGCGGCGCTGCGCACGTTTCACGAGTCGGGGCTCGAGCTGCCCTCGTCGTTCTCGGTGCCCGGCCTGCTGCACGACTACGAGCGCATCATCGCCTCGCGCGGCGGCGAGCCGCCGGCCGAGTACGGACAGGCCTCTGAGCTGGCGGCGCGGATCGCGGCGGCGCTGCCGCCGTGCAGGCCGCGCCCGTGCCACAACGACCTGCTGGCCGGCAACATCGTGCGCGAGCGCGGCAGCGGGCGGGCGATGCTGGTCGACTGGGAGTACGCGGGGATGGGCGACCCGTGGTTCGACCTCGGCAACCTGTCGGTCAACAACGGCTTCGGCGAGGCGGCCGACGAGGCCCTGCTGGCCGCCTACCTCGAGCGCGAGCCGACGCCGGCGCAGCGGGCGCGGCTGACGCTGATGCGGCTGCTGTCGGATGTCCGCGAGGCGGCCTGGGGCGTGATGCAGTCCCACGTGTCCGAGCTCGAGTTCGACTTCGCCGGCTACGCCGAGCGCCACTTCGCGAGGCTTCGCGAGGCGGCGCGAGGCGGCGCGATCGAGCAGCGCCTCGCGGCGGTGGCGGGCTGAGCGATGGTGCGGCCGCGCGAGCTTCCGGACCGGGCCCGTGTCGTGATCATCGGCGGCGGCGTCGGCGGCGCCTCGATCGCCTACCACCTCGCCCAGCTCGGCGAGCCCGACGTCGTGCTGCTCGACCGCAACGAGCTCACGAGCGGCTCGACCTTCCACTCGGCGGGCCTGGTCGGGCAGCTCCGCTCGAGCCTGCCGCTGACGCGCATGATGATGGACTCGGTCGAGCTCTACCGGACGCTCGACTGCGGCTGGGTGGAGTGCGGGGGCATCCGCCTCGCGTGCACCGAGGAGCGCGAGCAGGAGGTGCTGCGCCAGGTCGCGTGGGCGCGCACCTTCGGCCTGCCGCTGGAGCTGATCTCCCCGGAGCAGGCCCGTGAGCGCTTCCCGCTGATGGTCACCGACGGCGTGCGCTGCGGCTCCTACCTGGCGACCGACGGCTACCTCGATCCCTCGCTGCTGACGACCGCGCTCGCAGACGGCGCCCGCAGCGGCGGCGCGCGGGTGTTCACGCACACGCGCGTGACGGGGATCGACGTGCACGAGATCGCGCCGGGCCACCGCCGCGTGCGCGGCGTGCAGACCGAGTGGGGCCCGATCGAGGCGGAGGTGGTCGTCAACGCCGGAGGCATGTACGCCGCCGAGATCGGCCGCCTGGCCGGGGTGCGCGTGCCGATCGTCCCGTTCGCCCACGAGTACCTCGTTACCCAGCCGTTCCGGGATAGGAGTCCCGCCCACCCGGGTGGGGAGATCGTCCATCTGCCCACGCTGCGCGACCCCGACCTGCTGATCTACTTCCGGGAGGAGGGGGGCGGTCTGGTGATGGGCGGCTACGAGCGCCAGTCGGCACCGTGGGCGCTGGGGCCCGACCTGCTCGACGCGGTGCCCGCCGACTTCAACGGGCGGCTGCTGGAGGAGGACTGGCCGCGCTTCGAGGAGATCGCCGCCAACTCGCGCAGGCGCGTACCGGCGATGGACGAGATCACGGTCACGCGGCTGATCAACGGGCCGGAGGCGTTCACGCCCGACAACGAGTTCTGCCTCGGCGAGAGCGAGGTCGACGGGTTCTTCGTGGCGGCGGGCTTCTGCGCGCACGGACTGGCCGGCGCGGGGGGGATCGGCAAGGCGATGGCCGAGTGGATCGTCGGGGGCGAGCCCTCGCAGGACCTCTGGGAGATGGACATCCGGCGCTTCGGGGCGCACTATCGCTCGCCCTCCTACACGCTGAAGCGCACGCGCGAGGTCTATGAGACCTACTACGACATCCGCTATCCCGGCCACGAGCGCCTCGCCGGACGGCCGCTGCGCACGTCGAGCGCGTATCCGTGGCACGCGGCGCACGAGGCCGCGTTCGGAGAGAAGTCGGGCTGGGAGCGCGTCAACTGGTATGAGTCGAACGCTGCCGCAGGGGATGAGGCGCTGCGCCCGCGCGGGTGGGCCGGCATGCACTGGTCGCCGGCGATCGGCGCCGAGCACCTCGCCACGCGCGAGCGCGCCGGCCTGTTCGACGAGTCCTCCTTCGCGAAGCTCGAGATATCGGGTCCCGGCGCCGCGCAGTTCCTCGAAGTTCTGTGCGACAACCGCGTGGCGCGCGATGTCGGCGCGATCACCTACACGCAGATGCTCAACGGACGCGGCGGGATCGAGTGCGACTTCACCGTCACGCGGGTCGAGGAGGAGGTGTTCTCGATCGTGACCGGGACGGCCTTCGGGAACCACGACCTGAGCTGGATCCGCAGGCACGCGCCGCGCGACGGCAGCGTCCGTTGCACCGACGTCACGGCGCGCTGGGCGTGCTTCGCGCTGTGGGGGCCGCGCGCCCGCGCGATCCTCGCCCCGCTGACGCCCGACCCGCTCGACTTCCCCTACATGCGGATGCGCGAGCTGACGGTCGGCGACGTGCCGGTGCGCGCGCTGCGGGTGACGTTCGTCGGCGAGCTCGGCTGGGAGCTCTACTGCCCGACCGAGTACGGCGCCGGCCTGTGGCGCACGCTGTGGGAGGGCGGCGCCGAGCACGGCCTCGTCGCCGGCGGCTACCGCGCGATCGACTCGATGCGCCTCGAGAAGGGCTACCGCGTATGGGCCGCGGATATCACGCCCGATGACACTCCGCGGGAGGCCGGCCTCGGCTTCTGTGTCAAGGACGAGGGTGGCTTCCTCGGCGCCGAGGCGCTCTCGCAGCGCGGCGAGCCCGCGCGCAGGCTGCGCTGCCTGGTGCTCGAGGACCCGCGCTCGGTGGCGCTCGGCAACGAGCCGGTGCGGGTCGACGGGGAGCTGCTCGGCCGCGTCACGAGCGGTGGCTACGGCTACAGCGTGGAGCGCTCGATCGCCTACGCCTACCTGCCCGCCGAGGTGGCGCTGGGAGCGGCCGTCGAGCTGGACATCTTCGGGCGCTGGGTCCCGGGCGAGCTCGCGCGCGAGCCGCTGCTCGACCCCAAGGGGGAGCGGATCAGGGGCGGTTGAGCGTTTGCGCGCTCTCGTGCGAGCCGTTATCGTCCATTTCACAGGAGAGGAGCGGCAGTCGGGGATGCTTGCCGCGCGCTCCGCAGTGAGCGGGCGCGCCGTCACGGAATGGCGCGACCGGATCGACGAGCAGGGAGGGAACAGGGATGGACTCGGGGCTTACGCGTCGCCAGATACTCCAGGCGGGGGCCGCCGCGGGAGCGGTCGCGCTCAGCAGTGACCCGCTGGTGCAGCTCGCCCAGGCGGCGAAATCGAAACCGCTCGGCAAACTGACCGACATCGAACACGTGATCATCCTGATCCAGGAGAACCGCTCGTTCGACCACTACTTCGGCACCTACAGCGGTGTCGAGGGCTACGGCAGCCCGGCGGCGCAGGCGGTCTACGAACAGGCCGGCTACCCGGTCGCAGGCTACGAAGGCAAGCTGCTGCCGTTCCACCTGAACCCCGGCATGATGGCGCAGTGCATGCCGGACATCACCCACAGCTGGGTGCCGCAGCACAAAGCATGGAACAACGGCGCGATGGACGAATTCGTGCGCACGCACATCGAATACGACGGGCTCGGCGCGGGCTCGGCGACGATGGGCTACTACGAGAAGAGCGACCTCGACTTCTATTACACGCTGGCGGAAAACTTCACGATCTGCGACCACTACTTCTGCTCGACGATCGGGCCGACGTATCCGAACCGCCTGTACTCGATGACCGGCACGCTCGATCCGGAAGGCAAAGGCGGCGGTCCCCTCGTGGAGACGACGTTCATCCCGGTGGGCGGGGAAAGCCCCAAATTCCACTGGCCGACGATGGTCGAGGCGCTGCAGTCGGCGGGCATCACGTGGAAGGTCTACTCGGGCAGGGAGTTCGGTTTCGAGGACAACGTGCTCGGCTTCTTCGAAAACGTCGTCAACAACCCGACCCTGAACTCGCTCGCCTTCGAACAGGAGTGGCCGAACGACTTCCGCAAGGACATCCTGCATGACGAACTTCCGCAGGTCTCATGGATCGACACGTCGCTGGTCGAAACCGAGCACCCGGGTAACTCGAGCGCCAAGATCGGCGAGCGCGTGGTCCAGGAAGTCCTCAAGAACCTCCTCCGCCGCCGCAAGGTCTGGCAGAAGACGGCGCTGTTCATCACCTGGGACGAGAACGGCGGCTTCTTCGACCACGTCGCACCGCCGACCGCGCCGCCGGGGACGCCGGGCGAGTACCTGACGGTGCCCGACATCAACAACAACTACGGCGGCATCACGGGGCCGGTCGGGCTCGGGTTCCGTGTGCCGATGCTCGTCGTCTCGCCGTTCACGCGCGGGGGCCTGGTCTGCCCGGACGTGTTCGACCACACCTCTACGCTGCGCTTCCTCGAGACGCGCTTCGGGGTCGAGGTGCCGAACCTGAGCGAATGGCGCCGCGAGACGTGCGGCGACCTGACCTCCGCGTTCAACTTCGCAGCGCCGCCGAACCCCAAGAAGCCGAACCTCCCGACGGTCACGCTGTCGTCCGAAGAAGAAAGCTGCACGAGCCCCGCACCCGTGCCGGTGCCGCCGAACTCGCACCCGGTGCAGGAACCGGGCACGCGCGGACGGCCGAGCGGCATCGTCTGAGGAGCGGTTCGCGGCGGCGCGGGCGCCCGCGCCCGCGCCCGCTCGAGCGCCCGCGCCGGGAATGCGGCGCGGGCGTTGTAGGCTGGCCTCGTCGAGAGGATGAGCCTGGCGCCGGCCGGCGCGACGGGATCCTCACCCCGAAACTTCAGGAGACGATCGATGGGCCTTCAGATTGGCGACACGGCACCCGACTTCGAGGCGGACACGACCGAGGGCAGGATCAGCTTCCACGACTGGATCGGCGACTCGTGGGCGGTCCTGTTCTCGCACCCCAAGGACTTCACTCCGGTGTGCACGACCGAGCTCGGCTACATGGCGAGCATCAAGCCGGAGTTCGACCGGCGCGGCGTGAAGATCATCGGCCTGTCGGTCGACCCGCTCGACCGCCACGAGGACTGGGCCAAGGACATCGAGGCGACCCAGGGCACGGCGCCGAACTACCCGATCATCAGCGACGCCGACTTCAAAGTGTCGAAGCTCTACGGGATGCTCCCCGGCGGCACCGAGGGCGACCCGCTCTCGCGCACGCCGGCCGACAACCAGACCGTCCGCAACGTGTTCGTGATCGGACCGGACAAGAAGGTGAAGCTGATCCTCATCTACCCGATGACGACCGGCCGCAACTTCGACGAGGTGCTGCGCGTGGTCGACTCGCTGCAGCTCACCGCCAAGCACAAGGTCGCGACCCCCGCGCAGTGGCGCGCCGGCGAGGACGTGATCATCGCCGGCTCGGTCTCCGACGACGAAGCCAAAGAGCAGTACCCGGACGGCTGGGAGTCCCCGCGGCCGTACATCCGGATCGTCAAGCAGCCCGCCTGAGCGCGCGCGGCGCCCGTCCACCCGCTCCCCCCGCGGCTCGGCCCGCGCCGGGGCGTCACCGAGCTCCGCCGTCGCTCGCGCCGGTGTAGGCTGCGCGCGTGCTCAGGAGGCCCGATCGGCCGCTCGAACTGACGCCGGCAACGGCGCTCGACTACCGCGAGCTGGCGCGGCGGCGGCTGCCCCGTCAGCTGTTCGACTACATCGACGGCGGCGCCTACGAAGAGTCCACGCTGCGCGCCAACGTCGATGACCTGCGAGCGCTGCTGCTGCGGCAGCTGGTGCTGCGCGACGTGTCGCGGCGCGAGCAGGAGACCGAGGTGCTCGGGCAGCGGCTCGCGATGCCGGTGATCCTCGGCCCGGTCGGGCTGTGCGGGATGTTCGCGCGCCGCGCGGAGGTGCAGGCAGCGCGCGCCGCCGCGCGCGCGGGGGTGCCGTTCGTCGAGTCGACCGTGTCGATCTGCCCGATCGAGGAGGTCGCCGCGGCGGTCGCGGAGCCCCCTTGGTTCCAGCTGTATGTGATGCGCGACCGCGCCTACGCGGAGGATCTGATGGCACGCGCGCGCGCAGTGCGCTCGCCGGTGCTCGTGCTCACGATCGATCTGGCCGTCGTCGGCGCGCGCCACCGCGACACGCGCAATGCCGTCGTCGGCGGCGGCTCGCCGCTGGCGCGCGCGCGGCGTACGTTCGACCTCGTCTCGCACCCCCGCTGGGTGCGCTCGGTCGGCCTCGGCGGCAAGCCGTTGACGTTCGGCAACCTCGAGAAGGCGGTGCCGGGCGCGAGCACGCCGGAGGCGTTCCGCGAGTGGGTCGACGCCCAGTTCGACCCGAGCGTCACGTGGGAGGACATCGCCTGGGTCCGCGAGCACTGGGACGGGCGCCTGGTCGTCAAGGGCGTGCTCGACGCCGAGGACGCGCGCCGGGCGGTGCAGGCCGGCGTCGACGGGATCATCGTCTCCAACCACGGCGGGCGCCAGCTCGACTCGGTCCCCTCGACGGCGCGCGCGCTGCCCGCGGTAGTCGACGCGGTCGGCGGCGAGGTCGAGGTGCTTGCCGACGGCGGCGTGCGCAACGGCCTCGACGTGGTCAAGATGCTCGCTCTGGGCGCGCGCGCCGTGCTGCTCGGGCGCGCGTGGGCGTGGGCCGTGGCCGGGCGCGGCGAGGCGGGGGTCCGCCACGTGCTGGCGGTCATGCGCGCCGACATCGACGTCGCGCTCGGGCTGACGGGAAGGACCTCGGTGCGCGAGCTGGACCGCTCGGCGCTCTACGGGCCCTCGACCGCCGAGGAGCCCGCCGGCGCCTGAGCCGTCTCGGCGCCGGCGCCCGCGAGCAACCGCTCGAACAGCGCCAGGTAGCGCATCAGGTGACCGGGGCCGAGGAACTCCGCTCGCGCGCGGCTGCGGGCGCGGCGGCCGATCAGTGTCGCCGCGCCGCGGTCGTCGAGCAGCCGGTTGACCGCGGCGCCGAACCCCGCGAGGTCGCGCGGGTCGTCGATCAGCAGCCCGTCGACCGGGTGGTTGATCTGGTCCTGGATGCCGCCCACCCGGCTCGCCACCAGCGGTCGCGCCTTCCACATCGCCTCTGCGACCGTGAGCCCGAACCCCTCGGCCAGGCTCTTCTGGCACACGATGCGCGCGTGGCGCTGCAATGCGTTGACGATCAGGGCGTTCTCGACCGGGTCCTCCATCGGGAGCGTCGCCAAGTGCACGCGCTCGCGCACCGCGGGAACGAGCGCGTGCCAGCGTTCGGAGGTCTCCGCTAGCACCTGCGCACCCTCCGGGTCGTCGCTGACCGCCTCGACCGCGGGGCCCGCGAGCACGAGGTGGACGCCCTCGACGTGCGCGGCGAACCCGGCCATCACCCCGGCCGGGTCCTTCAGGCGGTCCCAGCGCGAGACCTGCAGCACGACCGGGGTGCTCGGCTTCAGCCTCACGTCCTCGAGCATCTCGGCGCGCCGGCCCCGCGGCTCGCCGGCCCCAGCCGGCGCGGCGCGAGCGTCGAGGATCCCGCTCGCGGCCAGGATCGAGAGCACGCGTGCGCGATCGAGCGGCATGTTCTTGGGCGAGAACGCGTCGATTGAGGGATGGATGAACTCGAGCCGGCCGGGGTCGATCCCGCCCCAGTGGTAGGTGGGGCGGGAGAAGATGCACACGTCGGCGTGACGGATGTGCGGGAGCAGAAAGCGCCACGCCTGCAGCGCGAGCTGGTTGGGGGCGTCGTAGCCGACGTGCGAGCGCCACGCGATCCGCGCGCCCGTCTCGCGCAGCGCGGGGATCAGCCCGGCGGTCTGCGGGTCGTGCAGCACGATCAGGTCCCATGGGCGCACCCGCTCGCGCAGCGCCGCGGCGCCGGGTTCGAGCGCGCGAACGTACAGCTCGCGCTCTGCATCGCCGAGCGGCCCGCCGTCGCCCTCGCTGCCGTGCAGCCTGTTGTGGAGCCGCTTGGTGAGCGCGAAGAACTCGGGTTCGCCGCCGATCGTCGCCCAGCGTGCGTCGACGCCGATGCCGCGCGCGTACCCGAGCAGCGAGCGCAGCATCTCGGCGACTCCGCCGCCGCGCGCCGTCGAGTTCACGTTCCAGACGGTGCGCCCGGCCAGCACCCCGCCCGCGCGGCTCGCAGCCTCGGCCACCTCGCGCCAGCGGCGCGCGGACAGCACGTCCTGGAAGCGGCCTATCGGCAGCTCGTCGAAGGTGACGTCCTGCAGCGGCGCGCCCACCGGGCTGCCTCCCCTTTGTCGTGATCGGACTGCCGACACCGTACGCGCTCTGCGCGGCGCGCGGGTCGGGGTCCCCCGCGCGCGTTGACACGGGCCACTACCGGGGCGCGGTGCGGGAAAGGACGGACGCGGCGGGCGGCCCGCGGGCCTTACCGTCTGGATATGCCCTCAGACCCGAGCCAGGCCGTGCACACGCCGCGGGCGAGCACCGGCGAGCCCGTGTTCGGCCGCTCGCTGTGCGCCGTCGACGGCAAAGACGGCGGCTTTGCCGCCATCGAACAGGCGGCCTCGCTCGCTCGCGGCGGGCGCATGACGATCCTGGTGGTGACGTCGTTCAGGGTCGCCGGCGACCACCGCGGACCGGCGATCGGGCCGCTGCGGGCCAAGGACATCGTCGAGCGCGCGAAGGCGATCGCCGAGCGCGCCGGCGTCGACCCGACGATTGAGGTCGAGCCCGCGACGCCTCCCGCCGAGGTGGTGCTCGGCTGGGCGGCCGAGCACGACCTGCTCGCGATCGGGCCGCCGGCGTCCTCGTGGCTCGGCGGGATGCTGATCGCGGGCGTCGCGGACTCGGCGATCGCGTCGTTCACGACGCCGCTGCTGGCCGCGCGTCCCGGCGTGGACGGGGCGCCCGCCGAGGAGCGCGTCCTGCTCGCGAGCGACGGGCACGAGGACTCGCGGGAGCCGCTCGAGGTGGCCGCGGGGCTCGCGCGCGAGCGTGGCTCGCAGCTGACGCTCCTGCACGCGCTCGGGCCGCTGCACGGCGCACGCGAGGCCGTGCTCGAGCAGGCGCGCGAGCTGCAGAGCCTCATCGGCCGCGAGGCCGAGGTCGTGTTCGGGCACGGCGGGGCGCACGCCGCGATCGTCGAGACGGCGCGCAGGCTGCCCGCCACGCTCGTGGTGCTCGGCAGCCGCCGGCGCGCCGGCGTGCGCGCGCTCGGCAGCGTCAGCCGGCGCGTCGCGCACAACGCCCCGTGCTCGGTGCTGATCGTGCCGCCCGCGGTGGCCTAGCAGGTGCCCGAGAATTCGGGCGCTCCCGCGCCCCGGCCGGGGTTGTCGACCACGCCTTCCGCGCCCGGGCGCAGCACGGCCCCGAGGTGGACCACGTACCACACGCCGCGCCAGGAGATCATCGACGCGATCCCGAACGAGCGCGTCTCGCCGCCTGCGCTGTAGACGACACGCGCGCCGGGCATCTCGTAGTACCCGATCGCGTTGTCGCACACCCCGGCCGGCACCCAGTGCGCGAAGCCCGGGTCGGCCTCCACGCGCAGCAGGCGTGCGGCGCGCGCGCCGGCGCCGAGAAGGCGATGCGCGGCCAGGAGGTCGAGCGCGTAGTCGTGCTCGAGCCGGGCGCTCCAGTCCTCGCCCGCGCCCGCGATCGCCTTCAGCTGCTCGTAGGCGCCCTTCGGGAAGAACGCGGGCAGCGCCGGGCGCACCGAGCCCGCAACGACGCCCGCCCACAACGCGGCCATCAGCGACCTGAACAGCGGCGTCGAAGCGGAGGGCCTCGCGACGGTCGGCGGGAGGCTTCCCTCGCGCAGGTTGCGCAGCTCCAGCGGGGCGACGACGGGCGGGGCGGGCGCCGATGCGGCGCTCGAGGCCCTCGGGGGTGTGGGCGCAGCCGGCCTCGGTGCGCTCCCGGCAGCGGCGCGGCGCGGCGCGGGGCCCGCGTGCGCCGGGTGCTGCGAGCCGCGCGACAGGAGCACGACCACCAGCGCGGCGAGCAGCACGAGCGCGGAGGCGAGCGCGGCCCTGCGACGTCGGCGGACCGCTCTCGCGCGCCTGCGACGCGCGAGCCGCGGGGCGCTCCCGCCCCGCGTGCGCCCCGGAGGATCCTGCCGGCCGTGCATCAGGTGCTGAGGCTACGGGAGCGTCGCGATGGGCGATCCTGGATTCGAACCAGGGACCTCTTCCTTATCAGAGAAGCGCTCTAACCGACTGAGCTAATCGCCCGCTTCGGAGGGCATGTTATCCCGCCCGCGGCGCCGGCGCGACCGCTCGGACGCTTGCATACTGTTCCGACTATCGGAACAGGCTGCTCAGGCCACCGCGCGGGGGCGGATCCGCCGGGCGAGCTCGAGCGCCTCCTCGGGCGTCGCGAACGCCAGCTCGGCGCGGTAGCCCGAGCCGCTCGCGCGCACACGGACCTCGGCTCCGAGGGCGGCACCGAGCGCCGCTGCGATCTCGCCCGCCGCCTGCTCCTGGTCGGGGTGCGCCGTGCGCGCCGGGCGCCGCGGCGACGGATCCGCGTTGCTCGCCCGCGCCCGGTCTTCGGTCACGCGCACCGACCAGCCGTGCTGCGCCGCCTCGCGCGCGAGCGTGCGGCGCGCGACGTGGTCCTCGGCGAGCAGCAGCGCCCGGCCGTGACCCTCGCTGAGGGTGCCCTCGCGGATCAGCTCGATCGCCTCGTCGGGGAGGTCGAGCAGGCGCACCAGATTCGAGACGGCGACGCGACTGCGGCCCACACGGCGGCCGATCTCCTGGCGCGTGAGCCCGAGCTCCTCGACGAGCGCCGCGCACGCGCGTGCCTCCTCGATCGGGTTCAGGTCCTCGCGCGCCATGTTCTCGATCAGCGCCGCTTCCAGGGCCGCGGCGTCCTCGCGCTCGCGCACGATCGCCGGGATCTCCTCGAGGCCGGCGAGCTTCGCCGCGCGCCAGCGCCGCTCGCCCGCGACGAGCTCGTAGCTGCCGTCGCGCCGCGGGCGCACGAGCACAGGCTGCAGGACCCCCTGCTCGCCGAGCGAGCCGGCGAGGGCCGCCAGCCCCTCCTCGTCGAAGTCGCGCCGCGGCTGGCGCGGGTTGGGGGCGATCATCTCGACCGGCAGGCGCCGCAGCTCCTCGGCGTCCTCGCGCTCCCCCTCGCTCGAGACCGAAAGGATCGCGCTCAACCCCCGGCCCATCCCCGGCTTCGGCCTAGCCACGTGCGGCCACCTCCTTTGCAAGCTCGAAGTACGCCTCCGCGCCGGCGCTGTGCGGATCGTGGTGGGTGACGGGCAGCCCGTGGCTGGGCGCCTCGCCGATCCTCACGTTCCGCGGTATCACCGTGTCGAAGACCAGATCAGGGAAGTGCTCGCGCACCTCCCGCTCGACGTCGCGCCCGAGGCGCGTGCGGCTGTCGTGCATCGTCAGCAGCATGCCCGCGATCGTCAGCCGCGGGTTGAGCTCGCGCTGCACGAGCGTCAGCGTCTCGAGCAGGCCGGCCAGCCCCTCGAGCGCGAAGTACTCGGTCTGGACGGGGACGATCACCTTGTCCGCTGCAACAAGCGCGCACACGGTCAGCGGCCCGAGCGACGGCGGGCAGTCGAGCAGCAGATAGGAGAAGTCCCCGCGCACGGGCTCGAGCGCCTCGCGCAGGCGCTGCTCGAAGCCCTCGATCCGGGGCAGCTCGATGTTCGCCCCGGCGAGGCCCGCCCCAGCCGGCAGCGCCTGCAGGCCCTTCACCGGCGTCGCGCACAGCGCCTCGCGTGCGGATGCCTCGCCGGTCAGCACCTCATACAGGCCCGGGCTTCGGGTTCGCTCGATGCCGAGGCCGACGGTCGCGTTGGCCTGCGGGTCGACGTCGACGAGCAGCGTCGGGTAGCCCGCCTCGGCGATGCAGGCGGCGACGTTGACTGCGGTCGTCGTCTTGCCGACGCCGCCCTTCTGGTTCGCGATCGCGTAGATCGTTCCCATTCGCCCGTGACGCTAGCGGCGCGCGGGGACGGCCGGCGCGCGTTCCCCGGCAAAATCCGACATTCGCTTCGCTGCTCAGACGCCGAGCGGCCGCTTGCGCGCGATGCCGGGGCGGCGGGGGAAGCGAGGCGGCGTCGCCGCGACCTTCTCGAAGGAGTGCAGATGCCGGTTGCGCGCACCCGGAAACGGCTTCACCCGCCGGACCTCGACGCACTGCAGCCCGAGGCTCTCCGCCGCGCGCCCCGCGGCGCGCTCCTCCTCGGCGCTCCGCGCTCCGCGCCAGTCGACCAGCATCCCGCCGGGCGCGAGCAAGGGCGCCGCGTACTCGAGCACGACCGGCTGCGGCGCGAGCGCGCGCGCCGTGACGAGATCGTGCGCTTCGAGGCCTTCGGGCCATGCCTCCGCGCGAGCGCACACTACCCGCGCGTTCGCCACTCCCATCTCCCCCGCCAGCGAGGCGATGTAGTCGCACTTCGAGCGCTGGCTCTCGACCAGCGCGAAGCGGGCCGCCGGCAGGGCGCAGGCGAGCACGAGGCCCGGGAGCCCCGCGCCGGACCCGAGGTCGGCCGCGGCGCGCGCGCGCCGGACGGCGGGCAGCTCGAGCGCGACCAGCGAATCGCCGATGTGGCGGTCGAGCACCTCGCGGCGTTCACGGACCGCCGTCGGGGCACGATCGTCGGCTGCCAGGCGGTCGAGCAGGACTGCGAGGCCCCGGCCGGCGCCGGGGGCGAGTGTGTACGCCGCCAACAGGCGCTCGAGGCCGTTCTCCTCGTCGGCCTGGGTCACCATCGCAGGCTCAACCAGAGCCTGAGGATTTCACGTGAAACGCTCTGAGGCCTGCTCGAGCGGCGAGACGACCAGGAACCGGTCGGGCTCGTTTCCCTCGCTGTGCGTCTCGACGTCCCCACGGTCGCGCAGATACTCGTGCACGATCCGCCGCTCGAAGGGCGGTAGCGGGTCGAGCTCGACCGGGCGCCCGGTGCGCACCGCCTCGTCGGCGGCGTCATCGGCCTCCCCGCGCAGCGCCTCGGCGCGGCGCTCGCGGTAGCCGTTTGCGTCGATCATGACTCGCAGCGAGGACGAGGGCCCGTCGGGGAAGACGATCCGCTGGGCCAGATGCTGGACCGCATCGATCGTCTGGCCGTGGCGCCCGATGAACAGCCCCATGCTGTCGCCCTCCAGGCGCCCGGTGAGCACGCCCTCGCCCTCCTCGACCTCGACGTCGGCATCGAGCTGCAGGTCGTCGACGATCTCCTCCAGCAGCTCTTCGAGCAGCTCCGCGGGCCCGAGCTCCTCCTCGTCGCGCAGCTGCTCGCTCATCGCCGCCTACCCGACCGTTTCTTCTTCTTGCGCGGCGGGCGCGGCGGCGCGGCCCCGGCCGGCGTGCCCGCCGGGGCGGCGGCAGGGGCGGCCGCGACGGCCGCGGGCAGCGCCGGCTCGATGGGGCGGGACGGCTTGCCGTTGGCCGACTCTCCGGGCGGGGCCTGCGGTTTCCCCGGCGTGCCCATATGGCGGCGGATCAGATACTGCTGGCCGATCGTCCACAGGTTCGTCGTGATCCAGTACACGAGCAGCCCCGCCGGGTACCGGTAGAGGATCACGACGAACACGACCGGCAGGAGCAGCATCAGGCGGCGCTGGTTGGGGTCGGCGGTGGCAGTGGCGATCAGCGTCGAGGCGAGCTGCGAGCCCACGTAGAGGACGATCAGGGTGACGAGCGCGATCCCGGTCGCCTTGTTCGTGATGTCCGGGATGAACAGGAATTTCGCCGAGCCCGGCGCGACCTTGTTGCAGGCCGTCGCTTCGACGAATTTCGTCGGCAGGTGCGCGACGCTCGTGACGTGCAGGCTGCCGTGGTACTTGGTCGCTTCGCTCGGGTGCGAGTTGTAGTAGCTGACCAGCTGTTCGCCGCAGATGTGCTTCTTCAGGTCGGTGCGCAGCATGTAGAACAGCGAGATGAACACCGGCAGCTGCAGCAGGAGAGGCAGGCAGGATGCCAAAGGATTGATTTTGTTCTCCTGATAGAATTTCATCAGCTCCTGCTGCTGGCGCTGTTTGTCGTCCTTGTACTTCTCTTTCAGCGCGTTGATCTGCGGAGCGAGGCGCTGCATCTCCTGCATCGACTTGAGCTGCCTGTAGGTGAGCGGCACCAGTACGGCGCGCACGAGGATCGTGAGTCCCACGATCGCCATCCCCCAACTGCTCGTGAAGATGTGTTCATGGATGAACACCATGATTTCTTCGAACAGCGTGATCAGCGGCGAGAACGCGCTCTCGATCACGTTTGCGAGTGGTGGCATGCTCTAGCGGGGTGTCGGCGTGGGTTGTCGGCTGGAGGCTGATCCGCGGCCGGGCGACGGCGGGGCGGGCCCGCGGACGCTCAGCTGTCCCGTGCGGGACGGATCCTGAAAACTCGCTGGGCCTCGACCGGATCGTATCCGCCGTGACTCCACGGGTTGCACCTGAGCAGGCGCCACCCCGCGAGCACCAGGCCCCTAAGTATGCCGAACTCCCGCACCGCCTCGACCGCATAGCGGGAGCACGTCGGGTAGTACTTGCAGCGCGCCGGGATCGCCGGCGAGACCACGCGCTGGTACACGACGATCGGCGCCAGGACGACCGCGCGCGCGGCGCGGCGCAGCGTCTCGCCGGCGCCGCGGGGGGCCGTGCCGCCCGGAGCCTGCGCGCTCACCCCGCCGTCTCCTGTCCCGCGTCGCGCAGGCCGGCGCGATCGAGCAGCTCCGCGAGCGCCGCGTCGATCCCGTCGAGGCCCTCGCGCTCGGCCAGCTCGAGCGCGTCCGGGCGCGCGACGACGACCACGTCGTTACCGGGTGCGAGCCCCTGCTCGTTGCGGGCGAAAGCCTCCCGCAGCAGCCGCTTGACCTTGTTGCGCTCAACGGCCCCGCCGACCTTGCGCGAGACCGACAGCCCGACGCGCGGCCGCTCGGCCGCCGGGTTCGGGAACGAGTAGACGACCAGCTGGCGGTTGGCGGTCGAGCGGCCGTGGCGATAGACGCGCTCGAACTCGGCGCTGCGGGAGAGCCGCCCGCCGCGCGTGCGTCGCGCGGGACTCATCTCCTGCCGGCCACCGGTGGCGCCCACTCGCCTACGCGGAGAGCCGCTTGCGTCCCTTGTCGCGCCGGCGCTTGAGCGTCATCCGCCCCGCGCGCGTGCGCATACGCGCGCGAAACCCGTGGACACGGGCGCGCTTGCGCTTCTTCGGCTGGTAGGTGCGCTTCATTCGTTCAGGCTCCGATCGGGCGTGCCGGCGTGGCCGGCGGCGTCGCTGCCGCCGTCAGTATAGGCGCCGCCCGGCGGCCTCGCGACGCGCGTGCGCCGTCCGTCTCGGCGCGCGGCTACAGTCGCGGCGATGGCCACCGGCGCCGAGCACCGCAGCCACGAGGCCTCCCGCGTGCCCTCCTCGCGCGTGGACTGGGGCGCGTGGCACGCCTCCTACGACAAGCCCGAGACGCCGCTCAGTCTCCGGCTCGAGGTCGTCCAGGGCCTGTTGCGCGAGCACCTCGACGCGGCCCCGCCCGGGCCGATCCGCGCGATCAGTATCTGCGCCGGCCAGGGCCACGACCTGATCGGAGTGCTCGAGGGGCACCCGCGCCGCAACGACGTTGACGCCCTGCTGGTCGAGCTCGACGAGGGCAACGTCGCGTCGGCGCGGGCGTCGGCGGCGGGCGCCGGGCTGAGCTCCGTGCAGGTCCTCGAGGCGGACGCGGCGCGCAGCGACTCCTACGCAGACGCGGTCCCCGCCGGGCTCGTGCTTGCGTGCGGGGTGTTCGGGAACATCTCGATCGAGGACGTGCACCGCACGATCGCGGCGCTGCCGTCGCTGTGCTCGGCCGGCGCGACCGTGCTGTGGACGCGCCACCGCAACCCGCCCGACCTCGTACCGGAGGTCCTTGCGAGCTTCGAGCGGGCCGGGTTCGAGAACGTCGCGCTGCGGGAGGCCCCCCACCTCGCGGTCGGCGCGAGCGTCCTGCGCCGCCCGCCGGACCCGTTCCGGGCCGGCATCACGATGTTCGAGTTCATCGGGCAGGGGGCGCTGTGGCCGCACCTGGCGCCACAGCGGCGACGGGCGCTGCAGGCGCTGTTCCGCCCCGACTGCTCGGCGGCCGAGCTGGTGGAGGCGATGCGCGCGCTGCCAGCCGGCGGCGCCCCTGGGCAGACCGCGGAGCAGATGCTTCGCGAGGGCCGCGGCACGAGTGCCGCGAAGCACCTCTTCCTCACCGAGGTGCTCGCGCAGCGGTTTCCGGCCACGCGCCCGGCGCTGGTGCACCGCGTGCACCGCCTCGACCGCGAGCGGGCATCCGCCCTCTACGGCGAGCGGGTCGCCGCCGCAGTTCCCCGGGACGGCCTGACCGACGTCCACCGCTACATGACCCTCGAGCTCGGCGGCGAGCGTGTGGCGCTCGATGTCACCGTCGCCGGCGAGCCGTGGGACGGGCATTCGCCGCTCCCGCCGGCATGCGGGCCCGGGCGCGACGTCCCGGTGCTGGGCGACCCCGACGCCGAGCTGTGCGCACTGATCCTCGAGTGCTGCGAGCCCGGCGAGCGCGAGCCGTTCGTGAGGGCGCTCGCCGGCGCCGGGACGCCGCTGCGCTCGAGCTGAGGCCGGCCCGGGGCGCCCGGCGGTTTTTCTCGCCAATTGCGAGCAGCCGATCAGAGCGCCGCGGAGCGTTGGGTATAGTCGCCCGACCGGGCCCTCCGGGGCCCCACTCGAATGTTCCCGCGACACTCCCGGGAGGGGGCCGGCGAGCGCTGCAGTGAGTCCCGAGCTTGAGCAAACATGGTCGCGCGTGCAGGCGCAGCTGGCGCTCGTGGTCGACGAGGCGACCTACCGGATCTGGCTCGCCGACCTGCGCCCGGTCGAGCTGCTCGGCGAACGGCTCGTCGTCGAGGCGCCGCCCCAGAGCCGCCGCTGGATCCAGAGTCGCTTCGGCCGCGTGATCGAGGCCAGCGTCGAGCTCGTGCTCGGCCCGCACGCGACCGTCGAGCTGCGCGGCGCGGGTGCCTCCGAGCCGGTCGCCGAGCAGCGCCCGCGCGTCCACGAGCTCGAGCGCGGCGGCCCGCTCGGCAACCCGAAGCTCACGTTCGATCAGTTCGTGATCGGCGACAGCAACCGGCTCGCCCACGCGGCCGCCCTGACGGTCGCCGAGATGCCGGCGGGCGCCTACAACCCGCTGTTCATCTGCGGGCCGCCGGGCGTCGGCAAGACCCACCTGCTGAGCGCGATCGCCAACCTCCTGCAGACGCACGACCCCGGGCTCATCGTCCGCATCACCACCGGCGAGGCGTTCACGAACGAGTTCCTGGGCGCCCTGTCCGAGCGCAGCACGGAGGCGTTCAAGAGCCGCTTCCGCGACATCGACGTGCTGCTCGTCGACGACGTCCAGTTCCTCGAGCGCAAGACGCGCACCGAGGAGGAGTTCTTCCACACCTTCAACGCCCTCCACGACGGCGGGCGCCAGCTCGTGCTGAGTTCCGACCGCCCTCCGCGCGACCTGCAGGCCATGGAGGACCGCTTGCGCGAGCGCTTCGAGGCCGGCCTCGTGGCCGACATCCGCCCGCCCGATCTCGGCACGCGCCTCGGCATCCTGCGCAAGCGCGTCCACCACGACGGCATCGAGCTCGCCGAGCCCGAGGCGCTGGACGTGATCGCCGATCGCGTGCGCTCGAACGTGCGTGCGCTCGAGGGCGCGCTGATCCGAACTGTCGCGTTCAGCTCGCTGACCGGGCGCCCGCTGACCGCCGGGCTGGCCCAAGAGGTGCTCGACGGCCTCTACCCGCGCGCGCCCGAGCCGGGGCGCCGGCAGCGCACGATCGGCGATATCCAGGCGGCGACATGCGCGCACTTCGGCCTCTCGAGCGAGGAGCTGCTGTCCCCGGGGCGCGCTGCGCGCGTCGCGTGGCCGCGGCAGATCGCGATGTACCTCTCGCGTGAGCTCACGGGAGAGTCGCTGCCGGCGATCGGGCGCGAGTTCGGTGGCCGCGACCACACCACCGTGCTCCACGCGTGCCGCCGGGCCTCGGCGCGCATCTCCACCGACGAGGCCTCGCGCGAGGCTGTGGAGAAGCTGTGCGAATCGCTCGACGCCGAGGACCGCTGAGCCGCCTCGCGTCCCCCGACCGGCTCGCCTGAGAGACTTCTACCCCTTGCGTCCACAGGTCCGTCCACCGTCCCAGAGCCCCGATCGTCACTGACCAAGCGGTGTTCCACATGTCCACAACCCCTACTCACGACTATCTCGAAGGTAATCGCCGATGAAGTTGTCGATGTCCTCGTCGGAGCTTCTGGCGGCGCTGCAGACCGCGACCCGGGTCGCGTCGACCCGGAGTGCCGTTCAGGCGCTCTCGGGCGTGATGATCTCGGCGCCGGCCGGCGGCACGCCCGAGCTGCTGGCGACCGACATGGAGGTCGGCCTGCGGATGCCGATGTCGGCCGAGGTCGTGCGCCCGGGCGCCGCGGTGCTGCCGGCGCGCCTGTTGCTCGACGTGGCCCGCTCGCTCGCGGCCGAGCAGCTGACGATGGAGCTGCGCACCGCCGAGCAGGATGTCGAGCTGATCTGCGGGGCGACCACCTTCCACCTGCGCACGCTGCGGGCCGAGGACTTCCCGACGCTCCCCGAGCCCGACGCCGACACGCGCGTCGAGATGCCGGGCGAGGCTTTCGTCGCCACGGTCACTCGGGTCGCGCGCTCGGCCTCGCGCGATGAGACGCGCCCCGTTCTGACCGGGATCCTGATCACGGCCGCCGGCCAGGAGCTGCGCATGGTGGCGACCGACTCCTACCGGCTGAGCGTCAAGGAGACGGCGCTCGCGGCGCCGCTGCAGGGGTCGCTCGAGGCGAACGTCCCGGCGCGCGCGCTGCAGGAGCTCGTGCGGATCGCGCAGCAGAGTGAGCCCGGCGCGATCGCGGTGAGCGTCGGGCAGAACCAGGCGGTGTTCGAGCTCGGCGAGATCGTGCTCTCCTCGCGTCTGATCGACGGTCAGTTCCCGAACTACCGCCAGCTGCTGCCGGAGTCGGTCGACCACGAGCTGCGGCTGTCGAGCGCCGAGCTCACCGATGTCGTGCGCCGCATCAGCCTGCTGGCGCAGAAGAACGCGCCGCTGCGGCTCGCGTTCAGCGAGGGCACGCTGGCGGTATCGGCGCAGACCCCGGATGTCGGCGAGGCGAGCGAGTCGATTCCGGTCCCGTACCACGGCGAGCTGTTCGAGATCGGCTTCAACCCGGAATTCCTGCGCGACGGGCTCGAGAGCGTCGACTCGGACGAGCTCGTGCTGAAGCTGATCAGCCCGCTGCGGCCCGGGCTGATCGAATCACCGGACACGGGCGACTTCGTCTACCTGATCATGCCGATCCGCCTGAACGTGTGATCTCGCGGCCTGCGAACGGCGGGGTCCTCGGCCGCTGCACGCCACGCGGGGTGGGTGCGCCACCCGATCCTTGAGGTGCCTGGCCCTGAGGTCGCGCGACGCGCTGGCAGACTACGAAGCTAGATGCTCGTCACACGCGTGGAGATGCGCGACTTCCGTACCTACGCTCGCGCCGAGGCGCCGCTCGGCCCAGGGCTGACGGTCGTGCACGGCCCGAACGGCGCCGGCAAGTCGAACCTGCTCGAGGCCGTGTACTTCGCGTTGACCGCGCGCTCCCCGCGCACGCGCAACGACCGGGAGCTGGTGCGTTTCGGGTGCCAGGCGACGCGCGTGTCGGCGAGGCTGTCGAACGAGGGCCGCGAGCACGAGCTGAGCGTCGGTTACGCGGCGCCGGTGCCGGGCGAGCCGGCGCGCAAGCGGCTGAGCGCTGACGGCGCCCACGTCGAGCGGATGCTCGACGTGCCGGTGCGCCCGCTCGTGAGCGTGTTCATGCCCGACCGGCTGGAGCTCGTCAAGGGTGCGCCCGCGCTGCGCCGCGCGCACCTGGACCAGCTGGTGGCCGCGCTTTGGCCCGCCCGCGCCGCGGTGCGTGGCGAGTACGGCCGCGTGCTCGCCCAGCGCAACGCCCTGCTCGGGCGGATCCGCTCCGGCCGCTCCGGCGACGCAGCCCTCGAGGCGTGGGATCGTGAGCTGGCGAGCCGCGCGCTCGAGCTGCGCGAGCTGCGGGAGCGAGCGGTCGCGCTCCTGGCCGAGCCGTTCGCCGAGCGCGCGCGGCAGCTCGGGTGTGCCGGTGAGGCGAAGCTCGAGTATCGGCCCCGCACCCGGGCCGCCGACGAGGATGAGCTGATCGCCGAGCTCCGCGAGCGGCTCGCCGCCGACCTCGAGCGCGGATTCACCAGCCACGGGCCCCACCGCGACGAGCTCGCGCTGCTGCGCGACGGCCGCGAGCTGCGCGTATACGGCTCGCAGGGCGAGCAGCGCGTAGCGCTGCTGGCGCTGCTGCTGGCCGAGCGCCGGGTGCTCGCCTCCGAACGCGACGCGACCCCGCTGATGCTGCTCGACGACGTGATGAGCGAGCTCGATCCCGAACGCCGCGAGCTGCTCGCCGGCGAGCTGCGCACGGGCGGGCAGAGCGTGCTCGCCACCACCGACCTCGGCCACGTGCCAGGTGCCGGCGACGCGGGCGTGGCGCGTCTGGCGGTGCTGCCGGGCGTCGTGCTGGCAGAGGCGATGGCGGCGTGAGCGCAGGCCGGCGAGCCCCGCGTTCGATCTCCCTGTCGATCGGCGAGCTGACCGCCGCGCTCGCGCCCGCGACGCCGCTCGCGCGGGTGCAGGAGGTGTGGAGCGCCGCGGCAGGGCCGACGATCGCCGCCGCGGCGCAGCCGGTGGCCGAGCGCGACGGCGTCCTGACGGTGGCGTGCGAGGCCGCCGTGTGGGCCCAGGAGCTCGAGCTGATCGCCGGCGAGCTACTCCCGCGCCTGAACGCCGCTCTCGGCGAGGAGGCGATCAGCGAGCTGCGCTGCCGCACGGGCTGAGGCCGCGAGCGCCACACCCCGGGAGCACCGGCTGGCCCGACGGCCGCGAGCGGGGCGAGCGCAGCGCCCCGCCAAGGCGAACGGCCGAGGATCCGGCCGGCTGTGAAACAGAGCCGGGAGGAGCGCTCCGCGGGGCTCGCGACCGTCCCCGAGAGCCACGCGCTCGGCGCCGGGACGCGCAGGGCGGACAACGTGGCCGTGGCACGATCCACGCCCGCTTTCCACCCGCTTACAGGAGGCTCGCGTTCCGTCACCCCATGGATAGCCGTTTCCCCTGGAGTTTGCAGGGTTTTCGGCGCCTCCAGACACCCGTTGCGACCCCTCCGCCTGCTATCCTTCGAGAGGTACTCAACTCGCCCCCGCCGTGGTCCTCGCGCCCCGGAATCCGGGGCGTTTCCACGTCACCGGAGGGCCATTGGCAACAGGCAGCGACAACCCCGGAAGGGGAGCAGGCGACACGAACGGCTCCGCCAGCTACGACGCCCAGGACATCACCGTCCTCGAGGGCCTCGAGGCGGTGCGCAAGCGGCCCGGCATGTACATCGGCTCGACCGGCGTCATGGGGCTCCACCACCTCGTCTACGAGGTCGTCGACAACTCGGTCGACGAGGCCCTCGCCGGCTTCTGCACCGAGGTGTCGGTCACGATCCACCCGGACGACTCCGTGACCGTCGTGGACAACGGCCGCGGCATTCCGGTCGCGATGATGGAGAAGGAGAAAAAGCCGGCGGTCGAAGTCGTGCTGACCGTCCTGCACTCGGGCGGCAAGTTCGGCGAGGGCGGCGGCTACAAGGTGTCCGGTGGCCTGCACGGCGTCGGTGTCTCGGTCGTCAACGCGCTCTCCGAGCAGCTCTCGGTCGAGATCCGCCGCGACGGCTACGTGTGGACGCAGGAGTACTCGCGCGGCGCGCCGCTCGGGCCGCTCGAGCGGGGCGCGAAACTCGCCAAGGGCGAGGGCACCGCCAACGTCGTCACCTTCCTGCCCGACGCCGACATCTTCGAGACCCTCGCCTTCGACTTCAGCACGCTCGAAGAGCGGCTGCGCGAGACGGCCTTCCTGACCCGCGGCCTGAAGATCTCGATCGTCGACGAGCGTGCCGAGGGGCACTCGGCGAGCTTCCAGTACGACGGCGGCATCGAGGACTTCGTCTCCTACCTGAACGAGAGCAAGGACACCGTGCATCGCAAGGTGGTGTTCTTCTCCGGCGAGTCCGAGGAGGGCGCGGCCGAGGTCGCGATGCAGTGGAACTCCTCCTATCAGGAGTCGATCCACTCGTTCGCCAACAACATCAACACGCGCGAGGGCGGCGCACACCTCAGCGGGTTCCGCTCGGCGCTCACGCGCACGCTCAACAAGTACGCGCGCGACCACGCGCTGCTGAAGGAGAAAGAGGACAACCTCTCGGGCGAGGACGTGCGCGAGGGCCTGACGGCGGTGGTCTCGGTGAAGCTGGCCGACCCGCAGTTCGAGGGTCAGACCAAGACCAAGCTCGGCAACCCCGGCATGGCGGGCTTCGTCGAGTCGATCGTCAACACCGGCCTGGCCGAGTTCCTCGAGGAGAACCCGAGCGAGGCGCGCGCCGTGATCAACAAGGCCGTGCAGGCGCAGCGCGCCCGTGAGGCCGCGCGCAAGGCCCGCGACCTGACGCGGCGCAAGTCGGCGCTCGAGAACTCGACGCTGCCGGGCAAGCTCGCGGACTGCTCGGTCAAGGACCCGTCGCTGGCCGAGCTGTTCGTCGTCGAGGGCGACTCCGCCGGCGGCTCGGCCAAGCAGGGGCGCGACCGCGAAACGCAGGCGGTGCTGCCGCTGCGCGGCAAGATCCTCAACGTCGAGAAGTCACGCATCGACAAGGTGCTGCAGAACACCGAGATCCAGGCGCTGATCACCGCCATCGGCACCGGCGTGCGCGACGAGTTCAACATCGAGAACGCCCGTTACCACAAGGTGATCCTGATGACCGACGCCGACGTCGACGGCGCGCACATCCGCACGCTCGCGCTCACGCTCCTGTTCCGCGAGATGAAAGAGCTGATCGAGGAGGGCTACGTCTACATCGCAAAGCCGCCGCTCTACAAGCTCAAGCAGGGCTCGCGCGAACGCTACATAGAGAAGGACTCCGAACTGGAAGAGCTCCTGCTCACCGACAAGTGGGAGAAGATCACGGCCTTCGACCGCTACGGCAAGGAGTTCAAGCTCACCGAGGCGCGCTGGCAGCGTTTCACACGGCTGCTGAAGCAGTACGAAGGCTGGGCGCTCGCGATGCGCGGCCAGTACGGACACGACGTGGTCCAGTTCCTCGAGGAGTCCTCGCTACTCGGCGAGGACGTGACGAGCGCCGAGGACGCGATCGGGGTCCTCTCGCGCACGGGCAGCGAGGGCGAGACGCACGAGACGACGCTGGTCGGGCAGGACGAGGCGGAGATCCGCGTCAAGGCCGTCGAGGTGAGCACGGGCTTCGCCCGCACGCACCGGCTGAAGCGCTCGCTGTTCGGCTCGAACGAGTACCGCCAGCTCGTGAAGGTGCACGGGCAGCTGATCGAGCTGGCCGGCACGCCGGCGTTCGACGTCCGCCTCGGCGACTCGGCCGAGACGGCGCTGTCGTTCGAGGACCTGCACGCCGCCGTGATGACCGTCGCGCGCAAAGGCGCGAACGTGCAGCGCTTCAAGGGCCTCGGCGAGATGAACGCCGACCAGCTCGGCGAAACGACGATGTCGCCGGCCACGCGGGTGCTCGCGCAGGTGACGCTCGAGGACGCCGCCGCGGCAGACCGGATCTTCTCCAGGCTGATGGGCGACCAGGTCGAGCCGCGACGCGAATTCATAGAAGAAAATGCGCGTGCCGTCGCCAACCTCGATGTGTGACGAGGGGGTGAGCGATGGCAACAGCTGATGTGATCAGCGGCGGGAACATCGAACCGCGCGCGCTCGAGGAGGAGATGCGCACGGCGTACCTCGACTACGCGATGTCGGTGATCGTCGGGCGCGCTCTGCCTGACGTCCGCGACGGGCTGAAGCCGGTGCACCGCCGTGTGCTCTACGCGATGAACGAGCTCGGCCTCGGGCCGACGCGCTCCTACTCGAAGTGCGCCCTGATCGTCGGCGAGGTCATGGGCAAGTACCACCCGCACGGCGACTCCGCGATCTACGACACGCTCGTGCGGATGGCGCAGGTGTTCTCGATGCGCAACGAGCTCGTCGACGGGCAGGGCAACTTCGGCTCGATCGACGACGACCCCGCCGCGGCGATGCGCTACACGGAGGCGCGCCTGGCCCGCATCGCCACCGAGATGCTGCGCGACCTCGACATGGACACGGTCGACTTCGTGCCCAACTACGACGGCAAAAAGCAGGAACCGCTGGTCCTGCCCTCGCGCTTCCCGAACCTGCTCGTCAACGGCTCCTCGGGGATCGCGGTCGGGATGGCGACCAACATCCCGCCGCACAACCTCTCCGAGGTGATCGACGCGACGATCGCCTACATCGACGACCCGTCGATCGAGGTCGAGGGGCTGATGCGCCACGTCAAAGGGCCTGACTTCCCGACCGGCGGTGTGATCCTCGGACGCGCGGGGATCCGCGACGCCTACGAGACGGGTCGCGGTCGCGTGCGCGTCCAGGCGCGCGCGCACATCGAGCCGCTGAAGCAGGGCAAAGAGGCGATCATCGTCACGGAGCTGCCGTTCATGGTCAAGAAGGGGGGCGACGGCGGGTTGATCCAGAAGGTCGCCGAGCTCGTCAAAGACGGCCGCATCACCGAGATCGCCAACATCGAGGACCACTCCGACAAGCGCGGGATGCGCCTCGTGATCGAGCTGAAGCGCGACGCGATCCCGAAGGTCGTGCTCAACAAGCTCTTCAAGCACACGCCGATGCAGAGCACCTTCGGCGTCAACATGGTCGCGCTCGTCGACGGCGTCCCGCGGACGCTGAACCTGCGCGAGGTGATCGGCTACTACGTGGCGCACCAGCGCGAAGTGATCGTCCGGCGCACCAAGCACGAGCTGGCGGAGAAGGAGGCGCGCGCGCACATCCTCGAGGGGCTGCTCACGGCGCTCGAGCACCTCGACGAGATCATCGAGCTGATCCGCGCCTCACGCGACCGCGACGCCGCGCGAGAGCAGCTGATCGAGCGCTTCGAGCTGACCGCCGTGCAGGCCAGCGCGATCCTCGACCTGCGCCTTTCGCAGCTGACCGCGCTCGAGGCCGACGGGATCAAACAGGAGCACGCCGACGTGACCGAGCGGATCGCCGAGCTGCGCGCGATCCTCGGCGACGAGTCGCGCGTGATGGGCGTGATCAGGGAGGAGCTCGAAGAGATCGCCGAGCGCTTCGGCGACGAGCGCCGCACCGAGATCAGCGCCTCCGAGGACGAGATCGACATCGAGGACCTGATCGCCGACCAGCAGATGGTGATCACGATCACCAACAGCGGCTACATCAAGTCGCTGCCGCTCGCCACCTACCGCCAGCAGCAGCGCGGCGGGAGGGGCGTCACGGGGATGGACATGAAGGACGGCGACTACATCGAGCACCTGTTCGTGTGCTCGTCACACGACTACCTGCTGTTCTTCTCGAACCGCGGCAAGGTGTACCGCTCGAAGGTCTACGAACTGCCCGAGGCGCAGCGCACGGCGAAGGGCCGCGCGCTCGTCAACATCCTGCCGCTGCGCGAGGGCGAGCGCATCCAGGCGGTCGTCTCGACGCGCGACTTCTCCGAGGCGCAGTTCCTCGTGTTCGCGACGCGCAACGGCACCGTCAAGAAGACCGAGCTGCTCGCCTACAACACGCCGATCAAAGCCGACGGGATCATCGCGATCAACATCCGCGACGACGACGAGCTGCTCGCGGTGCGCGCCGTCAACCCCGACGAGGAGATCATCATGGTCTCGCGGGCCGGCCTGACGGTCCGCTTCGCCGAGTCCGACGCGCGCGCGATGGGGCGCGACACGACCGGTGTGCGCGGCATGGACGTCGGCAAGGGCGGCCGGGTGATCGCGATGGACGTCGCGCGCGACGACATGGACCTGCTGGTCGTGACCGAGAACGGCTACGGCAAGCGCACGCGGATCGACCAGTACCGCAAGACCAACCGCGGCGCCAAAGGCGTCAAGACGATCGGCCTGACCGAGAAAAAGGGCGCGCTCGCCGGCGCGCTGGTCGTGCGCGAACACCAGGAGCTCGTCTTCATCAGCGTCGGCGGGATGGTCCAGCGCACGGGGGTCGCCGGCATCTCCCAGCAGGGCCGCTCGGCGACCGGGGTGCGCGTCATGAACCTCAAGGACGAGGACCTCGTCAGCGCGGTCGCGCTCGTCGTCGACACCGGCGAGGAGAACGGCGCCGAGGAGCCTGCGGCCGAGAGCGGCGCGGACGAGGCGCCCGCGGACGCCGGCGCCGAGTAGCTGTCCGAACGCTGACGAGCACCGCGCCGTGCGGCCGCTCGGGGCGCCCCGCTAAAAGCGTCCATATTTCATCCCCCGGGCTCAGATAGCCGCAAACTCCGTCCGAAAGCGAGGGGGTGCGCGATACCCCCAAGCTACTCTCAGCGGCCCTCCTGACCATCTCCCTGGCGGCCGCCGGGAGCGGCGCGGAAGTCGCCGTGGCAGCCTCCCGTACCGGCCACCACGGTCACCGCTCCGCCGCCCGCTCCCACGCCCGTCGCGGCGACGCCGGAGGCCGCCGCACCAAGCCGGCGCGTCACTCGGCCGCGCCCCGCGTCCGCACGCACGTCACGCCGCCGCGCCCGCGCGGCGAACGCCCGCTCACGCCGGCTGCGGCGCGCGGGCACTCGAGCGAAGCCGAAACGGTCGCGGCGACGATCGCCGCGACCCTCGCCCAGCCCTGCCAGAACACCGAAATCACCCCGGACGCCGAAGACCTGCCGCTCGTGCGCGCCGCCGTGCTGTGCCTGGTCAACCGCGAGCGCGCCGAACATGGCGCTGCGCCGCTGATCGCCAACGCCGATCTCGAACAGGCCGCCGCAGGCCACTGCGCCGAACTGATCTCGGCCGACTACTTCGCCCACGTCTCGCCGACCGGCGAGACGCCGGTCGACCGTATCCAGCAGACCGGCTACATCCCGGGCCCCTCCGACGGCTACGTGATCGGCGAGAACCTCGCCTGGGGCACCTACAGCCTCTCGACGCCGCAGGCGATCGTCGCGGCCTGGATCGCCTCGCCCGGGCACCTCGCGAACATCCTCGAATCGCGCTACCGCGAAACCGGGATCGGCGTCACGGAGGCGGTCCCGGAGTCGCTCGGCGAAGGCAACCCGGGCGCGACCTACGCGCAGGAGTTCGGCGTAATCATCCATTGATTGGGGCGGTCGGCCGGCGCTCCGTGCCGGCCGATTGGGGCGGTCGGCCGGCGCTCCGTGCCGGCCTCACGCCGGCGTCGTCCACGTTCGCTACTCTGGCCAGACCAGAGAAAGGAGGTGGTCCGTACGTTAGTTGACAGTTCTTGCGGGACCCTGGAGGTGACCGGCCCGTAAGGTCGGTGGCTGGACCGCCTAGCGGAATCCAACCCGGGACACCCCGAGACGGCTGCCGGACCTGGTCCCTCCGGCGTTAGGCCGGCCGCTCTCGGTCATTCCAGTCAGAGCAGCGAGCGAAGGGCGCCCGTCGGGGCGTCCTTCGTTCTTCTCGGGGCGCCTACGCCGCCTGCGGGAGGTACTGCAGCCAGGCCTGCGGGATCGTCGGGCTCGCGACGTGGATGAAGATCTCCGCTCGCGGGGTGCGCGGCGCGCGCCGCGGGTGCATGCCGGCCTGGCGCGGGAGCCGGTCGGCCTTGCGGCGGTTGCAGGGGGCGCACGAGGCGACGATGTTCTCCCACCGAGGACGTCCCGCCCTTGGAGCGGGGGATGACGTGGTCGACCGTGAGGTTGGAGCGCGAGCCGCAGTACTGGCACGTCCAGCTGTCGCGCGCGAACACGGCGCGTCGCGTGATCTTGCGGCGGTGCGCGTCGCGCGGCACCTTCACATAGCTGACCAGCCTGATCACGACCGGACGCGCGAGCGTCGAGCTCTCGGAGTGCAGCTCCAAGAGCCCCCGCTCGACCAGCTCGGCCTTGTCCTTGAGCAGCAGCACGACCGCGCGCCGCACCGTGCAGACGTTGATCGGCTCATACGTCGCGTTGAGAACGAGCACCCGACCGCCCATCGCCTGAGGCGACGCTCCAGGTCCGCGCCGCTGGTGCTCTGAGGGCGACACGGACCCCACCGGCTCTGGTGGGACTGTGCTCTCCATCTTTCGCGCGCAGTGTAGAGCATGCCCGCCCCACCGGCGCCTGGAGAAGACGGTCCCGCGCCCCCGCTCAGGCGCCCCCGTCCGAGCCGGCCCCCGCGCGGTATGAGCCGAGCACGTGGACCGCGTCGCAGCGCTCCGCGAGGCTCTCGAGCGCCTGCGCGAGCGCCGGGTCATCCTCGCGGCCCTCGAGGTCGACGAAGAACATATACGTGCCGAGCTCGCGGCGCATGGGCCTCGACTCGATCTTCGTGAGGTTGATCTCGCGGCGCGCGAACTCGTCGAGGCAGCGCACGAGCCAGCCCGCACGCGCGGCGCCCGGGCCCCAGAACACGATCGAGCAGCGCCACTCGCCGCCGTGGTGCCCGGCGCCGGCAGTGGGCGCCCGGCGTCGCCGGCCCGCGCGAGCCACACGAAGCGGGTCACGTTGTCGTGGCGGTCCTCGACGCCCTCGCGCAGCACCGTGCCACCGTAGATGCGGGCCGCGAGCGCGGTCCCGAGCGCGGCCGCGCTGCGCTCGCCGCCCGCCACCACGAGCCGGACCGCCTCGGCGGTCGAGCTGGCAGGGAGCACGGTCGCGTGCGGCAGCTCGCCGCGCAGGAAGCGCGTGCACTGGCCCGGCACCTGGGGGTGAGAGAGGATCGTGTGGATCTCGCTCAGCTCGAGTGGCGCCGCGGCGATCAGGCAGTGGCTCACGCGCAGCTGCTGCTCGCCCACGATCCGCACCGCGCCCGCCTCCCCGGCGAGCAGGTCGAGCGTCGTGTTCACGCTCCCCTCGAGCGAGTTCTCGATCGGCGCGATCGCGAGGTCGACCGCACCGTCGCGCACGGCCTCGATCGTGGCGTAGATGCTCGGCGCCGGCACAGGCTCGACCGCTTCGGGGTCGGCCCCGGCGAACAGCGCCTCCTCGCTGAACGTCCCGGCCGGCCCGAGAAACGCCACCCGCAGGCGGCCGTCAGGCCTGTCGCTCATCCGCCGCCCCTACGGGCCGGCTCCCCGCGAGCGCGAGCCGCACGGCCTCGGCCTCCTCGGGCGAGAGCTCGAGTTCGCCGCGGCCGTCCTGAACGCGCTTGCCGTAGACACGCGCCTGGTCGCGGTGGTGGATGCAGGACAGCACGATGCCCGAGCGTTCGTCGTCGAGCAGCGCGATCGACATCGACTGCTGGCCGGAGAGCTCGTTGTAGGCGTCGTAGCGCACCAGCGCGTGATGCGAGATCGCTCCGCGCAGCTCCGCCTCGACGCCCCCGAGCCGCCCGTCAAGCCGCACGGCGGTTTCCTCGACGTACTCGCGCAGCGCTTCGAACGCCTGCTGCATCGTCGCCGCGTGATCGATCAGGTCGCGCTCGCCGTCCTCGCCCATCACGTAACGCTGCGCCTGGCGCAGGCGGCGCACGCGGATGCTCAGCACCGCGCAGCCGAGCAGCGCGAGGACGGCGGCCGCCGCCGCGGCGAGCGCGACGATGCCCTGCGTGTCGGTCAGCGAGGCGGCCATCGCCAAAAGTTAGCCGCTCGCCCCGCGCGGCCTGGGCACCGCCCTGCCCCGCGGCCCCCGCGCGGCCCCTATTCCCCGAAGATCGCCAGGAAGGTGCCCTTGTTGTTTTCGAGGTTTTCCTCGCCAGGCACGGCTTCCACGACCACTTCGACCTTCGCAGCCACCCCGAGCGGTACCCCCGCGACGGGGATTTCTACGTTGACCTTCGCTCCGGGCTGGGTCGAGTTGATCACGTGCGAGTCTTTCAGCGCTTTCCCGGCCGCCGTGACCGTCACGTTGACCTTCACGTTCGTCTCCGCGTTGCTGCCCGTGTTTTCGACCGTCGCCGTGAAGGTCGGGCTCGAGCCGCCGGGGATGTGGTTGAGCGTCGGTTCCGGCTGCGAGCGTGGTCGTGCCGACGGCCACGCCTGTGAGCGAGCTGCCGTGCGTGCCCGGCGTCACCGACGAGGACGAGTTGGTGCTGCCGTGGCCGGTCAGGCGCGAGGTGACGGTGCTCGTTTCGAGCCAGCCGAGGTTCGGCAGGAAGCGGCTCGCCTGGGTCGCCCTCGTGGACGCCGCCCGACTTCAGGGCTTCCTGGATCAGCGGCGCGACGCGCTGGGACCAGATCACGTCAGAGGCCAGGAACACCTCCATGTCGCCGGCGATCTTGCTCATGGCTTCGCCGCCCTGCCCGCCGAGCGCCGTCGGTAGCAGCGCGGCGATCTTGGTGAGGCCTTCGACGCGCATCCCGGCCGCCATCAGCATCGCCCGCTGGGCCGCGGTCATTTCGCCCGGCGTGCTGAGGCCGTGCGCCGTGTTGTAGAGCTTTTCTGCTTCCAGGCGCAGCTGGTTGACCTGCGTCTGGACGTCTATCGCGGTCTTGCCGCTCGCGCCCGAGAGGGCCGTGAAGAAGGGCTTTGAAACCTGCTGTTCGAATTCGCGCCCGATTTCGGAGACGTGGTGGTTGTAGTCCTTGAGCGACTGCTGCTTTTCGGATTTCAGGCAGCCGTTGATCAGCAGCACGATGAGGATCACGAGCACGACCGCGGCGCCGAACACGATCCTGCGCCGCACCATGAGCGCGTGCTGGTCGTATGAGTTCGGCCCGCCGGCCCTGGCCGGGCGGCGGGGACGCGGACGCGGGGTCCGCCGGCCGCGGAGCGCTCGGCTGCCGGCCGCGGCGCCCGGGTTGACGGCCGAGGAGCCGTGTCCTCGCCATCATCAAAGAACGACAATCGCCTCCGCTCCTTAGCAGGATCCCTTGAAGGGCCCCAGTATTACCTGCGGGCCTCCTCCCCGGCGACCTGCAAGTTATCGCTCAGAGCGGATTTCCCCCCGTGCGCTGCGCAGGATACGGCTCCGCCTCGGCGAACGCGGGAGCCGGTGGAGTCGCCGCAGACCCTCGTCCAGACAGCACCCGGCGCGGACGCCGGGACCGAGCCGGCACGCCGGACGCCGTTCCGCGTGCGTCGCGCGCCCGGTGCGCCCTCGGCGCCGAAGGACGGCTTGCTGCTCGACCGCTACCGCCTGCTCGAACGCCTCGGCGCGGGCGGCTTCGGCGTCGTCTGGCGCGCCCGCGACGAGCTGCTGCAGCGCGAGGTCGCCGTCAAGCGAATCGGGCTCGGGGCCGGCGAGGTCTCTCAGAACGGCGAGCGTGCCGCGCGCGAGGCGCACGCCAGCGCACGCCTGTCGCACCCCGCGATCGTCTCCCTCTATGAGGCCTGCCAGCTCGGCGACGCCTTCTATCTGATCTCCGAGCTCGTGCACGGGCACACGCTCGGGCGCCTGATCGCCGAGCACGAGCTCGACGACGAGCAGGTGATCGAGATCGGCCTGGCGCTCGTCGAAGCGCTCGAGCACGCTCACGCGCGTGGCGTGATCCACCGTGACCTGAAGCCCCAGAACGTGCTCGTCCCGGACCGCCGCCCCGACGACGGGGGCCGGCAGGCCGCCGCCAAGCTGACCGATTTCGGCGGTGCGAGCATCGCCGAGGAGGATGCCCTGACCCGTACCGGCGACGTGCTCGGGACGCTCGCCTACATGGCGCCCGAGCAGAGCGACGGCGGCGAGGTCGGCGAGCCCGCCGACCTGTACTCGCTGTCGCTCGTGCTGTACGAGGCGCTCTCGGGCGAGAACCCGGTCAGGGGCGCGACCCCGGCTGCGACGGCGCGCCGCATCGGCACCCGCCTGGACCCGCTCTCGCGCCGTCGCCGCGACCTGCCGCGCAGGCTCGCGCGCGCGATCGACCGGGCGCTCGCACCGTCGCCTCGCGATCGCGGGACGCTCGAGGACCTCGGCGTGGCGCTGCAGGACGCGCTCGAGGACGAGCCGCCGCGCCGTTCGGAGGAGACGCTGAGGGCGCCACGCTGGGAGGAGGCTGCGCACGGTCCGATCGCGGCCGCGCGCCCGCGGCTGCCGCAGCAGGCGGCGCTGCCGCGCGCGCGGCGCGCACCCGAGACCCCAGCGGACGAGGAGGAGTCGCACACCCGCGAGCAGCCGCAGTCGCCGGCCCTGCAGCAGCGCGGGCTGCCACGCACGCTGTGGGCGGGGCTCGCGCTCGCGGCGGTCGCGTGGCAGCTGGCGGCCGGCCGCGGCGGGGTCGCGCTGCTTCTGGCCGCGGCGCTCGTCCCGCTCGTGGCGATGCCGGCGCAGTGGCCATCGGGCGGCGTCTCGCCGGTGTGGTTGTCCGGCCTGCTGGCGCCGGTGCTCGGCGTCGCGGGCCTCGCCGGCGCCTATCCGGCCATCGCCGGCCAGGCGGCCCGCTGGCGTCAGCGCCTGGCGCTCGGGGCCCTCGGCTACTGGTGGCTGATGCTGGCCGAGCCGCTGCTCGCTCGCCGGCTGTGGCTCGGGGCGCCGGCCGGGACTCCGTCGCGCGCGGCCTGGGAGGGATCGCTCGCGACCACGGCCGTGCACGTGGTCGGGCCGCTGTTCGCACTCGGCACGCTGCTCGGCGCGCTGCTGTGGGGCTGCGGCGCGCTCGTGCTGCCGTGGATCGTGCGCGGCCGCAGCGCCGCGGTCGACGTCGTCGCGGCGACCGTGTGGTCCGCCGTGCTCGTGTCGCTCGCGCCGCGCCTGGACCGCGGGTTGGGTGCCGCCGTGGCGCATCCGGCCCCGCGCGGCGCCGTCCTGGGCGCCGTCCTCGGCGGGATGATCGCCGTCGGCGCGCGTGCCCTGCGCGGTCCGGTATAACGCGGCTCGCGGGTTCCCGGGCGCGTAGCATGGCCTGCAGAACCGCGGCCTGTTCCCGTCGCGGGACGGACCAGCGCGACGATGAACCTGCTCAAGAGCGTCGAGAACACCATCGCGAGACCTCGTCGAGGGATCGTTCGGACGCGCCTTCCGCTCGGAGGTGCGCCCGATGGAACTCGCGCGCAAGCTGGCGCGCGAGATGGACGCCCATCGCACGGTCTCGGTCTCGCGCGTGTATGTGCCGAACGAGTACGTCGTGTGGCTCTCGCCCGAGGATCGCTCGCGCTACGAGGGCGTCGAAGAAGAGGTCATCGACGAACTGTGCGGGTACCTGCTCGAGCACGCGCGCAGCGAGAACCTGATCCTCTCCGGCGGCGTGCGGATCAGCTTCGAGACCGACGAGCACCTGACGCTCGGCGAGTTCGGGATCCAGGCGCGGTTGGTCCGCCTCGCCGGTCAGCATGACGAGGCCGGTCCCGAGGCCGGAGGGCCGGCGCTCCCGCCGGAGGAGGAGCAGCACGGCAACACGATGATCTACAGCACATCCGCACGCGTGCGCGGCCCCGTCGAAGCGACCCAGTCGCGCCGGCAGCAGTCGCGCGCGCTGCTGTCGGTCGGTGGCCGGCGGCTGCTGCTGCCCCCGACGGGCGGCGTCGTCGGGCGCAGCCGCGACTGCGACGTGGTGCTCGAGGACTCGGGCATCTCGCGCCGCCACGCCGAGATCAGGCCGCTCGAGGGCGGCTGGGAGATCGAAGACCTCGGCTCGACGAACGGAGTGATCCTCAACGGCCGCGAGATCCGCGGCCCGCACGAGCTGACCGACGGCGACAGCATCGAGTTCGGCTCGACCGAGGCGCGCTTCGAGCTCGGATGAACAGCCTCGATCCGGTATCCGTGGCACTGAAGTTCGGCTTCCTGGCCGTGCTCTACCTGTTCCTGCTGTGGGTCGCACGCAGCGCGCGGCGCGATCTGCGTGCCGGGGCGGGAGATCAGAGCCGCGCCCGGCTCGTGCCCGAAGCGCCGCCACCGGACGCCACCGGCATGTACTCGGCCTCGGCGCTCGGCACGGTCGACTACGCCTCTCGCGCCCCGCGCCTGGTCGTCGAGCGCGCGCCGGGGCACGAGCCCGGCATGATCTACGACCTCGACGGCGACCTCGTGCTCGGCCGCGGCGACCGCGCCGAGATCCGGCTCGAGGACCCGTTCGCCTCCTCGCGCCACGCGCGGATCTACGAACAGGGCAACAGCGTGGTCGTCGAAGACCTCGACTCGACCAACGGGACGTACCTGAACGAGGAGCTGCTGCAGACGCCGAGGCCGCTGCACCCCGGCGACCGGGTGCGGATCGGCGACAGCGAATTCGCGTTCGAGGTCGACTAGCGATGGCGGACCGAACCGCGCGCGCACGCCGCACGTCCGTCCACACGCCCGCGAACCAGGGGCGCGAGGGCTGATGCTGCGCGTCGCCGAGCAGTACTACGGCAGCGACACGGGCCGCCAGCGCCGCGCCAACGAGGACTCGCTGATGGTCCGCTCGCCGCTGTTCGTGGTCGCCGACGGGATGGGCGGCGCGCAGGCCGGCGAGGTCGCCTCGAAGGTCGCGGTGGAGGCGTTCGAGGGCGGGCTGCCGGACCCCTCGCAGCCGGAGGCGGCGCTCGCCGCCGTCGCGCAGGCGGCCAACCACCGCATTCACGAGCTGTCGATCGCGAACGCCGAGCAGGCCGGCATGGGCACGACCCTGACCGCGATCTACGTCGGCGAGCGCGAGGTCTCGATCGCCCACGTCGGCGACAGCCGCGCCTACTGCCTGCGCGACGGCGAGCTGCTGCGCCTGACCGACGACCACTCGCTCGTCGACGAGCTGCTGCGCCAGGGACGGCTCACGCCGGAGGAAGCGGTCGAGCACCCGCAGCGCTCGGTGATCACGCGCGCGCTCGGCATCGAGGGCACCGTCGACGTCGACACCCGCTCCTTTACGGGGGTCGCCGGCGACGTTTACCTGGTGTGCAGCGACGGCTTGACGACGATGGTCGACGAGGACCGCATCAGGGACATCCTCGTGCGCCATGCGCGCCTGCGCGACGCGGGCGAGCGGCTGATCGCGGCTGCCAACCAGGCGGGCGGCAGGGACAACATCACGGTCGTGCTGCTGCGGCTCGAGGAGGTCGGCGACGGTGCGCAGGGCGCCGGCGATGAACCCACGCTGACCGGGATGCAGGCGGTCGAAGCGCCCGCGCCGGCGACGCAGGCGCACGCGGCGCTCGAGGCGCCGGTGCAGGCGCGGCGCCCGCGCTCCCCGCAGGAGGGGCGCAGGCCGCGCAGGCGGCTGCCGCGCCCGCGGCATCTCGGCGCGCTCCTCGCCGTGCTCGTGCTGCTGCTGATCGTCGGCGCCGGGGCGCTGCTCGCGCTGCAGAACGTCTACTTCATCGGCACCGACGAACACGGCCTCGTGACGCTCTATCAAGGGGTCCCGTTCACCCTGCCGGGGAACATCGAGCTCTACAACCGCGAGTACGTCTCGGGGGTCAGCGCCTCGACGCTGAGCACCCGAGCGCCGCAGCACGCTGCTCGACCACTCGCTGCGCTCGGAAGCCAGCGCGGCCTCGCTGATCCACAGCCTCGAACTGGAACAGCTCGAATGACACGCGTGAACGCCCATCATCCGGCTCTACGGGCTCGTGGTGCTGCTGTTCGCGCTGCTCGTGGCGTTCACCTCGCGCTGGACGATCTTCGAAGCCTCCTCGCTGCGCGAAAACCGTCTCAACGCGCGCACGCTGCTCGAGCAGCAGCGAATCGACCGGGGGCCGATCGTGGCCGCGCGACGGCGACCGTGCTCGCGCGCAGCCGCCGCGGACCGGAAGGCATCTACCAGCGCGAATACCCGACGGAAAGCCTGTTCGCGAACGCGATCGGCTACTACTTCACCGACCGCGGCAGCACCGGGCTCGAGCACTACCGCTCGAGCGCCCTGAACGGCCAGACCGACACCGGGCTACAAGCGATCCTCGACCAGCTGCAGGGCGCAAACCGAAGGGCCAGAAGGTCGTCACCTCTCTCGACCCGGGCGCGCAGCGCGTGGCCGTCGAAGCGCTCGGCGAACACCACGGCGCCGTCGTCGCGCTCGAACCGAGCACCGGCGCGGTCACCGTGATGGCGTCCTCGCCGAGCTACGACCCGAACCAGGTCGCAAGCGCGGCAGGGTATGCGCGCCTCGCGCGCGACAATCAGGGCCAGCCGCTCATCAACCGCGCCGTCGCAGTTCGGCTACGCCCCGGGGTCGACGTTCAAGGTGCTCACCGCCACCGCCGCGATCGACACCGGCACCTTCACGCCCGAATCGACGCTCAGCGGGAGGAACGAAATCCCGATCTCGGGCGTGCCGCTGAAAAACGACGAAAACGAGAGCCTCGGCCAGATCACGCTCACCGAAGCGCTCGCCAAATCGGTCAACACCGTATGGGCGCAGGTCGGCGAAAAGCTCGGCAAGCGCACCATGGGCCGCTACATGAACCGCTTCGGGTTCAACCGCGGCCGCAGCTCGACTACCCGTCGGGCGAAATGTCGATCAGCGGCGAGAAGGAAGGCGAACGGATCGTGCCGCCCACGAGCCCGAAAGTCGACGTCGGCCGCCTCGGCGATCGGGCAGGACAAACTGGAAGTCGTGCCGCTGCAGATGGCCGAGGTCGCCGCGGCCGTCGCGAACCACGGCGTGCTGATGGTCCCGCACATGACCTCGCGGATCGTCAACGCGGAAGGCCAGACCGTGCAGACGATCTCCCCGCGCGTGCAGTCGGTCGTGATGAAACCGTCGACCGCCTCGTCGGTGACCGGGATGATGGAAGCGGTCGTCAACGAAGGAACCGGCGTCTCGGCGCAGATCCCCGGCGTGCAGGTCGCCGGCAAGACCGGCACCGCCGAGACCCAGATCGGGCACGGCGATCAACAACGTCTGGTTCATCGCGTTCGCGCCCGCGCGTGCGCCGCGAGTGGCGATCGCGGTGACGCTGCAGGGCGTGCCGGGACAGGGCGCGGCGTTCGCCGCCCCGGTTGCCAAGCAGGTGATCGAAAAGCTGCTCCATGATTGACCCCGAGACCCTCATCGACGGGCGCTACCGCGTCGTCTCCCGGCTCGGCTCGGGCGGGATGGCCGACGTCTACCTGGCCCACGACCAGCTGCTCGGGCGCGAGGTCGCGGTCAAGGTGCTGCACCACCACTTCGCCGAAGACCACGAGTTCGTCGAGCGCTTCCGGCGCGAGGCCTCGAGCGCCGCGGCCCTCTCGCACCCCAACATCGTCGGCATCTTCGACCGCGGCGAGTGGAACGGCACCTACTACATCGCGATGGAGTACGTCGCAGGGCGCTCGCTCAAGGCGATCGTGCGCGAGAACGGGCCCGCTGGAACCCGTCGCTCGCGATCGACATCGTCGATCCAGATCCTGCGGGCCGCACGCTTCGCGCACCGCCGCGGCGTCATCCACCGCGACCTGAAGCCGCACAACGTGATCCTCGACGAGGAGGGCCGCGCGCGCGTGACCGACTTCGGCATCGCGCGCGCCGGCGCGTCGGACATGACGCTGACGGGCTCGATCATGGGCACCGCGCAGTACCTCTCCCCCGAGCAGGCCCAGGGCTACACTGTCAGCGCCGCCTCCGACATCTACTCGGTCGGCGTGATCCTCTACGAGCTGCTCACCGGGACGGTGCCGTTCGAGGGCGAGACCGCCGTCGCGATCGCGTTCAAGCAGGTCTCGGCGACGCCACGCCCGCCGAGCGAGCTCAACCCCGCGCTGCCGCCGTCGCTCGACGCGGTCGTGCTGCGGGCGCTGGCGAAGGACCCGGTCGAACGCTACGCCGACGACGACGAGCTGATCGCCGCGCTGCAGGCCGAGCGCGAACGGCTCCCCGAGCACGCCGCCACCGGCGTCCCCTATGACGGGCACGGGCAGGCCGGGCCGCCGACCGGGCTGCTCATGGCGCCGGTCGGCGCCTACGGCGAGGGCTACCCGCCGGCAGAGCCCGACGACGAGCGCGCGCGCCGCAACCGGCGCTGGCTCTGGGGCGCCCTGGCAGCTGTGCTGATCGCTGGGGCGCTCGTCGCCGGCGTGCTGCTGTTCGGAGGAGCCGCCAAGGTCACCGTCCCGAACGTCACGGGCCAGACCGAACAGGCCGCCGGTGCGCGCCTGCGCGCCGCGGGCCTCGAACCGCTGCCGTCGCTGGAACCGAGCTCGCGCGTGCCGTCCGGCCTCGTGATCAGCCAGTCGCCGGCGGCCGGCGCCAGCGCCGAAAAGGGCTCGCGCGTGCGCTTCGTCGTCTCGGGCGGCCCGGCGAGCGCGCCGGTGCCAGACGTCGAAGGCGAATCCGCATCGGCGGCGCTCCACAAGCTGCGAAAAGCCGGCTTCAAGCCGACCACGACGAGCCAGGCGAGCTCGACGGTCCCGTCCGGCAAGGTGATCGGCACCGATCCGCCGGCCGGCACCGAGAAGCAGCTCGGCAGCCCCGTGAGCGTGCTGGTCTCAAGCGGCCCGGCGCCGGTCAAGGTCCCCGATGTCAAGGGCCAGACGCTCTCAGAGGCCGAAGCGACGCTGACGAACGCGGGCCTGAACTTGGCACGGTCACCAAACAGGCGTCCTCGACCCAGACCCCCGGTACGGTGCTCTCGCAGTCGCCGGCCACCGGCAGCTCGGTCAAATCCGGCAGTCGCGTGGACCTCGTCGTGGCGCAGGCGCCGAAGCAGATCGCGGTGCCCGACGTGGTCGGCGAGTCGCAGACGCTTGCGGCGGCCGCACTCGACCAGGCGGGCTTCAAGCCGAAGACGGTCAACGCGCCGACGAGCGAAGCCTCCCAGGTCGGCACGGTCCTGCGCCAGAGCCCGTCCGCGGGCTCGAGGCCTCGCGCAGGGTCGGTCGTGACGATCACGATCGGCGTGCAGGCGACGCCGACGACGCCCACCACGACGACCACCACGACCACCACGACGCCGCCACCGGCGGGCGCGGCGCCCTGAGGTGCCCGTACACGTGCAACGCGCTGCGGGTCGCGGTGCTGGCCGGCGGGCGCTCCTCCGAGCACGAGGTCTCGCTGTCCTCCGGCGCGCGCCGTCGGCGACGGCCTGCGCGCAGGCCGGCCACGAGCCGCTGCGGATCGAGATCGGCCGCGACGGCGTCTGGCGCCGCGACGGGAGCGCGCTCGCGCTGACGCCCGGCGCGGGCTGCTCGGGCGCCGACGTCGTCTTCCCGGTGCTGCACGGGCCGTTCGGCGAGGACGGCACGGTCCAGGGGCTGCTCGAGACGCTCGACGTGCCCTACGTCGGCGCGGGCGTCGCCGCCTCGGCGCTGTGCATGGACAAGGTGCTCTTCAAGGAGCTGATGGCCGCGCGCGGCGTGCCGCAGGTCGACTACGTCGGCGTGCGGGCGGACCGCTGCGGCGCCGAGCGCGCGGAGGCGCTCGCGCGAGCTCGCCGCGCTCGGGCTGCCGGTGTTCGTCAAGCCGGCGCACCTCGGCTCCTCGGTCGGGATCGTCAAGGTCGACCGCGCGCGAGCGAGCTCGGCGCGGCGCTCGAGCGGCGCCTTCGCGCACGACGCGCTCGTGATCGTCGAGGCGATGGCGCGCGGGCCTCGAGGTCGAGTGCGCGGTGCTCGGCGCCTGCGCCGCCGGAGCCGAGCGGCCGCGAGCGGCGCGGCGATCGCCTCAGAGCCCGGCGAGATCGTCCTTCGACGCCGAGTTCTACGACTACGCAGGCCAAGTACGCGCCGGGCGGCATGGAGCTGGTCGTCCCCGCCCGCGATCCCGCGAGCGGCCGCGGAGCGCGTCATGGAGCTGGCCGTCGAGGCGTTCCAGCGCGTCGGCTGCGACGGCCTCGCGCGCGTCGACTTCTTCGTCGAGGGCGAGCGGGTGCTGCTCAACGAGCTCAACACGATGCCGGGCTTCACGCCGACGAGCGTCTACGCCAAGCTGCTCGAGGCCGGCGGCGTCGCCTACCCGCGCTGGTCGACCGCCTCTGCCGGCTCGCGCTCGAGCGCCACGCGAGCGCGCGCGCTACCGCTACTGAGCGCCGGCTCAGCCTGAACAGCGTCAGGTCGGCGATCGTCGCCGACTGCTGGCCGGGCGGCAGCGTCGTCATCCAGAGCAGGTAGTAGCGGTGCTGCCGGCCGGCGGGTGCAGCGGGATCCGTTCGCCGCTCGTGGACGTGGCTGCTCGCGCCGACCGGCCCTTGCCAGCCGCGGCCGGCGCAGCGGCGTCGAGTCGCCGTAGGGCAGCGTGCAGGTCGATCTGGTCGGCCGCGTAGACCTGCGACCGCGAAGCCGGGCGTCGGCGTCTCGATCTCGAGCGCCCGGGCGGCGACGCCGGGCGCGGCGTCCAGGTAGAAGCCGAGCGCCGGTGCCGCCGGGCTTGCGCAGCGTCGCCTTCGTAGTAGTCTCGGTGCTCCAGGTCGTCGTGGGGTCGCTGTCGACGACGTTGCCGATCGGTCGCGGTTTTCGGGCCCGGTGCCGAACGGGTTGTAGCCGTGGGCCGCGTCTGGCTCGAGCTGGACCGGCACGAGGCCCGGCCTGCGAGGCCGGCTCCGGGGGCGACGCCGGTGCCGCGGTGCGTGCTGGCCGGCGGCGAGGATCAGCACGACCGCGACGATCGCGGCGAGCAGCGCCAGCGACGCGACCCAGCGCGCGGGGTGGCGCATGCGCAGCGGCAGCCGCCGGCGCTCGCGTCCCGGGCAGCGTGCGCAGCACGCTCGTCACCTCGCCGGTGGCTCTGCCCCGTGCGCGCGGCCTCGATCGCGAGCACCTCCTCGAGGTCGGCGACCATCTCGGCCGCGTCGGCGTAGCGGTCGCGCGAGGTCCTTGGCGATGGCGCGGTCGACGACCGCGGCGGGCGCCGCCGAGACCTGCGGCCGGCGCGCCTGCACGTCGGGGATCTCCTCGCGCACGTGCTTCATCGCCACCGCGACCGGCGAGTCGCCGTGGAACGGGACGTCGCCGGTCAGCATCTCGTACAGCACGACGCCGAGCGAGTAGAGGTCCGACTGCCGCGTCACCGGCTGGCCGAGCGCCTGCTCGGGCGAGACGTAGTCGGTCGTGCCGAGCACGCGCCCGGCCATCGTCAGCCCCTCCTCGCTGAGCGAGCGGGCGATGCCGAAGTCGGTGATCTTGGCGCCGCCTTCGGGGTCGATCAGGATGTTCTGCGGCTTGACGTCGCGGTGCACGATCCGGCGTTCGTGCGCGGCGCCGAGCGCCCGCGCGACCTCGATCGCGTACGCGAGCGCCTGCGGGATCTCGAGCGGCCCCTCGCGGCGGATGAGGCCTTGAGCGTCTCGCCGTCGACGTACTCGAGCACGATGTACGGGGTGCCGGCCTCGGGGTGCTCGCCGTCGGGCGAGGGCTCCTCGCCGGCGTCGATGACCGAGACGACGTGGGGGTGGTTGAGCTGCGCGACCGCGCGCGCCTCGCGCCGGAAGCGCTCGAGCTGGTCGGAGTCGGCGCGCGATCTCGCGGTGCATCAGCTTGATCGCGACGGGCCGTTCGAGCACCGTGTCGAAGGCCCTGTAGACGGTCGACATGCCGCCGCGCCCGATCACCGCGTCGAGCCGGTAGCGGCCGCCGATGCATGTCCCGACTGCGCTCATCGCCGCTATTGTGCGCGTCGCAGCCGGACGAGCACGAGCGTCGCGAGCAGCGCAGCGGTAGAGCGCGTACGCGAGCAGTGCGCGCCCGCGTCCGAGCGGAGCCAACAGGCGGGCGCCGCGGCGTCGAGGCGAACGCTGCCAGCGCGCCGCCGGCGAGCGTCCCCGCCGCGCTGCCCCGGCGCACGCGCCTTCGCCGCGCGCGCCAGCTCGAGCACGCTCGCGCCCGCGCAGCACCGGCAGCCCGGACAGCCACGACAGCGACTGCGGCCGCCGAGCGGTCGAAGCCGCGCGCAGCGTGCGGCCGCCAGCGTGGCGCCGTTGCGCGACACGCCCGGCGCCAGCGCCAGCGCCTGCGCGAGCCCCAGCGCCAGTCCGTCGCGCGGACCGTCGTCCGCGGCCAGCGAGCGGCGCGCGCGGGCGCGCGTCGGCCAGCGCCATCGCCGCGGCCCCGGCCGCGAGCCCGGCAGCGATCGTGCGCGGGCCACCGAGCCGCCGCTCGATCCCACGCCGCAGCGCGAGGCCGGCGAGCGCCGGCGGCGCCGCGGCGAGCGCGAGCGCCGCCGTGCCGCGAGCGCCGAGCGCGCGAGCCCTCGCGCGCGCAGCGCCCGGCCGCAGCCGATCGCGAGCGCCGCGCCGGCGCCGCCGTGCAGCGCGACCTCGAGCGACTTGCGCCGGCTCCGCGTCGAGCCGCGGCGGCCAGCCGCGCGCAGCCACGGCACCAGCGTGGTGTGTGCCGAGGAGGAGATCGGAAGCAGCTCGGCCGGGCCCTGCAGCAGGCCCAGCGCGACCGCCTGGCGGAGCGACGGGCCACGCTCAGCCGGCCGCATCGCGCGCCGGTTCGCGCCGCACCCGCCGCCGGCGCACCAGCCAGTAGACGATGCCGATCACCGCCAGCACGACGATCGCGTAGTCGACGTACTCGAAGCCTTTGCGCACCGACTTCCAGTCGCCGCCGAGCGCGTGGCCGGCGAACGCCAGCCCGACGACCCACGGCACGGCGCCGATCAGCGAGAACAGCGTGAAGCGCCCGATCGGCATCCGCGCGATCCCGGCCGGCAGCGAGACGAACGCGCGCACGACCGGGATCACGCGCCCGAAGCAGACCGCCGCCTCCCCGTAGCGCTGGAACCACGGTCCGCGCGTTCCACCTGGGCGGGTCCCATGTGGAACCTGGCGCCGTGGCGTTCGAAGAGCTCGAGCCGGCCCCCGCGCCCGACGCCGTAGGCCGCCCACGAGCCGACCATCGTGCCGGCCAGGCCCGCCAGGATCACCCCGACCATCGTGAGGTGGTGCTGCGAGGCGCTCTGCGTCGGGTCGGCGACCGCGAACCCCGCGAACAGCATCACGACCTCGGACGGGATCGGGATGCAGGCGCTCGAGATCGCCATCAGCGCGAAGATCGCCGGCAGCCCGCCTTCGCGGACCAGATGGGCGGCTTCGTTGACGAGTGATTCGGAGACCGACGCGAGCACCAGCACGCAGGCCAACGATACCGGCCGCTCCCGTGGCCGTGACGCGGGTCGTTACCGTCCGTCGCTGATGCGCGTCTGGATCGACCTCACCAACAGCCCGCACGTGCTCGTCATGCGCCCCGTGATCGCTCGCCTGCGCGCGGACGGGCACGACGTCGAGGTGACCGCACGCGACTTCGCGCAGACGCTCGAGCTGTGCGACCGCCTCGGGGTCGAGCACACCGCGATCGGACGCCACCGGGGCGAGCGCCGCTCGGCCAAGGCGATCGGCCTGGCTTCGCGTTCGCTGGCGCTCGCACGTTGGGCGCGCCGCCGCGGGCGGGGGCGCCGCCCGCCGTTCGAGGTCGCGCTGGGGCACGGCTCCAACGACGTCAGCATCGCCGCTCGGATGCTGCGGATACCGAGCTCGACGATGTTCGACTACGAGTGGGCGACCGTGCAGCACACCGTCAACTGCCGCCTGGCGGCCGCGGTCGTGGTACCGGACGCGATCCCGCCCGAGCGCCTGTACCGCTACGGCGCGCGCGGCAAGCTGCGCCGCTACGAGGGGCTCAAGGAGGAGTACTACCTGAGCGACTTCGAGCCGGACGCGGGCGTGCCCGCGGCGCTGGGGCTCGACCCCGGGCGCCCGATCGTCGTGGTGCGAACGCCGCCCGAGGTCTCGCTCTACCACCGCTTCCACAGCGATCTGTTCGGTGCCGTGCTCGAGCGCCTGCGCCTCGCGGCCGCCGAGCAGGGCGTGCAGCCGGTCGTGCTGCCGCGCGTGGCCTCGCAGCGCGAGCAGCTCGCGGGCGTCGCCGGATTCGTGGTTCCGGAGCGCGCGATCGACGCGCAGTCGCTGATCGCGCTGGCGGATCTCGTGATCTCCGCCGGGGGCACGATGAACCGCGAGGCGGTCGCGCTCGGCATCCCCGTTTACACGACCTTCCAGGGCCGCCTCGGGGCCGTCGACGAGCAGCTGATCGCCGACGGGAGGCTGCGCATGCTGAGCGATCCGGACGCGCTCGAGATCCCGACGCGTGCGCGCGGGGCCGCCGGCCCGCGCGTGCGCCGCGATCCGCGCGTGCTCACGCGGCTGCTGCTCTCCCCGGCAGCGGGCGCCCGCGGGCGGACAGACGGCTCCTAGCCGCTTACAATCCTCACAATGCGCCGACGGATCCGCTCGGCGGCCTTTCCCCTCCACAGGCGCGCATTGCCGCAGCTCGTAGTGGATGGGGCGCTGGTCGCGCTCGCCTACTACCTCGCCTTCCAGCTGCGATTCAACGACGGGCCGCCCCGCCATTACGAAGAGCTGCGCGAAGCGACCTGGCTGGTGGGTGCTGCTCGGCAGCATGCCGGTCCTGGTCCTGTGTCGTGTCTATGAACGGCGGTGGCGCTACGCCGGGCAGCGCGACTACGAGGCGGTCGTGCGGGCCGTCGTCCTGATCGTGCTGCTGACCGTCGTCGCGATCGAGATCTTCCGCCCGACGTACGCCTACCCGACGCACTTCTCGGGGCGCGTGCGGGGCACCGAAACCGTCGCGGTGGTGCTGCCCAACGGGGTGATCGTGCTGTACGCGCTGCTCGCGCTCGCGTTCCTGGTCGGGGTCCGGGCGCTCGCGCGGACGTTCTACGAGCGCCGCCCGCTGGCGGCGTTCCGGGGCTCGCGCAAGGGCGAGCGCACGGTGCTGATCGCCGGCGCCGGCGAGGGCGGGCGGATGGTCGCGCGCGAGATCGTGCGCAACCGCGAGCTCGGGCTCGTGCCCGTCGGCTTCCTCGACGACGACCCGGCGAAGCTGCGCCTGCGCATCGACGGCGTACGCGTGCGCGGCAACACCGAAGGCGATCTTCCGCGGATCCTCGACGAGGCGGAGCCCGACGAAGTGATCATCGCGATCCCCTCCGCGCCCGGGTCGACCAGGGCGAGGATCGTGCGCGAGTGCCGCCAGCGCGCGATTCCGGTGCGCACGCTGCCGACCGTCTTCGAGCTGCTGCAGACGCGCGGCGCGCTCGCGCGCCAGATGCGCGAGGTGCGCGTCGAGGACGTTCTCGGGCGCGAGCCGGTCCACATGGAGCTCGACCAGGTCGGCGCCTACCTCGCCGGGCAGGTCGTGCTGGTCACCGGCGCCGGTGGCTCGATCGGCTCGGAGCTGTGCCGCCAGATCGCGCGCGTGGAGCCGCGGCGGATCGTGCTGCTCGACCACGCCGAGGACAACCTGTTCTCGATCCTGCGCGAGCTGCAGGACGAGCGGCACGTGCCGGAGTCGATGCTCGCCGCCGTGCTGGCCGACTGCAAGGAAGAGGAGCGCATGCGCGAGGTGTTCGAGGAGCACCGGCCGAGCATCGTCTTCCATGCCGCGGCCTACAAGCACGTCGGCCTGATGGAGATGAACCCGGTCGAGGCGGTGCGCAACAACGCGATCGCGACCCAGGTCGTGGCACACGTCGCGGGCCAGTGCGGGGCCGAGCGCTTCGTGCTCGTCTCGACCGACAAGGCGGTCGCTCCCGCGACCGTGATGGGGGCGTCCAAGGCGCTCGCGGAGTTCGCGCTCGAGGCCGCGACGGCGCGCTTTCCCGGAACCCGCTACGCGGCGGTGCGGTTCGGGAACGTGCTGGGCTCCTCCGGAAGCGTGGTGCCGATCTTCCGCCGCCAGATCGAACGCGGCGGCCCCGTGACGGTCACCGACGAGCGCATGACTCGCTACTTCATGACGATCCCCGAGTCCGTGCAGCTGATCATCCGCTCGGGCTCGCTCGCGCGCACTCGCCGCGAGGGCTCCGAGGGGCGCAGGCGCATCCGCTCCGAGCAGTCAGACCCTGCCGAGGTGTTCGTGCTCGACATGGGCGAGCCGGTGCGGATCGTCGATCTCGCCCGCGCGATGATCGAGCTCTCGGGGCTCGACCCCGACCACGACATCGACGTCGAGATCGTCGGCGCCCGCGGCGGCGAGAAGCTGAACGAGGAGCTGTTCAACAGCTACGAGCGCGCGCGCCCCACCGAAGCCGACAAGATCCTGCGCGCCGAGCGCGAGCCGCTCGGGGTGCAGGCGGTGGAATCGATGTTCGCCGAGATCCGGCTGCTCGTTCTCGAGGGCGACGCGACCGGGCTGGCGGCCAAGGTGAGCGAGCTGTCGCTGCGGATGCGCGAGGGCGTCGATCCGCCCGTTCCGCTTGCGCGCGAGGGCGAGGAGGAGCCCGGCCGGGACGGCTCCGCCCCGCCGCAGGACGGCGTCGTGGACGGGCCGCCGCAGGAGCACCGGGAACGCGGCTCGGCGGGCCAGCCGCAGCCGGCGCGGCCGCTGCCCGACGGTGCGCGGCGCGAGGCGCCTGAGCCCCTCGTACACTCACCGAATCCATGAGCCTGTCGCCGCTCGCGTTCTCGCTCTCGAACTCGGTCACCGACATCGGCGCGATCGCGGCCTTCGCCGCGCTGCTCGGGATCGCAGTGCTGTCGCTGCTCGTGTTCTCGCAGGCCAGGGAGATAAAGCGCCTGCGCGAGTGGGCCGGTAGAGCCCCGGAGCGCGCCGCCGACATGGAGCTGCGCGTCTCGCAGGCGGCCGCCGCGCGCGTCCAGCAGCAGACCGCCCAGCCCCAGGCCGTGCGCGCGGTGCCGCGCGCGCCCGTGCCCCCGGCGCGCCCGCTCGCACCGGGCGCCACTCCGCTCCCTGCCGTCTCCGCGCAGCAGGGCGCGCCCGGCGTCCAGCCCGCTCCCGCAGGTCAGCCCGCTCCCGCAGGTCAGCCTGTTCCGGCCGGCCAGCCCACCGCGCAGCCCGCCGTCCGCCCGGCCGCCGCGGCCGTGCCGTCCACGGCGCTGGCCGCGAGCGCCGCCGCGCGCGCAGCGGGCCAGCCGCCGGCCGCGGCGCCTACAGGCGCAGGAGCGCCCCCTGCCGCGGTTCCGGCCCAGCCGGGCGGCGCGGCGCCCGCGGCGCCGGCGAAGGACGGGCCGCAGTCGATCCCCTGGCAGACGCCGGCCGGCGCGCCGCGGCCCGCGACGGCCGCCGAGCCGCCGCTCGGGGCGCCGATCTCGGCAGCCGCCCAGCGCCAGCCACAGCCTGTCCCGCAGAACGGCGCCTCCTCCGAGGAGGCGGCGCCGAGCGCCGCGCCGGGTCCCGCCACGGCAGCTGCCGTCGCTGCGCCCGCGGCCGTGGCAGCCGGGGCGGGCGCAGGACGTGCCCCCGCCCCGCCGCCGCCGGGAGCGCGCGAGCGCCCGCCGCTGCCCCCCGCCCCCGCCGAACCGCGCCGCATCACCCGGCCCGAGGCCGCCGGGGCGATCCGCGCCTCGCGCACCTCGGCCGCCGCCGAGCCGGCCGCAGCGGCCCGCGACACGGGCGCCGCGCCGCCGCCCGCACGACGGGCGCGCGAGGACGCCTCCGGCGGCTCGCGCCGGAGCTGGATCCTGATCGGCGCCGGCGTGGCGCTGGTCGTCGCGCTCGCGCTCGTGCTGCTCACGCGGGGCGGCTCGAGCGGGTCGAAGACCGGCAACACCACGGCGGTGCAGACGGTCACGACTCAAGCGAAGGCCGGGCACCACGCCAAATCCGCGAAAGCGCCCTCGAAACCGGCGGCCCATGCCGCGGCGCCGGCGGAAGTCTCGCTGGTCGTGCTGAACGGGACCGAAGCCACCGGGCTCGCCAGCAGAACCGCGACCGAACTGCAGCAGGCCGGCTACTCGCAGGCGGCGGCGCATTTCGGCAAGCCGGCCGGCGCCAACGAAGCGACCGTCGTCGAGTACTCCTCCGGGCACCAGGCCGACGCCCAGGAGGTCGCGCACTCGCTGTCGGTCAGCCACGTCGAGCCGATGGAACAGGCCGTCACCGAACTCGCCGGCTCGTCGAAGGTGGTGGTCGTCGTCGGCAGCGACAGGGCGACGCAGACCACCACGGCGCCATAGACGGCTTCCTGGACATACCGCCGCGATCGCGCAAGCCTCGCGAGACCGGGATCACCCACGTGATCGACCGCGGCCTGTCCGTGGCCGAGGTCGACGGGCTGCTCGAGGTCGCCGGCGACAGTGTCGACATCGTCAAGCTCGGCTGGGGCACCGCGCTCGTCAGCGCCAACCTGGCACCGAAGCTCGAGTGCTACGCCGCCGCCGGGATCCCGGTCGTGCTGGGCGGAACGCTGACCGAGATCGCGATCCGCCAGGGCCGCGTCGACGGCCTCATCGAGTGGCTGCGCGAGCTCGGCCTGCGTCACGTCGAGATCTCCGACGGCACGATCGAGCTCGATCCGAGCGTCAAGCGCGAGCTGATCGAGCGGCTCGCCGGCGAGTTCACCGTGTTCGCCGAGGTCGGCAGCAAGGACGTCGACTTCATCATGGCGCCGTACGTGTGGGTCGAACAGATCCAGAGCGATCTCCAGGCCGGCGCGTGGAAGGTGATCGCCGAGGCGCGCGAGTCGGGGACAGCCGGGATCTACCGCGCCAACGGCGAGCCGCGCACCGGCCTGATCGAGGAGATCGCGCACTCCGTCGATCCGGGCCGCCTGATCTTCGACGCCCCCCGCCACGCGCAGCAGGTGTGGCTGCTGAAGCATTTCGGCCCCGAGTGCAACCTCGGCAACATCGCCCCCGCCGACGTGCTCTCACTCGAGACGCTGCGGCTCGGGCTGCGCTCGGACACGGTCGAGAGCTTCGCGCTGGGCGGCGGCGATTGAGCGCGGCCGCCGCGGGGGCTGACGGCGCGCGCGAGCGCGGCCGCGAACGGGTCGACCCGCTCGCCCGCGCCGTGTTCGCTGCGCTCGTCGTGGCGTGCTTCCTCGCGTTCTTCGTCACCCAGCGCCTGAAGCACACGCCGACCGTGGTGCAGCAGTTCGATCTCACGCCGTACTTCTCGCCGACGCCGGCGGGACGCCACAAACAGGAGCAGATCTCGTTCAAGCTCGCGCACGCCGAACGCGTCACGGTCACCGTCATCGACGACCGCGGCAACACGGTCGCGACGCTGCTGCGCGGCTTCCCGGCGCAGCGCTACAAACGGCTGTCGCTGCGCTGGAACGGGCGCCGCGGCAGCGCGCGCCGGTACGTCGTGCGCACCACCAGCGACGGGCACACCTATCTGGTCGCGCTCAACACAGGGCGCCCCGCGCCGGCGGGCGAATACCGCGTGCGCCTGGACCTCAGCGGGCAGCCGAACCCGGTGCTCTCGCCGCACAGCTTCACGCTGGTGCGCCGGTGAGCCCGCTCGCGTCCTCGCTGCCCTCCGCGGGGACGCTCGCCGCGCTCGCCGTGGTCGCGATCGCGATCGTGCTGGCGCTCGCGTACCTGATGCGCCGCAGGCCGGAAGCGTTCCCGCTGCTGGCGTTCGCGGCGCTGCCGTTCCGTGTCCCGATCGCCGCCGACGGGCGCACCGTCAACCTGCTCGTGCCGCTCTACCTCGTCGTCGCCGCGGGCACGCTCGCACACCTGCTGCCGCGGCTGCTGCGCGGGCGCACACACGACGAGGCGCCCGCGCCTCGGTCCGACCCGGCCGTGCGCTACCTGCAGTGGCTGCTGCTCGCAACCGTGGTCCTGTACGCGCTGCAGACCTCGTATTCCGCCGACCGCGCAAAGGCCGCCGAGAACCTCGCCTTCTTCTACATCCCCTTCGGCCTGCTGTTCCTGCTGCTGCGCGACGTCACATGGACGCGCCGGCTGCTGCTGCGCTGCCTCGGCCTGACGGTGGCGATCGCCGTCCTGCTCGCCGGAGTCGGGTTCGTCGAGTACTACCGCAAGAGCCTGTTCCTGAACCCGAAGCTGGTCGCAGCCAACCAGTACGACAACTACTTCCGCGTCAACTCCGTCTTCTTCGACCCGAGCATCTACGGGCGCTTCCTGATGCTCGTGATGATCGCCGTGAGCACCGTCGTGCTCTGGGGCGGGCGCCGCGAGGCCAAGATCGGGGCTGCCGTGCTGGCATGGCTGCTCGCGGGCCTCGTCACGAGCTTCTCGCAGTCGAGCATCGTCGCGCTGCTGCTGGGCCTGGCCGTCCTCGCCGCCTGGCGCTGGGACGTTCGGCGCACGATCTACGTCTCGCTCGGGCTGCTCGTGCTCGCCGCCGCGGTCCTGCTCGCCGCGCCCAGCAGCCTTCACTTCGGGCTGCGCGGCAAAGGCGGCTCGACGAGCAACGCGACCAGCGGGCGTACCAGCCTGATCGAAGGCGGGCTCGAACTGTGCCGGGCAGCGGCCGCTGCAGGGCTACGGCTCGGGCTCGTTCGAAACCGAGTACAAGCGCCACAGCGGCCGCAGCCAGGCGAGCGCCCAGAACGCGACCTCGGCCTCGCACACGATCCCGGTCACGATCGCCGCCGAGCAGGGGTTGCTCGGCCTGGCGCTGTACCTCGCGCTGCTGACGGTCGCGTTCCTGGCGCTGTTCACGCGGCGCCGGACGCTCGCCCCGCGGATCGCCGTCGCCGCGTGCTTCGCAGCGCTCGTGCTGCACACGTGGACCTACGCGGACTTCCTCGAGGACCCGTTCACGTGGGCGCTGCTCGCGCTGGGAGTCGCGCTCGCTCGCGCCGCCGCGCTCGAACGCCCCGCCCGGCGCCCGCGCGAGCGGCCCGCGCCGCCCCCGCCGGGGCCGCCCGCGGGCGCGCCCGGCGGGGCCGCAAGTAGCTTCTGAGCCGTGCTCGACTACCTGAGGCGCCTGGTGACCACCGGCGCGGCCTACCAGTTCGGCGACATCCTCGCCAAGGGCCTCGCGCTCCTGACGCTGCCGCTCTACACGCACCACGTGGCGACCGAAGGCTACGGCGCGGCCGAATCGCTGCTGACGGCCGTGATCCTGGCGAGCATCCTGCTGCGTCTCGGGATGGGCGAGGCGTTCATCCGCTTCTACTTCGACGACCAGGACCAGGAGCGCCGCGACCGGATCGCGCGCACCGCCACGGCGACCGTCGCGTGGACGACGACGCTCGCTGCGCTCGTCGCGCTGGCGCTCGCGGGCCCGCTCTCCCAGCTGATCCTGGGGTTCCGCGACACAGAACTCCTCGACTGCGCGGTCCTCGGGCTGTGGGCGTTCACGAACCTCGAGATGGCCTACGCGCAGCTGCGGGTCGACGAACGCGCCCGCGCCTACGTCTACGCGTCCGGGATCAACGTGGCGCTGACGGTCAGCTTCACGATCGCGCTCGTCGTGGGCGCCGGCCAGGGGGCGCGCGGCCTCCTGCTCGGCAACTTCGGCGCTTCGGCGCTGGTCGTGCTCGGCCTCTGGTGGGTGCTGCGGCGGCGCTTCTCGCTGCGCGTACGCACCGGCGACCTGCGCGCGATGCTCGCCTTCGGGCTGCCGACCGTGCCGGCCGACGCGAGCGTCTACGCGCTGCAGGTAGCCGACCGCTTCTACCTGTTCCGCTTCTACTCGCACGGCGCCGCCGGGCTGTACGCGATCGCGGTCAAGCTCGCGACGGTCGTGTTCGTGGCGGTGCGCGGGTTCCAGTACGCGTGGCCGCCGCTGGCGTACTCGATCGAGGACGACGACCGCGGCCGCCCGCCTGTACTCGCTGGTGACGACCTACTACGCGCTCGCCACGGGCGTCGTCGTCTGCGCCGTGGCGCTGCTCGGCCGCTGGATGGTACGGCTGCTCGCGGCGCCGATTTACTTCGGCGCCTACCGGGCGCTGCCGTGGCTGGCGCTCGGCTGGGCGCTGTACGGGCTGTATCTCGTGTTCCTGGCGATCGCCGGGCGCGCGCGTGTGACCTCGCGCAACTTCCCCGCCGCCGCCGCTCGGCCTGCTCGCCAACGTCGGGCTGCTGCTGCTGCTCGTGCCCGACCGCGGCGCCGGCCTCGGCATCGCCGGCGCAGGCCTCGCGCTGTGCGGCGCCTACGTCGTGATGCTGGTCGCTGATGTACCTGCTGACGCGCTCGCTGTTCAAGGTCGGCTTCGAATGGCGCCGGCTGGCGCAGCTGGTCTCGATCCTCGCCGTGGTTGCGGTCTCGGGCGAGCTGCTGCTGCCCACGCAGCGGCGCGGCGGGCTGCTCGCGCGCGTGGCGTGGCTCGCACTGGTGCCCGCGGCGCTGCTCGCCGACCCGCTTCTTCCACCCCCACGAGCGCGCCGAGGCGCGCGCGCCTGATCGCCGACGGCCGCCGCCGCGTGGCCGCCTTCCGCGCGCGCCACGGCGACGTCGAGGCCTACGCCGAGGACCCGCTGCGCGACGTCTGAGCGCCACTCGCGGCGCCCTCGCGGTTGTAGCGCTCCGCCGCCTCGCGCAGGCCCTCGCCGCGCGCCGGGACAGAGCGTCGCGGTCACGTGACTCCACATAGCGACGTGGGTCGTGTCCGGGCAACACGAGCGCCGCCAGCGCGCGCACTGCGTAGGCCGCCGCCGTCAGCCAGCGCACCGCGCGCGCGGCCGCCGCGCGAGTGGTGCTTGCGCATGTAGAGGTCGCGGCCGCGGGCCAGTTCGACGATCCGCCGCTCGGGCACCGACGCCGGTCGAGAGCTGCTCGTGGTGGATCGCGCGCGCAGCCGGCACGTACACGCTGCGCCAGCCCGCCGCCGCGCAGCCGCGCGCGAAATCCACCTCGTCGGAGTACACGAAGAAGTCGGGATCCAGGTAGCCGACCTCGGCCGCCGCGTCACGGCGCACGAGCAGCGCCGAGGACTGGCACCAGTCGACGTCGCGCGTGCGCTCGCCGCGACTCTGGACCACGATCAGGCGCGCCAGGAACAGCGCGCCGGCGAGCGCGCTCACGGGGCCCGGGAAGCGCCACGCGCACGCCTGAGGCGTGCCGTCGGGGCGCAGCAGCTGCGCGCCGGCGCAGCGCCGCGCCGGGGCGCTCGCAGAGCGCGCGCCAGAGCGCGAGCGCGGCGCCCGGCAGCAGCTCCGAGTCCTCGTTGAGGAGCAGGCGTAGCGGCCGCGCGCGCGCGCAGCAGCTCGCTGTCGTTGAGCGCCTTGCCGCGCCGCTCGCGGAGCGCAATCGTGCTCGTCGACCGCGGGATGCGCGCGCGCCGCCTCGGCCGAGCCGTCCCGCGAGCCGTTGTCGAGCACCAGCACCTCGGTCGCGAACGGCAGCGCAGCGCGTTCGCGCGCGATCGCGTCGAGGCCGCGCAGGAGCAGCTCGCGCTGCGAGGTGTTGACGACGCAGAAGGTGAGCTCGACGTCGTCCCGCTCGGCCCCACTCATCGCGCCCATTCGTCTGGCGCGCATATTGTCCGTCGCCGTGCGGGTGCACGTCGTCGACCCGTCCGCCTTCACGCCGCCGTACGACCATGCGCTCTGCCGCGTCGCTCGGCGCCGCGGGGGCCGAGGTCGAGCTGTACACGAGCCGCTTCGCCTACGGCGCGGTGCCGGACGCCGGACGGCTACCGGCGCCGCGAGCTGTTCTACCGCGCTCGCCGCCCGGCGTCGGCAACGCCCGCGCGCGCCGCGCGCTCAAGCTCGCCGAGCACGTCCCCGACATGCTGCGCTACCGCCGCCGCGCCGCGCCGCGCGCAGCGTCGTGCACTTCCAGTGGCTCGCCGTCCAGCACCTCGACGGACCGCTGCTCCCGCGCCGCATCCGCGGCGCTCCCGCGCCCGCTCGTGCTGACCGCCCACGACATCCTGCCGCGCGAGGCGCGGCCCGGGCAGCGCGCGGCGCAACGCCGCCTCTACGACCGCTTCGACGCGATCGTCGTGCACTCCGAGCACGGCCGCGGGCGCCTGGTCGGGGAGCTCGGCGTGCCACCCGAGCGCGTGCACGTGATCCCGCACGGCGCCTTCGCGCACCTCGCCGAGCGAGCACGCGCCGCTGCAGGCGCCGTTCGACGACCGACCGCGATCCGCCCGGTCGTGCTGTGCTTCGGGCTGATGCGCCCCTACAAGGGCATCGACGTGCTGCTCGAGGCCTGGCGCGGGATCGAGGCGCCGAGCTGTGGATCGTCGGGCATGCCGCGCATGGACATCGCGCCGCTGCGCGCCGCGGCGCCGCCGGGCGTGCGGTTCGTGCCGCGCTTCGTCGGCGACGGCGAGCTGGCCGCGTACTTCCGCGCGCGCGAGCCTCGTGGTGCTGCCCTACCGCGAGATCGACCAGTCGGGGGTGCTGTTCACCGCGCTCGCGTTCGGCAAGCCGCTGCTGCTGAGCGACGTCGGCGGCTTCCCGGAGATCGCGGCCACGGGCGCGGCGCGCATCGTCCCGGCAGGCGACGCCGGCCGCGCTGCACGACGCGCTCGTCGCATCTGATCTCGGCGACCCGCGGGCGCTCGCCGGGATGGCCGAGCGCGCGCGCCGCGCGCCGCCGCGGGCGACTACTCGTGGGCGTCGGTCGCGCGCCGCACGCTCGCGCTCTACGAGCGGCTGCTCGGCGGCTGATCAGTCCTTCCAGAAGTCCTGCAGCAGTTCGCCGTCGGCCTCGTGGCGCGGCCCGAACACGAGCAGCTCGAGACCGTCCTCGCTCGCCTCGAACGCACGCGCGACGGGCGGTGCGACGCGGATCGCATCGTGGCGGGAGATGTCGCGGACCTCGTCGTCGAGCCGCACGCGCCCGGCGCCCTCGAGCACGACGTAGACCTCCTCGGCGCGCTCGTGGCGATGGCCGAACGCCTGGCGCCTGCCGGGGCGCAGGCGGTGGTAGGCGAGGCCGATCGTCTCGCAGCCGAGCTCGCCGCGCGGGAAGTGCGCCTCGCCGAGCTCGCCGAAGCCGAACTCCGGCGCGCTGTCCTTGGTCTCGTCGAGGTTCTCGATCGTCCAGTCCACGGCCTCGCGAGTCTATTACCCGTCGCGAAGCGGCGAGAATGCCTCAGACCGTGACCGTGCTCGCCGTGATCTTCTGGCTCTGCGTCGCCGCGATCGCCTGGACGCAGCTCCTCTACGCGTTGGCGCTCGCGCTGCTCGCGCGGCTGCCAGGCCGCGGCGGGGGCGCGCAGGCGGTCCCCGGCGGGCCGCTCCCGGCGCTGTCGCTGATCGTCGCGGCGCACGATGAGCAGGACGTGATCGAGGCCCGCGTGCGCAACGCGCTCGCGCTCGACTACCCGCGCGAGCTGCTCGAGGTGATCGTCGCGTGCGACGGCTGCCAGGACGCCACCGCCGAGCGGGCTCGCGCGGCCGGTGCCGACGTCGTGCTCGAGCTTCCGCGGGGCGGCAAGATCCGCGCGCAGGACGCCGCGGTGCAGTGCAGCGGCGGCGAGCTGCTCGCCTTCTCGGACGCGAACGCCAGCTGGGAGCCCGGCGCCGCGCGGGCGCTGGCGGGAGCGTTCGACGATCCGCGCGTCGGCTACGCGTGCGGGCAGGTGCGCTTCCGCCTCCCAGCGGGCGACGGTGCCGCGCCGCCGAACCAGGAGGGTGCCTACTGGGGCTACGAGCTGGCCGTGCGCGACCTCGAGTCCCGCCTGTCGTCGATCACGGCCGGCAACGGGGCGATCTACGCGACACGCCGGGACACCTACATCGTCGTCGACCCCGTCATGGGCCACGACCTGTCGCTTCCGTTCAACATCGTCAAGCGCGGGCTGCGCGCTGTCTACGTGCCCCGGCGCGCGCCGGGGAGAAGATGGTGCCGAGCATCGAAGGCGAGTTCGCGCGCAAGCGCAGGATGATGAGCCACACCTGGCCGATCGTGCTGCGCGGCGGCATGCTCTCCCCGCGCGGGTATCCGCCGGGATACGCCGTGATGATCCTCTCGCACCGGCTGCTGCGCTACGCGACGCCCGCGCTGCACGCCGTCGCCTTCGCCGCCAACGTCGCGCTCGTCGCGCTGGCCGGCGGCGCCGCCTTCTACTTGTACCTCGCGACGCTGCTCGTGCAGCTCGCCGTGCTCGCCGGCGCGGCGCTCGCCGGCCGCCTCCGGCTGCGCCCGCTGCTGCTGGCGCGCTACTACGTGCTGACGACGGCCTCGATCGCCGCCGGCCTGTGGGACTGGCTGCGGCACGGGACCGACGCGGCCTGGCAGCCGGCCGCCGAGGCGCGATAGCCCTCCGGCGCGAGCCTCGGGTCTCTTCGGGGTCCCGCCCGCCGCTCGACCCGCGCGACCGTGGCGCGAGGGCGCCCGGCGCGACTATTGTCCGCGCGATGATCAGGCGCGCCCTCGACATCGTGGCGTCCGCGGTGGCGCTCGTCGTGCTCTCGCCGCTGCTCGTGCTCGCGATGCTCGCTGATGAGGCTCGAGAGCGCCGGCCCCGCGATCTACCGCCAGCGGCGGATCGGGCGCCACGGCGCGCCGTTCGAGGTCCTCAAACTGCGCACGATGGTCCAGGGCGCCGAGCACATCGGGCCGGGCTCGCGATCAACGAGGGCGACGCCCGCGTGACGCGGGTCGGCGCGCTGCTGAGGCGCACCTCGCTGGACGAGCTGCCCAACCTCGTCAACGTGCTGCGCGGCGAGATGTAGCTGATCGGCCCGCGCCCGACTCTGCCGGCGCAGGTCGAGCAGTACACGCCGCGCCAGCGCGAGCGGCTGTCGGTGCGCCCGGGGATCACCGGCTGGGCGCAGGTCAACGGCCGTGCGTCGTTGCCGTGGGCGGACCGCATCGAGCTCGACCTCTACTACATCGAGCACCGTTCGCCGGCGCTCGACCTGCGGATCCTCGCCCGCACGGTCACGCTCGTGCTCGGCGGGCACGGCCTCTACAAGGGGTCCAGCGGCGGCTGGGAGGGGCAGTCGTGAGCTCCGAGCGCCCGGCGATCCTGCTCACGGGCGTCGGCAAGCGCTACGACATCGTCTCGTGCTTCGCGCGCCTGACGGACACGATCGCGGCAGACCCCTCGCCGCTCGCGCCCGCGCAGTACGCGGCGCAGGTGCGGACGGCGGTGCCGCGGATCGAGGACCCCGGCTACGTCCCCGCGCTGGCGGAGCTCTGCGAGCGCCACGGGGTGGGGGCCGTGCTGCCGCTGACCGACCTCGACATCGAGGTGCTCGCGCAGGCGCGGGAGGACGGGGTGCTGCCGGCGATGGTTCCCTCCGCGGCGATCGCCCGGGCGACCTACGACAAGTACGAGGCGCACCAGCTGCTCGAGCGCCACGGCCTGCCCTCGCCGCCGACCGTGCTGCCCGGCGAGGACCTCGACGCGCTCGCATACCCCGTGATGGTCAAGCCGCGGCGCGGCTCGGGGGCGACGGTCGATCCATCTCGCGCACGATCCGCGCCAGGCGCGGTTCTTCGCCGAGTACGTGCGCGAGCCGGTGATGGTGCAGCGCGCGATGCAGGGCCCGGAGATCTCGATCGACTGCCTCGGCGACCTCGACGGCCGCTGCCTGAACGCGATCCCGCGCACGATGATCGAGTCGCGCGGCGGCGAGTCGATCAAGGGACAGGTGATCGCCGACGAGGAGATGACCGAGCTCGGCCGCCGCGTCGTGGAGGCGCTCGGGATCCGCGGTCCGGCGACGATCCAGGTGTTCCGCGACCCCGACGCCGGCCTCGGCATCACCGACGTGAACACGCGCTTCGGGGGCGCCTTCCCCGCACCGGTGTACGCGGCGCTTCCCGGCCGTACCTACCCCGAGCTGATCGTGCGCGATGGCGGCCGGCGAGCAGGTCGAGCCCCACGTCGGCGAGTTCCGCGCCGGGATGACGTTCACGCGCTACTACTGGCAGCTCGAGCTGGACGGCGATCTGCACCCGACCGAGCGCGACATCGTGCCCGGTGGGCCCCCGCGTCCCGCCTGAGACTCGCCGGCAACCAGCGGCCGCGCCTGTCACGGAGGCTAGAATCCGCTCCGTGGCCACAGCGCTCGTCGATTCTCCGCCCCAGGCCGCAGGACGGGGGCCCGCAGCCCGAGTCCCCCGCCGGCGCGCAGGCCCCCGGCTCCGCCCCCGCGCCGAGGGCGCTCGCACCTGTTCGGCCTGCTCGGCGCCGCTCGCCCCCGGACAGGACTGGTGCCTGCAGTGCGGCGGCGCCCGCAGACGCGGCGGCGGGATCGGGGTGGCGAGCGAGTCGCGGCCGTGCTCGCCGCAACGGTGCTGCTCGTGCTCGGCGCCGGTGCGGCGGCGTACGCGGCGCTCACCCACAAGGCGCGCCACGCGCCCGATCGTGACCGCGACGGTCGCCCAGCAGCCGCCGGCGGCGCCCGCCCCGGCGACCACGCCGGGTGCGACAACGCCCCCGGTCACCACGCCGCCGGCCGCGGCCACGAAACCGCCTTCGATCGCGACCAAAGCGCCCACGCCCACGCCGGCGGCGACCACGCCGGCGCCCGCCGCCACCACGCCGAGCACTCCTGCGACCACGCCCACGACGCCTGCCGGCTCGAGCCAGGGCGCCGGTTCGGGCACCAAGACGCCCGAACCGCTGCTGCTCGACACGAACGCCGCCTCGACGTACAACCCCTACGAAGCTCCGGGCCCGTTCGGCGACCCGAGCCTCGCGATCGACGGCGACACCTCGACCGGCTGGACGGCGCAGGTGAACCCGGCGACCGCGCCGAAGATGGCGGTCGGGCTCTGAGCTCGACCTGCGCAGACCCCCAGCACCTCGCGACGCTCGCGCTCGTGACGACCACCCCGGGGATGTCGGTGCAGGTCTACGGGGCGAACGCCACGACGGCGCCGACGTCGATCACCGACCCTGCGTGGGTCCCGCTCAGCCACCTGATCACGGTCAAGAAGCGCCACGCACGCGTCGGCCTGCGCAACCAGAAGAAGTCCTACCGGTTCGTCGTCGTGTGGATCAGCAAGGCCGCGCCCTCGTCGGTCGGCACGCCGCAGTCGCCCGGCCGCGTGACCCTGAACGAACTCGAACTGTTCCCGCCGGGCTGCGCTCAGGCGGGCGTCAGCGGGCGCGGCCGCTGCGCGCGGTGCGGCCCGAGCCGCGCGCCGAGCGCGTGCCGCGGCGCGCACGCCAGACCTCGTCCAGGAAGCCCGCGATCTCTCCGGTCAGGCGCTCGGGGCGAGCGCGCAGCTCGACCAGCGAGTCGGCTTCCAAGCAGGCGCGCGTTCGGCATCTCCTCCGCGAGCATGCCGGCGTCCGAGAAGGGGTGGATCGGGTCGCGTCCGTGGCCGAGCACGAGCGTCGGAGCGGTGAACGTTCGCCGCTCATCGCGTGGCGGTGCCATACGTCCGAAGAACAGGCCCTGGAGCAGCGCGCCGCCCGGGCCCGGTTCCTGGCGCCACGAGGTCGAGCATCACGTTGCCGTAGTGCGGCAGCGAGCCGCCGCGGGATCGCCCGCGTGGCGCGCGCGATCAGCTTCATCACCGGCTCGCCGAACGTCAGCGCGACCAGCAGCGGCGTGAAGGCGAGCGCGCTCCCGAGCAGCCCGTTGTCCAGCACCGGCATCTCGATCACCATGCCGCGCAGCCGCTCGGGGTGCGACGAGGCCACCTCGAGCGCGGCGTTGGCGCCGAGCGAGGTCCCCATCACGACCGCTTCCTCGATCCCGAGGTGGTCGATCAGCGCGACGACCTGGTGGCCGTAGAGCGCCATCGAGTAGCGCCACATGTCGCGCGGACGGTCCGAGTGGCCGTGGCCGAGCAGGTCGAGCGTGATCACGCGGTTGCCCGCGCGCCGCCAGGTCTTCGGCCAGCGGGCGGTGCATCTCCTGCGAGAGCAGCAGGCCGTGGAGCAGGATCAGCGGCCGGGATCGCGGCGGGCGCGCTGCGCGCCGTGCGGCCGCGGGTGCCCGAGCGACTGACCGCCGCCGGCCCGCCGCCGAACTCGGTGTAGGCGAGCCGCTGGCCGTCGACCTCGAAGAACGGCATACGGCCACCCTACTACCCGCCTGCCGCGCGCCCGCCGTCGCGCGGCGGTGGCCGGGCGCGGTAGCGTTGCGGGCACCGACCGACGCCATCGCAGGAGGGAACCATGGCAAAACAGCCCCGCATCCTCGCCGGACAGACAGCGGCGATCACCGGCGCCGCGCGCGGGATCGGCCGCGCGACCGCGCAGGCGTTCCTGGGCCAGGGGATGAGAGTCGCGATCGGCGACGTCGACCTCGACGCGGCGCGCCAGACGGCGCAGGAGCTCGGCGGCTCAACGATCGCGCTGCCGCTCGACGTGACCGACCGCGGCTCGTTCGCGGCCTTCCTCGACGGAGCCGAACAGCAGCTCGGCGCCGCTCGACGTGCTCGTCAACAACGCCGGGATCATGCAGATCGGGCGCTTCATCGACGAGGACGACCTGACCGCGCGGCGGATGATCGACATCAACCTGCACGGCGTGATCCTCGGGCATGCAAGCTCGCGCTCGAACGGATGATCCCGCGCGACCGCGGGCACATCGTCAACATCTCCTCGCAGGCCGGCAAGTTCGGCGCTCCCGGCGGCGCGACCTACTCGGCCACCAAGCACGCGGTCGTCGGGCTGACCGAGGCGATGCGCGGCGAGCTGCGGCTGATGGGCGCGCACATCGACGTCAGCTACGTGATGCCGTTCGTCGTCAACACCGAGCTCGGCTCGGGCCTCGGCCAGGCGCGCGGCATGAACAGCCTCGAGCCCACCGAAGTCGCCGACGCGATCGTCGAGGCGCTGCAGCACGGGATCGTCGACGTGTGGGTGCCGAAGTCGGCCAAGCGCACGAACGTGCTCGGCGACGTGCTGCCGCGCTCGCTCTCGGAGGGCATGGCGCGCGCGATGAAGGCCGACCGCGTGCTCGCCGGGCGCGGACCTCGACCGCCGCCGCGACTACGAGCTGCGCGCGGCGCGCTCGGAGCCGAGCCTGCAGGCGCCCGACGGCGCAGCCGCAGATCGAGCCCGCGCCCGCCGAGCCGGCCATCGCCGGCCGGCCAGGAGGACTAGGTCAGCCAGTCGGCGATCAGGCCGCCGATCAGCGGCCCCTGGTCCTCCTGCAGGAAGTGGCTCGCGTCGGGGATCGCACGCGGCGGCTGGCGCGAGATCGACTCGGCGAAGCGCTCGCCCGTCGCAGGCGGGATGATCGGGTCGGAATCGCCCCACAGCATCAGCGTGGGCCGACGGTCGTTCTTCAGCGCGTCGTGGACGCGCTGCCCCGCCTCGGCGCCGGGGGCGTCGGGGGTCAGCGGGATCATCAGCGGGAAGGCGCGCGCACCGGCCTTCGAGGCCGCGTTCGGGTAGGGGGCGTCGTAGGCGGCGATCACGTCATCGCCGGGGTCCGTCTTGCAGGCGCCCCTGACGAGGAAGCCCACCGGCAGGTCCTCGGTGCGCTCGACGAAGTTCCGGAACGCCGTCCAGGCGTCGGTCATGCGCTGGTGGCCCGTGAACAGGCCGGTATCCATGATCACGAGCCGGTCGAAGCGCTCGCGCCAGCTCGACCGCGGTGCGCAGGCCGATCGGCCCGCCCCAATCGTGCACGACCGCCGTGGCGCCTCTGATGTCGAGCTCCTCCATCAGCTCGACGGCGAGCGCGGTGTGGGCGTCGTAGCTGTACCAGCCGATGTCCGTCGGCTTGTCGGAGCGACCGAAGCCCGCGTAGTCCGGCGCGATGCAGCGGAAGCCCGCGTCCAGCACCGGCGGCATCACCTTCCTCCACAGGTAGGACCACGTCGGCTCGCCGTGGAAGAAGACGACCGGCGGCCCTTCGCCCTCGTCGATGTGCGCCAGGCGCAGGCCTTCGACTTCGCGGTAGTGGGACTCCCACGGGAAGTCCGGAAGCCCCTCCAGCGCGCCTTCGGGCGTTCGCAACGCGTCGACCATCGCGGCTGGGAGCATACCCGTAGCCCCATCGGCTAGGCTCGCGGCCGTGCACATCGGCCTCCAGCTGGCACCGGTCCTCGCGGCCGAGAAGAGCAAAGTCCCGTTCTACATCGCAGGCGGGGTGCTGGTCGCATGGGCGCTGATCATCTCGATGGCGGTCGGCATGCGCCGACCGGACTTCCCGCGCGATCAGACCCAGCAGCGCGTCGTGATCGGCGACCAGCGGCCTGCTGGTCGCGGTCGCGGTCGCGATGGCGGTCGTGACCTCGGGCGCCCCCGAAAAAAGCAGCGAAGCGGGCGCCGCCGGCCTGGCGAGCCCGAGCAGCGGCGCAACGACGCCGGCGAGCTCGCAGCCGACGGCCACCACCGGCACCCCGGCGCCCTCGTCCTCGCCGGCAGCCGCGGGCACCAAGCTCGCGATCTCGGCCGACCAGCAGCGGCCAGCTCGCGTACAGCACGAAGGCGCTCGCGGCGCAAGACAGGCAAGGTCACGATCACGATGACGAACATGTCGCCGCTCGAACACAACTTCACGCTCGCTCGAAAAAAACCAGCACGTGCTCGGGCGCGACGCCGACGTTCACGGGCGGCTCCAGGTCGCTGACGCTGAGCCTGAAGCCGGGCACGCTACACGTTCTACTGCTCCGTGCCCGGCCACCGGCAGGCCGGCATGGAAGGCACGCTGACGGTCTCCTCGTGAAGCTCTACGTCTGCTGGGGCACCTTCCCGACGCCGCGACCCGGCGGGCACCCGTGCGCGAACGCTTACCACGCGCTGCGCGACGCCGGGCACGACCCCGAGGTCGTCAAGTCCTACGGGTTCGCGCCGCTGCCGGGCGTGTTCAACCAGACGCGCGGGCGCCGTGAGGTCCAGGAGCTCACTGGCAACCGCTGGGTGCCGACGCTCGTGCTCGACGACGGCACCGTGATCGACGGCTCCAAGGAGATCGTCGCCTGGGCCGGCGCCAACCCGGCGTAGCTCTCGCTCGAGCGCCCGGCGCGGTTCCGCTGCGCCGCGCCAGCAGTTCGTCGAGCTCCTCGTCGGCGTGCGCCGCGACGCGGCCCATCGCGAGGACGAGCATCGCGCACGCTCGCCGACCGCGGCTATCCCACGCGATGAGGATGATCGACGTCATAGCGCCCTCTGACCCGCCTCGGGCCGTCCTCCCCCGAGGAGCGTCCCACCGCATGCGGACGGGACTCGGGCCGAGTGCCCTCGCCGCCGCCTGCAGGCGTACATTTCTGCGCCGGGGGGCCGATGTCCTTCCGCACCCGCGCCAAGCCACGAACGATCGGAGACCGCAATGGACGTACTGGCAAGGCTCGACCGCGCTCGCGCCGGCGAGCAACGTGCTCGAGCACCCGTTCTATGCGCGCTGGAGCGGCGGCGAGCTGTCGGCCGCCGAGCTGCGCGTGTACGCCGGCCAGTACCGCCACGCGGTCGTCGCGCTGGCCGACGCGTCCGACGCCGCCGCCGCGCAGGCGGCGCCCGCCGAGCGCCGCGGGCCTGCTCGCGCACGCCGGCCGAGGAGCGCGCGCACGTCGCGATGTGGGACGGCTTCGCGGCCGCCTGCGGCGCCGGTCACGGCCGGCCGCGCTGCCGATGACGCGCGAGTGCGCGAGCGCCTGGGCGGCGGGCGCCGGCCTGCTCGACCACCTGGCGGTGCTGTACGCGATCGAGGCCGGCCAGCCGGAGATCTCGAGGACAAAGCTCGCCGGCCTGCGCGAGCACTACGGCTACGTGCCCGAGGGGCCGGCGACCGAGTACTTCGCGGTGCACGAGCTGCTCGACGTCGAGCACGCCGATGCGGCGCGCGCGCTGATCGGGCGAGCTGATGCGCTGACGAGCCCGACCCGGACGCGCGCGCCGAGCGGATGGTGGCGCGCGCCGACGGCGCGCTGCGCGGCAACTGGCGGCTGCTCGACGGCGTCGAAGCCGCGGCGCTCGCTAGCCGGCGCGCGCGGCCGCGCGGCGAGCCGCCAGGCGAACAGCACGGCGGCGACCGACGGTCGCGAGGTTCAGGCTCGAGACGCCCGCGCGCATCGGGATGCGCGACGCGCGCGTCCGCGCGCGCGAGCAGCTCGTCGCTGAGGCCGTCGCGCTCGGTGCCGAAGGCGAGGCACCGCGCGCGGGTCGAGCTCCGCGGGGTCGAGCGGCTCGCCGTCGGGGTCGAGGGCCAGCAGCGGGCGCTCGCCGCCAGCGCGAGCAGCTCCAGGTCGCTGCAGGCGCGCGACGGGCAGCGCGAAGTGCAGGCCGGCGGCGCCGCGCAGCGCGTCGGGGTGCCAGGGGTCGTGGGTGCCGGTGCTCAGCACGCCGCCCGCGTCCGGCGGCCGCGGCGACGCGCACGCACGCGCCGAGGTTGCCGAGGTCGCGCGGGTCCTCGAGCAGCACCACCGGCGCCGGGGCCGCCGGTCGGCGAGCACGCGCGGCGACGTCGACCGCCGGCCGCGCGGCGAGCGCGATCACGCCCGTCTCGGCGGCAGCGGCGCGAGCCGGTCGAACAGCTCCGGCGTCGACCTGCGCGGCCAGCGCGAGCATCCGCTCGGCGACGTCGGGCGCGAGCCGCGCGGCGAGCGCCGCCGAGCTCGGCGGCGTCGCGGCGTCAGAGCAGCTCGAGCCTCGGCGCCGAAGCGCAGCGCGTGCTTGAGCGGGTGGAAGCCTTCGAGCACGGCGCGCGCGGGGTCGCGCCGCGCGCGCCCGAAGCGCGGGATGAGCGACCCGTCCCGCACGCGCGCCGATGATCGCACGTGCTCGGCCTCCGCTAGCCTGTTGCGTGCGCGATGAAGCTCGAGGGGATCCACCACATCAGCGCGATCACCGGCGACGCGCCGGGCAACGTCGAGTTCTACACGGGAGTGCTCGGCATGCGGATGGTCAAGCGCACCGTCAACCAGGACGAACCGACCGTGTACCACCTCTTCTACGGCGACGAGCACGGCTCGCCGGGGATGGACCTGACGTTCTTCGAGTACCCGGGCGCGGCGCCGGGCGTCGCCGGCGCGGGGATGGTGCACCGGATCGTCTGGCGCGTCGGCCTCGCCGCCGCGCTCGAGTTCTGGAAGGAGCGCCTGGCCGGCGCGCGGCGTCGAGGCCGATGCTGACCGACGACAGCCTGCTGTTCGCCGACCCGGAGGGCCTCGAACACGAGCTGGTCGTCGACGCGCAGCGGCGACGCGCCGCTCGCGCGCGCAGCTCCCCGGAGATCCCCGCCGAGCACGCGCTGCAGGGCTTCGAGGGCGTGCGCGCGTACAGCAGCGACCCCGCCCGCAGCGAGCGGCTGCTCGGCGAGACGCTCGGCTTCACGCGCCGCGCGGGCGAGCGCTGGGAGGTGCGCGGCGAGCAGCGCGGCGAGCATCTACGCCTACGACCCCGCGCCGCCGGAGATCAACCGCCGCCAGGGCGCCGGCACGGTGCACCACGTGGCGTTCGCGGCCGCAGATGGAGGACATCGAGGCGTGGCGCATGCGCGTGGCCGAGGCGGGCGCGCGCCCGACGCCGGTGATCGAACGCTTCTACTTCAAATCGGTGTACTTCCTCGAGCCGAGCGGCGTGCTGTTCGAGATCGCCACGATCGGCCCCGGCTTCGCGGTCGACGAGGACGAGGCCACCTCGGCGAGCGCCTGTCGCTGCCGCCGCCGCTTCGAGCCGCTGCGCGAGCAGCTCGAGCGGACGCTGCAGCCCGCTGCCCTACCCGCCCGCCTGGCGCGGTCCGCCGGCGCTCCGAGCCGCTGGGTAGACCCGCGCGCTCCGCGGGCCGTCCAGGCGCGCGCGTTGCCCGGCTCAGGTCGTGCGCGCGAGCGACCCGATAAGTGCCCATGGAAGTTGGGACGACCGCGGCGATCGTGGACCAGTCCGCGCTGCGCATGCGCGTGGCGACGTTCGCCGCCGGCATGTGGCTGACGCTACGTGGTCTGCGCGCCAGCGCCGCTGTACATGGCGCTCACCTGGCAGCGCCCGCAACCGCGCCGCTGATCGCGGTCGCTGTTCGGCGCCGGCCTGGTCGGCGCGGCGATCGTCTCGCCAGCTGCCGCGCGAGCAGATCGTGCGCAGCCGCTATCGCGAGGCGTTCTTCTTCTCGCTGGAGCGTGCTCGACCTGGCGCTGATCGTCGCTGGCGACGCTCGCCGACGGCGGCACCGGCAGCCCGCTGGCGCTGATCTTCTTCATCCCGGTCGTGTTCGCGGCGATGTCCTACCCGCTCGGCTCGGTGCGCCGTCGTCGGCGGGCTGACGGTGGCCGCCTACCTGGCGATGGCCGTCACGGTCGGCGGGCGCGCCGTGGAGCTACCAGGCGCTGTTCGCGTGATGCTCGCGTGCACGGGCGCGATGAGCGCCTGGCAGGCCCGCAACCACGGCCGCCAGCACGACGGCGCTGATGGAGGTCTCGCGCGCCGACCCGCTGACCGGCTGCCTCAACCGGCGCGGCTTCGAGGAGCGCGCGCGTCGCCGAGATCGCGGCCGCCACCCGGCGCGCCCGCCAGGGCGCGGTGCTGCTGCTCGACGTCGACCACTTCAAGGAGGTCAACGACCGCCACGGCCACGCCGCCGGCGACGAGCTGCTGCGCTGGGTCGTGCAGACGCTGCGGCGCGCGTGCGCCCGAGCGACGCGATCGGGCGGCTCGGCGGCGACGAGTTCGCCGTGCTGTTCGGCGACATCGAGCCCGCGGCGGCGCGTCGAGATCGCGGCACCGCATGAGCGCGGCGCTCAGCCGAGCGGGCCCCGTGCTCGACCGGCGCTGGCGAGCTTCCCGATGGACGGGAGCGGGCTCGAGGAGCTGATGCGCGCAGCCGACGCGCGCCTGTACGCGTCGCGGCACGGGCGCCCGGAGTCGCGCCGCGGCCAGCGCCAACGAGCGGCTGAGCTGGGCGGCGGCGCTCGCGCACGCGGTCGACATGCGGATGAACGCCGAGCACGAGCACTCGCGCGCTGTCGCCGACCTCGCCGTCGCGATCGCCGACGGCGCTCGGCTGGCAGGAGGACATGCTCGGCGATGCTGCGGATCGCGGCGATGCTGCACGACGTCGGCAAGGTGACGATCCCCGACCGGATCCTGTGCAAGCCCGGGCGCGCTGACCGAGGAGGAGTTCGAGGCGATCAAGGGCCACAGCCGCGCCGGCGCCGAGCTCGTCGCGCGGGTCGAGGGGCTCGGCATGATCGTGCCGTGGATCCGCCACGCGCACGAGAGCTTCGACGGCATCGGGCTACCCGGACGGCCTGCGCGGCGAGGCGATCCCCCAGGCGTCGCCGGATCATGCTCGTGGCCGACGCCTTCGACGCGATCACCAGCACGCGTCCCTACCGCGCCGCGCTGCTCTGCCGAGCACGCGTCCGCGAGGACTGCTCGACGGCGCCGGGCAGCCAGTTCGACCCGGCGTGCGTGGACGCGCTGCTCGAGCTGCTCGAGCGCCGCGAGGCTGGCCGCTCGGCGCCGAGCGCGCGGCTGCGCGCCGAGCGGCGAGCGCGCGCCTAGGCCAGCGCCGCGGCTCCCGGCGCGCGGCGCGTGCGCGGCGAGCGGCCGCGCCAGCACGGCGCCCCAGTCGGCGGTCGCCTCGGGCGGCGCGGGCTCGGTCGTCGGCGATGAACTCGAGCAGCGCCTCGGCCAGCCCGCGGGGTCTTCGAGGTTCGGGAAGTGCGCCGCGTCCGGGAGCGTCCTGAAGCGGCTGTCGGGGATCGCCGCGTGCGCGCGGCGCCCGTGCTCGAGGGGGATCGTGTTGTCGCGCTCGCCCCACACGATCAGCGTCGGCAGCAGCTCGAGCAGGTAGAGCCGGTCGGTCGCGCTCACGCGCTGGCCGCGCACGTCGATCACCGCCCGCAGCGTGTGCAGGAACGCCTCGCGCGCGTCGTCGTTCTGCAGCGGGCGCAGCGCCCGCGCGACCGCCTGCAGGTAGGCGCCGCCCGCCATCCGCGCTCGCGCATGCGCCGGCCCGCGTCCGAGAGTCGCCGCCAGCAGCCGCGGGTGGATCGTCAGCGACAGCAGCCCCGAGACCCCCGGCAGCGCGGCGGTGCGCAGCAGCGGGCTGACCTCGCGCCCGAGCCCGCCGCTCGAGACCAGGACGAGCCGCTCGACGCGCTGCGGGAACTGGTAGAAGAACTGCATCGCGACGCCGCCGCCGAGCGAGTGCCCGACGATCGTCGCGCGCTCGATCCCGATCGCGGCGAGCAGGTCGCGGATGCTGGCGGCGTGCGCGCCGAGCGAGTAGTCGCCTCGTGGCGCGGCCGAGTCGCCGTGGCCGATCAGGTCGGGTGCGACGACCGTGTGGTCGGGCGCGAGCCGCTCGTGCCACCGCCTGCCAGTGGCTCGAGGAGTTGAGCATGCCGTGGATCAGGACCACCGGAGGGCCGCTGCCGGCCACCCTGTAGACGACGCGACGGCCGTGCAGGGCGATCTCCCACTCCTCGAACTGCGCCACGGCCGCTGACGCTACCAGAGCATGCGCGACCTCCCCGGAGCGGCTAGCTGCTCTGCCCACGCTCTTGGTGAACGGTTGAGGGGGCGTCCGGGTCGCTCCTGAGGCTGTGGGTCTTCCAGAACTCGCAGCAGGAGGAGGACCCGGACATGGAGGACGGTAGATGCAGGCTCGGACTCGGCGGGCGTCTTGAGCTGGTGCGGTTGATCGAGCGGGGCTGGTCGCTGAGGGCGGCGGCTCGAGCGTTGAATGTTTCGCCGGCGACGGCGCACCGGTGGTGGCATCGGTGGGAGCAGGCGGGTGAGGCGGAGCGGGCTTCGAGAGCGTGCCTGCGGGCGTTGCCGCCGGTCCCGAGGTCGTGTCCGTGGGGGCTATCGCCGGAGATCGAGCAGCCGATTCTGTTCGCTCGCGAGCGCACGAACCTAGGGCCTGCCCGACTGGCAGGGATCGTCGGCTATCGACGCTCAACGATCTGGAAGGTGCTCAAGCGCCATGGGTGCTCCAAGAGGCGACGCACGCCTGCGCAGCGTTCCGTTCGCCGCTATGAGTGGTCCGAGCCCGGAGCGCTGCTGCACATGGACGCCAAGCAGTTGCCGGTCTTCAGCGAGCCAGGCCACTGGGCGCATGGTGATCGCTCACGCCAGCAGCGTGTCGCGGCGGGTACCCGGCGCTTGCAGTTCGCGCATGTCGTGATCGACGATCACTCGCGCCTGGCCTATGTCGAGGTGCACCGTTACGACCGCGGACAGGTCGCAGCCGGCGTGCTCCTTCGCGCCGCCAGCTGGATGCGGGAGCAGGGCGCCGGCCCTGTCCAGGCCGTGATGACCGACAACGCGCTGGCTTACCGCAACAGCCGCGACTTCAAGGCCGCGCTCGCACAACTCGGCGCGCGCCACATCCTCACCCCGCCCCGTACACCGCGCTGGAACGGCAAGGCCGAGCGGTTTATTCGCACCCTCGACCAAGAGTGGGCACACGCACGAACCTGGACCAGCTCAACCGAACGCAACCGCGCCCTGCCATCCTTCCTCCGCTACTACAACCGGCGAAGGCCCCACACCTCGCTCAGCGACCGCCCACCCACCAGCCGCGTTCACTAAGTCCGTGGGCAGAACAGCTAGCCGGGCTCGCGCCACAGCCGCACGTTGCGGCGGCCCGCGCGCAGCGCACGCAACCACGGGGGCGCAGGCGCGCCGGCGCCGGCGCCGATGTCGTCGGCGTCGCGCTCGGCGTCATCCGGCTCGGGCCATTCGTGCAGGCAGTAGCGGGCGGAGGCGAGCCGGCGGCACTCGAACGACAGCCGGCGGCCGAGCACGAGCCACTCGTCGGCGCTCGCGCCGGCGTCGCGCATCATGCCGATGCCTCGCTCGAGCTCGCGCTCCAGCGAGTCGCGGAAGCGGTCGATCTCCTGCGCGGCGGCCGTGGCGGCGCCCCTCCACCCCCGGTGCTGGGGGACTCGGGCAGTGCGGTCGCGCCCCTGCGCGCCGCAGCCGGCTCTGGCCGGCGGGCGAGAGCTTCCACACCGACACGCCGTGCGCCGTGGCGCCCGCGAGCATCCCGTCGCGCTCGAGCTCGCCAAGGCGGGCCCGAAGAGCCCGCGCCCGTGCCGAGCGCCGCGGCACCGCAGGTGCTCGAGCAGCGTCCAGACGGCACCCCGGGGCGGCCCGGCGGCCCGTGCCGGAGGGCCCGCGCGAGCGCCGCGAGGATCGCCATGTCCTCCGGCGGGCGGACCTCGGCAGACGTGTCGTCTCGATCTCGCACTGGGCCTCCTTCCCGGTCGGGCCGCGAGCGCCGTCTGATCCCGCCGCGCCGCCGCACGGCGGCCGCCGCGCTCAGCGACAATCGAGGGGCATCGAGGTGAGCGACTCGGTGCCGGGCCCGGGGTGTTCGCGCACCGCCGGGCCGCTGTCTTTTTCTGGTTCGGCCCCCGAAGCTAGCCACCCATGCGGCGGTCGGCTCCGGATCCTGCGCGAAAGTTGCACGGCTGTCACACAACGGTTGCGCTCCTGGCACACGAGGCCCGGCGCGCCCGCGTGGCGGGCGCGGAGCGCCTCGGCGCGCCCGCCGCCGACACGCCGAAACGTCCTGCCGCCCCGCAAGCGGATCGGCCCACTCGGAGCAGGGCCCGGCGGGAGATTGTCCGCCGCGGCCAATTGCCCGTGTCTGGGCCGCGAATAGACTCGCGCCGGATGATGAGGAGATGGTGACCGGGGCGGTACGACGATCGACGTCCCTGGCAGCCCCTCGCCCCCGGCAGGCGGCGGCCGAGCGCCCGCGGTGCGGCTGGCAGGGGTCCGCAAGACCTACGGCGACGTCGTCGCGATCGAGGACCTGTCGCTGGAGGTCCGCGCGGGCGAGTTCTTCACGATGCTCGGGCCCTCCGGCTCGGGCAAGACGACGACGCTGCGCGTGATCGCGGGCTTCGAGCTGGCCGACGCGGGCGGGTCGAGCTGCACGGCGTCGACGTGACCGAGCAGCCCGCCCTACGAGCGGACGGTGAACACGGTCTTCCAGGACTACGCGCTGTTCCCGCACATGAGCGTGCTCGACAACGTCGCCTACGGCCTGCGCGTCAAGGGCGTCGGCAAGCGCGAGCGCGACACGAGCGCGCCGCCGAGGCGCTCGCGATGGTGCGCCTGCCGGGCGTCGAGGGCGCGCAGCCCGGTCCAGCTCTCCGGCGGGCCAGCGCCAGCGCGTCGCGCTCGCGCGCGCGCTCGTGAACCGCCCGCGCGTGCTGCTGCTCGACGAGCCCCTCGGCGCGCTCGACCTGAAGCTGCGCCAGGAGATGCAGCTCGAGCTGAAGTCGATCCAGCGCGAGCTGAGCGAGCAGATCACGTTCATCTACGTGACCCACGACCAGGACGAGGCGCTGACGATGAGCGACCGCATCGCGCGTCTTCTCCGACGGCCGGATCGAGCAGGTCGGCACGCCGGGCGAGATCTACGAGCGCCCGGCCAACGAGTTCGTCGCCGGGTTCGTCGGCACCTCGAACATCGTCGAGCGCGACGGCCGCCGCTACATGATCCGGCCGGAGAGGATCCGCCTGCTGGCCGACGGCGAGGCAGGATCCCGGCGCCGTCGCGCGGCGTGATCCGCGAGGTCGCCTACCTGGGCTCGGTGACGCGCTACGTGGTGGAGTCCGGACGGCGGCGCAGACGCTCGTCGTGCTGCGACAGAACCTCGACACCTCGGCGCAGCAGGCGCTCGCGGAACGGGGGCGGCCGGTCCGGCTCGCCTGGCGCGGCAGGACGCGTCGTGCTTGACACCAAACGACAGAGGAGGAACCGCAGGATGAGGCTTGCGAAGATCGACTGGGCCCTGGGCGCGGTGCTGGCGCGCGCTGGCCCTGGGCGTGAGCGCCTGCGGCAGCTCCTCCAGCAACACCGCGTCGAGCAGCCTGCCGACGAGCATCGGCGCCGGCGAGGGCCAGCTGAACCTGGTCGCCTGGGAAGGCTACGCGCAGCCCGAGTGGGTGAAGCCGTTCGAAAAGCAGACCGGCTGCGTGGTGCACGCCAAGTACGCCGGCTCCTCCGACGAAATGGTCACGCTGATGCGCCAGGGCGGAGGCAACCAGTACGACATGGTCTCGGCCTCCGGCGACGCGAGCCTGCGGCTGATCCGCGGCGGCGACGTCGCAGCCGATGAACGTCGCGCTGGTGCCCGAATGGAAGAACTTCATCCCGCAGCTGCAGTCGCCGCCGCACAACACGGTCAACGGCGTGCACTACGGCATCTCGCTGCAGTGGGGCCCGAACATCGCTGCTCTACAACACGAAGTCGGTCAAGCCGGCGCCGACGAGCTGGGCAGCGATCTACAGCCCGAAGTACAAGGGCCAGTCACGCGTCCCGAACAACCCGATCCAGATCGCCGACGCGGCGCTGTACCTGTCCAAGACCAGACCGAGCCTCGGCATCACCGACCCCTACGAGCTCACCGAAGCGCAGCTCGAACGCGGCGGTCAAGCTGCTCAAAGAACAGCACCCGCTGATCAAGAAGTACTGGGCGCTCGCCTCGGACGAGATCGAACTGTTCAAGAACGGAGACGCGGTGATCGGCGCCGCGTGGCCCTACCAGCACAACACGCTGGTGGCCGACAAAGCTCCCGTCGCGAGACTGATCCCCGTCGAGGGGGCGACCGGGCTGGGCCGACACGTGGATGCTCTCCGCGCACGCCACAGCACCCGAACTGCGCCTACAAATGGGTGAACTGGGTCTCGAGCCCGAAGGTCCAGGCCGAGCAGGCGATCTCCTATCGGCGAGACGCCCGCCAACACGAAGGCCTGCCCTACATGGAACAGATCAAGAAGGGCTCGTGCGTCGTCTACCACGCGAACGCGCCGGCGGCGTACTTCAACAGCATCAAGTTCTGGAAGACGCCGGTCTCCGAATGCGGCAACGGCCAGAACGACTGCATGGACTACAGCGCCTGGCAGCAGAAGTGGACGGAAGTAACCGGCTAGCGCGGCGCGGGAAGCGGCGCGCTGAGCACGAGGCCTCGCCCTCCGACCGCGACGGCCCGCACCCGCGTGTCGGCGGCGCTCTTCCGCCGGCCGTGGCTGCGGGCCGTCCTGCTGCTGTCCGCGCCCGGCGCGTGGTTCGTCCTGATCTACCTGGCGGCGCTCGTGCTGCTGTTCGTCTCGGCGCTGTGGAGCGTCGAACCGTTCACCGGCAACCTCGTCCACACCTGGACGCTTGCAGAACTTCGAAGACGCTGGTCAAAGCACCGGTCTACCGCACGATCGCGCTGCGCACGATCGGGATCGCGGCCGCGGTGACGGTCGACCGACGCGATCCTGGCGGTGCCGTTCGCGTTCTTCGCCGTGCGGATCGCGCCCAAGCGACTGCAGGCGGTGCTGTTCGTCGCGGTGCTGATCCCGCTGTGGTCGAGCTACCTGGTGCGCGTCTACGTCTGGCGGCTGATCCTCGCCAAAGACGGGGTCCTCAACTGGACTGCTCGAGAAGCTCGGCGCTGGGCGCGCTCGAACATCGGCTACACGAACTGGGCGATGTGGATCGTCTTCAGCTACATCTGGCTGCCGTTCATGATCCTGCCCGTCTGGGCGGCCGTCGAGCGCGTGCCCGACTCCTACCTCGAGGCCTCCGCCGACCTCGGCGCGCGCGGCTGGCGCACGCTTCCGCTCGGTGCTGCTTCCCGCTGATCCTGCCGGGCATCGCGGCCGGGCTCGATCTTCACCTTCGCGCTCACGCTCGGCGACTTCATCACCCCGACGCTCGTCGGCGGCGCGAACTCGGACTTCATCGGCAACGTCGTCTACGAGAACGTCGGCGTCGCCAACAACGTCCCGTTCGCGGCCGCGTTCGCGACGGTGCCGCTGGTCGTCATGGGCATCTACCTGCTGATCGCGCGGCGGCTGGGGGCGTTCGAGGCGCTGTGATCGGGACGAGCCGCTGGGCCCGCGTCGCGCTCGCCGTCTGGACGGTCGCTGATCCTGCTGTTCCTGTTCATCCCGATCGTGATCATCATGCTGTACGCGTTCAACCCGTCGAACGTGCAGAGCTGGCCGCTCGAGCGGCCTCTCGACGAAGCTGGTTCTCCTCGACCTGGCACAACGAGGAAATGCGCCACGCGCTGTGGCTGTCGATGCGCGCCGGGCTCCTCGCGACCGCGATCGCGCTCCTGCTCGGCTCGATGGCCGCCTTCGCGGTGCACCGCTTCCGCTTCTTCGGCCGCGAAGCGGTCTCGTTCCTGCTTCGTGCTGCCGATCGCGCTGCCGGGGATCATCACCGGCATGGCGCTGAACTCCTTCATCAACGTTCACCGGCGCTGCCGTTCTCGCTGCTGACGATCGTGATCGGGCACGCGACGTTCTGCATCGTGGTCGTCTACAACAACGTCCTGGCCCGCCTGCGGCGCACCCCGACCTCGCTGATCGAGGCCTCGATGGATCTCGGCGCCGACGGCTGGCAGACGTTCCGCTTCGTGACGCTGCCGATGATCGCGACCGCGCTGGTCGCCGGCGGCCTGCTCGCGTTCGCGCTGTCGTTCGACGAGATCGTCGTGACGACGTTCACCGCCGGCGCGCAGAACACGCTGCCGATCTGGATCTTCGGCAACATCCGCCTCGGCCAGCAGCTGCCGCAGGTCAACGTCGTCGTGCTGTTCGTGATCGTGGTGACGCGTGATCCCGGTCGCGCTCGCGCAGCGCCTGACCCGCGACACCGGGCGTGCTGCGCGCGGCCCGCCCGCGCCCGACGCGGCGGCGGTCGCCGTGGCCGAGCCGTGCAGCGGCGCGGGCTCGAGGAGCGACCAGCGCCGCGACGCCCTACCTGGACGCGCTGAGCGACTACGCCGACCGGATCCCGGCGCGGCTGCACGTGCCCGGGCACAAGGGCGGCCCCGGCGCCGACCCGCGGCCTGATGGCGGCGATCGGCGAGCGGGCGCTGGCGATGGACATCCCGGCGCTCACCTACGGCATCGACGTCGGCGTCGACGCCGACCCCCTTCGAGCGCGCACAGCGCCTGGCGGCGCGCGCGTGGGGAGCGAGGCGCGCCTGGTTCCTGGTCAACGGCGCCTCGCAGGGCAACCTCGCGGCCGGGCTCGCGCTCGCGCATCGCGGCGAGCGAGGTCGTCGTGCAGCGCAACGCGCACTCGAGCACGATCGACGCGCTCGTGCTGTCGGGGATGCGCCCGACGTTCGTGGCGCCCGAGATCGACCCCGAGCTCGGGATCGCGCACTGCCTGACCGCCGGAGCGCGCTCGACGAGGCGCTGGCGCGCGACGCCCGGGCGGTCGGGGCGTGGGTCGATCTCGCCGACCTACTTCGGCGCCGCCGCCGACGTGCGCGGCGCTGGTCGAGGTCGCCCACGCCCGCGGCGTGGCGCTGATCGTCGATGAGGCGTGGGGCGCGCACCTGGCCTTCCACGAGGAGCTCCCCGAGCACGCGCTGGCGGCGGGTGCCGACCTCGTGATCTCGAGCACGCACAAGATCGTCGGCAGCCTCACGCAGTCGGCGATGCTGCACCTCGGCCACGGCGCCGGCGAGCTGCATCGGCGAGGACACCGTCGACCGCGCCGTGACGCTGACCGAGTCGACCAGCCCCAACTCGCTGCTGTTCGGCTCGCTGGACGCCGCGCGACGCCAGGCCGCCGTCCACGGGCGCGAGCTGCTCGAGTACACGATGGCCGAGCTGGCCGAGGCGCGCGAGGCAGATCCGCGCGATCGACGGGCCTGGACGTGCTCGACGAGCGCCTGACGGAGCGGCCGGGCGTGTTCGGCTATGACCCGCTGCGCCTGGCGGTCGACGTGCGCGGCGTCGCGGCCAGCGGCTACGAGCTCGCGCCGCTGCTGCGCGAGATCGACGACATCAACCTCGAGCTCTACGGCCAGAACGTGCTGGTCGCGGTGTTCGGCATGGGCGAGCGCCGCCTGCCCGAGGCGCGCCGGCTCGTGGTGGCGCTGCGCGCGGCGGTCGAGCGCGTGGGCCCGACCCGTCGGGGCGCGGTGCCTCGTTCGCGGCCCCGCCGCCGTGGGGCGAGCTGGCGATGACCCCGCGCGAGGCCTACCTCGGCGCGCCAGGAGGTCGTGCCGGCCGAGCAGGCCGTCGGGCCGAATCGCGGCCGAGTCGCTGGCCACCTACCCGCCGGGGATCCCGAACGTGCTGCCCGGCGAGCGCCTGACGGCCGAGACGCTCGCCTACATCCGCGGCACGCTCGAGCTCGGCGGCAGCGTCCGCGGCGCGAGCGACCGCCTGCTGCGGACCGTCCGGGTCGTGCGCCGAGGAGCCCTGAGGAGCGGGGCCCCCGGCCGTGTGCGACCCCCCTAGAGCCCCGCGACCTCGACCAGCCAGCGCGTGAACAGCTCGCGCGCGAGCGGCACCGTCCGCGCCTCGGCCGCTCGGACCTCCGCCAGGATCCGCTCGGGGGCGCCCGGGCCCGCGAGCTGCTCGAGTTCCGCGACGTACTCGGGGACCTCCATCCACTCCGCTGCCAGCCCGCCGTCGACCTCGAGGTGGAACTGCACCCCGTAGGCGGAGCCGAGCGCGAACGCCTGCTGCTCGTAGCCTGCCGAGCGCGCCAGCCGGACCGCGCCCGCCGGCAGCTCGTAGGTGTCGCCGTGCCACTGCAGCGTGCTGAAGCTCGCCGGGGCGCGCGCGAACACGGGGTCCGCGGCCGCCGCGTCGGTCAGCTCGACCTCCAGCACCCCGAGCTCCGGGGCGGGACCGGGGCGGACGCTCCGCGCCGAGCGCCGCGGCCAGCAGCTGTGCCCCGAGGCACACGCCCCAGTAGGGCGTGCCCGCGGACACCGCCCCGGCGATCAGGCGCTTCTCGTCGAGCAGCCAGGGATGGGCGTCCTCCTCGTAGGCGCCCATCGCCCCGCCCATCGCGACGATCGCGCCGAAGCCGTCCGCCAGTCGGGCAGCGAGGGCGCCTCGTCGAGCACGACGCGCTCGAAGGCGATCTCGCGCTCGCGCAGCACGGCCTCGTAGACGCCGGGCGGCTCGCAGCCGGCGTGCTGCAGCACGAGCAGTGGCCGGCTCATCGAGCCTCCGAGCCCGGGCGCGCCTCCGAGCCCGCCTCCCCGAGCACGAGCTCCATCAGCAGCGCGCCGGTCCAGACGCCCGAGGCATCGCGCTCGTAGGCGCGCATCACCCCGACGGTGACGAACCCGAGCGCCGCGTAGCAGCGGATCGCGCGCTCGTTGGCCGCGTTCGGGTCGACGGTGAAGCGATGGTGCCCGCGCGCGGCGAAGTGATCGATCCCCAGCTGCAGCCCGCGGCGGCCGTAGCCGTGCCCGTGCAGCTTCGAGGTCAGGAAGATGTCGAAGGCGACGTTCAGGAACCACGGGTTGGTCTCCTCGTGGTGCTCGAGCCAGCCCGCCACGGCGCCGCCGACGTCGAGGATCCAGCCGCGCTCGAGCGCGTAGTCGGGAGAGGGCCACCAGCGGCGGACCTCGGGCTCGGCGACGATCTCCGCGAGCGCGCGCTCGTCGCCGGGCTCCGGGGCTCGCAGTCGCAGATCCCCGTCTGTCGCGGCGCTCATGGCGCAAGCGTAGAAGCCCCGAGGGCGCCTCGCGCGCCGCGCCGGGTGCCGCGCTCAATAGAGTCGGCGCATGAGCTACGTCCCGTCGCTCGAGATCCTCGAGCGCTACGCGTCGGTGCTGGTGGACTTCGCGCTGGGCGGCGGACGCGGGATCAGCGCGGGCGAGGTCGTCAGGGTCACGGCGCCCGAGAGCGCCAAGCCGCTGTACATGGAGCTGTGCCGCGCGGTGTGGCGCTCCGGCGGCAACGTGATCGGCGGGTACATGCCCGATGAGGAGGAGCGGATCGGCGGCTCGCGCGACTTCTTCGAGATCGCCTCCGACGAGCAGGTCGGCCACTTCCCCGGCCGCTACCTGCGCGGCCTGGTCGACGAGATGGACCACCAGGTCTCGGTGCTCGCCGACGCGGACCCGCACGCGCTCGAGGGCGTCGACCCGGCGCGCATCATGCGCCGCGGCGAGGCGATGCGTGAAGTGCTCGACTGGCGCGGGAAGAAGGAGAACGAAGGGCGCTTCAGCTGGACGCTCGGCCTGTACGGGACGCCCGCGATGGCGGCCGAGGCCGGGATGAGCGAGCAGGAGTACTGGGAGCAGATCATCCACGCGTGCTTCCTGGACCAGGAGGACCCGATCGCGCGCTGGCGCGAGGTCGGCCGCGAGCTCGATCGCGCGCGCGAGCGGCTCGATGCGCTTCGAGATCGAGCGCGTGCACCTCGTGGGCGAGGACGTCGACCTGTGGGTGACGATCGGCGAGCAACGCCGGTGGCTCGGGGGGCGCGGGCGCAACATCCCGAGCTTCGAGCTGTTCACGAGCCCGGACTGGCGCGGCACCGAGGGCTGGATCCGCTTCGACCAGCCGCTCTACAGGTACGGGAACCTCGTCAAGGGGATCAGCCTGGCGTTCGCCGACGGACGCGTGACCGAGGCGCGCGCCGAGCAGAACGAGTCGATCCTGCGCGAGATGATCGCCACCGAGGGGGCCGACCGCGTCGGCGAGTTCTCGCTGACCGACAGGCGCTTCTCGCGCATCACCCGCTTCATGGCCCAGACGCTCTACGACGAGAACGTCGGCGGTCCGTACGGCAACACGCACATCGCGGTCGGGCGCTCATACCAGGACGCCTACGACGGCGACCCCGCCACGGTCGACGCCGGCGCCTGGGAGCGGCTCGGCTTCAACAACTCGAGTGTCCACACGGACATCGTCTCGACCACCGACCGCGTCGTGACCGCGCAGCTGCGCGGGGGCGAGGAGCGCGTGATCTACCGCGACGGCGAGTTCCAGCTCGACTGAGCGACTTAGTCGTCGCCGGGCGCCGGCCGCGCCGAGCGCCCCGCGCGCGGCGCGCGCGGCCTGACTCCGGCGGCCGCCTTGGCGAGCTCGGTCGGGCGGCGCAGGGCCGAGACCGTGCGCTCGAAGCGTTCGGACTGCGTCTTCATCAGGCTCGCGGTCTCCTCCAGCGCGCGGCCGGCAGATTCGAGCGCTTCGGCCTGGCGGCGCAGCGTGACCCCGGTTTCCTCGAGCAGGTCGAAGATCGCATCGATCGGCGCGACCACACGCGAGGCGATCTCGCCCTGCACGCCGCGCTCGCGGTCGACGAGCTCCTGCACGAGCTCGAGCTGGCGCTGCGTGGCGCGCAGCACGTCGCGCGGCAGGGAGGTGCTGCCGGCGCGCGAGGCGGCCGAGGAGATCACGCCGTCCATCACCCGCCGCCAGTCCTCGAGCAGTTCGCGCCCGCCGGGCTGTGAGCGCCCCTGCGGCTTGCCGTCGAGCGACGGCTCGACGGGCTTGGGCGCGGGCGCCGTGCGTTTGGCGCTCGCTGCGCTCGGGCGTTTCGCGCGGGTCGTGGTCGCGCGTTTGGCGGTCGTCGGCTTGCGCTTCGGCGGCTGTTGGCGCGCGTCGGGCATGCCCCCATTGTGCCGCGCGGAGGGGCGAAGGGCGAAAGTGCCGCGCTGCACCCCTCCGGACCACACCCGGTTGTCGTTACTCTGACGCCGTGGAGCTTCCCTCGGGCCGTGTGCTCTCGCCCTCGCAGCTCGAGCTGCTGCGCGAGCACGGCGGCGAGCGCACCGCCGAGGCCGGCGCAGGCGCTGTACTCGGATCGGCGACCGCAGCTACCCGTTCATCGCGATCCTCGAGGGCGAGGCGGCGATCATCGACGCGGCAGGCGAGGAGATCGTCCGCCACGGCCCGTACGGGTTCCTCGGCGAGCTCAACCTGCTCTCGGGCCAGACGGTGTTCCTCAGCGCGGTCGCGACCCGCCGATGCGCTACATCGAGGTCGACCGCGAAGATCTGCGCGACCTGCTGTTCGAAGACGGCGCGCTCGGCGACGTGCTGCTCGGCGCGTTCGTCGAGCGGCGCGAGCTGCTGCAGCGACGCCAGGGGATCGGCATGGAGATCGTCGGCTCGCGCGACGTCGCCCGACACCCGGCGGCTGCTCGACTTCGCCCAGCGCCAGCGCCTGCCGTACTCGTGGTCGGCGAGCGAGGACGCCGACGGCGGCGCGCCGGCCGCGCCGCTCGTGCGCCTGCCCGGCGGCCCCGAGCTGCGACAACCCGAGCAACGGCGAGCTGTCGCGCGCGCTGGGGATCGGGCCGCGAGCTCGCGCCGCGCGAAGAGGTCGACCTGGTGATCCTCGGCGGCGGCCCGGCCGGGCTCGGCGCCGCCGTCTACGGCGCCTCTGAGGGCCTCGACACGCTCGTCGTCGAGGGCACCGCGATGGGCGGCCAGGCGGGGACCTCGCGCCGGATCGAGAACTACCTGGGCTTCCCGGCCGGCATCAGCGGCAACGAACTGACCAGCCGCGCGATCTCGCAGGCGCGCAAGTTCGGCGCCCGCTTCGCGACGCCCTACAGCGCGCGCTCGCTCGCAGCCCGGCGGCGAGCGCCACACGTGCACGCTCGACGGCGGCATCGAGGTGTCGGCGCGCGCGGTGCTGCTCGCCACGGGCGCGGACTACCGGCGCCTGCCGGTCGACGGGCTCGAGCACTACGAGGGCTCGAGCGTCTTCTACGCCGCCGGCCCGCTCGAGGGCCAGCTGTGCGGCGGCAGCCGCGCAGCGGTGGTCGGGGGCGGCAACTCGGCCGGTCAGGCGGCCGTGTGGCTCGCGCGAGGCGGCGCGCTCGTGACGCTGCTCCATCGCCGCGCCCACCTGCGCGAGACGATGTCGCAGTACCTGATCGAGGAGCTCGAGCGCTTCGGGGTCGCCGTGCGCGACCGCAGCGAAATCAGCGAGCTGCACGGCAGCGCCGGCGAGCTCGAGCGCGGTCACGCTGACCGACGGCGCCGAGCTGCAGTTCGGCTTCCTGTTCCTGTTCCTCGGCGCCGAGCCCTGCACGGCGTGGCTCGGCGACGTCGTGGCACGCGACGAGCACGGCTTCATCCTCACCGGTCGCGAGGCCGGCGCGCCCGAGCAGCTCGCGACCAGCGCCTCGGGCATCTACGCCGCCGGGGACGTGCGCGCGGGTTCGATCAAGCGTTGCGCCACCGCGGTCGCCGAGGGCGCCACCGTCGTGAGCCTCGTGCACGAGCACCTCGCGCGCAGCGCGGCCGTCTCGGGCTGAGCGCCCCGCGCGTCAGGCCGCGCTCAGCAGCGCGTGCATCTCGGCCTGCGCGGGGGCCCCGCGCAGGCTGGCGTCGTCTCCTTGGAGCAGCGCGGCGACGGCGTCGCGGGTGGCGCCGTAGGCGGCGGCCGCGAACCAATGCCCGCAGCTGACGCGGCGCACGCCCGCCGCGCGTAGCTCGTGCAGCGTGGGCCCGCGGCCGGGGACCAGCAGCACGTTGACCGGTATAGGAGAGCGCGAGACGATCCGCTCGATGGCGGCCAGGCCGGTGAGCCCCGGCACGAACAGACAGTCGGCCCCGGCGCGTGCGTAGCCATCCGCGCGCTCGAGAACGAGCTCCTCCCGCTCGGAGGGCGAGGACCCGACGCCTGCCAGATACACGTCGCAGCGCGCGTTGATCACGAACTGTCGCGGCGCCGCGCCACGCGCCGCGGCGAGCCGCTCGCACTGCTCCCCCACGGCCCTCAGCGGCCCCGGCTCGTGCCAGCGGCGATCCTCTATGTTGGCGCCGACGGCGCCCGCACGGATCACCGCGTGGACCGTGTCGGGGACCTCGGCCGGCGATGCGCCGTAGCCGGTCTCGATGTCCGCGCTGACCGGGACGTGGGCTGCTCCGGCGATCCGCGCCACCGCCGCGAGCGCCCGCTCGCGCCCGAGGTTGTCGCCGTCGGGGATCCCGTAGGCCCATGAGATGCCGCTGCTCGTGGTCCCGATCGCCGGCGCCCCGGCGGCCGCGATCACGGCGGCGCTCGCTGCGTCCCAGGCGTTCGGGAGCACAAACGTCCCCTCACGGTGGAGCTCGTGGAACTGGTGTGCGTGGCTGCAGTCGGTCATCGTCACCTCCGGGTCGCGGTCTCGCTCCAACCTCGCAGCCGGTGGCGCGGCTGTCTGGCGGGATTCGGCCGTCGACGTCGGTGTCGCGAAACCGCTAGACCGCGACCCGCGCGTGTGTCAGGCTCGGCACATGGTCGAGGACTTCGAGCGGTGCTACCGGGCGATCTCGTCGAAGGACCCGCGCTTCGACGGGTGGCTGTTCACGGCCGTCACCTCGACCGGGATCTACTGCAGGCCGAGCTGCCCGGCGATGACGCCACGGCCCGAGCACGTCCGCTTCTACCGCTCCTCTGCCGCCTGCCAGCAGGCCGGCTTCCGCGCCTGCAAGCGATGCCGTCCCGATGCCTCGCCCGGGTCGCCGGAATGGAACGTGCGCGGCGACGTGGTCGCGCGTGCGATGCGCCTGATCGCTGACGGCGTCGTCGACCGCGACGGCGTGCCCGGGCTCGCGGGGGAGCTCGGTTACAGCGTGCGCCAGATCCAGCGCCTGCTGGTGGCCGAGGTCGGCGCGGGCCCTCTGGCGCTCGCGCGCGCGCAGCGCGCGCAGACGGCGCGCACCCTGATCGAAGCCTCGACCCTCACCATGGCCGAGGTCGCCCTCGCCGCCGGCTTCTCGAGCATCCGGCAGTTCAACGACACCGTGCGCGCGGTGTTCGCGCTCACGCCGACCGAGCTGCGCCGCCGTGCGGCCGCGGACGGCGGGCCGCCGGGGCACGCCCTGCGGCTGAGGCTCGCGTTCCGGCGCCCACTGTGCCCGGCGAACCTGTTCGGGCATCTGGCGGCGACGGCGGTGCCGGGCGTCGAGGAGGTCCGCGACGGCGCCTACCGGCGGACCCTGCGCCTGCCGCACGGCGCCGCGATCGCCGAGCTGCGGCCCGAGCCTGACCATGTCGCTTGCGTGCTGAGGCTCGCCGACCTCCGCGACCTCGCCACGGCGATCGCGCGCTGCCGCTGGCTGCTCGACCTCGACGCCGACCCGGAGGCGATCGACGCACAGCTCGCGCGGGATGAGCGCCTCGAGGGGCTGGTCGCGCAGGCGCCGGGACGCAGGGTGCCGCGCAGCGTCGACGGCGCCGAGATGGCGATCCGCGCCGTGCTCGGCCAGCAGATCTCGACGGCGGCCGCGCGCACACACGCGGCGCGACTGGCCGAGCACCACGGCGAGGCCGTCTCCGACCCGGTGGGAGGCCTGACGCGGCTGTTCCCCTCACCCGAGGCGCTGCATGGCGCACGCTTTCGGGCGCGTCTGCCCCGTGCCCGGCAGCGCACGCTCGATGCGCTGCTCGGCGCGCTCGCCGGCGAGGAGCTCTCGCTGGCCCCCGGCTGTGACCGCGAGGAGGCACGCGCGCGCCTGCGGCGGCTGCCGGGCATCGGCCCGTGGACGCTCGAGACGATCGCGATGCGCGCGATCGGGGACCCGGATGCGTTCCCGGTCGGCGACCTCGGGGTGGTGCGCGGGGCGCGCGCCGCGGGGCTCGACGGATCGAGGGCGGGGCTGAGCGCGCGCGCCGAGCGCTGGCGGCCGTGGCGCGCCTACGCGGTGGCGCACCTGTGGGCCGCCACGCCGCACGCGATCAACGAGTGGGCGGGCGAGGCGTCCGCACCCCCCGCGCCGCAGGCGCTGCCGCGCAGACGCGCCGCCTGAGCCTGCGAGTGATCCGACGGGCGCCCTAGCTCGTAGAGGAACGAGAAACGACGTTCCACGAGAAAGGGAGCACCGACATGATGGAGAGAATCGGGCCGACGACGCGGGGGCAGTTCCTGCGCAACGCCGGCAAGGGCGGCATCGTGCTGGCCACGAGCGGGGGTGTGCTCGCGTCAGTTTCGGGGACCGCGTTCGCGGCCGGCACACCGACGTCGAGCGACGTCGAAACGCTGCAGGCGGCCTACACGGCCGAGAGCCTCGCGGTCGTCGTGTACTCGGCGATCCTGAAGAACTTCGCTTCCTTCCGCCACCCACGGCTCGAAAACCGGGACTACTTCGTAGCCGCGCTGAAGAACGAGAAGGACCACAAGGCGTTTCTCGCGCAGGCGCTCGGGGCAAAGACGCCGACCGGGCTCACGTTCAAGATCCCCGCCTCGGTCACGCGCACCGGCCAGTCGCTTCTGAACACGGGGGTTGCCCTCGAGACCGCGTTCGTCGAGGCTTACCTCGGGGCCGCCGAAACGTTCAGCTCGCAGGAACTGCGCACCATCGCCGCGAAGGTGGCGGCCAACGAGGCGAGCCACTTCAGCTTCTTCGACGCGGCCGCCGGCGGACATGGGGTGCTGCCGTCGCTTCCGAGCGGCGACACGATCCCCAACACGGTCAAGAAGCTGAAGCCGTTCCTGGGGTGATCCAATGATGGGACTTGACAACCCGATCCACATCGCGTTCCTGCTGATCGTGCTGCTGCTCGTGTTCGGCGCCAGGCGTCTCCCGGAGATGGGCCGTTCGCTCGGCAGCGGCATGCGCGGCTTCCGCGACGCGCTGAGCGAGGCCCCCGCGCGCGAGCTGGCTGCGCCGGACGCGAGCCCGGAGCCGGCCGAGCGCCCCAGGGCGGGGGTCTGAGGGACGCGCGGCGTGCGGGGCCTGCGCCTGCCGGGCCGGTCGCGGAGCCGGCATGGGCGGCTCGCCGACGAGGAGCTGATGCCGCTCGTCGGCGCCGCCGATGCCGAGGCGTTCCGCGTGATCCTCGATCGCCACGGCGACGCCGCCTTCGCGCTCGCGTACCGGATGTGCGGGGCGCGCGTGCTCGCGGAGGACGTGACGCAGGAGGCGTTCCTGTCGGTCTGGCGGATGGCCGGCCGCTATGACCCCGCGCGCGGCAGCGTGCGCGGCTGGACGCTCGCCATCGTGCACCACCGCGCCGTCGACGTGCTGCGCGCGAAGGGCCGCCAGCCGCTGATGCTGGGCGAGCAGGAGCCCGGGGGGCCCGAGGTCGCCTCGCCGCGGCGGACCGAGACCGACGCGATCGCGAACGTCGAGGCGGACGCGCTGCGCCTCGCGCTGGCGGAGCTGCCCGACGAGCAGAGGCAGGCACTCGAACTGGCGTACTTCGGCGGCTTCAGCCAGAGCGAGATCGCCGAGATGCTGGGTGAGCCGCTCGGCACCGTCAAGGGGCGCATGCGGCTCGCCCTGACGAAGCTCCGCGAGCGGCGCGAGCTGTGGGAGGCCGCCGCATGAGCGAGCGCCTCCCGCCGCCGTGTCCCCACGCCGAGGATGCCGCGGCCTACCTGCTCGGCGCCCACGACGACCCCGACGCCTTCATGCGCCACGCGCAGGGATGTGAGGCCTGCCGGGCCGAGCTCGCGCGCCTCGGCCCGGTGGCCGCCGCGCTGCCGGCGGCGGCGCCGCCGGAGCCGATGCCACGCGAGCTGCGCGCGCGCCTGCTCGAGCAGGTGGACGCCGAGGCGCGCGTGCTCGGCGCGGCCGGCCCGGCGGCGGACCGCGTGCAGCGCAGGCGCCGGATCGCGCGCCCTGCGATCGCCGGCGCCGTGGCGCTCGCGGCCGCGGCGGCCATCGCCCTCGCGCTTCTCGGCGGCTCGCCTGCGAGCGAGCGCACGACCTACGCGAGCGTCGCACCCGCCGGGGCGCGGGCCGTGCTGCGCCAGTCCTCGGGGCACGCGGTGCTGCAGGTCAGCGGCATGCCGCAGGCGCCGCGGGGAGAGGTCTACGAGGTGTGGCTGCTGCCGCCGCACGGCTCTCCGCAGCCCACCGACGCGCTGTTCGGCGTGACACGGTCCGGGCGCGGCGCCGTCGCGATCCCCGGGGCGCTCGGGCACGTAGCCGCCGTGCTGGTCACGCGCGAGCCCGACGGCGGCAGCCTCCATCCCACCAGCGCCCCGCTGCTCGCCTTTCACCTGTAGCGGCGGTCGTTTCCCGCCGGGCCGCGACCGCCCGAGCTCGCAGAGCAGCTGGTGGTCGCGCTCGCACGCCGCTGCTCGACGCGCTCGAGGTCGCGGCCGCCTGAGCGCGCCGCGGTCTCAGCGACCGGTCAGCCCCGGCGCGCTCGTGCCGGTGCGCTCGCACTCGGCGGCGAGCAGCTCGCGCAGCCGGCTCCACTCGCGCGCCGCCTGGGCCGTGCGTGCGCGCGCCCCGTCGCGCTCGAGCAGGTTGTGCTCCTCGAGCGGGTCGGCCTCGAGGTCGTAGAGCTCGTGTTCGGGCGCGGCGCGCCGCCCCGGATCGAGATAGGCGGCGTACTTGAAGCGCCGCTCCCGTACGCAGCGCACGCGATTCGGCTGTCCGGGCGCCTCCTGTCGCGCGGTGCCCGCCTGGTGGTCGTCGTAGGTGAACAGCACGTGCTCGCGGGACGCGCCGCCGCCGGCCGGCGCGCCGGGGAGGTCGACGCCGGCGGCGCGGATCGCCTCTTGGTCGATCTCCGCAACGCGCGCGATCGACCCCGACAGGTCCGCGCCGTCGATCGTCCCGCCGGCAGGCACGCCCGCCAGCGAGAGCAGCGTCGGCACGAGGTCGACGAGCGACGCCGGCTCGTCGCTGTGCGCGGGGCGCGCGAACAGCAGCGGGTTCGAGAACACGAGCGGCACGCGCAGCGTCTCCTCGTAGGCGTTGAACATCTTCTGGCGCAGCCCCCCGTGCGAGAGCCCCATCTCGCCGTGATCGGAGATGCGCGCGATCACGGTGCGGCTGCGCAGCGAGCGGGGATCGCCGGGGTCGCCGAGCGCTCTGAGCACGCGTCCGATCTTCTCGTCCACGACGCCGTGCAGGTAGGCGTAGAAGTTGACGTAGTCGAGCTGCTCGCGGCGCGTGCGCAGCGCGCCGATGTAGGCGGTCTGGCCGAGCTGCATGAGCGAGTGGATCGCGGGCTTCTCGCGCAGCCGCTCATCGATCGTCGGCGGCAGCTGCACGCCGAGGCCGGCGAAGCTCTCGCGGCGGTAGCCCCCGGCCGCGTAGGAGTGCGGGTAGCCGAGCACGTCGTGGGGGTTGACCAGCGAAACGATCAGGCAGAACGGCTCCGGCGGGGGCGAGCCGCCGAGGAAGTGCTCGACCTGGCGCGTGTAGTCCTCGTCGAAGCCCGTCCCGGAAGCACCCGCATTGCCGCCGCCGAAGTGCGCGGGGTCCGTGTTCTCGCCCGCGTCGGGCGGCTCCCACCCGCCGAAGCCGTAGTCGCGCTCGATGCGCCGCGCGTCCGACTCCCCCCAGGCGTGCCCGCCGGCGAGCGGGGCCGTGAGGTGCCACTTGCCCTTGTAGAGGACCGTGTAGCCCGCGTCGCGCAGGCGGGTGCCGAGCGTCGGCTGATCGGGGCGCAGCTCAGGCTCGGAGCCGGCCTTCTCGCCGAGGCCGAGGGCGCCGGCGATGAACGACTTCGCTAGCCGCCGTCGCGGAACCGCGCCCGCGATCGCGAGGTCGCGCAGCTCGCGCAGCACGTCCGGGAGGAACTCCGGGTTCGGGCGCAGGTCGCCGTTCGTGAGCGTCAGCGTGACGCCGTGGCGGGAGGGATAGGTGCCGGTCAGGAACGAGGCCCGGCTCGGCGAGCACATCGCGGTCGCAGTGCACGCCTGCTCGAAGGACACGCCGGTGCGGCGCAGCTCGGCCTCGTTCGGCATCAGCGCCTCGAGCCAGCCCGGCTCGCTCGGCCAGTGCATCGGCGTTCGCTGCTGATCGGTGATCAGCAGCACGATGTTCGGCCGCCTCGCGCCGTCCATGCGGCTCGCGTCCGCGCCCGCCACGCCTGTGCTCAGCGGCGGCGCGCCGGGGAGTCGCCGAGCAGCTCGCGCGCGAGCCCTTCGATGCGCTGCACAGGCGGCTCGTCGCCGATCGCGATCGCCACCCACAGCAGCGCCGTGACGAGCTGGATCGTCGCGTCGACGCGGTCGCGCATCGCCTCGACCTCCGCCTCCGAGCCGGTCACGTCCAGGTCGCCCATCGCCTGCTCGACCAGGTAGCGGTGCAGCCGCCCGTGCTCGCCGGCGAGGATGCGCAAGGCGAGCGTCGGCTCGCGTTCGATGAACCAGCGCACGGGCCGGGCGGCGGTCGAGGCGCCGATCATCGCGCGGATGATCGCCACCAGGCGCTCATCGCCGCCGCCGGGTGCGCTCTCGCGCGCGAGCGCCACGAGCTCTTCCGCGCGGCCGAGCAGCACCGCCTCGAGCAGCCGTTCACGCGACCCGAACCACCGGTAGAGCGTCGCGCGCCCGACGCCGAGCTCGCGCGCCAGCGTGCCCATGTCGACGCGCTCGCCGGCGAGGTGTGTGGCGGTCGCGAGCTCGAGCGCGTCCTCCGGCGTCGCGCGGGACATGGCGCGGCGAGCATAGCCGCGCCGCGCACCCGCCGGTGCGTCCCGCGGGGACCGCGCGGGCGCTCGGTTCGGGGCCCTCGGCATACGAGACATACTTGCAGTTTGTCTCTCGACGCGCTAGCGTGCCGCTGCGTCGAGGTGCGAACGGAGGAGGGACCGAGGTGCCGGGGCGATGAAGGCGGGACCGATCCGGGCCAGGGGGTGGGCGCTGGCCGCCCTCGTGACCGTGCTGGCGGCGTGGGCGGCCGCGGGCGCCTCCACGGCCACGGCGGCCGGCTCGGAAACCTACGGCGAGGAATACGCGCACGCGCTGAGCCTGGGCACACTCGCGTACATCTACGGCGAGCCGCTGCTGAACATGCAGCGGCTGTACCAGAGCAACACGTCCGTGACGGTGCCCGACCAGATCGGCGACGCGCCGGTCAACCAGTTCTCCCACTTCCCGGCGCTCGCGGAAACCAAGGAGGGCGAGATCGTCTCCCCCAACGCCGACACGCTCTACTCGGTTGCATGGCTCTCGCTCTCCCACGAACCGGTGGTCCTCCACGTCCCCTCGAGCCCGGGCCGCTTCAGCGACGTTCCGCTCTACAGCCCCTACGAGGAGAACTTCGCCAACATCGGCGAAGGCGCGAGCGGACAGCTCCCGCCGGGCGACTACGTGATCGCGGGGCCCCGAAAGCTGGCCGGCACCGAAGAAGTCGACGGCATGAAGGTGATCCACTCGCCGTATGACCGCGTGTGGCTGCTGCCGCGCACGCTCGTGCGCAGCCCGGCCGACACGGCGGACGCGGTCGCCATCCAGGCACAGATGAAGATCGTGCCGCTGAAGAGCTGGCTCACTCAGGGGCTCGCCTACGAACCTCCGCCGCCCAGCACCCGTGTCACGGAATACACCGCCTACCACGTGCCCGGAACCCAGCCGGGCGAAGACCCGCTCGTCTACTGGACAGCGCTCGGCGGCGCTCTGAAGCAGTTCAGAGCGCCGCACGCCGACGCCGGCGAGCTCGCTGCCCTGCGGCGCCTCGGGATCGGCCCGGGCCGCTCACCGGCCAACGACCCGCGCCTGGGCCCGGGTGCGCTGGCGGGCCTGCGCGCCGCGGTGGCGGTGGGCGCCGAACAGGTCAGCGCCTTCTTCCGCAACGCAGTCAAAGGGGGCTTCAACAGGCACAACGGCTGGGGCATCTCGAGGGTCGGCAGCTACGGGACCAACTACGACCTGCGCGCGATCGTCGACGCCTACGGGCTGGCAGCTCTCTCGCCGAACATCGCCGTCTACCCGCTCGCCACGACCGACCGCAACGGCGCTCCCCTGAGCGGGACACAGCGCTACGTCGTCCACTTCCCACCCGGCGACTTCCCCATCCCGGTTCAGAGCTTCTGGTCGCTCACGCTCTACACGACCGCGGGCTACTTCACTGCGAACCCGCTCGACCGGTACACGCTCGGCGACCGCTCGAACCTGCACTTCGAAGCGGACGGGTCGCTGAACCTGTACGTCCAGAGCGGCGAGCCGAGCGAGGAAGCGCAGGCTGAGAACTGGCTGCCCTCGCCGGCCGGCGAGGGCTTCCAACTGATCCTGCGTCTGTACGGGCTCGACGAATCGGCGATCGAACCGCTGCTCGAAGGCGCGCCGGGCGCGTGGATCCCCCCGACGATCCTTCCGTGCCTGGAAGACGGGAGCACCTCGGCGGGCTGGGAATGCCCGAGCTGATCAGTCGCTTCGGGCTTCCACAGAGGACGCAGAACCTGTAGGACTTCGCCGGTGTCGAGCCCGACAACACCGGACGGGGATGATCTCGATCCGCTCGGGATCCTCGCCGACGCGCGGCTGCGCGGCGCCGAGACGCTCCCGCTGGCCACGCGGCATCTCGACGCCTCGCTCGTCGAGGTGCTCCGCATCATCGGCTTCGACGAGCGCTACGTCTCGGCGAAGGGTTCCTACCTCTACGACGCGGACGGCCGCGCCTACCTGGACCTCCACACCGGCGAGGGCTTCGCAAGCCTCGGCCACAACCATCCCGGCGTGCGGGCGGTGCTGCGCTCGGTGCTCGACGCCGACCTGCTCGACGGCGTGCAGATCCACTTCTCGGTGCTCGCCGGGATGCTCGCCGAGGCGCTGTCGGCGCGCCTGCCGGGGGGCTGGACGCGTGCTTCTTCGCGAGCACCGGCGCCGAGGCCGTCGACGCCGCGATGAAGTTCGCGCGCGCCGCCACCGGCCGCGCGGGCTTCGTCTCCTGCGACAGCGGCTTTCACGGCGTCACGCTCGGCCCGCTGTCGCTGGTCGGGGACGACTTCTTCAAGGAGGGCTTCGGGCCGCTGCTCGGCGGCTGCGAGCGCGTCCCGTTCGGCGACCTCGAGCGGCTCGAGGCTCGCCTGCGCCGCGAGGACGTGGCGGCGTTCGTGGTCGAGCCGATCCAGGGCCGCACCGTCGCGCTGCCGCCGGACGGGTACCTGCGGGGCGCCCAGGAGCTGTGCCGCCGTCACGGCACGATGTTCGTGCTCGACGAGGTGCAGACCGGCCTCGGACGCACCGGCCGCTGGTTCGCGCTCGAGGAGTGGGGCCTCGAGCCGGACTTCGTGCTCGTCGGCAAGGCGCTCAGCGGCGGCTACATGCCGGTTGCCGCGATGGTCACGAGGCGTGACATCTACCAGCGCGCCGTAGGGACGCTCGAGCGCTCCTACGTGCACCAGTCCACATACGGCCGCAACCGGCTTTCGATGGCGGCCGGGCTCGCGACGATGCGGATCATCGAGCGCGACCGCTTGCTGGAGCGCTCGGCGAAGGTCGCGGCGCTGCTGCGCGACGGGCTCGCCGAGCTGCAGTCGCGCCACGAGATCGTCGCGGAGGTGCGCGGGCGCGGCATGATGATCGGCATCGAGCTCGGCGCGCCGCGCGCGGGGGCGGCCCGCCTGAGCTGGCGCCTGATCAGGATGGCCAGCGAGGGGCTCTACCCGCAGCTGATCGTGATCCCGCTGCACCGCGAGCACGGGGTGGTCACGATGGCCGCCGGGAAAAACGACGTCATCAAGCTGCTCCCGCCGCTGACGCTGTCCGAGCGCGAGGCGCAGAGCTTCCTCGGCGCGCTGGACTCGGTGCTGGCCGAGTCGGCCGGCGCGGCCGGCAAGAACTGGGCCGTCGTGCGCGACATCGCCAAAGCGACGCTGCGGCGCCGGCCGCCCGAGCAGGCGCCGGCGCAGGACTGGACGCCCTCGCGCTCCGGCACCCGCGAGCCCTCGCGCAGCGGCCGCTTCCTCGTGACAGGGGCGAGCGGGTTCATCGGCGGCCGCCTGGCCGCGCGGCTGGCCGGCGAAGGCCACCCGGTCCGGTGCCTCGTGCGCGAGCACAGCGACACCTCGGCGCTCGACGGGCTCGACGTCGAGATCGCGGTGGGCGACCTGACGAGCGCGCGCTCGCTGGCGCACGCGGTCGAGGGCTGCGAGTCGGTCCTCCACTGCGGCGCTCTGGTCTCGGACTGGGCCTCGACGCAGCAGATCACCGATACCAACGTCACCGGCACCCGCAATCTCCTGCACGCCTCGGCCGACGCGGCAGTCAGGCGCTTCGTCCACTTCAGCACCACCGACGTCTACGGGCACCCCCCCGGCGGAGAGATCGAGGAGACCTACGCCGCGTCCTCGTTCCACAACTGGTACGCCGAGACCAAGCTCCGGGCCGAGCGCGAGGTTCGTCGCGTCGAAGCGTCAGCCGCCCTGGAGGCGGTGATCCTGCGCCCGGCGACCGTCTACGGCCCCGGCTCGAGCGACGTCGTCGGCGGCATCGCGCGCGCGATCCGCAGCCGCAACATGCTGCTGATCGACGGCGGGCGCCCCGTCGCCGGACTGTGCTTCGTCGAGAACCTGCTCGACGCGGCGATGCTGGCGCTCCGCCACGAGGACGCCCCCGGCCAGGCCTTCAACGTGAGCGACGGCCTCGGCGTGACCTGGCGCGAGTTCACCGACGGCCTGGCGGCCGGGCTCGGCTGCTCGAAGGTCAGATGGAGCATGCCCTACGGCCTCGCCAACGGCCTCGGCACCTCGCTCGAGCACGGCTACCGCCTGCTGCTGAGGGCCACCGGCGTGACTGTGCGCCCGTTGCTCTCGCGCCAGGCGGTGCAGGTGCTCGGACGTGACCAGCGCTTCAGCAATCGCAAGCTGCGCGAGCTGCTCGGGTGGGAGCCGCGCGTCGGCTACGCGGACGGCCTCAAGGCGACGCTCGACTGGCTGCGCACCGAATACCTCGTCTGAGCTCTCCGGTTTCGGAATCCGCGCCGCTGGGTAGATAGACGCGCACTCCGGCTCGTGTCAAGCCGGAGGACACCGATAGGGGGAGGGGACAGAGACCGAGCCCCGCGCGTGCGCGCGGGAAGGGGGAGTGCGTTGCCTGCCAGCCGAGCAAGCGGAGATCGTCGGTCCACGAGCGGCGCCGGGGCGCCACGCCGCCGCGCGCGAGGAGCTCTCGGCGCGCTCGTCCTGGCCGCGCTCGCGGCGCTGCTCGCCGGCCTCGCGGCCGCGAGCGCATCCGCGTTCACCGCGAACGGCAGCGTCGAACAGGTCGACGTCACCGGTCTCGCCCCCGGCGCGCAGGCATCGCTCGAGAAGGGTCACGCGACCGTCGCGACGCAGGACGCCGACGAACAGGGCGGGCTGCTGTTCCGCAACGTGAGGCCCGGCAAGCGCTACCGCGTCGTCTCGGGCGGCGAAGAATCCCCGGCGGTCATCGTTCACGAGGGCACCTCGGCGCCCTGGGATCCGGGCATCTACGGACAGGAAATCCCCGACAACGGCTACACCTACCTGACGACGCGCGACGGGACCAAGCTCGCGATCGACGTGCACCCGCCGACGAGCCCCGCGGGCGAGCCGGGTGTGCCGTCGATGTTCCACTTCCCGACGCTGCCGATCCCCGGCGTACCGACGCCGAGCTACACGGCGCCGTATCCGACGCTGATCGAGTACTCCGGGTACGGCTACGCGAACCCCGCCGGCCCGGAAAACGGCATCGCGATCCTCGCCAACCTGATGGGCTTCGCCGTCGTCGACGTCAACATGCGAGGCACCGGTTGTTCGGGCGGCGCCTTCGACTTCTTCGAAAAGATGCAGAACCTCGACGGCTACGACGTGATCGAAACGATCGCGCACCAGCCGTGGGTCAAGGGCGGCAAGGTCGGGATGCTCGGCATCTCCTACGGCGGCATCAGCCAGCTCTTCACGGCGCAGACCGACCCCGCCGGCCTGGCGGCGATCGCGCCGCTGTCGGTGATCGATGCGACCGCGACCACGCTCTACCCCGGTGGGATCCTCAACACCGGGTTCGCGGTCGAATGGGCCGAGCAGCGCCAGCAGAACGCCGAACCCGCCAGCCCAGGCCACGGGCAGGCGTGGGCGACGACGCGCATCGAAGAAGGCGATCAGACCTGCAAGGAAAACCAGGCGCTGCACGGCGAGGCGGCGAACCTGATGCAGAAGATCAACGAGAACTCGACCTACGACAAGCCCGTGGCAGACCCGCTGGACCCGGTCACGTTCGTGAAGAACATCAAGGTGCCGACGTTCATGGCCTGCCAATGGGAGGACGAGCAGACCGGCGGGCACTGCGCCGACCTCGCCGAGCACTTCACGGGCACGAGCAAGAAGTGGTTCACGTTCACGAACGGGGCCCACATCGACTCGCTCGACCCGCCACGTTGGATCGCCTGTACGACTTCCTCGAGCTGTACGTCGCACACCAGGCGCCGCTCGAGGACGCGGCGGTGATAAACGCCGCCGCGCCGGTCATCTACGACGAAGCGATGGGGCTCGAAAAGACCGACATCGTCACGCTCCCGGCCGATCCGATCCAACTCGAGCCGACATACGAAGCGGCGCTGGCGGCGTTCGAAGAACAGCCCGAGGTCCGGGTGCTGTTCGACAACGGCGCGGGCGCTTCTCCGCTCGGCACGAGAACCGCCGGCGATCCCTACCCCGGCTTCGAACAGTCCTTCTCCGCGTTCCCGATCCCGGGCACGAAGGCCAAGACGTGGTACTTCGGCCCCGGCGGAACGCTCAACCCGGCGAAGGCCACGAGCGAAGGCCAGGACACCTACACCTCCGACGCGAGCGCCACGCCGCTGACCGACTTCGGGCCGAGCACGGGCTCGGGTGGCCTCTGGGGCGACGCGGCGCAGTGGGACTGGAAATGGCAGCAGCCTCCGGCCGGCGACGCCGTGTCCTACGTGTCGGCTCCGCTCACCGAAGATGAGACGGCGATCGGCGGCGGCGCGGTGACCGTCTGGCTGAGGTCCTCGACGCCCGACGTCGACCTGCTGACGACGGTCAGCGAGGTGCGCCCCGACGGCAACGAGACCTTCGTGCAGAACGGCTATCTGCGTGCGAGCGAGCGCAAGCTCGCCACGAGCAAGAGGAACATCCTCGCGCAGAAGCCGACCCCGCTGCAGCCGATCCCGACGATGCTCGCCTCTGACAAACAGCCGATGCCGGCGGGCGAATACGTGCCGGTGACGATCCCCCTCTACTTCGAGGGGCACGCCTACCGGGCAGGCTCGCGGATCAGGGTCGTAATCTCCGCCCCGAACGGCTCGCAGCCGATCTGGTCCTTCGCGCACACCGAACCGGAAGGCGGCACGGGACAGGAGTCGGTCGCGTTCTCGCCGAGCATGCCCTCGAGCCTGACCCTGCCCGTGGTTCCGGGCGTCGGCGTGCCGACCGAACTGCCCCCGTGCCCGAGCCTGCGCAACGAGCCTTGCCGGGCCTACGAGCCGATCGCCGACAACGGCTCCTGAGGGCGAGCGCGGAAGGCTCGTACCCGGGGCCCCGCCCGCCCGGGGACGAGCCACCGCGCCGCGCGCCGCGCTTTCGTGTTAGGAACCAGGCGGGGGGCGAGCGCCCTCCGCCGAGGGCGGCCACAGGCAAACACGAGGAGAGGCTTGGATGCGCAGAGCATCGCTGGGATGTATCGCAGTATCGGTTCTCGCAGCGCTGGCGCTGCCGGGCGCCGCTTCGGCGGCCCCGACCGTGACGATCAAAGCGCAGATCGTCGCCATCAAAGGGTTCAAGGGCACGGGCGACAAACTCGGAGCCGGCGCGGCGCTTGCAAGCCAGGTGTCGATCTCCGGAACCGAATACGGCGGCTTCCCGCCGCCGCTGATCGGCGTCAACGTCTTCCTGCCGAAAGGCACGGTGCTGCATCCGAGCGGCTTCCCGTCGTGCCCGCCCGCAACGCTCGAACCATCCGGTCCTGGCCCGAAGGCGTGCCCGAAGGGCTCTGCGGCCGGGCCGGTCGGCTCTGCGACCGGCGTCGTCGCCTTCGGCCACTCGATCGTGCCCGAGACGACGACGATCGAACCGTTCTACGCGCCCGGCGGCGGCCTCGAGTTCTTCACCTTCGGCCACGAACCGGTGTTGCTCGAAATCCTCTCGAAGGCGCACTACGTGGGGGCGAGCGGCCTCTACACCAAAGAGCTGATCGCCGAAGTGCCGCTGGTCGAAACGGTGCCCGGCGCACAGGACGCGTCGGTGAAAACGATCTCCGTGATCGTCGGCTCGGCGATCCGCAAGGGCAAGGAAACGATCTACTACGGCCGCGTCCCGAAGAAGTGCCCCAAGGGCGGCTTCCCCGGGAAGGCGGAACTGATCTTCGCGGGTCTCGGGGGGTTGACGCAGCAGACCGTCACGAAGACGCTGAAGGTTCCCTGCCCGAAGGGCTAGGCCCGCCCCCGTCGCATCGGGAGTCCCCGCGGCGGGGGCTCCCACCGGCGCGCCCCGCGTCCGCGCCGGGCACGCGCGGCCGGCCGGATCAGAACGATCCCGCGACTGCGGGCCGGTGCTGCGCGAGCGCGGCGCCGGCGGGAGGGTGGGCCTGCTTGGCGAGCTTCTCTTCGTAGAGGCGGCCGTCGGCACGCGCGAGCGCGTCATCCAGCGACTCCTCGCTCGCCCACTCGGCGATGCCCGCCGACCAGCCCACCTGCTGCCCCGCGCTCCGCAGCCGCGCGAGCGTCGCGTGGGCGGCCGTCTCGGTGCTCGACGGAAGCAGCAGCACGAACTCGTCGCCGCCGTGGCGCGCGAGGATGTCCTCCGGGCGCAGGCGGCCGCGCCACTCGCCCACGAGCGACGCGAGAACACGATCGCCGGCCGCATGGCCTGCGCGGTCGTTGATCTGCTTGAAGCCGTCGAGGTCGATCGCCACGACCACCAGCGGGCTCTGAGTACGGTCGGCGATCGCACGCTCCCGCGTCGCCGCCGCCGCGAGCCCGCTCCTGTTCAGCGCGCCCGTGAGCTGGTCGGTCACGACGTGGCGGCGCAGGCCCTCGCTGAGCCCTCCCAGCACGATGCAGATCGACCAAACCGTGCTCGTGACGATCACCCAGTAGATCGCAGCGCGTGGCTCGCTGTCGACGGCCAACCCGGCCGCGAAGGCGAGCGTGATGAAGGCGCCGAGCGCGTTCACGACGCGCCGCGGGAAGAAGTGCGCCGCGTAGATCGCGATCCACGGGTAGGCGAAGGCCGCGAGCATCATGCCGCCGGTGGTCTGGGCCTCCGCGACCAGGAAGCTGGCCGCGAGCACACCCGCCGCGGCGATCAGCTCGAAGCCGAGCATCGAGAACCGCGGGCCGAAGATCCAGACGAGCCATGCGCCGGCGAACGCGATCGCGCCTCCCGTCGCGATCACCCCGGTCGGCTGATGGACGCCGAGCGGATACGCGAGCACCGCCAGCGCGATCAGCGCTTTGAACGCGAGCAGCAGCGACAGCGACCACACGATCGGGGGACGTGCTGCGCGCCGGAGCCCGGTGGGAGGCGGGGTGTACCCCTCAGCGCCCGCGCCCCCGATCGACGGCGGCGCGATCGAGAGCGTGCACGGGTCGAGGGAACCTCCGGACATACGTGATCTCAGGTTGCTTCGGACGTATTCGCCGTTCGCTTGAGCGCTCGCGTTGATCTTCTACGCGCGGCGGCCCGAATATGGTGGCGTCGTGGTCGGCCACTACGAGAGCTTCTTCATCGCCAGCACCGGCGCGTCCGCCGCCATCCTGGGCCTGCTCGTGGTTGCCGTGTCGGTCGTCAACGCGGACGACGCGAACGCCACGACCCGTGAGCTGCGGACGGTGCTGGCCGGCAGCGCGTTCGTCGTCCTGGTGGACATCTTCTTCGTCTCGATCGTGACCCTGACCGGGGGCTCGGTCGTATTCGGGCTCTCGAGCCTCGCCATGGCGATCGTCGGCCTGCTCGCCACCTATCAGCTGGTACCGAGGGCGAGGCGGGCCGGGAACTTCTCCCCCGACTCCCGGGCGAGAACGCTGAACATCACCTTCGCCTCGATCTCGCTCGTCGGCTACCCGGTGCAGCTCGGTCTCGCGGTGGCGCTCCTGGCGAACACCCACAGCGCCGCGCTCCAGCGCGCGCTCGTGCTCGTGATCGTGGTCTTCTACGGCAGCGCGCTCGGCCGGGCGTGGGAGGTCACGGGGATAACGCGCCGGACCTGAGGCATCGCGCGAGGCGCTGCCGATCGTGAGGCGGCCCAGCCCCCAGATTCGTCCGCGTAGCTCGCGGACGCTGTGGCGTTCACTCTCCCGCGCAAACGAGCGGGCGCCGCTCGGGACGCGCGAGACGCCCGCTTCGCCGCGAGGAAGCTGGAGGCGCCGCAGCCCGGCTAACCGGGGTTCGTGCCTGAGACGATCCAGACGGATCCGCGGCCGACGATCGAGCCGTCCGGCCTCTGCCAGCCCGCATAGTGATCCCGCAGGGCCTCGGCGATCTCACCGCGACGGCCCTCGCCGTACTCGCCGTTTAGGCGGATCAGCTCGGCGCCGGGTCCGATCGCGAGCATGGAGTCGACCGCCTCGTCCATGTCGGCGCCCATGAAGTAGTCGAAGTCACGATGCTGCAGCTCGATCGCGTCGAATCCGGCTGCCTCGAGAATCCCTTGGGTGGTTTCGGGGTTACCGAGCGAGAATGGCCCGGGCCCGCAGGTGTCGGCCTCGTACTCGGCAGGGCGCGAGAGGAAGCGCTCGACAACCTTCTCGGTGTCCGCCCATAGCGGGCTCTCGGCCTTGCGGCGCCAGCAGAGCTTGGCGAGCCTGCCGCCGGGCTTGAGCGCGCCGCGGATCGCGCGCATAGCCGGAACCGGCGCGGCGAAGAACTGCGTGCCCATGCGCGAGAACGCGTAGTCGTAGATTGGATCCCACTCAGCCGTCTGCGCGTCGGCTGTCTCGAACGCAACGTTCTCGACCCCCGCCTCGGCGGCCTCGCGACGGGCGTCCTCGATGAACCGCGGCGAGGAATCGACGCCGAGCGCGAAACCTCCCGGTCCGACGAGCTCAGCCAGCCGCTGGGTCGTCTCGCCGAAGCCGCACCCGATATCGATGCAGCGTCCGCCTTCGGGCGGTGGGAACAGCTCAAATGCCCCCTCGGTGACCTCCGTCAGCGCGCCCACGAACACCGTGCGGTTCGACTTCCACCGCTCGTACAGCACTGTGTCCCAGGCACGCACCGCTTCCTCATTTGCCGCCGCCACTGCACCCGCGCGCTGCCCTTGGGTCATCTGCCGATCGTACGCCATCGTCAGTAGGAGAAGACCGTGGCGCCGTCGCCGATGGACCCCCAGGGCGGCGTGGCTCCTGCGAGCCTCACGTCGGCGATCAGCTCGTCGCCGGCGAGCTTGCCTGCCTCGCGGCAGATCGGGCGGCGGCATCCTCGTTGTGTCAGCGACAACGAATGGAGCTAGCCGGGCTCGAACCGGCGACCTCCTGGGTGCGATCCAGGCGCTCTCCCAACTGAGCTATAGCCCCGTGCACGCCGCTCGCGGCGCGGCGGTCGCAGCGTGGAGGAAGTCTAGACGCAGAACGAGCGCTGCGCGGGCAGTATGGTTTGGGGGCGTCATGGGCATGCTCGACGAGGCCATACGCGAACACCTGGAGCTCAAGCGCCGCCGCGGCGCCGACCCCACCGAGGTCGCCCGCGAGGAGCGCGAGGCGCTCGAGCCGGCGTTCGCTCCTTCGCAGGCGGCGGAGCCGGCGGCGGGCGATGAGGCGACGGCGGGCGAGGAGACCCCGTTCGAGGAGGTCCCAGTGCTCGACGTGCCGGCGGACGCGCCACACGGCCCGCAGGGCGATGAGCTGGCCGAGGCCTTCGAGCACCCGGCGCGGCAGGCGCTGCAGGGGCCCGGGCTCGCCGAGGAGACAGTCGAGATCGACATGGAGGCGCTGCTCGAGGACGACCCCCACGGTCCCCACGGCGACGCGCTGGCGGAGGCATTCGAGCCGGCCGACGAGCCCGCCGGTCCGGTCCGGGCCGGTGGCCTCGCGCCCGGGCACCTCGCGGCAGAGGAGCCGGTCGAGTGGGCCTCGCCGGCGCTCGAGCCGCCGCCCGAGCCGCTGCCGGGCCAGGAAAGCATGTCGTTCGAGTAGCGGCTCAGCCGTCGAACTCGGGCGCGCGCCGCTCGAGGATCGCCTGCGCTCCCTCGGCCACGTCGGAGCCCATGAAGCTCAGCATCTCATAGGCGACGCTCGCGTCGAAGGCGGGGATCGCCTGGCGCAGCCAGTGGTTGAGGGTGCGCTTGGTCCAGCGCGCCGCGTCCTGCGGGCCGGCGGCGATCCGCTCGGCAACACCGAGCGCCTCCTCGAGCACCTCCTCGCCCGGCACGGCGCGGCTGACGAGCCCGATCCGCTCCGCCTCGCGCCCGTCGATGAAGTCGGCGGTCAGCAGGTAGTACTTGGCCTTCGCCATCCCGCACAGGAGCGGCCACACGATCGCCGCGTGGTCGCCCGCGACGACGCCGAGGCGCAGGTGGCCGTCGGTCAGGCGCGCGTCCTCGGCGATGATGCTGATGTCGGCCATCAGCGCGACCGCCAGCCCGGCGCCGACCGCGGTGCCGTTGATCGCCGAGATGATCGGCTTCTCGCAGTCGATCATGCTCGTCACGAGCCCGGCCGCCTCGGTCGCCATCGCGGCGACGCGCCGGTAGTCGCCCGCCATGCGCTGGACCATCTCGAGGTCTCCGCCGGCCGAGAACGCGCGCCCGGCGCCGGTGATGACCGCGACGCGTGTCTGCTCGTCCTCGGCGACCTCGCGCCAGACGCCGGCGAGCTCGCTGTGCAGGCGCTCGTTGGTGGCGTTCATCCGCTCGGGCCGGTCGATCGTCACGAGCAGCACGCCATGCTCGCGGCGCTCGAAGCGCAGATGCTCGTAGCGGCCGGGGTCCACGCCGCTCATCCTGCCATCGTCAGCCCGCCGCTGACGCTCAGCACCTGGCCGGTCACGAACCCGGCCCCCTCGGAGGCGAAGAACTCGATCGCGTGCGCCACGTCGCCTGGACTGCCGAGCCGGCCGAGCGGGATCGCCCGCAGCAGCGCGTCCTGCAGCCGCTGCGGCTGGGCGCGGAACAGCGGCGTGTCGGTCGGACCGGGGCACACCGCATTGGCGGTGATGCCGTGGCGGGCGGTTTCGCGCGCGAGCGACTTCGTGAACGCGATCACGCCGCCCTTGGCGCCCGCGTAGACGGCCTCGCCGCTCGACCCGACGCGGCCCGCGTCGCTGGCGACGTTGACGATCCGCCCGCCCGGGCCGCGCTCGACCATCGCGGCGAGGAACGCGTGCGTGACGGCGATCACGCCGGTGAGGTTGATCGCGAGCACCTTCTCCCAGAAGTCGCGACCGGTGTCGAGGAACCGGTGCGTCTCATCCCAGCCCGCGCAGTTGACGAGCACGCGCGGCGGGCCGAACTGCGCGAGCACCTCCTCGGCGAGGTCCGCGACCGACGCCGGGTCGGCGACGTCGACCTCGAAGGGGTGCACGTCGTCCGCCTCCCAGCCGCCGCTGCGGGCGGGGTCGAGGTCGGCCGCCGCGACGCGGTGGCCTGCAGCCGCCAGCCGCTCGGCGGTCTCGCGCCCGATGCCCGAGCCGGCGCCCGTCACGAGTGCGAGAGCGGGTGCGCCGCCCGCGCCCCCGCTCGGTCCCTCGCTCTCGCCGCCCACCGGCGGCAGGCTACCGCCTGCGCGGCGGTCGCGCCCGGGTGGGCGGGATCCCATCGGGCGCGACCGCGCGCGGCGGTGTCTCCGCACCGGGGAGCGGACCGACGGCCCTCCCTCACGCGACCGTCTCCCCAGTCGGTCGCGGTCGCCGGCCCGCTTCGTGTCCCCGGTGGTCCGGCGCGCTCCCCATGCGCGCGCCCGACGTCCCCGTCTACCAGCTCCCTTTTTCGCCTTCTGAGCAGCCCTTCTTGGTGACCGGGCTCAGGCACGTGCGCGTGATCGCGCCCGAGGTGTCACGGGTGATCGTCAGTTCGTCGCCGTCCGTGGCTTTCGCCGTGACAGAGAATTCGTCTTCCCCGCTCGTGGCTGCGCTGAGGTAGGCGCCGGATTTGCTCGGCGCGATCGAGATCGTCGACTCGGTGTTGCTGATTTCTTCGAGCGACACCTGGCCGTAGTGGCCATCGTGTTCGGTGGCGATCGACTCGGCGGTGGTCTCGGCCGAGCGCGCGAGCTCCTTCGCCTGCGCGTCGGTCGCCTTCGCGGTCTGGCTGGTGAACAGCGGGATCGCGATCGCGGCCAGCAGGCCGATGATCAGGATCACCACGAGCAGCTCGATCAGCGAGAAGCCGTTCTCGGCGCTCGGCCGGCGACGCGCCTTGGCCGGGCTCCTTCCCGGACGCCCCCCGATCAGCAGTTCCTTCGCTCCCATTGACAGCCCTCCTGGCTTCCACCTGGCGGTCGAGCTGTCTCCGGGGAGACCTCTGACTTTGCGCCCCCGTCTCGCGACGGGTTTGCCCTTCTCAGTGATTTTCCGGTGCGGTGGGCAGTGTAGGCGGGGGTTGCGCCCCTGTGGCGATATTCGACGTATGTACGAACCGGCCCGCGCGAGGCCCCGGCCGGACGGCCGCCCGGCGCGGTCCAGGGCCGCGCGAGGGGTAGGGTTCCAGTCGATGATGAAGATCATGTTCATGCCCGTGCGGATCCTCAGCGGGGTGATCGCGGGCCTGCTCGGCAAGAAGCTCTTCGAAGGTGTCTGGCGGCTGTTCGACTCCGAGCGCGCGCCCGACCCCGAGTACCGCGAGGTTCGGCTCGCGAAGCTGATCGGCGCGCTGCTGCTCGAGGGCGCGATCTTCCGCGCCGTGCGAGGGCTCGTCGACCACGGCTCGCGGGTTGCGTTCAGCCGCTTCACCGGCAGCTGGCCGGGCCGCGAGAGCCCCGAGCGCCAGCCGGACTGACAGCGCGCTCCGTCCCGTCGGTGCCTCTCCCGGCGCGGCGGTCGCCGCCCCGTCTCAGGCCGCCTTGCCTGACTTCTCGAGACAACAACGAGAATCAGGTCAAATGGTTGGAGGGGGGCGCGTCGGGCTCGCGGTCGGCCAGGCGCCCCAGCAGCCCCACCGCGCGTGCCAGCACGCGGCGCTCCTCGGCCGACAGGTCGGCCGCGATCGCGCTCGCCAGCCAGCCCTCGCGGTTCAGCCGGTCATCGGAGAGCGCCTCGCGCCCGAGCTCGGTGAGCTCGATCAGGGTTCGCCGGCGGTCGCCGGGGTCGGGCCGGCGCGCGACGAGCCGGGCCGCCTCGAGGTCGGCGACGGTCTGCGCCATCGACTGCGGGCGCACACGCTCGGCGAGTGCGAGCCCGCCGATGCTGCTCGTGCCGCCGCGGTCGAGCCGTCCGAGCACGGCGCCCTGGGACAGCGGGAAACGGTGCTCGGCGCGCAGGCGCCGCAGCAGCCTGCCGAGCACGACCCGCAGGTCGCTCGCGAGCGCGCCGACATCGGTCTGCTCCGCCACGGCGTGACTATAACCGTCAGGAAAACTGCACAGTTTGCCTGTATAATTCTGCCGTGCCCTCCACTGCTCTGAAGCTCCGCAGGGCCGCCCCCCGCGTGCGCCCTTCGAGCTCGCCCGACAGCTACAAGTGGATCGCGCTGTCGAACGTCACGCTCGGTGTGCTGCTCGCGACGCTCGACGCCTCGATCACGCTGATCGCGATGCCGGACATCTTCCGCGGCATCCACCTCGACCCGCTGGAACCGGCCAACAGCTTCTACCTGCTGTGGATGATCCTCGGCTTCCTGGTCGTCTCGAGCGTGCTGATCGTGAGCCTCGGGCGGCTCGGCGACATGTTCGGGCGCGTGCGCATCTACAACCTCGGCTTCCTGATCTACACGGCCGCCTCGCTGATGTTGACGGTCGACTGGATGACCGGCCGGACGGGCGCGCTGTACCTGATCGTGTTCAGGATCGTCCAGGGCATCGGAGCCGCGTGCCTGCTCGCCAACGCGGCGGCGATCATCACCGACGCGTTCCCGGCCAACCAGCGCGGGATGGCGCTCGGGATCAACAACATCGTCGGCGTCAGCGGCATGTTCGTGGGCCTCGTGCTGGGCGGCCTGCTGGCCCCGATCGACTGGCGGATGGTGTTCCTGATCTCGGTACCCGTCGGCCTGTTCGGGACGGTCTGGGCGTACCTGAAGCTCGAGGAGCGCAGCGAGCCCAAACGCGCGCCGATCGACTGGCCCGGCAACGTCCTGTTCGCCGCCGGGCTGGTCCTGCTGATGGTCTCCGTGACCTACGGGATACGCCCCTACGGCTCGTACAGCACCGGCTGGGGCAGCCCCCGCGTGATCGCGCTGCTCGCCGCCGGGGTCGCGTGCCTTGCGGTCTTCGCGTTGGTCGAGCGCCGCGTCGAGAACCCGATGTTCCGCCTGCCGCTGTTCAGGATCCGGGCGTTCAGCTTCGGGACGCTCTCGACCTTCCTGTCGGCGGTCGCGCGCGGCGGGCTGATGTTCATGCTGATCATCTGGCTGCAGGGCATCTGGCTGCCCCAGCACGGCTACGACTTCACCGACACCCCGCTGTGGGCGGGCATCTACATGCTGCCGCTGACGGTCGGGATGCTGCTCGCGGGGCCGGCCTCCGGTTACCTCTCCGACCGCTTCGGCGCGAGGCCGTTCGCGACCGGTGGCATGCTCGCCACCGCCGTCAGCTTCCTGCTGCTCCTGCTGCTGCCGATCGACTTCCCGTACCCGATGTTCGCCGCGGTCCTGCTGCTGGCGGGCGTCGCGTTCGGGATGTTCGCCTCGCCGAACCGGGCCGCGGTGATGAACAGCCTGCCGCGGGCGGACCGCGGCGCCGGCGGCGGCATGAACCAGACCTTCCAGAACTCCGCGCAGGTGATCTCGATCGGCGTGTTCTTCACGCTGATGATCGCCGGCCTCGCCGCCACGCTTCCGAGCGCGCTCTCGCAGGGGCTCAGCGCGCACGGCGTCGGCGCCGCGGCCGCCCACCGCGCCGGCGAGCTGCCACCCGTCTCGATCCTGTTCGCCGCGTTCCTCGGCTACAACCCGATCCAGCACCTCGTCGGCCCGCGTGTGCTGGCGAGCATCGGCGCGCACAACCGCGCGATCCTGACGGGACGCTCGTTCTTCCCGCACCTGATCTCCGCGCCCTTCCGCTCCGGGCTGCACGAGACGTTCCTGTTCGCGATCGCCGCCTGCCTGGTGGCGGCTGCGGCCTCTGCGCTGCGGGGCGGGCAGTATCACCACGCCGAGGAGCCCGCGACGGCGCGGCCCGCCGGTGGCTCGGTGCGCCCCCGGGCCGCCGCCGACGCGGCGCGCGCACACCACGAGCCGGCGCTCGCCGGTCCCGTTCGACACATGAAGAGAGGGGAGGAGCAGCATGCAGGTTGAGTGGTACGGGCAGTCGGCGTTCCGGCTGCAGGCAGGCGGCACGACGGTCGCGATCGACCCGTTCGGTGACATGAGCGGGCTCGCCGGGCGCGGGATCCAGTGGGACTACCCGCCGATCCTCGGACTGAGCGCCGAGGTGCTGCTCGTGACCCACGAGCACGGCGACCACAACGCGGTCGAGGTGGTCGGCGGCGACCCGGTCGTGCTGCGCTCGACCGCCGGCAGCCTCTCGTCGCCGATCGGCATGGTCACCGCGGTCGCCTCCGAGCACGACGAGCAGGCCGGCACGGCGCGCGGGCCGAACACGATCTTCGCGTTCGAGCTCGATGGCCTGCGGGTGTGTCACTTCGGCGACTTCGGGCAGAGCCGGCTGCGCGAGGAGCAGGCCGAGGCTATCGGCCCGGTGGACCTGCTGATCCTCCCCGTCGGCGGGGGGCCGACGATCGGCGCCGAGGGCGCCGAGGCGGTCGTCGCGCGCCTTGCGCCGCGCTGGGTCGTCCCGATGCACTACCGCACGCCGCGGATCGGCTTCCTGGAGGAGGCCGACGGGTTCCTCGCGCGCTACGGAGACGTGCGACGGCTCGAGCAGCCCGTGCTCGACACCGAGCAGCTCGCCGCCACCGGGGACGGCGAGCCGGCCGTTGTCGTTCCGGCCGCCCCGTAGTCCGGGGGTTCTACCGAAAACTCTCCGCGGGTTTCCGCGCCGGGAAGGTTGCCGGGCACGGATACCCGCACCCCCGGGCGCGGACGACGATGTGGGTGATCGAAAAGGAGGCAACCATGCAGGCGACATCGACACCCCCAGACGAGCAGGTCGAGCCCCTTCCGCCGGACCCGCGCGAGATCCTCGAACAGGAGCACTTCGACGCGGTCGTCGACCGTGACAGCCGGATCGTGCTCTCGATCCTCGCCGCGGTCGGAATCGTGGCCGCGATCGCGATGTCGGCGGCAGCGCTCGTGAAAAGCGGCAACTCGACGCACACCGTGACCGTGACCGCTCCGGGCGCCAACGCGTCGGCGGCTGCGAGCGCGGCGACCGCGCCCGTGCAGGTGATCTCGCTGAAAGTGGTGCCGGGCAGCAAGCGCGGCCCCGACGGCAAGATGCACGACGCCTTCTCGATGACCAACTTCGACGTCAAAGTCGGGCAGCCGGTGCAGCTGAAGATCGACAACACCGACGAAGGCACGCACAGCATCACCGCGCCCGTGGCCGGGGTGGCGATCGTCGTGCAGCCCGGTGTCCACACCTACACGCTCGTCGTCCACAAGGCGGGCCGCTTCGAATGGAAATGCATCATCCCGTGCGATGACGAAACGCACGGCTGGGCGATGGATCATCCCGGCTACATGGCCGGGTACATCACCGCCTCCTAGTCGCCCGGCGAGCGATGAGGCATCCGGCCGCCGCCCCCAGGGGCGGCGGCCGGCCCCTGTGCCTGCCGCGCCGGCGGGCGAACGGCCGGGCGCATGACCGCGACGCGATAACGTCGCTGCGTGGCCAAGGTGTTCGAGGTCCTCGACGAGCGGCTGGCGGGGTGGATCGCCGCCCAGCCGATGTTCTTCGTCGGCAGCGCGCCGCTCGCGCCGGCGGGCCACGTGAACATCTCCCCGAAGGGCCCGATCGACACGCTGCGCGTGCTCGACGAGCGCACCGTCGCCTACCTCGACGTGATCGGAAGCGGCGCCGAGACGATCGCGCACGTGCGTGAGAACGGGCGCATCGTGATCATGCTGTGCGCCTTCCAGGGCCCGCCGCGGATCGTGCGCCTGCACGGCCGTGCGGAGGCGGTCATGCCGGCGGACCCGCGCTTCGAGGGGCTGCTGCGGACGGCCCGGTTCTCCGAGCCCCAGGGGCCCGAAGGGCGGCGGGCGATCGTGCGCGTCGAACTCGACCGTATCGCCGACTCGTGCGGCTACGGGGTTCCGCTGATGCGGGTCGAGGGCGCGCGGCCGCACATGGCGGCGTGGGCGGACAAGAAGCTCAGGACGGGCGGCGCGGAAGCGCTGCTCGCCTACCAGCGCGAGAAGAACGCGCTCAGCGTCGACGGGCTGCCGGCCGTCGAGCCGGCGCCCGCAGAGCTCGCTTCGGGCGAGGTGGAGCGCCCCGTCGCGGGCGGTCCTCCCGCGGCCGGCTGAGCGCCGGGGAGCCGGAGCGGGCTGCGGAGCAGCCTGGCCTCAGGCCCGGGCGCTCAGACGGAAACAGGAGGTTCGGCGCGGCCGGCGATCGCGATCAGCGATTCGAGCAGTGGGTGCTCGTCTGCGCCGGCCCACACGAGCGACAGCACCGCCGGGTCGGCGTCGCGCAGCGGGATCTCGACCGCTTCGGGCAGCACGTGGCACACGAGCGCGGCATCGGTGCTCGGGAGCGCCGTGACCGCGCCGCGGCTGCCGAGCACGCCGAGCATCTGCAGCGCCGTGCTCGCCCGGTCGCCGGTCAGCTCGCGCGGCGGGCCACCGCGATGGTCGTCCAGCGAGTGGAAGCCGGCCCACTTGGGCTGGACGTCGGGGTGATAGCCGATGAAGCGCTCGTCGAGGAAGTCGGCCACCTCGGCGTCACCGCGGCCGGCGAGTGGATGGCTGCGGTGGGCGACGATCGTGCGTGGTACGGCGCGCACCGGCTGCGTGCGGATCGAGGCCTCGGGCGCCGGGGAGTGGCAGAACGCGACGTCGACGTCCTCGAGCCAGGTGGAGGTCGCGCCGCGCGGGAACGGCAGATCGCGGAAGGAGACCTCGGCCTCCGGGTGGGCGTCGGAGAACGCGGTGAACAGCTCCGGTGCGGTCATCATCGGCGGCGGGCCGATGAAGCCGATCTCGAGCACGCAGCGCTCGGCGCGGGCCAGCGTCTGCGCGGTGCGCCGCACCTCCATTTCGCTGTCGACCACCGCGCGGGCCTTTTCGAGGAACGCCTCTCCGGCGGGCGTCAGGCGCACTCCGCGCGGGTGACGCTCGAGCAGCTGCAGCCCGAGATCGCTCTCGAGCTGGGAGATGGCCTGCGACAGCGCCGGCTGGGCGATGTACAGCCCCTTGGCCGCGCGCGTGATCTGGCCCTCTTCGGCGACGGCGACGAAATAACGCAGGTGATCTGTCTTGAAGCTCATCGCGCGGTTCCCGCGAGATCGTGCCCGCCCGCGCGGGCGGGTGCCTCGGCGGCGATCAGATCATCCCGCGGGAGCGGGCTGGAGTCCAGCCCTTCATCCCCCTGCCGAGGGCAGCGGAGCCCCGGCGGCGATCCCGTCCGTCCGCTCGAGCGTGCCCGCGCTGAGGCGCCCGTCGGCCAGCTCGTCGTCCTGGAACGGCAGCGCCTCCGCGACCCCGGCCAGTTCGAACGCGCGCTGGATCTCCCGCGAGCCGCGGATCAGCGCGAACCCGTAGCCGCGCTTGGCGCACAGCCCGGCCCGGAACGCGACCACCGCCACGCCAACGGGGTCCACACGCTTCAGCGGGCGCAGGTCGAGCGTGATGTCGGTCACCCCCTGCTCGCACAGCCCCTCGATCTCCACCTCCAGCGTGCTGGCCGTCGTGTACGTCAGCTCGCCGTCGAGGACGAGGCGGTGCGTCCAGGTGCTGACGCTCGTCAGCACGAGCGCGGCCTCGCCCGCGTCTGCGGCGGGGCGCGCCGGCCGCGGGGGCGGCGCGGGCTGGCGCGGCGCGGGCCGCGTGCGCACGAGGGTCGCTCCCTCGCTCTCGTCCTTCCTGTCAATGCTCACCGTTGGTGCCGTCACTTGGCGTTTCATCACAGCTCCTTCCAAGAAGCCTCGAGTTGATCCCGACAGGGCGCGCGGGCGCCCAGTACTGCGGAGTGACGGGGCGGCTAGCCCGGTCGCTCGGGGATCAGCACGAAGAACGCCGTGCCGTACGGCAGGCAGCACAGCCGCAGCGGGCGCAACGCGCGCGGTGCGGCCAGCAGCAGCAGGCCGGCGAGCGTCAGGAACCCGGCCATGCCGACCCCGGAGCCGCCGCCGCCGGAACCGCCCGCGGCGCCGGACGGCGCCGAGCCGGGTTCGGGGAGCGTCGGGCGCCCGCCGCCGCCAGGTTCTTCGCCGGGCGCGCCGGGAGGCGCTTGGCCTCCGGAGCTGCGTGTGATCGTCGCGCCGCCGGAAGCAGCGGCAAGCGTCGGCGCCGCCGGGACCAGCATGCTCGGGCCCGCCAGGACGCATTGGCCGAGCGAGGAGGTCTCACAGCCGCCGGGGCCCGAGCCGCCGCCGGGCGGCGGAGCGGCTGCCCCGGCACGGGCCGGCGGCCGGGCGCCGGCCGGTTCGGTTCCCTGCGCCGCGGCCCACGGGTCGAGGATCGTCGAGCTCGCGACGCCCGCGGGCGACGGCGCTTCGCCGCCGGCCGCGGGTGGCGGCGTCGACGCGGAGTCGGAGACCGGCGCTCCGGCCTGCTGGCCGCTGCCTTCGGCGCCGAGGGCGCGCAACGGGGGCGGGGTGTGCGGCGAGGTTTCAACCCCAGGTTCGTGAACGGGGGCGACCGGCGTCGTGGGTTCGGGCGGCGGCGGCGTCAGGACTCCGACCGGAGCGGGAGGTGTTTCGATCACCGGCGCCGGCAGTACCGGTTCGGCCGGCTTGCCCGCTTCGGGGGCGGGAGGCTGACCCCCGGTCGAGCTCACGGGCGATTCCTGCGACGCCGGCTGTTCGGGCGCCGGCGCGGCACCTTCGCCCGTGCCCCCGGCGGCCTGCGTCGAGCCGGCACCCGGCGAGGACCGGCCGGCTTCGCCTTCGGCCTGCGCGGTTTCGGACTGTGCGGCCGGGGTTTCGGCTTCCAGCGGCGCGGCATGCGCGCCGGCGGCGCCGAGCAGCGGAACGAGCAGCACCAACAGCGAGACCCCAGTGGCGAGGAGGCCTCTTGAGACGATCCGTGTCGAGGGATTCGGTGCTACCCCGGGCATGTTTCCTCTTTGCCGGCGCTACAAGTCATACGATCATAGTCGGGCTACCCCAAGGGTGTTAATAAACAATCGCAAACTGCGCCAATCGCGCGTAGTTCATACGGATTCACCGGGGTTCCGGACTCCCCCCGGAGCGCTGGACCCTCAGGGGAGCTGCGGAGAGGAGGAGCCGCTCAGCGACCAGCGCGCCAGGAAGGCGGCGGTCTCCTCGGCTTCGAGCGGGCGGGCGAACAGGAAGCCCTGGCCGCTGTCGCAGTCCTGCTCGCGCAGCAGCGCCAGCTCCTGCTGCTGCTCGATCCCCTCGGCGAAGGTCTCGATCGAGAGCGCCTTGCCGAGCTGCACCAGCGTGTGGATCAGCGTCTCGCCCTCTTTGTTGCGCGACAGGCCGGAGATGAACGAGCGGTCGATCTTCAGCGCATCGACGGGGAAGCGCTGCAGGTGCGCCAGTGAGGAGTAGCCGGTCCCGAAGTCGTCGATCGCGATCCGCACGCCGAGCTCCTTGATCGCCACCAGGCGCCGAGCGGTCTCCTCGACATCGCGCATCAGCGTCGTCTCGGTGATCTCGATCGTCAGCGAGGTGGACGGCAGGCCGCTGTCGGCGAGCGCCACCTCGATGTCCTCGATCAGCTGGTCGCTGTCGAGCTGGCGCCCCGAGACGTTCACCGCCATCGCGATCTCGTGGCCTTCGGCCAGCCAGCTCGCCCCCTGGCGGGCGCTCTCGAGTAGCACCCAGCGACCTACCTCGTTGATCAGCCCGGTCTCCTCGAGCAGCGGGATGAAGCTTTCCGGCTGCACGACCCCGCGTTGGGGGTGGCGCCAGCGAATCAGTGCCTCGACCCCGGTCGGGCGCATGTCGCTGAGGTCGAGCGTGGGCTGGTAGACGAGGAAGAACTGCTCCGCCTCGAGCGCTTCGCGGAGGTCCATCTCGAGCTCCATGCGGTCCTGGACAGAGTCCTTCATGCCGCTCTCGTAGACCGCGAAGCGGTTGCGCCCGTCCCACTTGGCGCGGTACATGGCGATGTCGGCGTTGCGCAGCAGGGCGCCCGCGTCGGCACGCCGCTCGCCGATCGCGACGCCGATGCTGGCGCCGATCGTCAGCGTCGTCTCGCCGCCCGCGCCGAGCTTGAACGGCTGCTTGAGCGCCGCGAGGATGCGCTCGGCCACGAGCGCCGGGCCCGCGGACAGGTTCAGGTCCTCGACCAGGACGACGAACTCGTCGCCGCCCAGGCGCCCGAGCGCATCGACCTCGCGCACGACGCCCTTCAGGCGCGCCGCGACCGCCTGCAGCAGTTCGTCGCCGACGCCGTGCCCGAGCGTGTCGTTGACGCCCTTGAAGTTGTCGAGGTCGATGAACAACGCCGCCATCGAGGACTGGTGGCGCGCCGAGCGCGCGATCATCTGCTCCATCCGGTCGACGATCAGGGTGCGATTCGGCAGGCCCGTGAGCGGGTCGTGGGTGGCCATGAAGGCGAGCTCCTCTTCGCGCCGCGCGAGCTCCTCGTCGGTGCGTTCGCGCTCGACCTCGAAGCACTCGCACACGCGCAGCAGGCTGAACTCGAGGCTCAGCTGGAGCATGTTGAGCGCTTGCGTGAGCGAGCCCGGGTCGGTGCCCAGCCCGGCGGCGGCATCGCGCATCACCTCGGCAAACACGTTGCGCCACCAGAAGCACCGGCGCGTGACCTCCTTGAGCGACGCCGCTCGGCGCGCGGCCAGCTCGCCGAAGATGTGCGAGGTTTCGCGCGCCGACTCGTTCGTGACGGCGAGCCCCTCGCCGGCGATCCAACGCGAGACGGCGACGGTCGAGTTGGTGCAGATGCGTTCGAAGCTCTCCTGCACGGGCGGCTTCACGAGCTCGCCGGAGTCGTTCGTGCGAGCGACCGTCTGCGCCAGCACCTCCTCGGAGCGAGCCAGCACCGCCTCGCCGAGGGCACGCAGTTCCTCAGCGCGCACCTCGCCGTCCTGCGGCGGCGGCGCGAGGTCGATCGCCGAAGGCCCGCCGGGCTCGGCGGCGTGCGCGTCCGTCCCCGCGGGTGCGCCCGCGGGGCCACTGCCTCGCCGCGGCGCCCCCTTGCCCCGCCTGCCGGCCTGTCGTGGCTCGACTGCCATCTCGGTCGTGATCGGCGTGCGCCCGGCGCGACTTGAAGCGCGGTGGGACCCGGCTGCGTACAAAGCGCGTACTTCAGCGCCCGCCGGCAGGCGGCGCTCAGGAGATCTGCTCGATCAGCTCCGCGACCGACTCGACGATCTGCGAGGCGCGGTAGGGGAACCGCTCCGCCGCCTCGCGCGTGGTCACGCCGCTCAGCACGAGGATCGTCTCCATGCCCGCCTCCAGGCCGGAGACGATGTCGGTGTCCATGCGGTCGCCGATCATCGCCGAGCTCTCCGAGTGGGCGTCGATCGCGTTCAGCGCCGAGCGCATCATGAGCGGGTTCGGCTTGCCGACGAAGTAGGGGTCGACGCCGGTGGCGCGACTGATCAGCGCGGCGACCGAGCCGGTCGCCGGCAACGGCCCCGCGGCGCTCGGGCCGGTCGGGTCGGGGTTGGTCGCGATGAAGCGCGCGCCCTCGCCGATCAGCCTGATTGCGCGCGTGATGCGCTCGAACGAATATGTGCGCGTCTCGCCGAGCACCACGTAGTCAGGCGAGCGGTCGTTCAGCGTGTAGCCGGCCGCGTGCAGCGCGGTCGTGAGCCCGGCCTCGCCGATCACGTATGCCGAGCCGCCCGGGCGCTGGTGCTCGAGGAAGCGGGCCGTCGCCAGCGCCGAGGTCCAGATCGACTCCTCCGGCACGTGCAGCCCGCTTGCGGCCAGCCGCGCCACCAGGTCCCGCGGCGTGTAGATCGAGTTGTTCGTGAGGACCAGAAACGGGATCGCGCGCTCGCTCAGTGCGGCCAGGAAGCGGTCGGCCCCCGGGATCGCCTGCTCCTCGCGCACCAGCACGCCGTCCATGTCCATCAGCCACGAGCGGATATGTCTGCGGGACTCCAAGGCCCCCAAGGATGACGTACGGCTACAGGCCGAGCACGAACCACACGCGCGTCCCGGTCGCGCGTTCGACGCCCCAGCGCTCGGCCTCGTGCTCGACGAGGTACAGCCCGTAGCCGCCGTCGCTGCCGGCCGGCGCGCGCACGGCCGGCATCGGGCCGCGCCTGGCGGAGTCGCTGACCGCCACGTGCATGCCGTCGTCGAGCAGGCTCGCCGCCAACCGCACGCCCTCCGCGGGCGCGTGCACGACAGCGTTGGTGACGAGCTCCGAGACGAGCAGCCGCAGCACCTCGCGTCGCGACTCGTCGATCGGCAGCTCCTCGCACCAGCACGACATCGCACCGCGCGCGATCGCCGGCGCGTCGGGGCAGCTGGGGAGGCTCAGGCTGAGCTCGGGCATCGGCCGCGCTCCCGGCTCGGGTCCGTGGCTTCCCGCGTCCGCTCCTCGCGCGAATCGATCCTGCTCGCCAGCGACCGGCCATGGCGAGGACGATTGGGACATGCGCACCAGCCTGTTCGCCTGCAGCGTCTCACCCGGCCCTTACCCATCAGCCGGACGCCGTAACAGCGTGCGGACCCACTTGCGGGTGGCGCGCTCGAGAGTGGTGAGGGCGCGCGCCGGGTAACGAACCCTGCACACCACCGGCCCCGGCGCGCGGAGCCGCGCCCGGCTCAGGCCGTGATGCGGCGCGAGGGCCGGGCGAAGAACTCGACCAGCGCGCGGTGGGTGCGTCCGGGCAGCTCGATCTGCGGGACATGACCGCAGTCGAGCTCGAGGTGCTCGGCTGAGGGCAGCGCCTCTTCGACGTGGCGCTCGAACGCGAGCGGCACGAGGCGGTCGTGTCGCCCCCACACGAACAGCGCGGGCGGGCGCAGCGTCCCGAGCCGCGTCCAGAACCCGTGCGCGCCGTCGGGCTCCTCGAGGTAGATGTGGCGCGCGGCCGCGTAGAACGCGGCACGCCCGGGGCGGGTCAGGTAGGCGCGCAGGAACTCGTCGACGCCGGCGGCCGCCCAGCCCTCCTCGGCATCCGGGACCATCCGCCGGGCGAAGCCCTCGATCACCGGTCGCGGCGCGACCTGCACGAGCCCGAGCTCGGGTCGCAGCAGGCGCAGCAGCGGCAGCAGCGGCCGCCCGCGGCGCCACGCCAGCGACGGCGCCAGCAGCCCGATGCGCCGCACGCGGCTCGGGTAGCGCAGCCCGATCTCGAGCGCGACCCGCCCGCCGAGGCTGTTGCCGATCAGGTGAGCGCGGTCGATGTCGAGCGCGTCCATCAGCGCCACGGCGGAGTCGGCCAGGTAGCGCGCGTCATACGGGGCGCCGATCGGCTTGTCCGAGTCGCCGAAGCCCGGCTGGTCGTAGGCGATCACGCGGTGGTGGCGCGCGAGCGCCAGCACGCTCGTCAGGAACGAGCCCTTGGTCGCGCCGAGGCCGTGCACCGCGAGCACGGGGGTGCCGCGCCCGGCTTCGACGATCGACAGCCGTGGCCCGCGCGTCTGGACGCTCTGGAAGCGCAGCCGCCCCGGCGAGCGCTCGCCGGAGGTCGCCGCCAGCAGCCCGACCCCGACATGCATGTTGCGGCGCACCGTCAGGCGCCCGGACCGGTAGGCCTCGAGCGCGCTGCTCGCGTCGCGCGCGATCCGCCGCCAGGTGCGGGCGTCGGCTGCGACCGTCGCGTCGGCACGGCCCGCGGGCGCAGCCAGGCGCGCGGCCCCGTCGGAGATGACCGCGTCCCACTGCTCGCTCTCGCCGGCCGACAGCCGGACCCGCGTGACGCGCCTGCGCGCGTCGAACACGTCGCCGTCGAAGCGCTCGAGCAGCTCGCCGAGCACCTCCGCGAGCGGGGCGCCGGCCGGTTCCCGGGCCTCGGCTCGTGCGGTGGGGGCGCTCACAGGGCGGCTCCGACCGCCGCCGTGCGGGGCGCAGCCTGCTCGCACGTGCGCGCGCCGCCGGCGCCGCGCCGCGCTCGGTCCGGGTCGAACCTGCCCGCGCCCTCCATCGGCAGAAGGATGGGGGATCGGGCGGCGGCGCGCAAGCGTGAGAACCACCACAGGGGGTGTGGAGGGCGTTAGTGTCTGCGCGGGAGGTGTGCGGGCGCTCGGGCGCCCGCGCCGGACACGGACGGACACGGAGGGGGTCGAGATGAGGGGCAGACTGTGCATCGCGTCGATGACGGTGGCGCTGGCGCTCGCGCTCATGACCAGCGGCGCGTCGGCCGCGACGGCAGGCCACGCGCACCGCGCCGGGCGCGCCGCGCTGGGCCTGATCGAAGCCGGCGAAGGCTGCGAGTTCATCACCGACCCGGGCGGCGCGGCCTGCATGCTGCCGTTCCCGGACGACTACTACACCGTCGCCGATCCGACCAGCGCGACCGGGCGGCGGGTTGCCTTCCACGACGAGATGCTGCCCGCCAACGCCGAAGGCACCCACATCGAATCGGCGCCCTACAACGCCTCGGACGGCTTCAGCCCCGGCTCGGTGATCCTCGTCCAGGTTCCCGGCCTTGGCAGCAAGTTCGCGCTCGCACGCTCCAAAGCGACCCCGATCAACCACATCGGCCAGTACAAGCGCGCGAACGCTCCGATCGTCGTGATCGACGCGCAGACCGGCCAGCGCTGGCCGATCTGGGCCGAGGTCGACTCCAACGCCGGCTCAACGGCGGCCGCGATCGAGATCCACCCGGCCGTCAACTTCACCTCCGGCCACCGCTACATCGTGGCGCTCCGGAACCTGAGGACCCAGGCCGGCGCGCCGATCGAAGCACCGGCGGGCTTCCGCTACTACCGCGACGACGTCGCCTCCGAACAGGAACTCGTCAACGCCCGTCGCCCGCACTTCGACGAACTGTTCGAAAAGCTGGCCGCCGCCGGCATCTCGCGCAGCAGCCTCTACTTGACCTGGGACTTCACGGTCGCCAGCGACCAGAGCAACGCCGGCCGCGAGCTTGCGATGCGCAACGACGCGTTCGCTCAGCTCGGCGACACGAACCTCGCCGACGGGATCCCCCAGGGGGTCTCGCCGAGCTTCACGGTCACCGGCGTCGAAAACGAACCGGACCCCGGCCAGATCGCGCGGAGGGTCGAAGGGACCTTCCAGGTGCCGTGCTTCCTGTTCCCGAACTGCGGCCCCGGCGGTCTCATGCACCTCGACGCCGAAGGTGCACCGATCCAGAACGGGACGTGGACGGCCAACTTCGACTGCATCATCCCCGCCTCGGTCACGACCGGACCCGGCGAAGCCGCTCGTCCGGCGCTCTACGGGCACGGCCTGCTGGGCGACGCCTCGGAGGTCGAGTCGAGCCCGCAGCGCAGCCTCTCCGAGGACTACAAGATCGTGCAGTGCGCGACCGACGAGATCGGGATGGCCGAATCGGATATCCCTGTGGTCGCCGACGCGCTGCAGAACGTGTCCGCGTTCCCGGCGATTCCGGACCGCCTGCAACAGGGACTGCTCGACGAGCTGTTCCTCGGCCGGGCGCTCATCAGCCCGACCGGATTCAGCACCGACCCGGCGTTCCACCAGGACGGGACGCTTGCGACGCCGTCGGTGCTGGACACCACGCAGCTGTTCTACAACGGCAACAGCCAGGGCGGCATCATGGGCGGCGCGCTGACCGCGGTATCGCCGGACTTCACACGCGCCGAGCTGGGCGTGCCGGCGATGAACTACTCGGTGCTGCTGCCGCGCTCGGTCGACTTCGCGCCGTTCGCCGCTGCGTTCGACGCCTCCTACAAGGATGAAACGACGCGGCCGCTGGTGCTCGACCTGATGCAGATGCTCTGGGACCGCGGCGAGCCCGACGGCTACGCCGAGCGGATGACCTCCGACCCGCTGCCCGACACGCCGGCGCACCAGGTCCTGATGAACGTCGCCTTCGGCGACCACCAGGTCACCAACTACCAGGCCGACGTCGAGGCCCGCACGGTCGGCGCCTACGCGCACGGCCCGGTCCTCTACAAGGGGCGCTGGCCGCACACCCAGGTCCTGTGGGGCGTGCCGAAGATCGGCCACCACCCGTTCGGCGGGTCGGCCGTCTACTACTGGGACATCGGCCCGCTCCGCGAAAGCCCGATCGGCTCCGGGACCTTCATCGGCGTCCCGCCGCCGCCATACGGGAACGTGCCGAACCTGGCCGGCGAGGACCCGCACGGCGCGCCACGGGGCGAGCCCGGGACCGAGCAGCAGCTCGTCTCGGACTTCTACGAAGGCGGAATCCCGCTGCGCGACGACTGCGAACGCAAGGCCTGCTTCGCCGGAGGGTTCACGGGGCCCTGACCCCGCAGCCCGCGCGGCGCGGCGGGGCCGCACGTTTGCGGCGCGCGCCGCGCGGGCAACATGCGCACAGCACCGGCGATTGCGTGGAAGGGGGCTTCCGCCCGCGTACGGACACGCGACCGGAGCGGTCTCCGCGGCCGACCTGTACTTTCTCTGTTGGGGACTTTGCACTGCGGGAAACTAAGGAGGATCACGGGATGAGAAAGACGAGGATCGTCGGCGTGTTGATCGGCCTGCTGGCTCTCGGCCTGCTCGCCTCACCGGCCATGGCGGTCAAACAGAAACTGGTGTTCGGCAAGTTCAAGGCGACCGTCTCGGGCACGGCCCACGGTCACGGCGAAGCGGGCGAAATGACGCTCGGGCCGTACAAATTCAGCGAATGCGAAAAAGAACTGCGGTCGAACGGGGCCGTGACGATGGGCGAATCGGAAACCTTCTTCCAAGAAGTGCGGTTCTCCAAATGCGAAGCCGTTCGCAACGCGAGCGGCGGTCTCAGGGAAACCGTCTACGCGAGCTTCACGCTGGGGATGGAATTCCACTCCAACGGGGCGCTGCACCTCGGCCCCTCGCCGGTGACGTTCGGCGCGAGCAACAGCACGTGCGAAGTCACGATCCCGGCCCAGTGGCTCCCGAGCGCGGCTGAAAACCTCGGCGAATTCCGCAACTTCGAAGTCGCGAGCTACTCGACCGAAAAAGAAAAGCTCGAAGGCGGCGCGGTGAAAAAATTCGGCGAATTCCGCGAACGCCTCGACGTCGCCTGGGAAGCGAAGGGCGTCAAGGCGACGATCAAACAGACGCCGACGTGCGCCTACGAAGGCGGCAAAACCAACGCCGCCGGCGAAGCCGAATTCAACAACGGCAAACTCGAAGGCGAACTCGAAGAAATCACGCTCGGCGGGGGGAACCTCAGCTTCGTGCAGGCGCCCTGAGCGCCTCGCGCGGCCACAGCCGATGACCGGAGCCCGGGGCGCCGAGGCGCCCCGGGCTCCAGCTGCTTCCGTTGCGCCACGGCGGCGTTAGCCTTCCGGCATGGAGCTTCCCCCACCCCGCCGGCGAGCACCGCGCGGCGCTCCGGCGGCAGCCCTGCGCCGGATGCACGCGCTGGCGCGGGAGTCCGAGCGAAGCGGCGTGCCGGCCGATGAGATCGAGGGCCGGCTGGGCGAGGAGCGGGCCCGGCGGGAGCTGCGGCCCACCCGCCGCGAGCTCGTGGCGGGTGCCGGAGCCGCCGCCGCGGCGGGGCTCGCCGCCCACCCGGCCGCCGCGCTCGCGCGGGCGCTGCGCCGCTCGCAGCCGCGGATCGCGATCGTGGGAGCCGGGCTCGCGGGGCTGCGCTGCGCGCACCTGCTTCACACAGCGCACCGGCACCGGCCGATCGCCTCGACCGTGTACGAGGGCAATCCCGAACGGGCCGGCGGGCGCTGCTGGACGCTGCGCAGCTTCTTCGCGGACGGGGTGATCACCGAGCACGGGGGACAGCTGATCAACAGCAACCAGCGCGCGGTGCGCCGGCTCGCGCACGAGCTCGGGCTCGCCGAAGAGGAAGTGAACGGCGGCGACCTGCCCGCGGGGCAGGAGGTGTTCTTCATCGACGGGGCCTACTACCGGCTCGCAGAAGCGACCGCCGACTGGGAGCAGGTCGGCTACCGCGCGTTCCGCGCCGCCGGACGCGAAGCCGCGAGCGCGAGGGGCGCTGCGAGGCTCGATGCGATGTCCGTGCCCGAGTGGCTCGAGAGCACCGAGATCGGCCTCGGCAGCCGCCTCGGCCGGCTGATGCTCGCGAACACCGTGACCGAAAACGGCGGCGACCCGGCCGACCAGTCGGCGCTCGACCTGATCGAACTGCTGAGCGGCAACCCGCACGACTCGCTCGTGCCGCTCGGCGGCGACGACGAGCGCTGGCACATCGTCGGAGGCAACGACCAGCTGGTCAGCGGGATGCTCGCGCGGCTTCCGCCGGGGACGGTGCAGCACGGCCATGCGCTCGTCGCCCTGCGCGCAGGGCCGGGGCGCGGAGTCACGCTGGTGTTCGACCTCGGCTCCTCGACGACCGAAGTGAGCGCCGACGTCGCCGTGCTCGCGCTGCCGTTCAGCACCCTGCGCGAGGTCGATCTCTCGAGCTCGGGCCTGTCGGCCCGCAAGCAGGCCGTGATCGAGACCATGGGGATGGGCACCAACGCCAAGGTGCACCTCGAACTGACGCGCAAGACCTGGCCCGCACTCGGCTTCAGCGGCGCCGCCTACGGCGAATACGACCGCCTCGCGTGCGGGTGGGACGACTGCGTACCGCTCGGCCCCGGGGCCGAACCGGCGCTGTACGTCGCGTTCCCCGGCGGGACGGTCGGCGCGAGCGGGCTCACCGGCGCCGCACACGGCCCGGCGCCCGCGGCCGACGCGAACTGGGCGCTGGGCGAAATCGACCACGTGTTCCCGGGCACCTCCGCGGTCTACACCGGCCGCGCCTACGAGGACCACTGGGCGCTCGACGAATGGGTCAAGGGCGCCTACTCCTACTACCGCGTCGGCCAGGCGGTCAGCTACGGCGCCCTCGCGCAGGCGCGCGAGGGCCCTTATCTGTTCGCGGGGGAGCACACCTCGATCGAAAACATCGGCTTCCTCGACGGCGCCCTCGAAACGGGCGAAGCCGCCGCGCGGGCGCTGCTGCGGCGCATCTCCTGAGGGGGGCCTACGGCAGCAGCGTGAAGCGCGCCGGGCTCGTGACGGCGCCCAGCGGCGTCGTGACGAGCACTTCGCCGCCCGCCCCCGCCGGCACGCGCGCCTGCACCTGGGTGACCGAGAGGACCGAGAATTTCGCGCTCACGCCGCCGAAGCTCACGCCCGTCGCGGACCCGAGGCCGGAGCCGTCGATTGTCACCCACGCGCCGGCTTTGCCCGACGTCGCCGAGAGCCCCGAGACGCTCGGCAGGACCGTCAGCGTCGCCGCGCTCGTGGCCGAGCCCGAGGGCGTGCGGACCTTGACGCGCCCCGACTTGGCCGAGGCCGGCAGCACGAACGTGACCTTGCCGGCTTCTACGACGGAGAACGACGGCACCTTGACGCCGTCGAGCAGCACGGCACTCGCGCCGGTGAAGCCGGTGCCCGTGATGGTCACCGTCGTGCCGGCGGTGGCGCTCGTCGGCGAGACCGAGGCGATCGCGGGCAGCACGATGAAGTTCGGCTCTTTCGAGAGGCCGCCGCCCGCCGTCGTCACGTTCAGCGGGCCGCTGCCGGCCCCTGCGGGAACCGTCGCGATCACCTCGCCGGCGGATTTGACGGTGAACGAAGCCGAGCTGCCGTTGAAGGTCACCGAGCGCGTGCTCGACAGGTTTTTGCCCGTGATCGTGACCGTCGTCCCGGCCGCGCCTTCGCCCGGCGAGACGCGCGAGACGCTCGGTGCCGGCGCGTTGTAGGAGAGCACGCAGCCGCTCGCTGCGTTGCTCCACTCCTGCTGGAGGTAGTAGTGGCCGGAGCCGATCGCCTGGTTGTACTCGCCGGAGGCGGTCGACCCGAGGCCTGTGCCGAAGTTCCAGGCGCACTTGTCGCCGATCTCTTCGCCGTTCGCGTCCCACCAGGCGGTCCCGAACGGGTCGGTCAGCGTCTCGTTGACCTCGTGGCTTGCGACGTTGATCGTCGAGTCCGACGCGAGGTCACCATTGGGATGCTGCCCCGAATCACACACGCCCGCGGCCCCGACGCCGGAGGTGTCGGTGTAGGGCTGGTTCGCGTAGAGCACCTCGCGGTGCTGGGAGTCTTCGAATGCCGAGTGGTAGGCGCAGTAGTAGGTGTAAGCGCACGAGGAGCTGCCGGTGAAGCACGAGCCGACGTTGCGCGGCGTGAAGAGCAGGAACACGTGCGTGGGGCCGGGGGTCCAGCCCGCGGCGGCGATCGCGCGCGAGACCTCGGCCTCGACGTCGGCGTCGGTCACGCAGCCTGTGACTTTCACGCTCGTGCCGGTGTAGCGCGAGGAGCAGTCGTCGGGGATCGGGGTCTTCGTATCGACGTAGGAGCCGCCGAAGGCCGAGCTGTAGGAGATCGCCCCCGAGCCGTCGCTGTACTGGGTGTCGACCGCGAACACGTTCGTCCCCGAGCCGCTGGCGGTGGCTACATTCGAGAAGAAGCCGTCGATCGTGCTCTCGTAGCCGCTGCTGACGCTCGCGCCGGCCGGCAGCCAGAAGATCGCGTAGGTGGTGTTCGTGTGCACGACCCCGCCGCCGTGGTACAGGAGGGGCAGCGGCGTCGAGGAGCTCGAGCCGGGGCCGCCGGCGAGCTCGCTGAGCCTGTGGGCCTGGCGCTGGACGGCGGCGCGGCGGCTCGCGCCCGGGGCGCCGGCCGGCACGACGCCGAGCATCCTGTGGGCCGAGCGGCTGAGGACCGATGACGTGGCGGCCGACGCGGCGGCGCCGGAGGCGAGCAGGGCACCTGCGGTGGCGAGCGCGGCGAGCGCGCCTGCCGGGACGATCCTTGTCGTTCGGCTCACCTGTCGGACCTCCCTGTCCGATCCACTTGACCTGTCGTCCACCTGACGGCAGCCCCTGTCCACGCCTTGACGGTCCCGGGCGCCGGGGGGACGGAAGTCCTACGCCTCGCCCTCGTGCAGGAGCGAGGTAGGCTCGCGCAGTGCTCGTGCGCCGCGACGCAGATGGGGGGCTGGCGATCGGTCAGCTCTCGCACGCTTGGGTCTCGGGGCAGCTCGCGCGCGCGTGGGGCAACGAGCGCTTCCCGGCGCCCGACCCGGCGGAGCCGATCGCCCTCGGCGCCGAGCAGCACGACATCGGCTGGGCGCTGGTCGACCTCGTGCCGCGCCTGGACCCCGAGCGGGGGCTGCCGCGCGACTTCATGCAGAGCACCGTCGAGGAGCACCTCGAGATCTGGCGCTCGGCGCCCGAGCGCCTGCTGACGCAGAGCGAGCACGCGGCGCTCGTCGTCTCGCTGCACGGGCGCTCGCTCTCAGAGCTGCGGATGCGCGCAGCAGGAGAGCACCCGGCGCTGCGCGAGCACGTCGAGACCGAGCGTGCGCGGGCGGCCCTCCTGTGCCGGCGGCTCGGCCTCAGCGAGGAGCAAGCGCGGGTCATCCAACGCCAGATGTGGACCTGGGACGGCCTGTCGCTCGCGCTGTGCAGCGCATGGGACCCCTTCACCGCGCACGAGGTGCCGGCGCGCGAGGGGCCGGTCGAGCTCGAGCTCCGCCGCCGCGGCGACGGCGTGCACGTGCTCGACCCCTGGCCGTTCGCGCTCCGGTCGCTGACGGTCCGCTGCCAGGCGCGGCGGTTGGCAGGCGGCTCCACCGAGGAGGTCGAGCTTCGCGAGGCGTTCGAGCGCGCGCCGCTCGAGACGCTCGAGTTCGAGCTGGCGCCCGCCGGCTGAGCGCGGGCGCCCGTACCCGAACAACCGTCCGCACTCTGACAACCGGGCGCGCTGCGCCCGTACAGTCGCCGCATGGCTGCGCACGCGAGCCGTGCCGAGCGGGCGCGCCGGCCAGTGGCCGGCACGCTGGTCGTGCTCGCGCTGGCGCTCGCGCCCGGTGCGAGCGCGGCGGCGGCGCGCAGGGCGGCTGTGCCCGCGGGCGCCACCGCCTACGCGAGCGTGCGCGCGGCCTGCCCGGCGCCGCGTCCCGGCGGCGCCTCATGTCTCGCACTCGCGCTCGTGCCCGCGAGCGCCGCGAGCCCGGGCGCGCAGCCGTATCTGCGCGCCGCGGGGAGCCTCGGCGAAAGGGCCCGCCGGAGGGCTCACGCCCGCCGACCTCGCGAGCGCCTACGGATACGCGGGCGCCAGCGGCACCGGCGAGACGGTCGCGATCGTGGACGCGTTCGATGACCCGAAGATCGAAGCGAACCTCTCGACCTTCGACGCGAACTACGGGCTGGCGTCATGCACGCACGCAACGGCTGCCTCACCAGGTCTCGAGACGGCAGCGAACGCCGCTCCCGCGGCCGACAAGTCGGCTGGACGACCGAGACGCGCTCGACGTCGAGACCGTCCACAGCGTCTGCCCGGCTGCCGATCCTGCTGGTCGAGGCGAGTTCGGAAGCTCTCGGGACCTCGCGAAATCGGTCGAAGAGGCCGTGCGTCGGGCGGACGAGGTGTCGAACTCCTACGGCGCGCCGGAGGCCGAAATGGGCCCGTCGAACTGGCCGCCTACGACCAGCCGGGCGAGGTGATCCTCGCCAGCGCCGGTGACTCCGGATACCTCAATTGGGACGACCTCGCCGAAACCTTCTCCACGCCGGCTCCCCGACGCGCCCGCATCGCTTCCGGCCGTCGTCTCGGTCGGCGGGACGTCGCTGAAACTCGCCGCAACGGCACCCGCAGGAGCGAGACCGTCTGGAACAACAGCGGCGAACCGTCCCACCCGGGCCGCTCAAACAGTACGCGCGACCGGCGGCGGCTGCAGCACCGTGTTCACGGCGCCGGCCTGGCAACGCGCGTCGCCGGATGGTCGGCTACGGGCTGCGGGACGCACCGTCTCGACAACGACGTCGCGGCGGTCGCCGACCCCTACACGGGCTTTGACATCTACGACACCTACGTCTACGAACCGTCCTTCAAGCGGGCTGGCAGACGATCGGCGGCACGTCGCTCTCCTCGCCGCTGATCGCAGCGATGTTCGCGCTTGCCGGCGGCGCGCACGAAGTCGACTACCCGGCGGCGACTCTCTACGGCCATCTCGGCCAGCTCGGCGCTCTACGACGTGACGGCCGGCGGCGACGGCTACTGCGACGGCGAGGCCACGGGTCCTGCGGGGAGCCGGAGGTCAACGAAGTACTCGGCCCGCTCGACTGCGAAGGGACGACGGCGTGCGACGCCGCCCTCGGCTTCGACGGCCCGGCGGGTGTCGGCACGCCGAACGGTCTCGCCGCCTTCGGCGCGCCGCCGCCTCCGACGGTCGTGACGCTTCCGGCCGGCGAAATGCCGACCACCGCGGCGACGCTCGAGGGGACCGTCGACCCGAACGGCGCGGCTGTCACGAGCTGCGCGTTCGAATGGGGCACGACCACCGCCTACGGGAGCGCCGTTCCGTGCGCGAGCTCGCCCGGCTCGGGGTCGACCCCGGTGGCGGTGTCGGCGCGGCTCGAAGGCCTCGCCTCCGGCACGCGCTACTACTTCCGTGTTTCGGCGGGCAACGAAACCGGGACGGCGACAGGCAAGAAGGGAAACTGAGGACTCGGCGCTGACGCGCGCGCCGCCCGGCGCGCGCAAGCGCTGCCGGCCATGTCGCTCGCCGCCACCGACACCAGCCACCGCCCGCCCGAGCCGGCGCGAGGTGTTCCAGCGCCCGACTCCGCTGACCTGGCTGCGCGGCAGCGACGCGCGCGTGGGCCTCGCCGCCGGCTACGCGCTGCTGCTGCAGGTCGCGCACCCGACGGTCGGCGCGGGGGTCAGCTCCAGCCTCGAGGTTCCGTGCCGACCCGTGGGGGCGGCTGCTGCGGACGCTCGACTACACCTGCACCGATCGCCTACGGCGGCGGAGCAGGCCGCCGCCGCGACCGGCCGGCGCATCCGCGCGATGCACTCGCGGATCGAGGGCGCGCTGCCCGACGGCTGCCGCTACAGCGCGCTCGAGCCCGAGGCGTACGCGTGGGTGCATGCGACCCTGGCCGAGGGGATCTTCGCCGCCCACGAGCGCTTCGGCCGTCCGCTCGTCCGCGCCGAGCGCGAGCAGCTGTGGGCGCAGTGGCGGGCGCTCGGCCCGCTGCTTCGGATCGGCGAGGACGTTCCTGCCTGTCGGCTGGGACGCCTTTCGCGCCTATTCGCCGAGATGACCGAGCGCCGGCTCGAGCACACCGCACGCGGTCGACGAAGTGCTCGACGCCCTGGCGCGACCGGCGGCGCCCCCGCTGCCCGCGGTGAGCCGCCCGCTCTGGCCGCTCGCACGCGCACCGGCGCGGCGCCTGGTGTGGCTCGCCACCTCCGGCCTGCTCGGGCCCTCGCTGCGCGAGCGCTTCGGGATCCCCTGGCGCGCGGTCACGGAGCCGAGCTCCGACTCGCCGGTGCGCTGCTGCGCTCGGCCACTCCGGTGATGCCCTCCGCGCTGCTCGTGACAGGCCCGGACTACCTGCGCTGGCGATCCGCGGGTGGCGGGCGCTCGGCGCCGCCCGCCGACGCGGGCGCCGGCAACGGCGCTGAGGGCGGCGACGGACGGCGGTCCTACGCCCCGCGCCGAGACCAGTAAGCCTCGGCCTCGGCCTCCATGGCGGCCAGCCGCGTGTAGTAGTCCGGGAACTCGTTGAGGTGTGCGCGCGCGATCTTCGCGGTCACGGTCACGTCGTCGTCGGTGACGTTGGTCTCGAGATCCTGGGTTCCGTGCTCCAGCTCGACGTCCATCCCCATCCGGAGCTGGTCGACGTCGAACGGCGAGCTCGCCCAGTCGATCCCGATCCGCTCGCCCGCCGCGCGTGCCTGCTCGGTGGTGAAGTGGGGCTTCTCGGTCATGGAGGGAGGTTAGGCGGCGCGGCTCCTCGCCGTCATGCCTCGGTCGCGAGCTCGCCGAGCCGGACGCGCGCGTGCAGCCGGCGCAGCCCCGCGGGCGCCCACCAGTTCCAGCGCCCGAGCAGCCCCATCAGCGCCGGCACCAGCAGCGTGCGCACGACGAACGCGTCGAGCAGCACCGCCGCCACGGCTCCGATGCCGATCTCCTTCA
>CAWAKI010000006.1:0-255643 GCA_963782575.1 uncultured Solirubrobacteraceae bacterium | reverse complement strand
GGCTGGGGGCCGGGCGGTCGCAGGTTCAAATCCTGTCTCCCCGACTGAGCGATGGAGGGTGCACCCGAGCGCAGGGGGTGCATCCTCGCATCGGGGAGCCGGATTCGGGGTGCAGGCCGATGCAGGCGGATCGGGCCGCTGGCGGAGCGCTCGGGAGCAAGTCGGGAGCAGATTGATCCCGAACCGCGTGCATTGGACCGCGACAGTTCCATCGCGCGCCCGCGAGCGCAACATCGACGCGTGCCGCTACTCTCAAGGCGTGTCCGAAGACCTGAAGGTGGTGACCACGGTCGCCAACGCGGCTGAGGCGGAAATGGTCGCCGAGCGCCTCTCCGAGGCGGGCATCGCGCACTCCTCACGCGTCGCCTCCGGCGGCATACGGCTCGGCGCCGCCGCCGCCCGCGACGTATACGTCGACGCGAGAGACTACGACCGCGCGGTCGAAGCGCTCGAGATCGACGAAGGCTTCAGCGAAGAGGAACTCGCGCGCCTGAGCGAACGGGCGGGAGAAGAAGCGGGCGAGCCGTAACAGCCGCCGCGACGTTCACGCCGGCGCGGGACTGCGCCCGCCACCAGACGCGGCCTCGTTCTCTTGGTGGCGCCGGCCTCATCGCCTCTCACCCTCCGTGCGCGGGCTATCCGCGTTGCGGGACCCAACCGGCCGGGTAGGCACCTGCCGGCAGACCGCCCCGGTACTCGGGGAAGTGCGCGAGAGCGATCGCCTCGGCGGCGGTGTCGGTCAGTAGGGCCCTCAGATCCGCGATCGGGAGCAGCACCCGAATGGTTGCGCCGATCTGCAGATCGGCAGCGTTCGGCGACGCGCCCCCGATCACACCGGCCTGTGCGAGAGACTCGATGTGGTCGAGCTTGCCGGGCAGGCCCGCGAGGTCTTCGGCAAGCCGCTCGGCCGTGATGCCGTGGTAGCTCCACGCGGCTCGTATGAACCGGATCGCGTAGTCCGTGCCCGGCCCGTCGAGCGGCTCGCCGCCGCCGATCGCCGCCAGCAGCTCGGGGCGGAAGTGCAGCGCTCCCCAGGGCAATCGGCGCCCGAGGTCCTGCAGCTCCTCATCGCCCCATCGCTCCGCCGCGCGCACCTCCTCCGACGGATAGAGGACGGGCTCGGGCTCGATCTCCTCGAGACGCGCGAGGATCGCCCGCGAGCCGTGCACGGGCTCGCCCTCGACGAGCAGCCCGGGCACGGTCGAGTTGCCGGCGCCGTAGATCTCCTGCATGCGCGCGGGGTGCTCGCCGTTCATCGACAGGTCGACCCGTTCGTAGGGGAGCCCCTTCAGGCGCAGGGCCGCCTCGACCGTCATGCAGGGATGCGACGGCGGCAACGCGTGCAGGACGAGCGTCGGAGCCATCAGCCGCGAGTCCCGCCACGAGAGGATCCGGCGCGCCGGAGCTGCTGCCCGTTGTCGGCGGCTCGCCTGCCGCGAGGCCGTGCCATCACGCGCCGACCGGCCGGCGGAGCGTGTCCAGCACCGGCGCCCAGCGCTCGGGATCCGCTGCCTCGGGCACCGGCAGCGTGAGGCGGGTCGCCGCGTCGCCGAAGCGCCTGCGGATCTCGAGAGCGGCCGCCTCCGGGGTGCCGATCACGGCGAACGTGCTCAGGACGTCGTCGTCGATGACGCCGGCGAGCCGGTCCCACTGCGCCGCGTTTGGTCAGCGTGTTGAGCTCCTCCTGCAGGTCTCCCCAACCGTGAACGTCGAGCACCGGGCGGTAGGCGGGCGTCGACCCGTAGAACCCGATCTGCTGCCGCGTCCTCTCGATGCCGGCTCGGGTCTCCTCCTCGCCGTCGCACGCGACGACGAAGCCGGGCGCAGAGATCTGAAAGCCGTCCAGGTCGCGCCCGGCGCGATCGGCGCCGCGCCGCAGAGCGGGAAGGGTGACCTCGCGCAGGTAGCGCTCTGTCCCGAAGCCGTGACAGATGATTCCGTCGGCGACCTCGCCGGCGACCTCCGTCATCAGTGGTCCGACGGCAGCGAGGACGAGCTTCGGGTTCCCGTGCGGGTTGGGCCCCGGGTCGAAGAACGGGCTCATCAGCGTGTGCGTGTAGAAGTCCCCTTCGAAGGCGAGCTTCTCCCCGTGCTCCCACGCGTGCCAGATCGTGCGGATCGCCAGAATGAACTCCCGCATTCGCGGCGCCGGGTGCGACCACGGCATCGAGAACCGCCGTTCGATGTGCGGCTTGATCTGGGAGCCGAGCCCGAGCACGAACCGGCCGCCCGAGAGCAGTTGCAGGTCGTTGGCCTGGATCGCGACGGTCATCGGCGAGCGAGCGAAGGCAACGGCGATTCCGCTGGCCACCTCGATCGTCTCCGTGTTCGTGATCGCATGCCCGCAGGAGAGGAAGACGTCGGCCTGCGTCTCGGCAGCCCACCAGCGGTCGAACCCGAACTGCTCGGCCGCGCGCGACTGCTCTCCGGCGCTCGCCACGGCGGGCACGTAGCCCATGGAGTCGACGTTCATCGCGCTGCGCTCTAGAGGCCGTGTGTCTTGGCGATGATCTCTCGCTGGATCTCCGACGTCCCGCCGTAGATCGTGGAGACGAGGTTGATGCGAACGTGGTTCTGCATGTCGTACTCGGTCGCATAGCCGTAGCCGCCCATCATCTGCATCCCCTCGAGTGCCACCCGCTTGCCCGTCTCGGTGGCCTTGAGCTTCGCCATCGACGCCTCGCGCGGGAACAGAACGCCGGGGTTCTCGTCGCACTGACGAGCGACGGCGTAGGTGAGCAGCCGCGCGCACGCGACCTCCGTCGCGAGATCGGCGATCCGGTGGCTGATCGACTGGAACGACCCGATCGGCCGCCCGAACTGCTCACGCTCCTTCACGTACTCGAGCGCGTCGTCGAGCGCCCGCTGGGCGAGGCCGACCGATTGCGCGGCGATGATCAGTCGCTCGGTGTTCAGGCCGCTCATCAGCTGCATCCATGCCTGGCCCTCCGCGCCGACGAGACGATCGGCTGGCACCTCGCAGTCGTCGAAGAAGACGTCGTTGACGACTCGCCCGCCCATCGTCTCGATCCCACGGATCTCGATGCCCTCGGTCCCGGCAGGGACGGACAGCATCGTCAGGCCCTTGTGCTTGTCGGCGCCCGTCTCGGTGCGGCATACGAGCAGGATGTGGGCGGCGTGCTGCGCCTCTGATATCCAGGTCTTCTGGCCGTTGATGACGTAGCTGCCGTTGCGTCGCTCGGCCTTGCACCGCAGGTTGCCGACGTCCGAGCCGGCCTCCGGCTCTGACATCGCGATCGCCTCCACGGCGCCGCCGGCGATGCCGCTCAGCATCTCCTGCTTCTGCTCATCGGTACCGAAGCGCTCGTAGGGGCCGGCGGAGATGGCGCTCACAGGAAACCCGCCGATGGGCAGCTGCCCATAGGAGATCTCCTCGAGGAACAGGCACAGGTCGACCATGCCGCCGCCCGACCCGCCGAACTCCTCGGGGATCGCGACCCCGAGCCAGCCGAGGCCCGCGACCTTCTCGTAGAGCGCCGGGTTGTGGGGCTCGGTGTTGTTCTGAGTCAACGCGTCGCGCTGCTCGCGCGTACCGCACTCGCGGCGGGCGAACTCGCGGATCGCCTCGACGAACGCCTGGCGCTCGTCGGTCAGCGTTGCACCGTACATCGAGCTCCTTTCATCTCGTGGGTGCGGCGGAGCCTACCAGACAAACGTTCATGCGTGAACGCAAATAAGTTGAAGCATCGCGGATCGGCCGGACCATCCGCCGGGCGGGGCCCGGGGCCCCGAGGCGAGGCGGCCCGCCGGCGGCGGCGGCGGCGCGAGGGCGTTTATCCTGTCTCCTCGACTGGAGGAACGGGCCGCGGACCGGCTGGTCGGGGGCGCGGCGAGGGGCGAGCCGGCGGGGAGGGATCGTGATGCGAGTTCGGATCGGAACAGCAGTGGCCGCGGCGGCTGTGGCGCTTGCGCTCGGGGTCTCGCAGGCCGGCGCGGCACCCGTGCTGCCGCTCGGCCATGCCAAGCGGTGGATCACGGATGCCGACGGGCGGGTCGTGATCATGCACGGCACCAACATGGTCTACAAGCGGCCGCCGTACTACCCGAGCGCCGCGGGCTTCGGCGAAGAAGACGCCGCCTTCCTGCAGTCGATCGGCTTCAACGCCGTTCGCGTCGGGGTGATCTGGAAGGGGCTCGAGCCCGAACCTGGCGTCTTCGACGCCTCCTACGCCGCCCACATCAGGGAAACGGTCCAGATGCTCGCCTCGCACGGGATCCTCTCGCAGATCGACATGCACCAGGACATGTACAACGAGCTCTTCGAAGGGGAGGGCGCCCCCGACTGGGCCGTCGAGGACGAAGGCAAGGAAAACACGCACCTCGGCTTCAACGCGAACTACGAGTTCAGCCCCGCGCTGAACGCCGCGATGGACAACTTCTGGGCCGACTCGCCGGGACCCGAAGGGATCGGGCTGCAGGACTACTTCGCCGGTGCGTGGCGCTACCTGGCCTCGCAACTCGCGGGCACCGCCGGGATGATGGGCTATGAAGTCTGGAACGAGCCGTGGCCCGGCAACGAATGGACGCAGTGCGCGTTCGTCGCCGAGCGCACGAGACCGCTGCCTTGCCCGAGCTTCGACACCAAGCTCGACGCGATGTACGGGCGCGTCGCCACCGCGATCCGCGAAGCGGACCCGACGACGCCGATCTACTACGAGCCGAACGTGCTGTTCGACTTCGGGGCGCCCACGGCCACGAAGCCGCCGGCCGTCTCGAACACCGGCTTCGCCTTCCACGACTACTGCCTGCACGCGAGCCCCACCGGCTGCGAATCGGAGGCGACCGGGTTCGCCAACGCGCTCGGCCACGTCAAGAAGACCAAGGACGCGCTGCTGCTGAGCGAGTTCGGCGCCTCCAACTACGAAGCGGACCTGACCGGCATGGTCTCGAAGGCCGACGCTTCCATGGTGCCGTGGCTCGAGTGGGCCTACTGCCTGTGCGAAGACCCCACCGGCTCTCTGACCGAGGGGCTCGTGCAGGAAGCGAGCAAGCCGCCCGCCGGGGAAAACCTGAACTCAGGCACGCTCGGCGATCTGCTCGAGCCCTACCCCCAGCTGATCGCGGGCACGCCGGTGGCATGGCACTTCGATCGCCGAACGCGCGTCTTCTGGCTCACCTACACGCCGAAGCGCGCATCCACGGGCAGGTTCCGCGAAGGCGCCACGACCGAAATCGCGACGCCCGCGGCCGTCTACCCGGGCGGCTATCAGGTGTCTGTGAGCGGGGCGAGCGTGACCTCGAGTGCCGGCGCGCCCGAGCTCGTCCTCGCCCAGCACGGCAAGCCCGAAGCGATCTCCGTCACGGTCAGCCCCGAATAGGCAGTCACTTCACCGTCACCGGCACGGGTGCCGACGCGATCCCGTTGGCCACCACTTCGAGCGTGCCGGCGCCGGCCGCGAGCCGCGCGCGGGTCCTCCACGCACCCGAGGGGCCCTCAGGCCCGCGCCGCCACGCCTCCCGAGAGCACCTCGACGGCTGGGAACGCCGCCCAGCCGGGATCCCCGCTCTGCACGAAGCGCACCCACGCGCCGTGCATCCTGTCGGCCAGCTCCTGCGGCCCGCCCGCCTCGCCGAGCAGGCGGTCGTCGGCGCCGGCGTAGCCCGGCTCGCGAAGGGCGTCGAACACGAACGGCACGTCGACGGCGTGCGCGGCTCCTAGCCTGCCTCCGATGGCGGGTGAGCGCCAGGCGAACCGGTAGCCGTAGGTGCTCCGGTCGCTGAGCTCCGCGTGTCGCTCGCGCAGCGCCCTCGTCGGCGCGTGGAATGCCATCTCGCTGATCGCCTGCGCGGCGAGCTTCCCGGGCGGCGCGCCGGGTTCGTTCGCGCGTAGCGTCGCGAGCAGCTCCTGCGGCTGCGCCGAGAGGCGCGCCGCGAATGCGTCGAGCGCCTCCGGCGGGAACTCGTCGAAGCCCGGGAGACCGGCTAGGTACAGCAGGCCCTCCTCGGCGTTGTCGCCGATCAGCAGGTCCACGTGTGCGCCCTCGCCGATCGCCGCAAGCGCGTCCTCGGCCACGAGCTCGCCGTCGCGGACCGGCGCGACCCACACCATGCCGCCGGTCGGGTCGCGGTCCTCGTCGGTCTCGAGCTCTATCTCGCCCGGGGCGATCGCCGCCTGCACGTCGACGACCGTCGAGATCGGCACCGCGCGCATCGCATCCGCGCTCGGCTCGACGCCCGCACGGGCGGCGACCGCGGCGGCGACGCGCGCCGCCTGCTCGTGCGAGTAGGTCAGCTCGACCCCGCCGCTCATGCTGATCGCGCGCCCGAACAGCCCGCGCGAGCGCGGGCTGCCGAGCAGCCACCCGAGCGACATCGCCCCGGCCGATTGACCGCCGAGGCACACGCGGCCGGGGTCTCCGCCGAAGGCGGCGATCTCCTCCTGCACCCATTCGAGCGCCGCCAGCTGGTCGCGCAGCGCGACGTTCGTCTCGCCGCCCTCGAAGTGGACGAAGCCCTCGATCCCGAGGCGGTAGCCGGCCGTCACGAGCACCACGCCGTCGCGCATGAAGGCCGACCCGTCGTAGAGGTGAGGCGAGCCGGCGATGAACGCACCGCCGTGCAGCCAGACGAGCACCGGCAGGCCGCCGGCCTGCGGGTCGGGGGTCCACACGTTGAGCGTCAGCTCGGGCTCGCGGTCCTCGCGCCCGCCCAGCAGCGGCGGGCTGAACAGCCCCGGCAGCTCGCGCGCCGGCTGAGGCAGCGCCCGGCCCAGCGCGCTCGCGTCGCGCACGCCCTCCCAGGGCGCCGCCGGCTGCGGGGCGCGGTAGCGCAGCTCGTCCACCGGCGGGGCCGCATAGGGGATCGCGCCGAACAGCATCCCCTCCGCGCGGGCGGTCCCGCGGAGCGCTCCACGGGAGGTGTGCACCACCGCTCCCTCCACGACCGGGACGCTATCCGACCCGTACCATGGGCGCGCCCCGGCAGCGGCCGGGCCGTGCCGATGCCGAAGGAGCTCGCGTTCCGCTCATCCTCCCGATCATCCTGCTCGCAGCCGCCAGCACCGTGCGGCCCACGAGCCTTGCGGCCATCTACGCCCTGCTGGACCGGGGCCGACCGCCGTCGCGGCTGCTGATCGCCTACGTGATCGCCGGGATCGTGTTCACGATCGCGTTCGGCGTGATCGTGATCTCGACCTTCGGCAGCGTCCAACTGCACTCCGGTTCGCACCGGACCAAGGCCATTGCCGAGATCGCCGGAGGGTTGCTCGCGATCGGCGTCGGGATCGGCGTGCTGACCGGGCGCATCGGCCGCCGCGAGCCGGTGGACCCGCAGCCTGGGCGCTTCGAGCGCTGGAGGCAGGTCCTCGACCGCCGCATCACGATGCGGACCGCCGCCGTCGCCGGCCCCGCCACGCACCTCCCCGGGCTGCTGTACCTGCTCGCGCTCGACCTGATCGTCGCGAGCCGCGCGGGCCTCGCCCCGTCGGTCATATACGTGCTGGTCTTCAACGGGATCTGGTTCGCGCTGCCGATCGCCGCGCTCGCGGTGGCGATCGTGAACCCGGTCTACGCCCGTGAGCTGATCGGGGACTTCCAGGCGTGGACGCGCCGGCACGCGCGCGGGCTGATCCTGTGGATCTCCTTCACGACCGGCGCGATCTTCCTGGTGGCGGGGCTGCTCACAGCCTGAGAGCCCCGCGCGGCGCCGCTTCCGCCCGCTGCGCGGACTCGTAGGCGCTCAGACAGCCCTGCGAGCAGAAGTACACGGTCACGCCGTCGAAGCGCGCGCTCAGCGCGCGCTCGCGATCGACCTTCATCCCGCACACCGGGTCGGTCGCCCCGCGACGGCGCGTGAGCCAGAACAGCGCGATGAAGATCGCCGCTCCGAGCACGTTCAGGAACAGCTTGTAGTTCACGGCCAGCGTCCCGAACACGTCCGCCCGCGAGGGGCGCGGGCCTGTCGGGACGAGGTCGAGCGCGCCGAACAGGCCGTCGATCGCGAGCGCCGCGAGCACCATCGCGACGAACATCAGCGCGACGATCCGCCATGCGAACGGCCACCCGTAGTACTTGCGGTAGGCGAGCACGATCGGCAGCACGATCAGGTCGGCGAACAGGAACGCGAGCACGCCGGCGAAGCTGATGCCTCCCGACCACAGCACCGCCGCGAGCGGCACGTTGCCGACCGAGCACACGAACGACAGAACCGCGATCAGAGGCCCGACCAGCACGTTCTCGATCGTCGCGAGCGCTCCGCCGGTCCCCGTCAGGAACAGGCCGTTGAAGAAGCCGTCGCCGAGCTGTGCGACGAAGCCGGCGATCAGGAAGCCGAGGCCGATCTCCCGGTAGAGCATCTGCCAGTCGCCGCGGAAGTTGTGCGCGACATCCGACCACGCCGAGGCGGACGTCAGGCGCTTGCGCAGCGGCATCTCTGCGCCGACGCTGTGATGCTGGTGCCCGCTGTCGGCTCCCACCGCGTGCACGCGCGCCTGGCCTTCCAGCCGCCTCGAGACGAACGCGCGCAGCATGACGGTCATCAGGACGATCATCACGATCCCGCCGAGGTACTCGGCGAGCGTGAACTGCCAGCCGATCAGCACCCACAGCACGAGGCCGAGCTCCCACACGATGTTCGTCGAGGCGAGCTGGAACGCGAGTGTCGTGGCCGCCGAGGCGCCCTTCTGGAACAGGCTCTTGGCGATGGCGATCGCCGCGTAGGAGCACGAGCTCGACGCGGCGCCGAAGGCGGTCGCGAGCGTGACCGGCTTCGCTCCGGAGCCCGACAGGCTGCGCTCGGTCCGCTCGCGCGGGACCCACGCCTGCACGATCGCGCTGATCGCGAAGCCGAGCACGAGCGCCCACCAGACCTCCCACGCCATCAGCAGGGAGTCACGGATGCCATGCCAGAGCACTTCGATGACGCCACTCATGGCCCGAGCAGCCTAACATACCCCCGGGGGGTGTCTGCTAGGCTGGCGGCATGAACGCCACCACAGAGACACCCACCCGCGGCTACACCGCCACCAGGGACCAGCTGCAGACGCGCTTGCGACGCATCGAGGGCCAGGTCCGAGGCGTGCAGCGGATGGTCGACGAGGACCGCTGGTGCATCGACGTGCTGACCCAGATCTCCGCGATCCAGGCGGCGCTCGACAAGGTCGCGCTCGGGCTGCTCGACGGCCATGCGCACACCTGCGTGATGGGCGCCGAGGGGGAGCTGCGCGAGCAGCGCACCGAGGAGCTGATGGGGGCCGTCGGGCGGCTGTTGCGGCGCGGCTGAGGGCGGCGTCTACAAGGGCGCGCGGGGGCGCAGGCCGACGGGCTCGCTCACGTGACCGCGGCCGGCCTCAGATCAGGTCCCGGCGCGCGAACGTGATCTTGACGACCGGGTGACGAGCGACCGGCTCGTACCCCTGGGTGGCGAGCGCGTCGATCAGGGCTTTCGCCTGGCCGACGGAACCCGTGTGGTGCATCTGCGTCGCGAACACCTTCACGCCGAGCGCGCGCAGGTCGAGCGTGGGGAGCACCTCGTACTCCCCACCCTCGATGTCGAGCTTCAAGAGGTCGATGCGCGTGTCCCCGATCTCTGCCATCAACGACGCGAGCGTCCGGCCTGGCAGCTCGAGGTAGGTCTCGGAGTCATAGAGGCCGGCAGGCGAGACCGAGGCGCTGTTCGGGTCGTGCGTGACCTGCATGCGCAGTGGCCCGTCGTGGGTTGCGATCGCGGCTTCGTGGACGGAGTAGCGCGGATCGCCGTGCGCATCCTCGATCGCCTGGCGCACGTAGCTCGCGATCGGGTCGACCGCCCGCACCGTGACGCCGTAGCGGGCGATCAGGTCCATGTCGAACGCCGTGTCACCCCCTGCGCCGACCGCGTAGCAGATCCAGTCGGGCTCGATCAGCCCGCCCGGCAGCGTCCAGCCGCCGTATTCGGCGTGCCCGAGCTCGACAAGCCCGTCGACGGGGCGCAGGGGGACCCGTTCCATGCGGGCCTCGAACCAGCGCCTGCGGATCCCGGCGCGGATCTTGGCCGGATGCAAGCGGCTGCGCGGACCGTTGCGCTCGGGCGGCGTGGCTTGCTCCTGCGGCTCTCCGTGCATCTCTTCTCGTCTCATCTGCGGCCGGGCGCCGTGGGCAGGCGCGCGGGGACGCGGCACAGGCCGCTCATCGCCCTCTCAACAGCGCATCACCGAGAGGCGGTCGGGTCCCGCGCGCACCGGCGCGGGGCGCGATGGGGGCGACCGCGAACAGCCGCCGCCGGCGGCGCGCCGCCCTCCTCAGAACGCTCGACATGCCCGAAGACTACGTGCGACCGACGACGAAGCCGCGGAGCTCGAGCCCGCCGCTCAGACGGTCGCCGTCGCGAGCGCCCGGCGCTTGGCCGCCCGGACGGCCTCGATCAGCGTGTCGATGTCGTAGACGCCGTAGTGGCGGCGCCCGTTGATGAAGAACGTCGGCGTGCCCGAAACGCCGCTTTCGTCGGCGCTCGCGACGTCGGCCAGCACGCGGTCTGCGTACTCGTGCTCGCGCAGCTCGTGCCGGAAGCGCTCGACGTCGAGACCGAGCGCGTTCGCGTGCGCGGCCAGCTCCATCGGGCGCAGGGCGTCCTGGTGCTCGAGCAGCAGGTCGTGCATCTCCCAGAACGAACCCTGCGCGGCGGCCGCCTCGGCCGCTTCGGCGGCGGCCTGTGCGAACGGGTGCACGTCGTTCAGGGGAAGGTGGCGCCACACGTACCGCACGTCGCTGCCGGCGGCCAGCAGCAGCTCGCGGATCGCCTGCTCGGCGCGCCCGCAGTAGGGGCACTCGAAGTCGCCGTACTCGAGCAGCGTCACGGGCGCGTCCTCGGGCCCGCGGATGTGGTCGCGCTCGGGGTCGACGTCCTCGACCAGGTCGGGGATGTCCTCGGCGGTACGCCCGATCTGGCGCGCCCGCAGCCCGGAGGGCAGGCGCCGTACGACGGCGAACACGATCGCGGTCAGCGCCGGCGCGAGCAGCACGGTCGCCAGCGCGGCGAGCTTCGCCTCGCTCAGCAGCTGCCCCTTGAACGCGAGGCTCGAGATCAGCAGCGAGACCGTGAAGCCGATGCCCGCGCACGTGCCGGCGGCGGTCAGTACCGGGCCGCTGATCAGCGGCCGCGGCCCGCGCAGCGACGGGCGGGTCGCAAACCACGACCCGAGCGCGATCCCGGCCGGCTTGCCGAGCAGGTAGCCGAGCGCGATCCCGAGGAACACCGGCGAGCCGATCGCCGTTTCGAGCAGCGAGCCGGTGATCTTGAGCCCGGCGTTGGCTAGTGCGAACAGCGGCAGCACCGCGAAGCTCACCCACGGGTGCAGCTGGTACTGCATCCGCTCGTTGGCCGAGATCGCGGAAGCGACCGTCTGCTGCACCGAGCGGGCGAGTTCGGGCGTCGGCTGCTCGCGGAACTCGCGCGCGACCGCACTCGCGCGCTCGAGGTCGTCGCGGGCGGGTGGGTAGGCGCCCGTGACGAGCCCGATCGCGAGCCCGGTCACGACCGGGTCGATCCCCGATTCGAGCGTCGCGACCCAAAGCGCGGCCGCCACGATGATCGAGGCGATCGTGCGCCCGACCGGCAGGTAGCGGAGCCCGAGCAGGGCTCCGAACAGCGCGAGGGCGATCAGCAGCGCGGTCACGTCGACGTGGCTGGTGTAGACGATCGCGATCACGACCAGCGCGGCGAGGTCGTCGAACACGGCCAGCGTCAAGAGGAAGATCCGCACCCGCGTGGCCCCGCGCGGGGTCAGCAGCGCCAGGGCGCCGATCGCGAACGCCGTGTCGGTCGACATCGCCGCGCCCCAGCCGTTCGATCCCGCGCCACCCGCGTTGAACGCCAGGAAGATCGCGATCGGGACGAGGATGCCGCCGGTTGCCGCGGCTGCGGGAATCGCGATGCGGCGCCGCTCGCGCAGCTCGCCGAGGTCGATCTCGCGCTTGGCCTCGAGCCCGACGACGAGGAAGAACAACGTCATCAGCCCCTCGTTGATCCAGTGGCGCAGGTCCATCGAGATGCCGGCCCCGCCGATCCGGATCGAGAGCACCGTCGTCCAGGTCTGCTCGTAGGAGTGGATCGACACGTTCGCCCACACGAGCGCCGCGACAGTGGCCAGCGCCATCAGCGCCGCCCCGCCGGTCTCGGTGCTCAGGAAGTCGCGCACCGGCGCCGCGAGGCTGCGCCCCCACGCCGTGCGCCCACCGAACGCCGCCGTTGCACCGTCGACTGCCAACCGAGGCCTCCTTCGCCCGCTCAGACGCGCAGGCTACAGCGCCAGGGGCGGGGCGCCGGACGGGGCGGCACCTCGCGCACGTGTACGCGAAGCTCAACGTCAGCTCGCGGCGAGCCTCGGCGCCGCGCTCTCCGGCGGCGCCGCGCCCGGATGATCGGCGCGGCGCGTGCGATGATCGAGGGCACCGTGCGCAAGCTCCAGAGCCAGGGCGTCCACCACATCACGCTCGTCGGCGCCGACCGGCAGACCTCGATCGACTTCTGGGAGGGGCTGCTCGGGATGCCGTTCGTGTTCGAGCAGCCGAACCTGGACAACCCGGGCGAGAGCCACCTGTACTTCGACCCGGGCGACGGGCGCCTGATCACCGTGTTCACGAACGAGCAGCGCACGCCGGACCCCGAGCGCACCTCGACCGAGCCCGGCGCCGTCCACCACCTCGCGTTCGCGCTCTCGCAGGCGACCTTCGCGCAGGCCGTCGAGCGGCTCGACGAGCGCGGGATCCACCACAGCGGCGTCAAGGACCGAGGGTTCATGGACTCGATCTACTTCAACGACCCGCTCGGGCTGCTGATCGAGCTTGCCTCCTACCGCTTCGAGCCGCCGGCCGGGCACACTCACGCCGAGGTCCTGCTGGCGGCCCACCGCCTGCGCGTCGAGCGCGGCGACTACAACATCGCGCCGATCCACCTCGCGGACGCGATCGAGCAGCTCGTGGCGGGCTCGAGCGGGTCGCTGTCGGAGGATCGCTCTCCCAAGGACCCGTACACGCGCTCGCACGCCGGCGCCGGCGAGCAGCGGAGGCCCTGAGGGCCGGCGCGCGCGATGCCGGAGTTCGTCTCGAGGGGCTTCACCGGGCGGCGCCGCGACCCAGCGGACGTCGCGGCGAGGCTCCCGCCGGGCCAGTACGCAGAGTCCGGGTTCCCGGTGCTCACCGCCGGCCCCACACCGCGGGTGGCCCCGGAGCAGTGGCGCCTGACGATCGACGGTGCCGTCGGCCGCGAGGTCTCCTGGAGCTGGGAGGAGCTGCGCGCGCTGCCATTCGAGACCGTCAGGGTCGACATCCACTGCGTGACCAAGTGGTCGAAGCTCGGCACGAGCTTCGGCGGGGTTCCGCTGGAGGTGCTGCTCGAGCAGGCCGAGCCGCGCGGCGCCTACGCGATGGCGCGCTCCTACGGCGGCTACACGACCAATCTCCCGCTGGCGGATCTGAGCCGCGGGCGCGCGTGGATCGCGATCGAGCACGAGGGCGAGCCGCTGGCCGCCGAGCACGGCGGTCCGGCGCGCCTGCTGGTGCCGCACCTGTACTTCTGGAAGAGCGCCAAGTGGGTCGAGGGCCTGCGCGTGATGGATCACGACGAGCCGGGCTTCTGGGAGTCGAACGGCTACCACCTGCGCGGCGACCCGTGGAAGGAGCAGAGATACTGGAGCGACTGACGCCGCAACCACAGCGGGCGCCCGGCGCGTGGCAGATCGGCACCGTGACCGAGATCAGGCGGGAGACGCCGCGCGTGAAGTCGTTTCGGATCGCGCTGCCGATGTGGACCGAGCACCTCCCCGGCCAGCACTACGAAGTGCGGCTCACGGCTCCCGATGGGTATCGCGCGCAGCGCTCCTACTCGGTCGCGTCCTCGCCACTGGACCGCGGCGAGATCGAGCTGACGGTCGACCGCCTCGACGACGGCGAGGTCTCGCCCTACCTGGACGACGTGCTCGTCGTGGGCGATGAGCTCGAGCTGCGCGGTCCGTTCGCGTCCTACTTCGTGTGGCGCGGCGAGGACCCGGCGCTGCTGCTCGGCGGAGGTTCCGGGGTTGTGCCGCTGATGGCGATGCTCAGACACCGCCGGCGCACCGCGCCGCACGCGCGCATGACGCTGCTGTACTCGGTGCGCGGCCCCGACGAGGTGATCTACGCCGGCGAGCTCGGCGAGGACGCCGTGCTGACGTTCACGCGGGAGGCTCCGGAGGGGTGGCAGGGCCATCGCGGCCGCATCGACGCACCGCTCGTCGAGTCGCTGCTCGGCGCGCCTGAGCACGCGACGGCGTTCGTGTGCGGGTCCGACGGCTTCGTCGAGTCGGCCACGACGCTGCTGCTCGGCGCCGGGCTGGGCGCCGTGAAGATCAAGACCGAGCGTTTCGGTCCGAGCTGACCCGGGGCGGCGCGCGTCCGGGCGCTGATCGCGCAGCGGATGCTGGCGCTCGAGGCACCGCCCGAGTTGCAGACCGACGAGGCGCTGGCGGGCGCCGGGCGGGTGATCCTGGCGGCGGCGATCGAGCGCGTCGGCCCCGCCACCCACCTCGCGCTCGGCTGAGCCGCGCGCGCCCTATGGGGGCGCTACAGCGGCGCCTCCCCGACTATCTGCGGCCACACAGCCGACAGCCCGGCGCGCAGCGTGCAGGCGGCGATCGGCTGGCCGCGCTCCTGGTTCGCGACCGGCATCGCGACGCGGGCGAGCACCGTGTAGGTGCTGCAGAACGGCGCGGCTTCGGAAGCGTCGAAGCCGACCAGCAGCGCGCGGCGCCCGGCCACGCGCGGGCGCCAGAAGCGCAGCGTCACGTCGGGGCTCGCGAGCGGCGGCAGCCCGTGCGCGTAGAGCGCGATCGCCCCGGCCTCGCCGTAGTTGGCAGCGATCACGACCTGCGCCCCCGGCGCCCGGCGCGCGACCGCCGCCGCGAGGCCCGGCCAGCCGAGCTCGTCCTTGTAGTCGCTGCGGTCGGCGATCACGTTCGCTTCGATCGCGCTGTGCAGCGGCAGCACCGGGACGACGTTGGGCAGAGCGACGAGCAGGACCACCGTCCAGGCCGCGGCCGCCGGCCACAGCCGGTGCCGCCCGGTCCAGCGGTCGAGCGCCGGCGCGCCCGCAGCCAGCGCGAAGGCCATCACCGGCCCCGCGTAGTAGGACTTGCCGCCGAGCACCAGATAGAGCAGGAGGGCCCCTGCGACCGTGCCGGCAAGTGGTCGCTCCGAGCGCTCGCGCCACAGGGCGAGCGTGCCGGCCACCGCCACGGGAATCGCCACCGGGTTCGTCTGCAGGAGCAGGTTCGCGACGAACCCCGGCCGCGTCTCTTCGCTCGCGCTCGGGGGCGGGTTCGCAAGGAATTCGGCGCTCACCCAGTGGTGCTGCGCCTCCCAGACGAGGTTCGGCACCACCAACGCAAGCGCGATCGCGGCGGCCGCCGCGAGCCCTGGCTCGTGCAGCAGATCGCGCCGCCACGCGAGGCAGCCGGCGAGCAGCGCGACCAGCACGACGCCGAGCGTGTACTTGGTCTCGAGGCCCACGCCCACGGCCAGGCCGAACCACACCCACCCGCCCCGCCCGTGGCACAGGCGCAGCGCGAGCCACAGCACGAGCATCGTCGTCGTCTGGTCGAACGAGACCGGCTGGAACAGGCCGTTGGTGGCAAGGATCAGCGGCGAGAAGCCGACCAGCACGCCCGCGAGCCACTGCGCGCGGCGCGAGCCACCCAGCTCGCGGGCGATCAGCGCGGCGAGCACGACGGTGCCGGCGCCCGCGAGCGCCGGGAACACCCGCAGCCCCGTCAGCCAGCTTCCCCAGAGCGTGTTCGACAGCCATGCGATCAGCGCCGTGACCGGTGGGAACTCGACATAGCCGCCCTGGAGGTGGTGGCCCGCGAGCGCGTAGTAGAGCTCGTCGCGCTGGTAGCCGTAGCGGCCGCCGAACGCGAGCAGCAGCGCGGTGCGCAGGGCGATCACGGCGAGTAGCGGGCCCCACGGGAAGCCGCTCGCGCGGGTCCGCGCGACTCCGAGCGGCCGAGCTGTCTGCGCGCCAGCGCTCACCCCGCGCCGAAGCTTACGCAGCCGGGTCAGAGCTGGTGCGGGCGCGCTCGCCCCACAGGCGCGCGAAGCTCCCCCCGCGCGCGAGCAGCGCGGCGTGCGTGCCGCGTTCGACGATCCGGCCGTGCTCGAGCAACGCGATCTCGTCGAAGCGCTCGAGCCCGCCCAGCTCGTGCGTGATCAGCAGCGTCGTGCGCCCCGATGCCGCCGCCAGCAGGTCCTCGAGCAGCGCCGCCGCCGTGGCCGGATCGACGTGCTCGGTCGGCTCGTCGAGGATCAGCACCTGGAAGTCGGCCAGCAGAGCCCGCGCGAGCGCGAGCCGCTGGCGCTGGCCGCCCGACAGCCGCCCGCCACGCTCGCCGAGCTCGGTCTCGAGCCCCTCGGGGAGCCCCTGCGCCCATTCGAGCAGCCCGACCCGCTCGAGCACCGCCGAGAGCTCGGCATCCTCGGCCGACGGGCGCGCCAGGCGTAGGTTCGCCGCGAGCGTGCCGTCGAAGATGTGGGGGTCCTGCTCGATCAGCCCGACGGCCCGGCGCACCGATTCGCCGTCGAGCGTGTCGAGCTCGATCCCGTCGATCCTCGCCGAGCCGGCGCTGTAGGCCAGGAACCGCAGCAGCACCCACGCGACCGTCGACTTCCCGGCGCCGCTCGGCCCGAGCAGCGCGACGCGCGCGCCGGCCGGCAGCTCGAGGTCGACCCCGTCGAGTGCCGGCGCCTCGCGGCCCGGGTAGCTGCTGCGCACGCCGCGCAGCGACAGCGAGTGCTCGGGCGCCGAGGGCAGCCGGGCGAGGCCGCGGCCGTCCTCGGGCAGCGGCGCGGGCGCGTCGAACACCTCGCGCAGCCGCGCGCCCGACCCGCGTACCTCCTGCAGTGACTGGGCCGCCGCGGGCAGCGGCGCGACGAGCTCGAACGCCACCAGCGGGATCAGGGCGAGGCCCGCGAGCAGCACCCCGTCCAGGCGGCCGTCGGCGAGCGCCGCGACGCCGACGGCGAGCGAGCCCCACATCGCAAGTCCCGCCAGCAGCGTCGTCAGCCCCTGGCCGACCCCGGCGGCCCGCGCGTCCGCGTGGGCGAGCGCGGCGAGGCCGCGATCGGCCTCACCCGCGCGCGCGAGCGCCCCGTCGAGCGCCCCGTATGCGACCAGCTCCTCCGCGCCCGAGAGCAGGTCGACCGCCTGCGCGGTCAGCTCGCCGCGCAGGCGCGCGCGCCGCGCCGCGCCGCGGCGCGCGAGCCTGAGCGTCAGCCACTGCACCGCCGTGGCGGCCAGCAGCAGTGCCGCGCCGAACACGAGCCCGGCGGCGGGCAGCATCGCGGCGACGGTGGCGACGGAGGCCGCTCCCACGACGATCGCGATCGCCCACGGCACGATCACGCGCAGGATGAGATCCTGCGCGCCATCCACGTCGCCGACCAGGCGCGCGAGCAGGTCGCCGCGGCGGAAGATCGGCAGGCCGGCGGGCGCGAGCCGCTCGAGCCGTTCGTACAGCCGGGCCTGCAGCGCCGTCAGCGCCCGCAGCGCGGCGTCGTGCCCGGCCAGCCGTTCGCAGTAGCGCAGCAGCCCACGGCCCAGGGCGAAGAACTGCACAGCGACGATCGCGACCGCGAGGGCCGACTCCTGCGGACGCTGCGCCGAGCGCGAGATCAGCCATGCCGAGGTCGCGATCAGGCCGACAGCGCACGCCATCGAGCCGGCCCCGAGCGCCACCGTCGCGCCGACCCTTCCCGCCAGTGGCCGGCACGCCGAGGCGATCGGCCCGGGCGCGCGCTCGGCGCCCGGCCGATCGGGCCGCGCCGGGGTCATGCCGCCACCGCCGCGCGGCCGAGGCTGACGACGCGATCACAGATCTCGAGCGCGGCCGGCCGGTGCGTGACGATCACCGCGGTTCGGCCGGCCGCGAAACGCCGCAGCGACGCGAGCACGACCTGCTCGGTGTGCGCGTCGAGTCCCGCGAGAGGCTCGTCGAGCAGCAGCAGCGGTGCCTCGCGCAGCAGCACCCGCGCCAGGGCCACGCGCCGGCGCTCGCCCGAGGAGAGCCCCTGGCCGGACTCCCCGAGCAGCGTTCCGATCCCGTCGGGCAGCGCATCCACCGCCTCCCGCAGGCCGACCGCCTCGAGCGCCGCACTCACCTGCGTCTCCTCGGCGTCCGCGCGACCGAGCCGGACGTTCTCGAGCACCGAGGCTCGGAACAGGTGCGGGCGCTGGGGCAGCCAGCCGATGCGCGCGTGCCAGGAGCGCGGGTCGAGCTCGGCCACCTCCTGCTCGCCGGCCAGCACGGCCCCCGACTGCGCCTGGCGCAGCCCCATCACGAGCGCCAGCAGCGTCGACTTGCCGCAGCCGCTCGGGCCGATGAGCCCTAGCGTCTCGCCGGGGCGCACGGCCAGCGAGGCGCCCAGCAGAGCGGGGCGCTCGCGCCCGGGGTAGGCGAACGTCACGCCCTCGAGCGCGATGCCGGTGGAGCGCGGATCGGGCGCCGGGCGCGCCCCCCTGCTCGTGACGCCGGGCTGCGCCTCGATCACCGCGAACGCCTGATCGGCGGCGGCGGCGCCCTCGGCGCTCGCGTGATAGGCGGCCCCCAGGCGCCGCAGTGGCAGGTACGCCTCGGGCGCGAGCACGAGTGCGAACAGCCCCGCGCGCAGCCCGAGCCCGCCGTCCATCAGGCGCAGCCCGATCGCGACGGCCACGAGCGCCACCGAGACGGTCGCGACCAGCTCGAGGATCAGCGAGGAGAGGAACGTGACGCGCAGCGTCGCCATCGTGCGCTCGCGGTAGAGCTCACCGGCGCGCGCGACCGTCTCGAGCTGGGCCTTCGCGCGGCCGAAGATCGCGAGCGTCGGCAGCCCCTCGACGACATCCAGGAACCTGCGCGCGAGGCGTTCGAGCGCCTGCAGCTGGCGCGCCGTGCGTTCACCGGTGACGGCTCCGACGAGTGCCATGAACAGCGGCACGAGCGGGATCGTGGCCGCGATGATCGCCGCCGAGACCCAGTCGTCGACGAGCACCGCGACGAGGATCATCGCCGGGGACAGGACCGCCAGCACGAGCTGCGGCAGGTACTGCGAGAAGTAGTCGTCGAGCGCGTCGAGCCCGCGCGAGGCGAGCACCGCGAGCGCGCCGGTGCCGCCCGGCGTCTCGCCGCATGCGGCGAGGCTCGCGCCCGAGGCGAGCAGGGCGCTGCGCAGCTGCGACTTGGCGCGCGAGGAGGCGCGCACGGCCAGCAGCTCCGCCGCCCAGGCGAGCGCCGCGCGCGCCAGCACTACCGCGAGCAGCGCGATCAGCGCGCTCCGCAGCGCGCCCGGCCCCCGCCCGTGCAGGAACGCTTCGGCGACCACGTTGCTGAGCAGCCAAGCCTGGGCGATGATCAGCAGCGTCTGGACCGAGCCGACCGCGACCGAGGAGGCGATGAACGCGCGCGTCGCGCGGGCGTGGCGGAGCAGTCTCGGGTCGAGGGCTCCCGCGCCCCTGCTCATGGCGTAATGGGCGCACCCGGGCGCGCGGCGCGAATCACCCGAACCAGGTGATCAAAGGACCGAGGAGCGGACCTCATCCGAAACGAATGATGCCCGCGGACAACCAGAGAGCTATGGCTACCGTCGATCAGCGTCGCCGGTCCAACCCTCGACGGAAGGGCGATTCATGAGCACAGTCCAGCCGCCTCGTACCGCGCCGTCGCCGGCCCCTGCGCGCGAGCAGCCGCACACCGCAGACGTCCTTGTCATCTTCGGCATCACGGGCGATCTCGCCAAGGTGATGACGTTCCGCTCGCTCTACCGGCTCGAGCGGCGCGGGCTGCTCGACTGCCCGATCGTCGGCGTCGCCGGCGACGACTGGTCGATCGAGCAGCTGCGAAAGCACGCCGCGCGAATGCATCGAGGGCACCGGCGAGACGCTCGACCAGGAGGTGTTCGACCGCTTCGCGGCGCGGCTGTCCTACGTCAGCGGCGACTTCACCGACGCCGCCACCTACGAGCGCCTGCGCTCGGAGATCGGCGAGGCGCGCACGCCGGTCTTCTACCTCGAGATCCCGCCGTTCCTGTTCGGCAGGGTGATCGGCCAGCTCACCGCCGCCGGGCCTCACGGACTCCGCGCGCGTGGTCGTCGAGAAGCCGTTCGGGCACGACCTCGCCTCGGCGCGCGAGCTCGCGGACGAAATCCACGAGTACATCGACGAGTCCCAGCTCTACCGGATCGACCACTTCCTCGGCAAGATGGGCACCGACGAGTTCCTCTACCTGCGGTTCGCCAACACGATGGTCGAGCCGATCTGGAACCGCAACCACATCGCCTGCGTGCAGATCACGATGGCCGAGGACTTCGGTGTCGAGGACCGCGGCCACTTCTACGACCCGGTCGGCGCGCTGCGCGACGTCGTCGTCAACCACCTGATGCAGGTCGTCGCGGTCGCTGCGATGGAGGCACCCGCGGCGCGCGACGCGGACACGCTCAAGGACGCCAAGTTTGCGCTGTTCCGCGCGATCCGACGACGCCGACCCGGCCCACTACGTGCGCGGGCCAGTACGACGGCTACCTCGACATCGACGGCGTCGCGCCCGGCTCGACCACGGAGACCTACGCGGCGCTGCGGCTCGAGATCGACAACTGGCGCTGGGCGGGGGTGCCGTGGTTCATCCGCACCGGCAAGCGGCTGCCTGTCACGCAGACCGAGATGCGGGCCGTCTTCCGCCACCCGCCGCGGCTCGGCTTCATCGAGCACGGGCGGCGCCGGCCCGAGCCCAACCAGTTCGTGGTCAAGCTCGACCCCTCGACCGGGACGCGCGTGATCCTCGACGCCCACCGCGCCGACCTGCAAGGGCCCGAGGAGATCCGCTCGACATGGAGTTCGCCGAGCAGGGGGGCGAGGCGCCGACGCCGTATGAGGTGCTGCTGCTCGACGCGATGCGCGGCGACAGCACGCGTTTCACGCGCCAGGACGGGGTCGAAGAGACGTGGCGCATCTTCGAACCGCTGCTCGAAAGCCCGCCGCCGGTGCATCCGTACGCGCCCGGCAGCTGGGGCCCGCAGGAGGCCGAGCGGCTCGTCGCCGGCTTCGGCGGCTGGCACGGACCCTGGGTGGAGTCATGAGCACGACCGAGCCCACCACCTCGCAGCCCGACGGCGACCGCGGCAGGATCAGCGGCGAGCGCAAGCAGTCCGAGCCCGAGATGCGCCAGAGCGCCGCGCTGCCCTCGCCGTTCCCGCCGATCGCCGACTACGGCTTCCTCTCGACTGCCACACCGGCGCGCTGGTCGCCCCCGACGGCGCGATCGACTGGCTGTGCGTGCCGCGCTTCGACTCGCCGAGCGTGTTCGGGATGCTGCTCGACCGCCAGGCGGGGAGCTTCCGCCTCGGCCCGTTCGGGATCAACGTGCCCGCCGCACGCGCGTACGAGCCGGGCACGAACATGCTGCTGACGACGTGGCGCACGCCCACCGGCTGGGCTGTCGTTCGCGACGCGCTCACGATCGGCCCGCGCCGCGGCGACGATCTCATCACCCCGCACACGCGGCCCGCCGACCGACGAAGACGCCGACCACATGCTCGTCCGCGTGGCGGTCTGCCTGGAGGGCGAGGTCGAGATCGAGCTGACCTGCGAACCCGTCTTCGACTACGGGCGCGTGCCGGCCGAGTGGTCGGTCGCCGAGGACGGCCTCACCGCGCCGACGCGACCGGCGCCGAGCTGACCCTCCGGCTGCACACCGGCCATGGCGCTCGGGGTCGAGGGCGACTGGGTGCGCGCGCGCCACGCCCTGCGACAGGGCGAGCAGATCGTTCTGCGCGCTCTCGTGGGCCGAGGAGCTCTGGGGCGCCGGAGGACATCGACGAGGCCAACGAGCGCTCGCGACGACGGCGCGCTTCTGGCGCGACTGGCTCGAAGGCGCGGATGCCCGACCACCGCTGGCGCGACCCGATCCAGCGCTCGGCGCTCGCGATCAAGGGGCTGACCTACATGCCGACCGGCGCGACCGTCGCGGCGCTCACGACCTCGCTGCCCGAGACGCCGGGCGGCGAGCGCAACTGGGACTACCGCTACACGTGGCTGCGCGACTCGACTTTCACGCTGCAGGCGCTGCACTACCTGAACCTCGACTGGGAGGCCGAGGAGTTCATGCAGTTCATCGCCGACCTCGACCGCAACGAGGACGGCGCGCTGCAGATCATGTACGGGATCGACGGGCGGCGCGACCTGACCGAGTCCACGCGCGAGGACCTCTCGGGCTACGCGGGTGCGCACCCGGTGCGGGTCGGCAACGGCGCCTTCGACCAGCGCCAGAACGACGTCTTCGGCGCCGCGCTCGACTCGATCCTGCTGCACACGCGCCGCAGCCAGCGCCTGCCGCGCACGGCTGTGGCCGATCGTGCAGGCGCAGGCGGAGTGCGCGAGCGAGCGTGTGGCGCGAGCCCGACCAGGGCATCTGGGAGGCGCGCGGGGAGCCCAAGCACTACGTCTCCTCGAAGCTGATGTGCTGGGTGGCGATGGACCGCGCCAGCCGCGCTCGCCGGCGATCCGCGGCGACGGCGAGCTGCGAGGCGAGCTGGGCGCGCGACCGCGAAGGAGATCAAGCGAGGACATCCTCGCCCACGGCGTCGGCGACCGGCGGCGTGCTGCGCCAGCACTACGAGACCGACGCGCTCGACGCCTCGAACCTGCTGGCGGCGATCTTCGGCTTCCTGCCGGGCGGTGACGAGCGCATGCGCGCGAGCGTGCTCGCGATCGCCGACGACCTGACCGAGGACGGCTTCGTGCTGCGCTACCGCACCGACGAGACCGACGACGGCATGTCGGGCAAGGAGGGAAGCTTCCTGATCTGCTCCTTCTGGCTCGTCTCGGCGCTCGCGATCATCGGCGAGGAGCAGCGCGCGCGCGACCTGATGGAAAGGCTGCTGCGCGTCGCCTCGCCGCTCGGCCTCTACGCCGAGGAGTTCGACACCAGCACCGGCCGGCACCTCGGCAACTTCCCGCAGGCCTTCTCGCACCTCGCGCTGATCGAGGCCGCCGGGCGCATCATCCTCTCCGAGCGCGCCGCGGAGCTCGTGATGAGCGAGCTGCTATGAGGTGATCATCATCGGCAGCGGCGCGGGCGGCGGGACGCTCGCGCGCCACCTGGCGCCTTCGGGCCGGAACATCCTGCTGCTGGAGCGCGGCGACTGGCTGCCGCGCGAGCCGCAGAACTGGTCGGCCTCGGACGTCTTCATCGATAACCGCTACGTCAGCCCCGACACCTGGTACGACGCCTCCGGCAGCCCGTTCCAGCCGCAGGTGCACTACTTCGTCGGCGGGGCCACGAAGCTCTACGGCGCGGCCCTCTACCGCTTCCGTCCCGAGGACTTCAGCGAGATCGCCCACCACGGCGGGATCTCCCCGGCGTGGCCGATCTCCTACGAGGATATGGAGCCCTACTACGCGCAGGCCGAGGACGCCTACCGCGTCCACGGCGCCCGCGGCGAGGATCCGACCGAAGGTCCCGCGAGCAGTCCCTACCCGTACCCGGCCGTCTCGCACGAGCCGCGCATCCAGCAGCTCTCCGACGACCTCGCCGCCGCCGGCCTGCACCCTTTCCATGCACCGTGCGGGGTGATGCTCGACGAGGCGAACCGGCCCTACAGCGACTGCGTCCGATGCTCGAGCTGCGACGGGTTCCCCTGTCTGGTCCACGCCAAGTCGGACGCCGAGGTGCTCGGGGTGCGCCCGGCGCTCGAGCACGACAACGTGACGTTGCTGACCAACGCGATGGCCGTCGAGCTGAGGACCGACGCCTCCGGAGGGAGCGTCACCGAGGTGCTCATCGAGCGCGACGGCGCGCGCGAGTCCTTCGAGGCTGACGTCGTGGTCGTCTCCTGCGGCGCCGCCAACACGGCGAAGCTGCTGCTCTCCTCCCGCAGCGAGGCACATCCGAACGGGCTCGCGAACGGCTCGGACCAGCTCGGGCGCAACTACATGTTCCACAACAGCCAGGCCGTGCTCGCGCTCTCCAAGGAGCCAAACCCGACGGTCTTCCAGAAGACGCTCGGAGTGAACGACTACTACTTCGCGAGCGACGCCTGGGAGTACCCGATGGGCAACATCCAGATGGTCGGCAAGTCGGTCCCTGCGATGTACCGCGGGGAGAAGCCGGTGATCACGAAACTGGCGCCGTTCGGGCTCTCGCTCGAGGAGGTCGCAGAGCACGCGATCGACTTCTGGCTCTCGACCGAGGACCTGCCGCGCCCTGAGAACCGGGTCAGCCTCGACGGTGAGGGGCGGCTGACGCTCGCCTACAGCGCGAGCAACGACGCGGCGCGCGACCGCCTCTTCCACCAGCTGCGCTCACTGCTCGGCAGGCTCGGCATGCACGAGCACCACCTGATCCCGCGCTGGGCCTACCTCGAGAACAAGATCCCGGTGGCGGGCGTGGCCCACCAGGCCGGGACGGCCCGCTTCGGGACCGACCCGGCGAGCTCCGTGCTGAACACCGACTGCCGCGCCCACGAGGTCGACAACCTGTACGTGGTCGACACGAGCTTCTTCCCGAGCATCTCGGCGGTGAACCCGGCGCTGACCGCGATGGCCAACGCGATACGGGTGGGTGATCACCTTCTGGCCCGTCTGGGCTGAGTGGGCGCGCGATGACCAACGACCTCGCCCGCTGGCAGTTCGCGACGACCAGCATCTACCACTTCCTGTTCGTGCCGGTGACGATCGGGCTCGCGTTCCTGATCGCGCTGCTGCAGACGGCGTGGTACCGCAACGACCGCCCCGAGTACCGGCGCCTGGCGCGGTTCTTCGGCGTGCTGCTGCTGATCAACGTGGCAGTCGGTGTCGTCACCGGGCTCGTGCAGGAGTTCGAGTTCGGGATGAACTGGTCGGCGTACTCGCGGTTCGTCGGCGATGTGTTCGGTGCTCCGCTCGCGATGGAGGGCCTGGCCGCGTTCTTCCTCGAGTCGACGTTCCTCGGCCTGTGGCTGTTCGGCTGGGACCGGCTGCCCAAGCGCGTCCACCTCGCGTGCATCTGGCTGGTCGCGATCGGCTCGATGCTCTCGGCGATGTTCATCCTGGCGGCGAACTCGTGGATGCAGCACCCGGTCGGCTACGTGCTCAACAGCCACGGCCAGCCGGAACTGAACAACATCGGCGCCCTGTTCACGAACCCGACGTTCCTGTGGGGCTACGTCCACGTGATCCTCGCCTCGCTCGTGACCGGCTCGATGGTGATGCTCGCGGTCTCGGCGTGGTACCTGCGCAAGGGCCGCGAGACGGCGACCTTCGCAGTGAGTGCGCGCATGTCGCTGATCGTGCTGATGCCGGTGATCCTGCTGCAGGTGTTCGTCGGCAACAAGCTCGGCGAAGTCGAGACGAGATACCAGCCGATGAAGATCGCGGCGGCCGAGGCACAGTGGGAAAGCTGCCAGCCGTGCTCGTTCTCGGCGTTCCAGATCGGGGGCGGCAAAAACGACAAGACCCCCTCGCAGATCATCGAAATCCCACACCTGCTGTCGGTGCTCGCGACGGGCAAATGGAACGGTGCCGTCACCGGCCTGAACCAACTGCAGAAGGAATACGAAAAGAAATATGGGCCCGGGAACTACGTTCCTGACGTGTTCATCCAGTACTGGTCGATGCGGGTGATGGCATATCTGGCGACTGTGATCCTGCTGTTCGCTCTTTGGGGCGGTTGGCTGCTGCACAGGGGCGCGCTCGAGCGATCGAAGTGGTTCCTGCGGCTCGCGGTGTGGGCGGTCCTCACGCCGTTCGTGATGAACACGGCGGGCTGGCTCCTGACCGAGAACGGGCGGCAACCGTGGATTGTCCAGGGCCTGATGAAGACGGTGAACGCCAACTCGCCGTCGGTGAGCTCGACCGACATCTGGATCAGCCTCGATCGCGTTCGTGCTCGTGTACATCGTGCTCGGGGCAGCGGACCTCATCCTGATGCTGCGTTACTCGCGCCGCGGCCTGGAGAGCGACGAGGACGTGGGGGCGGCGGCCGCCCCGGCGATGGGGTACTAGGCCGATGCTCCACCTGCACACGCTCTGGTTCGTCGTCATCGCGGTCCTGTGGGTCGGCTTCTTCGTGCTCGAGGGCTTCGATTTCGGCGTCGGCATGCTGCACATGGCGATCGGGCGCGACGAGCCCGAGCGCGAGCTCGTCGTGAGCACGATCGGGCCCTGGTGGGACGGCAACGAGGTGTGGCTGATCGTGGCCGGCGCCGGCACCTTCGCGGCCTTCCCGAGCTGGTACGCGACGATGTTCTCGGCGCTGTACCTGCCGCTGCTGATCGTGCTGCTCGCGCTGATGGCGCGCGGCGTGGCGCTCGAGTACACGACCAAACGCACGGAGGCCTCGTGGCGGCGGCGCTGGCGCTGGGCGCTGACGGCCGGCAGCGCGCTCGTGCCGCTGCTGCTGGGCGTCGGTCTCGGCGACCTGCTGCACGGGCTGCCGGTCGACTCCTCGCACGAGTACACGGGCAACTTCGTGGACCTGCTGACCGGCTATGGCCTCTGGACCGGGCTGACGCTGCTCGGTCTGTGCCTGCTGCACGGCGCCACGTTCATCAAGCTGCGCATGACCGGCGAGCTGCGCGAGCGCGCGCGTGCGATCTCGCGCCCGCTCGGCTGGATCGCGATCGCGCTGGTGATCGGGTTCGTCGCCTGGACGCGCACGCTCGGCGGCCCCGACGTGCCGGACCCGGTGCAGGCGCTGGCCGTGATCGCGGTCATCGCCGCCGCGCTGCTCGCGCCCGGCGAGCACGACGGCTGGGCTTTCTCCTGCTCGGCGGCGGCGATCGCGGCCTCGGTCGGCTCGATCTTCATCGAGCTGTATCCGAACGTGCTGGTGTCGAGCACGAACTCGGCCTACAACCTCACCGTCAGCAACGCGGCCTCGGGCGGCTATGCGCTGAAGGTGATGACAATCGTGGCGGTCGTCCTGTTCCCGGTCGTGCTGCTCTACCAGGGCTGGTCCTTCTACGTGTTCCGCTCTCGCGTGAAAGGCCCCGCCGCGGCGCCCGCGGCACCCACCGCGGGAGCCGAGCGGGGTGCCGCGCCCGGGACCGCCGCCTGATGGCGGCCGCTTCGCACCGCGTCCTGATCGTGGGTGGGGGCTTCGGCGGGCTGTTCGCCGCCAAGTTCCTACGGCGCGCACCGGTCGAGGTGACGCTCATCGATCGCACCAACCACCACACGTTCCAGCCGCTGCTCTACCAGCTGGCGACCGGGATCCTCTCCGAGGGTGCGGTCGCGCCGCCGCTGCGCGCCGTGCTGCGCAGGCACCGCAACGTGAGCGTCGAGCTGGCCGACGTGCAGAGCTTCGATCTGCAGGCGCGCACGGTCACCGCCGTGCGCCCGGTGGGCCCCCCCGTGACCGTGCCCTACGACTCGCTGATCGTCGCCGCGGGCGCCACCGGCTCCTACTTCGGCCACGACGAGTTCGCGGTGTTCGCGCCGGGGATGAAGACCGTCGACGACGCGCTGGAGCTGCGGGCGCGCATCTTCGGCGCCTTCGAGATGGCCGAGCTCGAGGACGACCCGGCGGCTCAGCGGACATGGCTCACCTTCGCGGTCATCGGCGCCGGTCCGACGGGCGTCGAGATGGCCGGGCAGATCGCCGAGCTCTCGCGCCGCGCGCTGCGTGACAACTTCCGCCGCATCGACCCCGCCAGCGCGCGCGTGCTGCTCTTCGACGGCGGCGCAGAGCCGCTCGCGACGTTCGGCGACCGCCTGTGCGCGATCGCCACCAGGGAGATCGAACGCACCGGGGTCGAGCTGCGCATGCACAGCCGCGTGACAGACGTCAGCGCCGAGGAGATCGTCGTCCAGGGCCCCGACGGCGAAGAACACATCGCATGCCGCACGAAGGTCTGGTCGGCGGGGGTGCAGGCCTCGCCGCTGGCGCGCATGCTGGCCGAGGCGACCGGCGCCGAGACCGACCGCGCGGGGCACGTGAAGGTGCTGCCCGACTGCACGCTGCCCGGTCACCCCGAGGTGTTCGCCGTCGGGGACATGATGTCGCTGAACGGTCTGCCGGGAGTCGCCGAGGTCGCGATGCAGTCGGGCATGCACGCCGCCCGCACGATCGGGCGCCGGCTCAGCGGGGACAGCACCGAGCGTCCCTTCGTGTACCGCGACCTCGGCAGCATGGCGACGATCTCGCGCTTCCGCGCGGTCGTCAGCTTCAAGGGGATCAAGGTCGGGGGCTTCATCGGCTGGCTGATGTGGGCGTTCGTGCACATCACCTTCCTGACCGGCTTCAAGAACCGCTGGATCGTGCTGTTCAAGTGGCTCTCGTCGTTCGTCGGCAGCGCCCGCGACGAGCGCACGATCACCATGCATCAGGTGTCCGCGCGCCTGATCGCGATGAAGGCCGGCATCCGCCCCGGCGAGGAAGACCTCTCCCACCTGGTGCGACGGCGCGAACAGGCCTAGAGGGCGGCGATCAGCCGGCTGCGGGGTCTGCGGCCGTCGCGGCGCCCCGGGCGACCCTCCAGCGCGCGGCTGCCCAGGCGGCGAGCAGCGCCGCGACCGAGATGTAGGGGAACAGGTCGTAGGGGGAGGGCTGTCCCGGTGCGAACAGCTCGACGAACGGGATCACGAGCGTCAGCACGCCGAGCAGCGGCATCGCCACGTGGCGCAGTGCTGAGAACGAGTCTCGGTGGCGGCGCCACATGAACGCGGGCAGCGAGACAGCGGCCAGCACGTATACGAACAGGATCAGGATCGTGCCGAGCGTCGAGCTCTCCGCGTACAGGTTCACGGGGTCGCTCGAGCCGGCGATCAGGCCGGTTTCGTGGCACAGCCACCAGACAGTCACGATCCCGAGCCCCGACACGGTCATCGCGGCCAGCGCGTTGACGGGCGTCTCGCCGGGCGGGCGCGAGCGGCCGAGCGCCGCCGGCAGCAGCCGCTGCCGGCCGCCGTCGAACAATGTGCGCGCCTGCGAGTTGGCGGCGGCCACGAGCGTCGAGAGCACCGAGGCGATGCCCGCCAGCCACGCCAGCACCGCCCACGAGCCGAGGTAGTGGTCGGTCATTTCCAGGAACGGCACCGACGCGCGCCCGATCGAGGAGGTGTCGTAGTGGAAGCCCGCGATCGTCGTGTACGCGAACAGCACGAACAGCACCGTTGCGGCGGTGATCGACACATACAGCGCCCTGGGGATCGTCCGCTCCGGCTCGCGCGTCTCGTCGGCCAGGGCCGGGCCGTTTTCCCAGCCGATGAACATGTAGAGCGCGAGCGGGAACCCGGCCGACAGGCCGACCAGCCCGCCCGAGAGGTGGGCCGGCGAGAACGGCGCGCTCGAGAGGTGGGTGGAGGGGTCGGTCAGCACGACCACGCAGCACGTGATCATCACGGCGAGCTGGGCCACGAGCGCGACCGCGACGGTGGCGGTCGAGCTGCCGGCGCCGCGCAGCGTGAGCGCGACGCCGCCGAGCGTCATCACAAGCGAGATCGGCAGCCAGCTCGGGTCCCAGGAGGTGTAATGCTCGAGCGTCAGCGAGATCATCCCGCCCGACATCGTGAACACGCCGGCGATCGCGACCGTGAAGCCGAGCGCGATCAGCATCGCGGTCAGCGCGCCCGCGGTCCGTCCGAGGCCAGACTCGACGTAGGAGATGAAGCTGCCGGCCGAGGGCTCGATGCGCGTGAACTCCGCCACCACGAAGGCCAGCAGAGCGACCGCCACGCCCGCCGCCAGGATCGTCAGCGGAGCCGCCACGCCGGCGGTGACGGCGATCACGCCGAAGGCGAAGTAGAAGTCGATCCCCGGGCCGATGTTGGCGATCGTCGAGGCGGTCACCTCGCGCTCCCCGAGCACGCGCTGCTCCTCGCCGGGTGCTGCGGGCTGCTGTCCGCCTGCGCCGCTCGCGCTCACGCAGCGCAGCCTAGAGCTGCGGGCGGGCGGTGCCGCGTGCCTCGCACCCCGGCGGGAAGCGCCGCTCGGCCGAGCCCTGCTCGGCGGTGGGCTCGAGCGGCGCTCTGAGCGCCCAGAGGCCCCGGCCGCGAGCACGTGGGCGGGCGACCAGCGGGCCGGCTCTGAGCGTGAAGCGCGAGGCGATGAAGAAGATTCGCCCCGGCCGCGCGGACCCGCTGTGTGAGTCGCAGGCGGCCAGGGCGCGCAGCGGCGGGCTCTGCGGTCACCGTCAGGGGGGTGAACAAGCGACCGCGCGCCGCTGCCCATCCCACGTTAGGAAGGGTCCCCGCTCCTTTCGATCCCACGTTTGGACGAGTTGTGCCGCCGGGCCGCTGCCGTCCAACCCGGAGCCCCCGCGCGCGTTTGATTTGAGAGGGGTCTCGGGGGGAGAGGCTCCCGCGTGATCCTGGGGGCCTCTCCCTCGGGGGCCCCAGGAGCTAAGCGACGCTGAACCGCAGCCCGGCGCGGGAGAAGCTCGGGGCGCTGGCCGCGCCCAGCGCCGCGGCGGGCGTCAGGCACCCGCGCATGGCGCTCGTGGCGCCTTCGCGCGCGAGCAACAGCCCCGCCTCGCCCAGCATCCTGGCGGTCGCGAGATAGCCGGGGTGTCCGTCGCCCTCGACCAGCACCCGCAGCTCTTGACCTCCGGTCGTGCGGGCGTCGAGCGTCATGCTCCAGCGCCAGCCCTCGAGCCGCTCCGCGCGCGGGCCGAACCCCGAGCCGGGCAGCGCCGCGCCGAGCGCGGACCCCACGCGACCGCGCACCGGACGCGGAGCGCGCGCCAGCGAGGACAGCAGCGCCTGGCTGCCCGCGAGCGCCCCGGCGGCGAGATAGCGGAGTGGGAGCGTCGCCGCACCGCCGCCGAGCGCGATCCCCTCGCGATAGCGGATCGGTGCGGGTGCGCCGCCCCGCGCCTGCGCGAGCAGCACCCCTGTCCGCTGGATCACGGCGGGGTTGATGAACGCCGCGGGCATCATCGGCGCGATCACGGCGCCGCCGGGCGCGCGCCGCGGGGCGAGCGTGAACGGGCTGGCCGCGCGGATCGCGGCCGCCGTCGCCGGGTCCTCGACGAGCGCCGCAGGGTCGATCGCCACCGCCGCGTCCTCGTGCCCGGCGATCGCCGCCACGCTCTGCAACGTACCGCCGGAGACCGAGTCCGAGAGGCGGGGCATCCCGGGCGGGGTCTCCAGCACCGTGAACAGGAGATCGGCGCTCGCGAGCTCCTGGTCGAAGCGGTCGCGCGCCGCCTCGCGTGCGAGCAGCACCGCCATGTCGGCCGGCAGCGCCTCGAAGCCGCACACCTGCACGATCTTCACACCGGCGGCCTCGGCCGCGCCGCCGAGCTCGTCGATCACCTGGCGCACGAACGGGATCTCGCCGGTCAGGTCGACGTAGTGCGCGCCGCCCGCGATGCAAGCCTCGATCACCGGGCGCCCGTAGAGCGTGTACGGGCCGACGAGGTCGAGCACGACGCGGGTTCGCGCGACCATCGACCGCAACGATGCGGGATCGGAGACATCCGCGACGAGCGTCTCCGGTGCCTGCGCTCCGCAGTCCGCGAGCGTGCTCGTCACGCGGGCGGCGTCGCGGCCCGCGGCCGCCCAGCGGGCACCCTCGGGCGCCCGCACGGCGAGATGGGCGGCCACCTGCCTGCCCGTCACCCCCGTCGCCCCGAAGACGACCACGTCGAGATCACGCTCCGCCAACTCCCGGCGACGATACCTCAAGGTCAGCGACGCCGATCGTCCAGATCGATCCTCCGCCGCTGCCATACGAATGCCTTATGGCAGCCCTCGGACAAAGGGCGCCGGGACCCCGCCGGGCCGCCGGTCCGGGGCGACGCCGGGTTCTCGTCGAATATCGGCTGCGATCTTGCGCTGAGGAATCAGATTTCTCCCATAAAGGGGGGAGGCGCGCGCGCCGATCCGTGCGTGAGATGCGCACTCCGCGCACGATCAAGGCGTTCCGGGCCCTGCTTGCGGCGGGAGGGCTGCTGTCGGCTGCGCTCGCCGCCGGCTGCGGCGCCCAGGGCCACGCGCACGGCGGCGCACCGGCGGTGGCCGTGAGCGAGCGCGACTTCCACATCGAAGCGCCGGCGACCCTGCGGGCCGGGAACTACCGCCTCGTGGTGCACAACGAAGGCGCCACCGACCACGAGCTGATCATCGCCCCCTCGCCGAACGGCGCGCTGCCGCTGCGCACCGACGGGCTGACCGTCGACGAGGAAGCGGTCGAACGCCAGGAGCCGGGGTCGCTCGAGCCCGGCAAGCCGGGTGCGGTGCGCTCGCTCGAGGTCCACCTCGCGCCGGGCCGCTACGTGCTGTTCTGCAACATGGAGGGCCATTACATGGCCGGCATGCACAGCGAGCTGGTGGTGGACTGATGCTCGGCCGCGTCGCCTCCTCCAAGCCGATCGTCGGGACCGCCAGCGGCCGCCGGGCGATCATCGCGATCTTCATCACGGTCGCGCTGGTCTTCACCGCGATCATCGCGCTCTCGGTGACGGCCACGAAAAGCTCGCAGCACCGCACCGCGGTGATCGAAATCGCGGCGCGCCAGCGGACGCTCGCCGAACGGTACCTCGCCGAAATACTGCTCGTTCGCGAAGGGCGCCAGGCCAACCCGGCCTACACGGCGCGACTGCTCGGCGAATCGTCCGGCGCGCTGCTCGGAGGCGGCACCGCGCCGAGCGTCAACGGCGACGACGACCGAACCGCGCTGCCGCCCGCCGAAAGCCCGGCGCTGGCCTCGCAGTTCGTGCAGGAGCAGCACCTCGTCTCCGATCTGACGGCGACCGGCGAAGCCGTGCTCGCGCACCGCAGCATGGCCGGGCTGCCGGAAACCGGCGGCGAGAACGTCGCCGCCCTCGACCCGGTGATGCGCCTGCGCGTACTGGCGGCGCTCAGCTCGAGCCTCGCCTTCCGCGCGGCGCGCGAAGTCGGCCGCGTCGAGGAATCCGATCTGGAAGGCCTCCTCGGGCGCCAGCTCGTGCTGGGGATCGGGGGGCTGCTGATCACGCTGCTGCTCGCGGGCGCGCTGCTCGCTATGACCCGGCGCCAGAACGCGCACTTCCGCAGCCTTGCGCTCTCGACGACCGATCTCGTGATCGTGATGGGCGCGAGCGGCTGTCGCTACGTCTCGAGCTCGGTCTCGGCGATGGTCGGGCGTCCGGTGTCCGAGCTGTACGGCGACGGGCTGCTGCGCTTCGTGCACGAGGAGGACCGGGCGACGTTCGCGAGCGCCGCCGCCGACGCCGAGCCCGACCAGTTCACCTTCCGCCTGATCAACGCGGCCGGCGAATGGCGCCACCTCGAGGCGCGCGCGACCGACCTGCGCGCCGACCGCAGCCTGCGCGGGATCGTGCTGCACGCGCGCGATACGACCGATCGCGTGCGACTCGAGCAGGAGCTCACAGAGAAGGTGCAGCGCGACGGCTTCGCCGGACGCCTCACGGAGGCGCTCGAGATGGCCGACGAGGAGCACGAAGTCTTCAACGTCGTAGAGCGCGCGATGGCGGACATCGCCGAGCCGACTCCGATGGAGCTGCTGCTTTCGGATTCGAGCCGCGCGAACCTCGCACGTGCCGCGAGCAACCCGGGCGCGCCCGCGCCGGGCTGCCCCGTGCGCTCGCCGTTCTCGTGCGTGGCGGTGCGGCGTGGCACCGCGGTCGTGTTCGATTCCGAGCGAGGACCTGAACGCCTGTCCGCAGCTGCGCGGCCGCGCGTCGGGGGCGTGCTCGGCAGCGTGCGTGCCGGTCAGCTTCATGGGCCGCGCGCTCGGGGTCCTGCACACCACCGGTCCCGACGGGCGGCCCCTGAACGAGGAGAAGGTGCACCAGCTGTCGGTGCTCGCCGGGCAGGCCGGGGCTCGCATCGGGACCGTGAGGGCGTTCGAAAAGACGCAGCTGCAGGCCTCCACCGACGGCCTCACCGGGCTCGTCAACCGGCGCACCGCCGAGCGCAGGCTGCGCGAGCTGATCCGCCAGCAGACGCGCTTCGCGGTCGCGATCGCCGACCTCGACCGCTTCAAGGAGCTCAACGACACGCACGGCCACGAGGCGGGCGACCGCGCGCTGCGCCTGTTCGCGCAGACCGCCAGGCAGGCGCTGCGCGAGCACGACCTGATCGCGCGGTGGGGCGGCGAGGAGTTCGTGATCGCGCTCCCGGGGCTCGACCGCTTCCAGGCGCGCGACGTGCTCGACCGGCTGCGCGAGACGCTCGGGGCGGCGCGCAACGGCGAGACGCCCCGCTTCTCGGTCAGCTTCGGCGTGACGGACTCCGAGCAGGCGAGCGGGCTCGAGGGCCTTCTGAGCGTCGCCGACGACGGCCTCTACACGGCCAAGGGCGAAGGCCGCGACAGGGTCGTGCTCGGCGATCCGGAGGCGGCCACGCGGGCCCCTTCGCCGCACACGCGCGCGCTGCTCGAAGATCCGGCCACCGACGGGGAGGAGCCCTCCGAGGAGCCGTCGCCGCCGATCGACCGGACGCAGCTGCGCCTGTCGATGCGGATGGCGGCCGACGAGGAGGAGCCCCGCCCGAACGGCGTCCAGATCCGCTGAGCGCGCGGGGCGGCGTGATCAGGCGCGTGGCTCCACCGCCGAGCGGGAAGAAGCAAGGAGGATGGGGATGATCGAGAGCACGACCCGCGACGGGGCCGCGGACCGCCGCTGCGGCGCGCTCTCCGAGCTGCTCTCGTGCGCGGTCCCGCACTGACCGCGGCGGCCCGGAAACCGGCCCCGCCGGCGGCACCGCGCCGCCGGGGTTCACGATGCGCTTAGACGACGTCGCTTAGATGGGTGGTGGATGACCTCGGCCGGAGCCACCATCACGCGCCGGCGGCTGCTCGGGAGGGCCGGCGCCGGCGTGCTCGGGCTCGCTGCCGCCGGCTCGCTGGGCGAGCTCGCCGTCCAGGCGCTCGGCAGCCGCCCCGCCGGGCCCCCCGCCGCGCCGCGCTGGCGCTCGCGGCCGGACCTGCAGATCCCCGCGCTGACCGTCACGCGACTGCAGGCGGGCGCCTCGGAGGATCCGATCTTCATCGCCCCCTACAACTCGCCCGTCGGCCAGGCCGGGGCGGTGATCGTCGACGACGCGCGGCGAGACCGATCTGGGAGCAGCCGCTGGAGGGAAAGCGTGACGACCAACTTCCGCGTCCAGCGCTACCGCGGAGCGCCGGCTCTGACGTGGTGGGAGGGCAGCATCGAATCGGGCCACGGGGTCGGCGAATACGTGATCGCCGACACCAGCTACCGCGCCGATCCGCCGCGTGCAGGCGGGCCACGGCCTGCGCGGCGATCTGCACGAGTTCCTGATCACGCCGCGCGACACCGTTCTGCTGACCAGCTACGTGATCACGGGCGCCGACCTGCGCCGCGCGGCGGCTCCGCCACGGCACGATCCAGGACGCGATCTTCCAGGAGCTCGACCCCGCCACCGGGGCGCGTGCTGTTCGAGTGGCACAGCCTCGAGCAGCGTCCCGCTCGAAGAGTCCTACGTGCCCGTCGACGCCGAATGGGACTTCTTCCACATCAACTCGATCGCCCTCGACAGCGACGGCAACTTCCTGGTCTCCTCGCGCAACACGCACACCATCTACAAGATCGACCGCCGCGGGCGGATCTGCTGGCGCCTCGGCGGCAAGCGCTCGGACTTCGAGCTCGCGCCCGGGGGCGGCGTTCGCCTGGCAGCACGACGCGCGCCGCCGGCCCGACGGCATGCTCACCCTGTTCGACAACGGCGCGACGCCGGCGGTCGAGCGCCGCTCGCGCGGGCTCGTGCTCGAGCTCGACGAGCAGGCGATGGCGGCACGGATGGTCGCGCAGTACGCGCACCCCGGGCGCTGCCCGGCAGCCAGGGCAACGTCCAGCTGCTGCCGAACGGCAACGTGTTCGTGGGCTGGGGCGAAGTCCCGCGCTAGCGAATTCGATCGCTCCGGGCGGATCTTGTTCGACGCGCTGCTGGGCAGGCAGTACGAGTGCTACCGCGCGTTCCGCCAGCCCTGGGCGGGCACGCCCGCCGAGCAGCCCGCGATCGCCGTCACCGGGAGACCCGGTGCGTCCACCGTCCACGCGAGCTGGAACGGCGCCACCGGCGTGCGCGCCTGGCAGCTGCTGGCCGGCTCCTCGGCCGACGCGATGAGCGCGCTCTCGAGCGCGCCCGCGAGCGGCTTCGAGACGGCGATCCGCGCGCACGGCGCGGGGCCGTGCTTCGCCGCCGCCGCGCTGGACGCGCGGGACGCTGTGATCGGGCGCACGCCGATCGTGACCGCTGCCTAGCCCACGGCGTAGCATCGGGGGCGATGGACGCGCTCGACCGACTCGAACCGGCTGAGGTGCAGGAGTTCGGGGCGCGCGTGGCCGCCAACATCGCGCGCGCGGTGCGGGTGTCCGACCGCGTCACGCGCGATCTGCTGGCCGTTCTCCTCGCGGGCGGGCACGTGCTGATCGAGGACTTCCCCGGCGTCGGCAAGACCGCGCTCGCGCGAGCGATGGCCGCCTCGATCGAGGCCGAGGTCGCGCGCGTGCAGTGCACCGCGGACATGCTGCCCGCCGACCTCGTCGGGACCAACGTCTTCAACCAGCGCGACGGCCGCTTCGAGTTCCGGCCCGGGCCGGTGTTCGCGAACATCGTCGTGATCGACGAGATCAACCGCGCGTCGGCCAAGACGCAGTCGGGGCTGCTCGAGTGCATGCAGGAGCGGCGCGTGACGGTCGACGGGACCACGCACGAACTCGCCCGCCCGTTCGTGGTGCTCGCGACGCAGAACCCGATCGAGTTCGAGGGCACATACGCACTGCCGCAGGCGCAGCTCGACCGCTTCATGATGCGGCTGTCGCTCGGCTATCCCTCGCCGGCCGAGGAGGCCGCGATGCTCGCCGAGCACGCCGGCGGGGACCGTGTGCTCGAGCTCTCGGCCGTCAGCACGACGGCCGAGGTGGTCGCCGCGCAGGCGGCGGTCGCGCACGTGCACTCCTCCGAAGCGCTGCGCCGGTACATCGTCTCGCTGCTCGAGGAGACCCGGCGCGACCCGCGCGCAGAGCTCGGCGCGAGTCCGCGCGCGGGTCTGATGCTTCTGCGGGCCGCGTCCGTCGAGGCGGCGCTCGATGGACGCGACCACGTGCTCCCCGACGACGTGCGGGCGCTGGCCCACTCGGTGCTCGACCACCGGCTGCTACTGGCGCCCGGTGTGGCCCCGTCGGTGCGGCGCGAGATCGTGGCGGCGGCGATCGAGGCGGTGCCGGCGCTGTGAGCCGCGGGCGGCAGGTCGGGTTCACGGGACTCGGTCTGTGCCTGGTCGCGGGGGCCCTCGCGCTGTCCTCGCTGTACGTGCCGGGGGTCGCTCTGGTCCTGCTGGCGCTCGGCGCCGAGGGCGGCATGCGGCTGGCCGCGCGTCGCGTGGCCGTGACCGTGGAGCTCGACCGCGACAGCGTCGAAGAGGGTGAGGAGTGCCTGCTGAGGGTGCGGGCCTCGGGCTGGCCGCTGGTGCTCGGCCAGGGCGAGCTGCAGAGCTCGCCCGGGCAGCCGTGGCAGCCGGCCCGCGGGCGTGCGGCCGGCGCCGAGCTGCGGCTGCGCCCGCGCCGGCGCGGCGAGGCCGTGCTCGGCCCGGCGGCCGTCCGCTTCGCCGACCCGTTCGGGATCTGCGCGAGCGGGCGTCGCTCTGAGGTGCGGCGCCTGCTCGTGCTGCCCCGCATCGAGAGCGTGCCGCGCGCGGACCTCGAGGCGCTGCTCGGGCTGTCCGATCCCTATGGGCGGCGCGAGGACGGCGTCGGCGCCGAGGGCCTGCGGCCCTACCGGCCGGGTGCCCCGGCTTCGCGGATCCACTGGCCGAGCGTGGCCCGCACCGGCGTGCTGCTCGAGCGCCGCGCCGACCGCGAGGCGCCGCTCGGTGCGGTGATGATCGCAGTCGACCCGCGCGGGGCGGCCTCGACGGATGCGCTCGACGAGGCCATCAGGGCAACCGCCTCGCTGTGCGTCGCGCTCGCCCGCCGCGGCGGCTGTTCGCTGCTGCTGCCCGGGTTCCCCGAGGCGCGGCCGGTCGCAGCCGACCTCTCGGGCTGGGCGCGGCTGCACGCCGCGCTGGCGGTGCTCGAGGCCGGCCCGGAGCTGCACTGGCGCGCCAGCGCGGGCGCGCGGCTGCTGATCCACGTGCTCGCGCGCCGGCCGGAGCCCGGCAGCGCCGCTCGCCATGCCGCCTGCACGCTCACGCCGCTGCCCGGCCCCGGTCCGGTGCTCGCGAGCATCGCGGGCTGCGCCGTGCAGCCGTGCCCGCAGCTCGCGAGGGCAGCATGAGCGCCCCGGCCGCGGCCGTCCCGGGGCCCCGTCCGCTGCGCGCGCCCCGCGTGGGCTCGGGGGCGACCCCTGCGCGCCCGGTCCTGATGGTGGCGGCGTTCGGTCTTCTGGCTCTGTATGCCGCGCTCGAATACGCGCGGCTCCTGGTGGCGGCTCCGGTCGGCCGCGTGCTGGGCGTCGTGGCGGTCGCGACGGCCGCCGCGGCGGCGCTCGCCTACGCCGAGCGCCTGCCACGACGTACGCGCGCGGCGGCCGGTGCGGCGATGCTCGTGCTCGCGCTGGCGCTCTGCCTGCTGGCGCTCGGCGTGCCGGCACGGCGCGCGTGGCCGTGGGGTTGGGGATCGCTTGCGAAGGAGCTCTCGCACGGCGTGCGCGGGCTGGAAGGCTGGCTGTGGCCGTATCGCGGCGGCGCCCCTGAAACCAGGCTGGCGGTGCTCGCCGTCGTGCCGGTCGCGCTGCTCGGAGCCGCGGCACTGTGCTTCTGGCCCTCAGACCGCGCGCGCGCCGGCCGGCGGCTGGCGGCCTACGGGGTGCTGGTCGCGCTGCTGATCGCCGGCGTGGCCAACGCTCCGGCCGGCGTCCCGGCCGTGAAGGGGTTGCTGCTGCTCGGGCTCAGCGCGATGTGGCTGTGGGCGCCTGCTGCGCGCGGCCAGGCGGCGCGCGCAGCCGCCTGGCTGCTGCCGGTGGCGCTCGTCGCGCTGCTCGGGCGACCGCTGCTCAGCTCCTCCAGGCCGTGGATCTCATACCGCGACCCGCCGGCCGCCGAAGCCGCCACGGCGAGCTTCGAGTGGGACCAGACCTACGGCCCGATGCCGTGGTCGCGCTCGAAGGCGGTGATGTTCGAAATCCAGGAGTCGCACCCGGCGCTGCTGCGGGTGACCTCGCTCGATCGCTTCGACGGCGTCGCGTTCGTGCGCTCGGCGAACCCGCCGGGATCGCTGCGCGCGGACCTCGGGCGCCGCACGCAGGTGCCCGTCTCCGAACAGGCGCGCGCCACGTTCTCGGTCGCGGGCCTGCGCTCGACCCTTCTGGCCGGCGGCGACGGGGTGCCCGTGTTCTCGCGCTGGCTGGCACCCGGCGGAGGGAGCATCCAGCGCGGCGAAGACGGCACACTCTCGAGCGCCTCGGGCACCGAGCAGGGGACGCTGTACGAGGTGAGCTCCTACAGGCCGTCGGCCGGTCCCGCCGCGCTGCGGGCCGCCCCGCCGACCTTCCCAGCCGCGTACATGCCCTACGTGCAGTTCCAGCTGCCGACGCCCGGCGGCGGAGCCCAGCCCTCGACCGGCGCCGCGACCGTCGGTCCCGTCGCCCCCGGACTCGCGCCCGCGGCCGACCCCGCGGTCGCCCGGCGCATCGAAGCCTCGCCCTACGGGCGCGTGTTCGCGCTCGCGCGGCGGCTGGCGGCGGGCAGCGCCGGCAGCTACGAAGTCGCCGAGCGAGTCGAGCGGTTCCTGCTCGGCGGCTACCGCTACGACGAACACGTCGCCGCCGCTCGATACCCGCTCGCGTCGTTCCTCTTCGCCCAGCACGCGGGCTACTGCCAGCAGTTCTCCGGCGCGATGACGCTGCTGCTGCGCATGGACGGGATCCCGGCGCGGGTCGGCGCCGGCTTCAAGCCGTTGCTCTATGACCCGGTGCGCGCCACCTGGCAGGTCCGCGCGGTCGACGCCCACGCGTGGGTCGAAGTCTTCTTCGCGGGTGTCGGCTGGATCGATTTCGACCCGACACCGCCGGGCGGCGCGGCTTCGGTCGGTTTCGCTCCCTCGCTCGCGAAGGCGAAGCTGCTCGGCACGGCCACGCCGGCGGCCGCCGCCCACAGGACATCCGCGGCTCGCGCCGCCGCCGCCGTCCCGGGGGGGACCGGGCGGGGTGGCGACGGGGCGCTCCTGCCGGCGCTGCTGAGCGCTGCGGCTCTTCTCGCCGCCGCGGTGGCGCTGCTCGGCGCGCTGCGGCTGCGGCGCCTGCTCGACGGCGACGGAGGCGCTGCAGTTGCCGAGCTCGCGCGGGCGCTGCGGGTGCCGCACGCCGGCGGGGAGCAGCCGACGCTGAACGGGCTCGAGCGGCGCCTTCACGCCGGCGGGGAACGCATCGCCGCCGGTTACGTCGCGGCGCTGCGCGAGCGGCGCTACGGCCGCGCCGGGGGCAGCGCTCCGACCCGGCGCGGGCGTGCCGCGCTGCGCCGGGCGCTCGCCCGCGGCACGGGCTTCAGGGGGCGGCTGCGGCTGCTGGCCGCGCTGCCGCCCGGCACGACACGGCGCGTGCGCTGAGGGCTCGCGCAGGGCCGTGTGCCCCGCGCTCGTCGACGCGATGATCTGCCTGTGCGTGGGCGCCGGGTACCTCTCGGCCGGCGTCGCCGACATCAGCGCCGAGGCCGGTGTCTCCTGCTATCCGCGCCAGCCCCTCAAGGCTGGCAGACGGTGCACGCGAGCGAGCGTGTCAGCTCCTGCATCGCGGTCCAGGCGAGCTTCTTGACGCCGGCGTGGGTCTCGACTCCGTAGCCGCCGCCTTCTTCGCCGTCGCGGTAGCCGTACTCGGTCACGGCCGGCACGTCCGGCTGGGCAGCCGCCCACTCGTCGAACTGGTAGAGCGCCCACGCCTGTTCGGCTTCGGTGTACTTGAGGCTGTCGCCGGTCGGACCCTTGGTCGGGAAGCCGATCTCGGTGACATACACGGGCTTGCCGACGTGCTCGGCCGTTTCGACCTGGCGGCGGTTGCCGAGGATCGCGTTCGCGCGCGTGCCGGTCCCGCCGTAGGGATGCACGGTGATGCCGTCGCAGGCGGCGAGCGCGCCCGGCACCTCGGTCCAGGCTTCGCCCCACGCGACCGAGCTGTCGTGGCCGCCGTCGTAGGAGCAGAGCTGCAGCGGCCGTGCGGCGCCGAATTCGCGGACGAGCGCTTGATGGACCGCGACCACGAGCCGCGCGTAGGCTTCGCGGTTGGTGGCCGATTCGCTCGAGCCGCCCCAGAACCAGTTCCCGCCCGGCTCGTTGAGCGTCTCGAGCGCGTACAGGTGCGGGTCGCGCTTGACGAGCGCCAGGTCGCGGGCGACGTAGTTCGAGACGTTGACGCCGGAGACCCCGGCCGAGCTGTACGGGCCCGACATGTCGGCGATCACTTTCAGGCCGGCCCCTTCCCACGCGCTCGTGTCGCTCGGCGTGTCGAGCCGCACGACCTTCGCGCCCATCGTGTGCAGGTCCGACTGTTCTCCGTTCCAGTAGCCGGCGTTCAGGCCGACCAGGAAGCCGGAGGTGTGCGGCGGTTCTTCTTCGACGGGCGGTTCTTCGGCCGGTTTTTCTTCGACGGGCGGTTCTTCGGCGGGCGGTTCTTCGGCTTCTTCGGCAGGCGGTTCTTCGGCTTCTTCGACCGGCGGCGGTTCGTTCAGAGGCCAGCTGATCGTGACTTCGTTCGACCACGTGCCGTCGTGCACGGCGCGGACCTCGTAGGTCACGGTCTCGCCCGGATGCGCGCGTGGCTGATATTCGGTCGAGCGGACGATCTTCGACCTCGCGCGCCTGCCCGGCAGCTTCGTGCCGACGCGGTAGGAGCCGCGCCCCATGCTGGTCCAGTGCAGCGTGTGGCCGCTCACGGACAGGGTCGGTCCGAGCGCCAGGGCGGCGAGGATGGTGGCGATCATTTGTGTCGAGCGCCCCATCCGGGGGCCGGTCGACGTGCGCGGCGGCGCTTATCGGCGCCTGCGCGCATGCGCGCATCCGGCGCGCGGCGCTTCTCGGTCACGAAAACCCCTCCAGGTTTAAAAAGTGGCCAGACCTACTTAAAGCACAACTTCCCTCAACATGGGCCACCCATTCACGACTTGCTCACATCTTCCGCATCAGCCGAGAGGCCATCCGGGGCCGTCCGCGCGCCGGCGTGGGCGGCCGCAGCAGCGCCTAGCGGCCCGCGGTGAGCTCCGCCAGCGTGCGCCCGCTGAGCACCGAAGCCGGCTGTTCGGTGACGACGTCCGAGCCGGGACGGGCCTCGGCGTCGCGGCGCTTGATCAGCAGCCACTGGGGCTTCGCGCCCGGGCCGCGTGCGCTGCAGCGCGAACCCGCCGCGCAGCTTCTGCCCGTGCAGCACGAACACCGCATGCCCGCGCTCGAGCGCCTCCGGCCACGGCACGCGGCCGCCCTGCTCGTAGGCGCCGCGGTCCCACACGATCACGCCGCCCGCACCGCTCGCGCCCTCGAAGTCGTTGTGCGCGCAGCCCGTGATCCTCGACCTGCACCGCCAGGCGCTTGACGGCGGGGTCCATCGACGGGCCCCGGGGGCACCGCCCACGAGCGCATCACGCCGTCGACCTCGAGGCGCAGGTCGAAGTGGTGCGCGGTCGCGGCGTGCTCCTGCACGACGAACACGCCCGGCGCTGACGCCGCGGATGGCGAACTGCTCGTGCCCCTCGACGCGGCGCGTCGCTCGAGCTCGACTCCGTGCACCGCGCGCCGCGCGGTCCGTCGCGCAGGAACGCTCGAGCGCGTCGAGCGCGTCCGCCGGCCCCTCGGCGTGGACCGCCACCGCTGCCGTCGTCGCTCGTTGCGCACCCAGCCGCTCAGGCCGAGCGCCAGCGCCGCGCCGCCGGGTCGCCTCGCGAAAGCCGACGCCCTGCACGTGGCCGCGGGCGCTCGCTCGGATCGCGCGCTCGCGGCTCACGTCCGCTCCGCTGCTGCGGCTGGGCGGCAGGCCGGCACGCGCCGACTGTAACCGTTGCGCGAGGGCCCGCGGCGCCGGCCGCGCCGGACCGTGCAGGCCCCGAGCGCGAGCCGGCCGAACATCGTACGGGGGGGTGCGCGCCCGCGGGGGCTCCTAGCCGAAGGCGGCGCCGAGCAAGCGTGCCGCGCGGCGATAGATGCCCGGCGCCTCGCTCTCGCGCGGCCCGGCGACGTTGAGGGCGCGGGCGCCCGGAAGACCCTCGAGCAGCTCGCGGATGCGGTCCTCTTGGTCGGCTTCGGAGCCGGCGAGGTCGACGAGCGCCAGCGGGCGAGCGAGCGCGCGCGCCTCGCGCTCGGCGAGCGCGGTCCCGGGCGAGGCGGCGGGGCCCATCGTCAGGATCAGCGTCGCGTCGCTGTCGCGCACGTTCAGGCGCGTTCGTTCGGCCGGCTCTCGCGCGGGGGTCGCGAGCAGACCCGGGTATCGCGCCAGCAGCCCCGGCGGGTCGGGCATGTCCTCGGCCCACCCGCCGCGCGGGCACCAGCCGCGGTAGGGGATCCCGCACTCGATCGCGACGTCGAGCGCCGCCCGGTCGACCCCGCTCTGGCCACCCGAGACGATCGCCGACGGGCGCGCTGCGACCCGTGCCCCGCTGCACATCTCCACGACTAATCATGGAACGGGCCGGGCAGGCGCCCGTCCTTCACATCGAGATCGACGTGAGACGAGGAGCTGCGCCGCGATACAGTCAGCCGCCGGCGAGCGCCTCGAGCCCGCCGGGGATGCGACCGTCCATTCGCCATGCCGAGCACCGACCCAGAGCTCGTCGACCTGCGGCACCTCGGCCGTTCGCGCGTGATCGGCGCGTGGCTCGTGGACGACGTGATCGTCGATCCGGGCCCGGCCCTGCCTTCCGGCGCTGCTCGACAGCCTCGGCGGCGCACGCCGCGTGCCCTTGCGCTGACGCACATCCACCTCGACCACGCCGGCGCCTCTGGCACGCTCGCGCGGCGCTTCCCGGAGCTCGAGGTGTGGGTGCACGAGCGCGGCGCCCCGCACCTCGTCGACCCGCGCGGCTGCTGGCGAGCGCCGGGCGCCTGTACGGCGAGCAGATGCCGCGCCTGTGGGGCGAGGTGCTGCCGGTCCCGGCCGAGCGGGTGCGCGTCCTGAGCGGCGGCGAGACGCTCGCCGGGATGCGCGTCGCCTACACGCCCGGACACGCCTCCCACCACGTCGCCTACCTGCACGAGGCGAGCGGACTCGCGTTCACCGGCGACGTCGCGGGCGTGCGGGTCGGCACGGGCCCGGGCTCGCGCCGACGCCGCCGCCGGACATCGACCTCGCCGCCTGGCGCGCGTCGATCGAGCTGATCGAAGGCTGGCGCCCGCAGGCGCTCGCGATCACGCACTTCGGCGCCCACGAGGACGTCGCCGGCCAGCTCGCCGAACTGCGCGAATACCTCGCGCCGTGCCGAGGAGCTCGCAGGCATCGCTCGACGAGCGGGCGTTCGGCGCGGCGGTCCGTGAGCTCGTCGCGGGCGCGAGCGACGCGGCCGACACCGCGGCCGTCTACGAGCAGGCGATGCCTCCGGACCAGAGCTACGCCGGGCTCAGGCGCGCGCTCGAGCGCGCCTGAGCAGCGTCCGAGCCGGGAAGGAATGGCGCCTGCGGCCGTCTTATGAGGGTGCAGGGCAGAGGCGACGACAGACAGGAGCAAGCCGTGATCAAGCCGACTCTCGCAATCGGCGGACTGATGTCCGTGGCCTCGCTGGCGCTAGCCGCCTGCGGAAGCTCGGGCTCTGGATCGTCCTCGTCCGCGAGCAACGCCTCCGCGAGCTCGTCCGCCTCCTCGGCCACCGTCCGCACCGCGAGCGTGCCGGCGGCCGGGGGCACCGTGCTCGTCGACTCCTCGGGCATGACGCTCTACCACCTCGGCGGCGAGGCCCCGGGCAGGTTCATCTGCACCGGCTCGTGCATGGTGGTCTGGCACCCGCTGACCGTGTCCTCCGGCGCCACGCCCTCGGGCGTCTCCGCGCTCGGGATCGTGCGGCGCCCCGAAGGGACGATGCAGGTCACCTACAAAGGTGAGCCGCTCTACACGTTCGCATCCGACAAGCCGGGGCAGGCGAGCGGCCAGGGGCTCAAAGACGTGGGCACGTGGTCCGCGGTGGCGGTCGGGTCCTCCGGGACGGGCACGAGCAGCACCTCGACGGGCGGCTCGGGCGAAACAGGCTCCTACAGCCGCAGTTACTAGCGGCTCCTAGGCGGCGCGCGCGGGCCGCACGGGCCGCGCGCGCAGGCGCCTGCACTCGCAGCGCGAGGATCGCGATGTCATCGCGCGCGCCCTGGCTCAGGTCGACCAGCCCGAGCAGCGCCGCGATCGCCTCCTGCGCGGACTCGGCCGGCGCCTGCTCGAGGGCGCCGCGCAGCTCGGCCGGGCCGAGCATCCGCGTGGGCGCCTGTGCCTCCGCGAGCCCGTCGGTGTAGAGCGCGAGCGTGTCGCCCGGCACCAGCATCGTCTCGGACTCGCGGATGCTCGCGTCGGGGAAGATCCCGAGCAGCGTGCCGCCGTCGCCGAGCTCCTCGGTGCGACCGCCGTCGCGCGAGAGCAGCGCCGGCGGATGGCCCGCGGCGGCGATCGACAGGCGCACGGCGGCGTCGGCGAACTCGAGCCGCGCGAGGATCGCGGTCGCAAAGCGGCCTTCGAAGTCCTGGTCGAGCATCGCGCGGTTCACGCGCGTGAGCACGTTCGCCGGGCCGCCGCTGCCGTCGAGCGCGTAGGCGATCGTGGTGTGCCGCAGAAAGGCGGTCAGGACCGCCGCCTCGGCGCCCTTGCCGCACACGTCGCCGACCACGAGCCAGCAGCCGCGCGCGTCCTCGAACACGTCGTAGAAGTCGCCTCCGACTTCGCTGCCGGCGCCCATCGGCCGGAAGTACGAGCGCAGCTCGAGGCCCGGGATCGACGGCAGCGCGGCCGGCATCAGCGAGCGCCTGAGCGTGTGCGCGACGCGCGCGCGCTCGGCGTACAGCCGCGCGTTGTCGTAGGCGAGCGCGGCGCGGCCCGTGAGGTCCTGCAGCACGCGCAGCTGGCCGGGGCTCGGGCGCCCGTGCTGCACGAACGACATCGCGCCGAGCAGGCGCCCGCGCGCCACCATCGGCACGATCGCTACCGCCATGCCGTCCTCGGCGTGGCCGGCGTCGGCCAGCGCCGCGGCCAGCGAGGGAGTCGCGGCGAGGTCCTCGACAACCGTCGCGCGCTCCTGGAGCGCGCGCGCCAGGGCGCCGCCGGGCAGCGTCTCCGCGCGCTGCTCGGCGCCCGTGCGCTCGAGCGCCTCGGCCGCGCGCGGTGCGACCGCCGCGGCGACTGTCGCCGTCGGCGAGCCGTCCTCGTCGACGAGGTCGATCGTGCACAGCTCGGCCAGCTCGGGCAGTGCGGTCTCGGCGATCCGGCTGAGCGTCTGCTGCGGGTCGAGCGACCCGTCGAGCCTGGCCGTGGCCCTGACCAGCAGCTCGAGCCGGCGCCGGTCGGCGCGCATCCGTTCGAGCGCGATGTGCAGGACGGCCGTGGTCAGCACCGCCAGCACGGCGCCCACGCAGGCGATCGCGCCGAAGTTGGTCGAGACTTCCGAGTAGACCAGCGGCAGCAGGAACGCGACCAGCCCGGCGACGGCCGTGAACACGAAGCGCCCGCGCGGCTGGAACGCGGCGGCGTGCCCGATCGCGAAGAAGTACAGCAGCGCAAACGGGCTCGTCGCTCCGCCGGTCGAGGCGACGAGCACCGCGATGATCACGATCCCCCAGAGCTCGGCCGCCCACGCCATGCCGAGCGTCGGGCGCCCGTACAGCAGCGCCAGCGTCAACGCGAGCGCGGTCAGCATCGCGTCGAGCGCGACCGCGGCGGCGCCGGCCGGCGAGCTCACTTCCGGGAGCAGGAAGGAGGTCGCGATCAGCGAGCCGCCGATCACGTACAGGCCGGCCGCGCTGGCCACCGCCAGGCGCGTTTCTCCGCCGCGGTGCGCGCCGCCGGTGGCTCGTCTGTGGCTGCTGGCGCTGTCCCTCATCTCGCCTCGCGGATGCCTACCCCTGACCCCGGTGAGCCGGGGGCCCTCCGGCTCCCGGGCCTAGCCTAAGCCAACCGCGTCCGATCGGGCAGGGATGCCGGAGCGCTTGCGCCCGGCCACGCGTCAGCCTCCGGCCGACAGCGAGGGAATCGGCGCTTCGTAGACTTCGCCGCCGGAGGGCGCGTGCACGGCGGGAATCGCGCCGAAGCCGAACAGTTCCTCTTCGATGTTCGCGCTCGCGCCGGCGGTGCCGGTCGGGATCGTCATGCGCAGCCGGCGCACCATGTGCTTCGAGTCGATCCACACCACGAACGGGAAGCTGCTCGTGCCGATTTTCGAGACCAGGTTCGACATCGCCGATTCGGCCGCCGCGCGGTCGTTGCTCGGCAGCACGCGCGCGGCCGCCAGCAGGTTCACGCTGCCGCTGTAGCGCGTCGTCGGGACGCCGCGCACGGTCGCGCCGCCGTCGGTGTGGACCGTCGCGCCCGCGGCCTTCAGGTACTGCAGGAAGCGCGCCGGATCGGACTCGCCGGAGGCGATCTGCTGCGGTTCGAGCCCGAGCGCCTGCTGGGCCTTTTGGATGTCGACCTTCAGCCAGCGGGCGCCGCCGGGGAGCTTCCCTTCGAACAGCGGCGAGCCGACGAACACGGCGTGGTCGGCGAGCAGCTCGGAGATCTGCAGCCGGCCGGCGGGGAGCCCCGGCAGCGCGCCGCTCGCCCCGGTCATGCCCATGAAGATCTCGCCTTCCTCGGCGTGCAGGTTCATGAAGCCGTGCCCGGACATCTGGATCGTCCCGGCCGCACCGCCGGTGTCGATCGCCATCGACAAGCTGAGCTGCGCGCCGCCGGCGCGGGTCGTGGCTTCCGCGGCCTGCGCGACGGGGTCGAGCGCCGCCGCGGGGCCGCTCGAGCCGCAGCCGCCGGCGGCGATCGCCAGCGAGCCCGCGGCGAGGAGCGGGACGAGTCCGGCGAGGGGGGGACGGAGGCGCATCGGGATCAGATCGGTCGCCGGCGCCGCTCCATTAGCCTGGCATCGTGGCTGAGGACGACCTGACAGGGCAGGATAGCCCCAGCGCGGCCGGCGCTCGGCAGTTCGCCGATGCCCGCAGGCCCGCCCTCGCGATCGCCCGCGCCGGCTCGGCGGATCTCGCCGAGCTGCTGCCGCTGATGCGCGCCTACTGCGACTTCTACGCGGTCGAGCCGAGTGACGAGGCGCTGCTCGCCATGTCGCGTGCGCTGATCGAGGATCCCGATCGCGAGGGCGTCCAGCTGATCGCGCGCGAGGAGCGCGACCCGGGCGGCCCGCGATCGCCTTCGCGACGATCTTCTGGAGCTGGTCGACCGCGCGCGCCGCGCGGATCGGCGTGATGAACGACCTCTACGTCCTCGAGTCCGCGCGCGGACAGGGGGTGGCCGATGCGTTGATGGCAGCCTGCGCCGAGCTTTGCACCGAGCGCGGGGCGGAGGTGCTCGAGTGGCAGACGGCGCTCGACAACGCCCGCGCGCAGGCCGTATATGACCGCGTCGGCGCGCGCCGCGAGCGCTGGCTGACCTACGCGCTCGAGCTCGGCGGTGAGCCGGGGGGTCGGGCTATGCTGGCGCCGTGGGGAGGCCGATGATCGCGATGGGGCTCCGGCGCGCGGCGCTCGTGGCGCTGCTCGGCACGGCCTGCCTGCTCCTGGGAGCCGCGACGGCCGGGGCGCAGCCGATCGAGACCGCGGCGCCCTACGAGTACCTCGGCTGGGGCGACCCGCAGCAGCCGGTCTCGGTCATGGAAACGAGCGGGATCCGCGACCTGACGCTCGCGTTCATCCTCTCGAAGGGCTCGTGCAACCCGGAGTGGGACGGCACGCGCAAGCTGCTCGGCGGCCGCGAGGAGGCGACGATCGAAGCGGTGCGCGCCGCGGGCGGCGAAGTCGACGTCTCCTTCGGCGGCTGGAGCGGCAAGAAGCTCGGCACCTCGTGCAAGACGCCGAGCGCGCTGGCGGCCGCCTACGAGCGCGTCATCGGCGCGTACTCCCTGCACGCGATCGACATCGACATCGAGCACGGCGAGTTCACCAACCGGCGCACGCGGATGCGGGTCGTCGAAGCGCTCGCCGAGGTGCAGCGCGCCGACCCCGGGCTCGAGATCTCGATCACGATGGGAACCGCCGAAGAAGGCCCGGAAGGCGACGGGCTCAGCCTGATCTCCGACGCCGCCGCGGCGGGCCTGCTGCCGAGCGCCTGGACCGTGATGCCGTTCGACTTCGGAGTGCCGCGGACCGATATGGGCCACGCCTCGATCCGCGCGCTCGAAGGGCTCCGAGCAGCGATCTCCTCCGCATACGGGCTCTCGGCGGCCGCGGCCTACGAACACGAGGGTGTCTCCTCGATGAACGGCCACACCGACGAAGCCTCCGAGACCGTCTCGCTCGAAGACTTCCAGACCATCCTCGCGTTCGCCGCCGAACACCACCTTGCGCGCGTCAGCTTCTGGGCGGTGAACCGCGACCGGCCGTGCCTGGGCAGCGAAGCCGCGCCAGAAGAAGAATGCAGCGGCATCGCCCAGCAGCCGCTCGCGTTCACCGGCCTCTTGGCCGGCTATCACGGCTAGGCGCGCGCGCCCGCCTGCGGATCGAGGCGGGTCATCTGGACCGCCGCCTCGAGGCTCGAGGACGCGCCGCCCATGTAGAGCCCCTTGACGGGTGGCACGTCGGCGTAGAAGCGCCCGTGGCCGATCTTGACGTGCGTCTCGCCGCCGAGCTGCCGGTTGGTCGGGTCGGCGCTCACCCACACCGGCTCGCCGCGCACCCCGCCATCTGGAAGCAGCGCCTCCAGCCACGCGTGGGTGTCGACCTCCAGCGAATCGGTGCCGTCGCCCTCGGGCGCGGCCCACAGGTAGCCCGACACGTAACGCGCCGCGATGCCGCGGCGGCGCAGCAGCACGAGCGAGAGGTGCGCGAAGTCCTGGCACACGCCCGCGCCGGCGGCCAGCAGGTCGCTCACGTCCGAGCCGACGTAGGTCGCGCCCGGCTGGTACTCGAAGCGGTTGGGGACGAGCTGGCACAGGCGCTCGAGCGCCTGCAAGGGCGTGTCCCCGTCGGTCTCGCGCTCGAGCTCCTCGAGTCCCTGGATCGCCGGCTGGTCCTGCCACGGCAGCGCGAACTCGCCCGCCGCGTCGAGATAGGCGTCGCTGCGAAGGCTGTCCCATGAGCCCTCGGGGGGATCGGGGGGCAGCGAGGTGACGACGCGCGCCCGGACCTCGATCGTCAGGTGGGCGTGTCCCGCAGGGATGCCGAACTCGATCACCTCGGTGCCGAAGTAGTCGAGATGCCGGCTCACGCGCGCCTCCGGATCGATGCGCGTGTGGAACTCGTCGCAGCGCTGGGTCGACGTGGTCGCCGGGCGCACGCGCAGCGAGTTCAGGTTGTCGGTCACGGGGCCGTCGTAGTGGTACTCGGTCAGGTATCGGATCGCGAAGTGCACTTGCCTCTCACCTGCGCTCGCTCGCGCCGCCGGCCCCGGCGAAGTATCGCTCGGCGACGTCCTGGTCGATGCGCGCGAGCTCGCCCTGCGTCTGTTCGCAGATCTCGGTCAGCTCGGCGCCGTCGGGCAGCGCGCGCCGCTGGAAGTCGAGGTCGGCCGCCAGCCGGCTGACGCGCAGCACCGGCTTCGAGTTGCGCGGGCCGGCGTCGGCGAGCGTGAAGACCTCGTGCAGCGAGTCGACACACGCCGCGACGCTGTCCGGGTAGGCGCGCTCGAACAGCAGGAAGCGCGCGACCGGGTGGGCATTGGGCGGCGCGGTGACCGCGCGCAGGTAGGCGTGAAAGCCGCCGACCGCCTGCAGCAGGATCAGCGCGTGGCCGTCGGAGGTCTCCGGCTCGCCGGCCGGCAGCGCGACGCGGAGCATGCGCAGCACCATGTCCGCGATCTCGATCAGCCCGCCCGCGTCGAGGAAGCTCTTGGCCTCGTCGCGCAGCATCGAGCGGCTCGCGACGCCCCAGATCAGGGCGGTGCGCTCCTTGACGTACTGCGAGGCCAGCGCGGTCGTCGCCGGCGCGGCCCAGCCGGGCTGCGCGCCGCCGCGAAGGCCGAGGCTGGTCGTGTTGATCGCCTCCCACATCTCCGCGCTGATCACGTCGCGCACCGTGCGGGCGCCCTCGCGGGCGCGCTCGATGCTCGCCAGCATCGAGCCGGGACGTTGCGGGTCGAGCGTCAGGTGGTCGAGCGCCGTGGCCCCGTTCGTCGGCGGTTCGTTGGCGTCGCCGAGCATCGCGAGCAGGCCGCCGGAGCCGAAGCTCACGCCGATCCCCTCGTACGGGCCCTGCAGCTCGGCCTGGGAGACGGCGTCGACGGCGCGGGCGGTGAACTCGGCGCGCGCCAGGTTGCGCCCGAGCCAGTACAGCTCGTGGGCGATCCGCGCGAGCATCAGCTCGCCGCATCCCCGGCGCCCAGGAGCGACTGCTGCTGTTGCTGCTGCTGGCCGGTCCAGCCGCCGTAGCGCAGGCCCGGGAGCGCGGGCGGCTGCGTGTCCGAGATCGGGAACCCGCCGCCCCAGCCGCCTCCGGTGCGGTCACCGTCGTCGCCGTCCTCGAGCACCCACGTGTCCTTCGAGCCGCCGCCGCGCGAGGAGTTGACGATCAGCGAGCCCTCCTCGAGCGCGACCCGCGTCAGGCCTCCGGGGACGATGTCGATCCGCTCGCCGAAGACCGCAAACGGCCGCAGGTCGACGTGCCGGGGTGCGAGCGTACCGTCGTCGCAGACGGTCGGGACCGTCGACAGCCGCACGAGCTCCTGGGCGATCCAGCGGTCCGGGTGCTCGCGCAGCACGGCGCGCATCCGTGCGAGCTCCTGCTCGGAGGCGTGCGGGCCGATCATCACCCCGCGCCCGCCCGACTCGCCCGTCGGCTTGACGACCAGCTCGTCCAGGCGCGCGAGCACGTACTCGAGCTGCTCGGGCTCGGACAGCAGATAGGTGGGGACGTTCTCGAGGATCGGCTCCTCGCCGAGGTAGAAACGGATCATCTCGGGCACGAAGCGGTAGATCGCCTTGTCGTCGGCGACCCCGGTCCCGAAGGCGTTCGCGATCGCCACACTGCCCGCACGGTAGGCGCGAACCAGCCCCGGGACGCCGAGCAGCGAGTCCGGGCGGAACTCGAGCGGGTCGACGAAGTCGTCGTCGAGCCGGCGGTAGACCGCGTGTGCCCGCTCGAGCCCGCGCGTGGTGCGCATGTAGAGCACGTCGTCGCGCACGACGAGATCGGAGGCCTCGACCAGCTCCACGCCCATCTGGCGCGCGAGGAACGCGTGCTCGAAGTAGGCAGGGTTGGCGGGCCCCGGCGTCCACACGACGACGGTCGCCTCGCTCTCGGCGGACGGTGCGACGGCGCGCAGCGCGCGCAGCAGCAGCTGCGGGTACTGCTCGACCGGGCGCACGCGGTAGGAGGCGAACAGCTCGGGCACGAGCCGCGCCATCGCCGCGCGGTTCTCGAGCACGTAGGAGATCCCGGACGGGATCCGCACGTTGTCCTCGATCACCTTCCAGCTGCCGTCGCTGTGGCGCACGAGGTCGCACCCGGCGACGTGCGTATACACGCCGCCTGGGGGCCGGATGCCGTGCACGGCACGCGCGAAGTGGCTGCACGAGACGACCAGGCGCCATGGCACGAGCCCCTCGCGCACGATCTCGCGAGCGTGGTAGACGTCGTCGACGAAGTGGTTGAGCGCCCGGATGCGCTGCGCCAGCCCGCGCTTGATCGAAACCCATTCGCCCCCGCTGATCACGCGCGGCACGAGGTCGAGCGGGAACGGCCGTTCGTGCGAGCTGCCGGCGGCGGCGCTGGTCTCGAAGGTGATGCCCTGCTGCATGAACAGCGCGTCGCGGCGACGGCCCGCCTCGATCAGGCCCTCGCGCCCGATCGCGTTCAGGTGGCCGACGAGGCTGGCGGCCGCGGGCCGCGGCGAGCCGTCGTCCTCGAACAACTCGTCGAGGAACGGCGCCTGCGGTTGGTAGCCGCTCATCGGCGCCATTTCGACCTGCTGTCCCATCGCCCGATTCTCGCCTTCTCGAGGAGCCCTTTCCTTGGACCGCTGGAGAAACGCCGTGGCACGCTTATGCCCAGCTGTCGCAACCCCGCCTCAGGCGGGCCAGTGGCCGTGGCGGTCGAAGTACTCGCGCGCGCGGTCCTCGCGCTCGCGCTCGCGGTCGCCGCTCGCGCCCGCGCGGAACAGCCAGTTGATGAAGAAGATCGCAAGGCCCGCACTGACGATCCCGCCGCCGCCCTCGAGATCGGTTTCCCCGCCGAAGGCCATCACGACGATCCCCGCCACGACGACCACCGCCGGCAGCACGTAGCGCAGAAGGACGAGCGGCCAACGGCGCGCGGGCTGCGAGCCGGGGGCCTCGTCGGGGTGGGGGTGGCTGCTCATGCGCCCATCCTATGCCGGGGTCCGCGCGGGCTCGGCCAGCCGCTCGGCCTCGGCCGGTTCGTCTTCGGAGAACAGCGACGCGGCGCCGCGGGCGGTGCGCTGTGCCCACGCGCCGGTGCTGAGGACGCCGATCACGAGCACCGCGACCCCGCACCCGGCGATCAGCCACCAGGCGGGGTGGCTCGCGCTGGCGAGGCCGGGGCCCGCCGCGATCGCCAATCCCGAGCCGAGGATCGATCCCGTCAGCGCGACGCCGAGCGTCTGGCCGACCTGGCGGCTGGTCGAGGCGACGGCGGCCGCCACGCCCGCCTGGTTGTTCGGCATCCCGGAGACCGCGGTGTAGGTGATCGGCGGGTTCACGGCTCCGAAGCCGGCGCCGAACACCGCGTAGCAGCAGAGCAGCAGCGCGAGCGGCGTCGAGTCGCTGACCTGCGTGAGCACCAGCGCGGCCGCGGTCATGCAGACCCCCGCGATCACGAGCGCCGCGCGCGGGCCGCGGCCGCTCACGAGCCGCCCCGACAGCGGCGCGAACGCCATCGCGAGCGCGGCCATCGGCAATGTGCAGAGCCCGGCCTCGAGCGCCGAGTAGCCGCGCCCGTCCTGCAGGTAGAGGGTGTTCAAGAAGAGGAACCCCGCGAAGCCCGCGAACGCGCATATCGCGATCAGCGTCGCGCCCGAGAACGGCGCGCTGCGGAAGAAGCGCGGCTCGATCAGCGGGTCGCGGCGGCGCAGCTCGTAGGCGACCAGGCATCCGAGCGAGAGGAACGAGAGCGCGATCAGGCCGATCGTCTGGGCCGAGGTCCAGCCCGCCCGCGGGGCGTCGATGATCGCGTAGGTGAGGCTCGCGAGCCCGACGATCACGAGCACCTGGCCGAGGGGGTCCACGCGCCGCGGGCGCGCGGCACGCGACTCGGGCACGAACAGCGCCGTCAGCACGACCGCCGCGATCCCGATCGGGACGTTGATCCAGAAGATCGCGCGCCACCCGACCGTTTGCGTCAGCGCGCCGCCGACGATCGGGCCGAGCGCGAGGCTGATTCCTACGACCGCGCCCCAGACGCCGATCGCGCGGGCGCGCTCGCGCGGCTCCGTGAACACGTTCGTGATGATCGACATCGCGACCGGGTTGAGCATCGAGCCGCCGACCGCCTGCACGGCGCGGGCGGCGATCAGCCAGCCGAGCGTCGGAGCGAGGCTGCACGACAGCGAGCCGGCCGAGAACACGATCAGGCCCGTCTGGAACGTGCGCCGGCGCCCGAGCCGGTCGCCGGTCGAGCCGGCCAGCAGCAGCAGGCTCGCGAGCACGATCGTGTAGGCGTCGATCGTCCACTGCAGGCCCGACAGCGAGGCATGCAGTTCGCGCCGGATCGAGGGCAGCGCGACGTTCACGATCGTGTTGTCCATCGCCACGATCAGCAGGCTCATACAGCAGATGGCCAGGATCGTCAGCCGCCTGCGCTCGCTGGGCTGGGGTGTACCGTTCACGCCTGCACCAGTTCTAGCGGCCGGGTGACGCCCCGCCGAGGGGCCGGCGCAGGAGGGGCGCAGAGCCGAACATGCCGAGCATCGACCGCATCACGATCGCCGACGAGCCCGAGCGCTGGGCCGCGCTCGGCTTCGACGTGCGCGATGACGCCTGCGAGCTGGGGAGCGTCGAGCTCGAGCTCGCGGGCGAGGCCGCGGGCGGCGGGATCGTCGGCTGGTCGCTGTGCGAGCTGCTCGGCGAGCAGCTCGACGGGCTTCCGACGGAGCGCTCGCAGGCGCCGGAGCGCGCGCCCGCCGCGGCGCACGCGAACGGGGCGCTCGCGATCGATCACGTGGTGGCGATCTCGCCCGACCTCGACCGCAGCGTCGCGGCGCTGCAGGCGGCCGGTCTCGACCTGCGGCGGATCCGCGAGCAGCCGACGGCCGCCGGCGCGCCGCGGCAGGCGTTCTTCCGGCTCGGGAGCGAGATCCTGGAGGTCGTGCAGGAGCCCGATGAGGTGATCGAGCGCGCCGGGGGAGCCGGGCGCCCGGCGACGTTCTGGGGCCTCGCGCTGCTCGTCGAGGACATCGATGAGACCGTCGCCCGCCTGGCCCCGCACGCGGGCACGGTGCGCGACGCGCAGCAGCCGGGCCGGCGGATCGCGACGCTGTCGCGCTCGGCAGGCCTCGCGATCCCGGTGGCGTTGATCACGCGCGAGCAGGAGCGTGTCGGATGAGCAGCGCAGAGCTCTGGGACGCGGTCGACGAGTACACGGCCGGGCTGCTGATCGGCCCTGACCCCGAGCTGGAGGAGGCGCTGCGCGCGAGCGAGGCCGCCGGGCTGCCGCCGATCCAGGTGACAGCGAACCAGGGCCGGCTGCTGAACCTGCTGCTGCGGATCCACGGCTCGCGCACCGTGCTCGAGGTCGGCACGCTCGGCGGCTACAGCACGATCTGGATGGCGCGCGCGCTGGCGCCCGCCGGCGGGCGGCTCGTGACGCTCGAGCTCGACCCCGGCTACGCCGCCGTCGCGGAGGCGAACCTCGCGCGCGCCGGGATGGGTGAGGTCGCCGCGGTGCGGGTGGGCCCGGCGCTCGACTCGCTCGCACAGATCCGCGATCGCGGCGAGGGCCCGTTCGACGTGGTGTTCATCGACGCCGACAAGCAGACGACGCCCGAGTACTTCGCCTTCGCGCTCGAGCTGACGCGGCCCGGGTCGCTGATCATCACCGACAACGTCGTGCGCGCCGGCGCGATCGCCGACGCGGGCACCGAGGACGTGCGCGCACAGGGCATGCGGCGCTTCCTGGAGCAGGCGGGCGCCGAGCCGCGCGTCACGGCCACGACGATCCAGACCGTCGGCAGCAAGGGCTACGACGGCTTCACGCTCGCGCTCGTCGAGCGCTAGGCGGCCCTATCGGGCCGCGAGGATCTCGCTGGCCGTGCGGTGCGCGAGCGCCATGATCGAGATCATCGGGTTCACCCCGGGCGCGGTCGGGAACGCTGAGGCGTCGCCGATCCACACCCCGCGCGTGTCGTGCAGCTCGCCGCGCCCGTCGGCGACCGACTCGGCCGGATCAGAGCCCATACGGCACGAGCCCATCTGGTGGGCGGTGAACGCGGCGATGTCGTTGGCCGCCAGCGAGCCGTTCTCGATCGAGCCGAGGAAGGCCTCGAAATCCTCGCCCTCGCGCCAGCTGAGCGTCGGGCGCTGGTAGAAGGTGATGATCTCCTTCGCTCCCGCCGCGCGATGCAGGCGTGCGAGCTCGACCATCGCGCGCCTGAACAGGCGCGCGTCGACGTCGTCTCCGAAGCCCCAGCGGGTGACGGCGCGACCGTGGTCGTCGATCACCACCTGGCCCTCGCCGTGGTCGCGCGCGACGGAGATGAACGGCGCGACGTGCGCGAGTCGTGCGAGCGTGCGCTTGTGCTGCAGGCCGTCCTCCCACGGCAGCGACATCGCCACGATCGCGGGGGCCACGGTGGTGGCCTCGATCAGGAACCCGTGCTCGCCCTCGAGGTCCTTGAACTGGTCCGAGAGCGCCGACTGGATCTGCCCGATCCAGCCCTCGATCGGCTCCTCGTAGACGCCGGCGATCAGCGAGGCGGGGTGCAGCCGCAGGTGCCTGCCGGCGGCGGGGCCGCCGATCCGCGAGCGGAGCAGCAGCGCGGGCGACTCGATCGCTCCGGCGGCGACGACGACGGTCGGGGCGTTGACGGTCAGCTCCCCGGTCGAGCCGTCCTCGCGCGTGACGGTGGCGACCACCGCGCGGGCGCGGCCCTGGTGGGTGAGGATCCGCTCGGCGCGCGCTCCGACGACGAAGTAGGCGCCCGCGTCGGCGGCGTCCTGCAGGAAGGTCTTCATCGTGGACTGCTTGCAGCCCGTCTGGCAGCCCGCGTAGCAGTAGCCGCACGTGCTCGGGTCCTCGCAGGAGGTGTCGGCGTTGCGCGTCAGCGGGCGGTGCGGATAGCCGAGCTCCTCGCACGCCGCGATCAGCCGTTTGTGCGTGCGGTTCTGCGAGGTGGCCGTGTCGTTGACGCCGAGGCGCTGCCAGATGGCGTCGATGTGCTGCTCGTAGGCGGGCTCGTCGATTCCGGCGATCCCGTGCGCGGCCCACTCCTCACGGATCGGTTGCGGGGTCCGTATGCAGTTCATGTAGTTGACGACCGTGCCGCCACCGAGCGTCGAGCCCGCGAGCACTGCGATCGAGCCGTCCTCCGAGGCGGCGAGGCCGCCGCCGAGGTACAGGTCGAACATGCCCTGCAGCTCGAGCTGGTGGAAGTCGGACTCGTTGCGGTAGCTGCCCATCTCGAGCACGACGACGGTGCGCCCGGCGCGGGCCAGCTCGGCGGCGATCACGCCGCCGCCGGCGCCGGACCCGACGACGCACACGTCGGCGTCGAGCTCGGTGGTCTCGCCTTTGACGGGCAGCAGCGGGATCGTCTTCGGCGCCTGCGCCGGCGAGGGCGCGGCCGTGCGCGGGCCGGGGTAGCCGATAGCGTCCCAGTTGGGATTCGGCTGCTCGGGCGTGGCGAGGCCGTAGAAGAACAGGAACGTCAGCGCACGCAGCTGGCGAAGGCCGAACTTGACCTCGGCCGAGGCGTCGGCCATCGCGTGCAGCAGCGCGGTGCGCGCCTCGAGGTCACCGGCGTCGAAGCCCTGCGCCGCGAGCGCGTCGAGCAGCTGACCGGTGGCCTCGATCTCCTCCGGCAGCGCCGTCAGCGCTAGCAGGCGCTCGATCTGGGCTGGCACGCCCAGGTCCGATGCCGAGCGCGCGTAGAAGGCGCGCTCGGTCTCCTCACCGCCGTTCACCTCCAGCGACGGTGCGAACGTGTCGCACAGCGTCTGCAGCGTCGCGCGTCGCGTGTCGCCCAGAACCCCAACCGTAACTGCCATCGCTCCTCCTGCCCTCGGGGTTGACAAATATAGTCCCGCGAGATGGCTGGCGAGTTGAAGCTGGGGCTGAACACGGGCTACTGGGCGGGCGGGCCTCCGCCGGGCGTCCAGGAGTCGATCGCCGAGGCCGAGCGCCTCGGCTTCGACTCGATCTGGACCGCCGAGGCCTACGGCTCCGACTGCCTGACCCCGCTGGCCTGGTGGGGGGCGAAGACCGAGCGGATCAAGCTCGGCACCGCGATCGTGCAGATGTCCGCGCGCCAGCCCGCGGCGACCGCGATGGCGGCGATGACGATGGACCACCTCTCGGGCGGTCGCTTCATCCTCGGCCTCGGCGTGTCCGGCCCGCAGGTCGTGGAGGGCTGGTACGGGATGCCGTTCGCCAAGCCGCTCGCCCGCACGCGCGAGTACATCGGCATCCTGCGGGACATCTGGGCGCGCAAGGGGCCGGTGACGGCCGACGGAGAGCACTACAAGCTTCCGCTGCCTGGGGGCACAGGCCTTGCAAAGCCCCTGAAGTCGTCGATTCACCCGCTGCGCGCGGACATCCCGATCTATCTCGGAGCAGAGGGACCGAAGAACATCGCGCTGTGCGCCGAGCTGTGCGACGGATGGCTCGCGATGCTCTTCTCGCCCGAGCAGCAGGATGTGTATCGCTCCTACCTGCAGGAAGGCTTCTCGCGCAGGGCGGGCGGGGCCGAGTCGGGGCGCACCGTCGAGGACTTCGAGGTGAACGCCACCGTTCCGTTCATCGTCTCCGACGACCTCGACGCGGCCGCCGACATGTTGCGGCCCTTCTACGCGCTCTACTTCGGCGGCATGGGCGCCAAAGGCACCAACTTCCACGCCAACGTCGCGATCCGGATGGGGTATGAGAAGGAGGTCGACGAGATCGCCGAGCTCTACCTCGCGGGCAACAAGGACGAGGCCGCCGCCAAGGTGCCGCGCAAGCTGATCGAAGAGATGTCGCTGATCGGCCCGAAGGAGAAGATCCGCGACGAGCTCGCGCGCTGGCGCGAGTCGATCGTCACGACGCTGCTCCTCTCCGGCGATACGGCCACGCTGCGGGCCGCCGCCGAGCTCGTGCTCGGGGGCTGAGCCGCCAGCCGGCAGGGCGGTGCGCCGTCGCGGCGCCCGCAGGTCGTGCCTGTACGGGCCCACGGCGCACCGCCCGGGCGGTGCATGGGCGCCTGCCTATTTGTCTATCTCTGCAGCGGGCGTTTCCAACTGTGCTAGCGGGCGCCGATCCCTCCCTCAGATGAGTGACCCTGCCGCATCCGCGTTGCCGATCCCGGCTGCCCTGCGCCGCGAGCGCCCGGCGGCCCACGAGCACGGGCCCGGGCCCGAGCCGGCGCCGGCGGGCACGCCCGAGGCCCGGGCGGTCGCCACGGCGGCGCAGCCGCGCGGCGGCTCGTGGCTGATCGGCGAGTCGCTGGACCGCGAGCGGATGCTCGACATGGAGCGGCTCGTGCGGCCGGTGCGACGCAAGTCGTTCGCGGTCATGGCCGCGGCGCTGTTGCTGTGCGGGCCGTGGCTCGGGTGGTGGACGATCCTGCTGCTGGCGGTCGCGGTGGTGCTGTTCGCGCTCGCCGATCGGGCGATCGAGCGCGTACGCAACCCTGAGTACCTGCTGTTCGCGGCGTGGGCGGGATCCCAGCTGATGATCATGGTCGCGGTCGTGCTGACGGGCGGCCCGCACTCGCCGGCGCTGGACTGGTTCGCGATCCCGATCGTGACGCTCAGCGCGCGCTTCCCGACGCGGGGCGTGCTGCTCGGCCTCGCGGTCACGCTCGTGATGATGATCGGCGTCGCCTTCGGCACCGACGCGAGCGCGGTGGTCGCTCACCCGCCGCTGCTGATCATGCCGGTCGCGCTCGCTGCGGCGGTGGCGATCCTCTCGACGGCGCTGATGCAGTCGGACGTGATCCACCGCAGCGAAGCGGTGATCGACCCGCTGACCGGGATGCTGAACCGCAACTCGCTGAAGGACCGCACCTTCGAGCTCGCGCACCAGTCCGAGCGCACCGGCCAGCCGGTCGGGGTGATCGTCGGCGACCTCGACCATTTCAAGAACGTCAACGACTCGTTCGGGCACGCGACCGGCGATGCCGTGCTGCAGGACGTGGCCTACCTGCTGCGCAAGCAGCTGCGGGCGTTCGACCTCGCCTACCGGATCGGCGGCGAGGAGTTCCTCGTGCTGCTCCCCGGTGCCGACCTCGAGCAGTCGATGGCGATGGCCGAGCGCCTGCGCCGCGGCGTGCAGGCGGACACCGTCGGAGGCGGCCTGCGCGTGACGATGAGCTTCGGCGTCTCGGCGTCGCCGCGCGAGTGCGCGTTCGACTACGCGCGCGTCTGCGAGGAGGCGGACGCGGCGCTCTACGAAGCGAAGCGCCAGGGCCGCAACCGCGTGTGCGCGGGCGAGGCGGTCGCCTCGCACGCCGTGGCCGTCTAGCTCGCCGTCGCGCCCCGGACGATCCCGGGGCGAAGGCCCGCCCTCCGCTACGGGCTACGGTAGGCCCATGACCGAGGTTGCGGGGTCGGCGGTGCCCGTGAACAAGCGCCTCGTGCTGGTCGCGACCATCCTCGGCTCGGGGATCGCGTTACTGGACGGAACCGTCGTCAACGTGGCGCTGCCGACGATCCAGCACAGCATGGGCGGCGGCCTCGCGGCGCAGCAGTGGGTCGTCAACGGCTACCTGCTGACGCTCGGTTCGCTGATCCTGGTCGGCGGGTCGCTCGGGGACCTCTACGGCGAGCGGCGGATCTTCGCGCTCGGAGTGTCTGCGTTCGCGCTCGCCTCGGCGCTGTGCGGCGTCGCTCCGGACATCGGCTTCCTCGTCGGGGCGCGGGCTCTGCAGGGGGTCGCGGGGGCGATGCTGGTTCCGAGCTCGCTGGCGGTGATCGTGAACACATTCGACGAGCAGGAGCGGGGCGCGGCGATCGGGACGTGGACGGCGTGGGGCGGCATCGCCGGCGTGATCGGGCCGCTGGCGGCCGGCGAGCTGCTCGCGCTCGGCTCCTGGCGGCTGATCTTCCTGATCAACCTGCCGCTGGCGGCGGCCTGCTTGCTGCTGATCATGCGCGAGATCCCGCCGAGTCAGCCCCGCACCGGCGACGGGCGCAGGGTCGATGTGATCGGAGGGACCCTTTGCGCGCTCGGCCTGGCGGGGCCGGTGTTCGCGCTGATCGAGCAGCCGCGGCTCGGCTGGTCGAGCCCGGGCGTGCTCGTGCCGCTGATCGCCGGGCTCGCATTGCTGGCGATGTTCGTCGCCTACGAGGCCCGCGCACGCGATCCGATGCTGCCGCTCGGCCTGTTCCGCCGGCGCAACTTCTCGGCCGGCAACGCCGAGACGTTCGCCGTGTACGCGGGGCTCGGGATCATGTTCTTCTTCCTGGTGCTGTTCCTGCAGCAGGTGGGCGGCTACACGCCGCTGCAGAGCGGGCTGGCGACGCTACCGGTGACGCTCGTGATGTTCGCGCTCTCACGCCGGTTCGGGATGCTCGCCGACCGCTTCGGGCCGAGGCCGTTCATGGGCTTCGGCCCGCTGCTCGGCGCAGGCGGGCTGCTGCTGTTCCAGACGACCGGCACGCAGGCGGAATACCTGCCCGAAGTGCTCCCCGGCCTGATGCTGTTCTCGCTCGGGCTCTCGATGACGGTCGCGCCGCTCACGGCTGCGGTGCTGGCCGGCTCCGAGCATCGCGCCGGGGTCGCCTCCGGCGTCAACAACGCGATCGCGCGCGTGGCCAGCCTGCTCGGAACCGCGGCGCTCGGCGCAGCGGTGACGGCGACCTACATCGCGACGATCGACAGCCACCTGGCGGGCCGGCCGCTCGGCAGCGCCGCGCACGGGGCCGTCGCGGAAGCCAAGCGGCTCACCCTGGGTGTCCCCGGCACCGCGGGTGTGCCGCCCGGGCAGGCGCGGGCCGTGCGACAGGCAGCGGAAGCGGCGTCGCTGCAGGCGTTCCATCTCGGCATGGCGATCGCTGCGGCGCTGATGGCGATCGGCGGGCTGATCGGGTTGGCCCTGATCCGGGGGCGGACCTCCGAAGGCGAGCACGAGGACGTCAAGGCGCGCGAGTGTCCCGGCGGGCAGCTCGTCGGGGCGCCGGAGGCGGCGGGGGAGACGGCACCGGCCTGAGCCGCGGTCGGCTCCGCTCGTGGCCCGGAGGGGCGCGATGCCCGGGCTAGAACGCCCGGGCGTAATCGCGCATCGCGTCGATCAGCGGCGCCAGCCTGCGGCCCTGTTCTGTCAGGCGGTACTCGACGGTCGGCGGGCTGGTCGGGAGTACCGTCCGCTGCACGAGCCCGGCCGCCTCGAGGTCGCGCAGCCGCTCGGCGAGCATCCGTGGCGAGATGCCGTCGACCGCCTCGGCGAACTCGCTGAAGCGGATCGCCCCGCTGAGCGCGGCGTAGAGGATCGAGAGCTGCCAGCGCCGCTCGAGCAGGGAGGCCGTCTCCCTGATCTCGAGCGGTACCGGCTCACATCTACGAGACGGACGCGACATCGCGTGCCGGCTCCAGCGCGCGGCTCAGGACCTCACGGGCGGTCATGACCGGGTGGAAGGTCATCTGCTCGCGGACCTCCTCCGGGATGTCGTCCAGGTCGCCGCGGTTGCGCTCCGGGAGGATCACGTCGGTCAGCCCCGCGGCGTGCGCGGCGAGCACCTTCTGCTTCAGTCCGCCGATCGGCAGCACGCGACCCTGCAGGGTCACCTCGCCGGTCATCCCGACGGTGTGCTTGACGGGCCGTCCGCTCAGCAGCGAGGCCAGCGCGGTGACCATCGTCACGCCGGCGCTCGGGCCGTCCTTCGGGATCGCGCCGGCCGGGACGTGGATGTGGAACTCTTTGTTCTCGAACGCCTCGTCCTCGATGCCGAGCTCCTCGGCGTGACCGCGGACCCACGAGAGCGCGATCTGGGCCGACTCCTTCATCACGTCGCCGAGCTGCCCGGTGAGCACCAGGCCGCCTTTGGAGCCCTTCATGGCGGTTGCCTCGATGAACAGGACGTCGCCACCCGCGCCGGTCACCGACAGGCCGGTGGCCACTCCGGGGGTCGCCGTCCGCGCCGCCGACTCCTGGAAGAACTTCTGGCGGCCGAGCGCGTCGCGCACGGCGTCGAGGTCGATCTCCAGGGGGGTCTGCACGGGCTCGGCCCCGTCGGTCTGCGCAGAGGCGATCTTGGTCGCGGTCTTGCGCAGCACGGTGCCGAGATTGCGCTCGAGGTTGCGCACGCCCGCCTCGCGGGTGTACTCGGTGATGATCGTCTTCAGGATCTCGTCGGAGATCTCGACCTCGTCCTCGCGCAGGCCGTTGCGGTCACGCTGGCGCGGCCACAGGTAGCCCTTGGCGATCGCGAGCTTCTCCTCGGTCGTGTAGCCGTCGAAGCTGATCACCTCCATGCGGTCGAGCAGCGGCCCGGGGATCGTGTCGGCGACGTTGGCCGTGGCCAGGAACATCACCTGCGACAGGTCGAGCTCGACGTCGAGGTAGTGGTCGCGGAACGAATGGTTCTGCGCCGGGTCGAGCACCTCGAGCAGGGCGGCCGACGGGTCGCCGCGCCAGTCGGCGCCGACCTTGTCGACCTCGTCGAGCAGGATCACCGGGTTCATCGTGCCGGCGTCGCGAAGGGCACGGACCAGGCGGCCCGGGAGCGCCCCTATGTACGTGCGCCGGTGGCCGCGGATCTCGGCCTCGTCACGCACGCCGCCGAGCGACATGCGCACGAACTCGCGGCCGGTCGCCTTGGCGATCGACTCGCCGATCGATGTCTTGCCGGTGCCGGGCGGCCCGATCAGCGTCAGGATCGCGCCCGACTTCGGGTCGGCCTCGATGCCGCGCTCCTGGCGCAGCTTGCGCACTGCCAGGTACTCGGTCACCCGGTCCTTGACATCCTCGAGACCTGCGTGGTCGGCGTCCAGCACGGCGCGTGCCTCAACGGGGTCCAGGCGCTCCTCCGAGCGCTTGCCCCACGGCACGGCGATCAGCCAGTCCAGGTAGGTGCGGATCATGCTCGACTCGCCCGTCTGGTCGCCCATCCGCTCGAGCCGGCCGAGCTCCTTGAGGGCCTGCTCCTTGACGGCGTCGGGCATGTCGGCCTCGTCGATCTTGGCGCGGTACTCCTCGGCCACGGAGCCCTCGTCTTCGCCGAGCTCCTTACGGATCGAGTCCATCTGCTTGCGCAGGAAGTACTCGCGCTGCTGCTTCTCGGCGCCCTCCTGCACGTCCTCGCGGATGCGCTTGCGGATCTGGAGCTCGGCGAGGCTGTCGCGCTGGAGCTTCACGGCCAGCTCGAGGCGGTCGGTCACGTCGATCGTCCTCAGCAGCTCGACCTTCTGCTCGTAGGTGATGCTGGGGGAGTAGCCGGCCGAGTCGGCCAGCGCACCGGGCTCTGCGATCGCGCGCAGGAACGCGGCGATGCGGCCGTCGTCGCCGCGCAGCTCGAGGATCTCCTCGACGGTGGCGCGGTACTCGCGCTCGAGGTCGCGCGTGCGGCCGTCGACGGGCACCTCGTCGGGACGCTCGTCGACCTCGACGCGCAGCTCGCCTTCGGCCCCCGTCTCGGCCTTGCCGATCAGGGCGCGGTGCTCGCCTGAGAGGGCAACCGCGCGACCGCCGCCGGGCAGGCGGATCTGCTCGGCGACCTCGGCGATCGTGCCGACGTCGAGGAACTCGTTCTCGTGACGAGGCACGAGAACGACTCGCTTGTCCTCGCCGACGTCGATCGTCAGCGTGATCCCCATGTTCGGGAACACGACGGTGTCGTCGAGCGGGATCAGCCGCAGCCGCGGCGCGTCGCCGATCTGCGGGGTCTTATCGGAGGGGGATGATGGGGTCATAAGGGTTCTCGCTCCATATGAGCTTACGAAAGTTTAGTAAGTATAGCGCCGATCGTTGCGTAGTCAAGCACCTTGGGGCGATGCCAAAAACCCGCATCGCAGAGCCGAATCCGGGGTATGTCCCGGGTCCGGCACGGCTCCGGTCGCATAATCGGGGGTGATCCAGTCACCGAGCGCTCAGGAGCGTGTGCGATGCCCGGCTACACCGTTGTGAACCTGCTCGACCTCCCCGACAACGTGGGCGACCGCTCGCCGAGCATCGAAGGCCGCTTCGGCCGCGGGCCGCTCGGGTCCCGCGACCTCGGCATCAGCCACTGGCGCTACGCGCCGGGCCACCGCAGCGCCGTCGGGCACCGTCACTCCCAGCAGGAGGAGGCCTACGTGGTGGTCGGCGGCTCCGGGCGGATCCTGCTCGACGGGGAGCCCCGCGATCTGCGGCAGTGGGATGCCGTGCGCGTCGCGCCCGAGGTCACGCGCGCCTTCGAGGCCGGGCCCGAGGGCCTCGAGCTGCTCGCTGTCGGCGGACCGCGCCCGCAGGAGGGCGACGGCGAGATCGCGGAGGTGGAGTGGCCGGAGGGCTAGCGCAGGACCGTCTGAAGGGAGAGCGGCGCCGGGAGGGCACGCGCCGTGCGGGCGCTCTGCAGGCGCGCCACCGTCGCCCGCGGTTCCAGGTGTAGATCCTCCGGGCCGCGCCCGCGCCGAGGGGGCATCGCGGCCGAGGACGTCGTGCTCCTCGCCGCGCGCAAGGGGAAGCCGCACAGCCGGCTTCGTGCGCGGTCAGCCGCGCGGCGGCGGAGCGGGCTCGTCGAACGTCACGGCGACGTTCTCCTGGTCGATCCGCTCCTCGATCTCGGCCGAGTGGGTGAGCGCGCGCCGGTCGGCCTCGAGCAGCGGCTCCGAGAAGAAGCTGCGCGGCCACAACCGCCTCGCTTTGACGACGTTGACCTCGGCGGCGAGGATCGTGAACTGGGCTCCGAGGTAGATCCACGCGAGCAGCCCGAGCACGAACGCGAAGAACCCGTACAGCGGCTGTGTGTGTTTGAGGATGTGGTCTACGTAGTAGCCGCCGAGGTGCTGGAGCAGTTGCCACAGCACCGCCGCCGTGACCACGCCCGGCAACAGGGTTCGCCATTGGAGGTCCGCGGCGCAGAGCAGTTTGAACGCGATCATGAACAGCGCGACGTTCACCACGAACGCGAGCACGACGCCGCCGATGACCGATACGGCCGAGTGGTCCGTTGTGCCGACGAACCCCGCGGCGACGGTCGAGACGACCACCAGCGTGCCGAGGATCGCGAGCATCGCGAGGCCGCGCAGGCGCCGGGTGAGGAAGTCCGCACGGCTCTTGAACGGCACTGCCCAGATGCGGTCGAAGGCGTTCTGCGTCGCGCTGGTGATGCCGAGGCCGGCGAGCAGCGCGCCGACGATCCCGACGGCGAGCGCCACGCCGCTCCCGTGCAGCGACTGCGGTTTGAGTGTTTCGCTGATGACCGGGAACTGCTTGAGCGTGCCGTCGAGGATGCGCTGTTGCTCGGCGTGGTCGCCCTGCAGCACGAAGCCGAGCACGGTCACGAACACCAGCAGCAGCGGGAACAGCGACACGAAGCCGTAGTACGCGATCAACGCCGCGAGCTGCCCGCCCTGGTCGTCGATGAACTTCTTGTACACCGCAGCGGGGAAGCGCAGCACGCGGCTGTGCTGCTGGCGGCGGTCGAAGGCTTGCAGCGCGTCGGTGATGCTCATGTCCGTCCTGTGTACCCGATCGGCGACCGCCGGCGCATTGCGGCGCATGCGGCCGATCGGGTGGGGGGTCGTTCGATCACGTCTTCCGACATGCAGGTGTGCCGGACGAATCGAGACAACGGCGGGGCACGCTGCGCGGCGGCCGGGCGGAGGACCCGGCCGAGGCGGTCGCGCTCGTGGCGTGCGCGAAGCGCGAGGTGCTGCTGCGGGTGCACCGGTACCGGCTGCGCAGAGAGGACCTGGAGGACTGCTACAGCCAGGCGACGCTCGAGCTGGTGGTGCTGGCGCGCAGCGGCAGGCGGTTCGCGGGGCTGTACAGGGCGGGCCTGAGGTCGCTTCCAGAAATCATCGCCGAGAACCCGCTGGCCCAGGACTACGTCGCGCTGGGGCGTGCCCGGGCCTGGTGGTGGGTGACGATCTACGCCACCGACGTCCCGACGCCGCACGTTTTCCTCGACGATCGCGGGCCTGCGCCTCGACACCAGCCACGACGGCACCGACATCGGCCCCAACCGCACGAAGACGGCCCGCGCTGGCGGATCCTGCCCGAGATCCCGACGTGGGCGCGCTGGTCGGTCCGCCACCCTCCGGGTCTGTAGTGTGGGCGCCATGCCCGACGCCGCGGTCGACTACCTGCTGATCGGGGGTGGCCTCGCCTCGGCAAACTGCGCCCGCTGGCTGCGCGAGGAAGGCGCCGAGGGGACGGTGATGCTGGTCGGGCGCGAGCCGGACCCGCCGTACAACCGCCCGGACTGCTCAAAGGGCTACCTGCGCGGCGAGGAGAGCCGCGAGGAACCGCTGTTCCGTCCCGACGCGTTCTGGGGTGAGCAGGCGATCGATCTGCATGACGCGCACGAGCGTGACCGCGCTAGACGTGCAGGCGCGCACGGTCAAGCTGTCCGACAAGCAGGAGATCGGGTTCGGCAAGGCGCTGATGGCGACCGGCGCGAACGTGAGGCGGCTGAACGTCGAGGGGTGCGATCTCGGACGGATCTTCTACCTGCGCACACTCGGCAACGCCGACTCGATCCGCGAGGGCGTGCGCCGAGACGAGCGCGTCGTGCTGATCGGTGGCTCCTACATCGCGCTGCGAGGTGGCCGCCTCGCTGACGATGCTCGGCAAGCGCTGCACGATCGTGATGCAGGAGGACGTGACGCTCGAACGCGGCTTCGGCGCGCAGGCCGGCGGGTTCTTCCAGGGCCTGCTCGAAGAGCACGGCGTCAGATCCACGGCGGCTGACGAGCTCGAGCGCTTCGAGGGCGACGGGCGCGTCGCGAAGGTGATCATCCCGCGGCGGCCTGGAGCTCGATGCCGAAGCCGTTGTCGTCGGGGCGGGTGTCACGCCCGATATCGCACTCGCGCAGCGTGCCGGGCTCGAGATCGGCGAGCGCGGCGGTGTGCGGTGCAGCTCGCGCCTGGAGAGCTCGGTGCCGGGGATCTTCGCGGCGGGCGACATCTGCGAGTACGAGTCGCCCGTCCACGGCGGCGAGCACGTACGGATCGAGCACTGGGATGTCGCCTTCAACCAGGGCAAGACCGCGGCGCTGAACATGCTGGGGCGTGACGTTCCGCACGAGTCCGTTCCGTACTTCTTCTCGGTCCTCGGCGACTGGGGCGAACTCGAGTACGTGGGCCCGGCGTACGGGTGGGACGAGGAGATCGTGCGCGGCTCCTGGCGAGGGCAGCTTCACGAACGTGGTACCTGAGCGGAGGGGCGTCAAGGCAGCACTGACCGTGGGCCGTTCGGATGACTCGACCATGCCCGCCGGCTGATCGCGTCCGGCGGCGAGCTGGGCGAGAAGGACCGGGCCGCGCTCGCGGACACCGGCTCGGATCTCGCCACGGTGGACAGCTAGCCGCCGAGCCGGCAGCGGGGTGGGGGAGATGGCGGCGGTGCCGACGTTCACGCGCGAAGCCGAGCACCTGCTGCGCCACACCGGGCTGTTCGACTGGTCGACGGTCACGCTGCTCGCGCTGGTCGTCTACGTCTACACGGTCGAGGTCGAGCGTCGCGAACTGGAACGTCATGCTCGCCGGGCTGCCGTTCTGGATGATGGACTGGGCGAACGAGATCGTCAACGCGCTCGTCCTCCACTTCAACGGCAACGCCGCCCTGTGGACGGTCACCGGCGTCACAGCAGCTTCGTGATCCTGATCGGTCTGAACGGTCGAGATCTCTCTGTTCTTCGCGATCAACGGCGTGATCTTCGCGAAGCTGCTGCCGCCCGACCGGAAGCGTCCGGATCCTCGGGCTCCCGAACCGGTGGGCGCTGGCGATGGCTTCTCGCTGCTGTCGGTCGCGTCGAGCTGCTGCTCCACGCGGACGGCGTCTTCCACTGGTACTACTGGTGGTGGAACGCGGCGAGCTTCCCGGTGATCGTCGTGTTCGGCTACCTGACGTTCTACGTCGTCACGTTCTGGGTGTATGACATGCCCGACCGCCTCAGGCAGCTGCGTGTTGTCGCCGCGCTCGCGGCGATCGACCTCCTCGCCGGCCTCGTCTTCGGGCCGCTGCTCGGCTGGCTCTGAGCGGGCCCGGACCACAAGTAGGCCCCCGCCCGGCCGCCCGGAAGGGGCGGCGCGGACGAGGGCCGTGGGGCCGGCCTCGCCGGGGACCGGCTAGGCGGCTCGACGCTGCGGCATCTCGGTGACGACGCGCGCGCCGTCGCGCAGCTGGATCACCTCGAGCTGAGGGTGCTCGGGCTCGTGCGGGCGCAGACGGCCTGCATGGGACATCGCCCAAGCGAGCGCGCCCACGAGGGCCGCGCAGAGGGTGGCGTTGATCACGATCGCGAGAGTCAGGGACATGAGGGTGCGGTCCTTTCCTTGGTGTGCCTTCGCAGGAGGTTTCCCGGGCCGCCTCAAGACGAGTTCCCGCTTCGGTTAGAGAACGCTGAGAGTGCCCGGCCTCCCCGGCGATTTGCAGGTGATTTGCGGCTGTGAGGCAGTTCTCACGTGGTCAGGGGCCGGACCGCGTGGTGCGAGGGACGTTGCGCCGGGGCGCCCTCGCTCGACTCAGGAGACCTCGCCGCCGAGCGCTGTCCGCCTCACGCCTTTTCCGCTTCCAGCACCGAGCTCCCGCGCTTGCACACGATCAGCGCTCGCGGCTCGACGCCGCCGGTGCATCTGAAGCCATGCTCGATGCGCGCGGGCCCCGTAAGGCCCGTGACGTAGTAGCGCTGGAAGATCTCCCGGGTCGTCGAGCACTCGACGGAGCCGCGTGCGACGCGCGTCGTGAGGCGGCTCGGGATCCCGCCGCCGCTGCCCCTCGGCCTGATCGGAGTGACGGTCCCGCAGTGCTTGGGCGGGGATGCGGAGGCGCCGGCGGTGGGCAGGGCGGCCACCGTGACGGCGGCCGCGGCGAGCGTGAGGGCGAGGGCGCGGGTTCGGCTCATCGGACTCCTTGGCGTCGCGGTCGTGCGTTCGAGCACGCGTCGAGCGGAGTGTAACCCGGCGGCGCGGCGCCTTACCCGGGCGGGGCGCCGGCCGCCGTTCCGGCGCTCCGCGGAGGCCTCTCAGACCTCGGCCGTCTCGGGCTCGGAGTGGCCGAAGCCGGTGCGGATGCGGTGCAGCTCGTGCGTGCTGATGACGCGGTCGATGAGCCCGTACTCGCGCGCCTGCTCGGCTGTGAAGTAGCGGTCCCGGTCCATGTCGTCGTGGACGCGGTCGAGCAGCTGGCCGGTGTGGCGCGCGTAGATCTCGTCGACGTGCCGGCGCAGCTCGAGCGTCTCGCGCGCGTGGATCTCGATGTCGGCGGCCTGCCCCTGGAACCCGCCCGAGGGCTGGTGGATCAGGATGCGGCTGTTCGGGAGCGCCATGCGCTTGCCCTCGGCGCCTCCGGCGAGCAGCAGCGAACCCATGCTCATCGCGACGCCGAAGCAGATCGTCTGGACGTCGGGCTTGACGAACTGCATCGTGTCGTAGATCGCGAGGCCCGAGTAGACGCCCCCGCCCGGGGAGTTGATGTAGAGCGAGATGTCCTTCTGGTCGTCCTCGCTCTCGAGGTGCAGCAGCTGTGCGACCACCAGGTTCGCGACCTGGTCGTCGACCGGGGTGCCGATGAAGACGATGCGCTCGTTGAGCAGCCGGGAGTAGATGTCGAACGAGCGCTCGCCGCGCGGGCTCTGCTCGACGACCATCGGGACGAGTGACATGTTGGCTATCCTTTCGACAACTGCATGGTTGTCAATCAGCATAGCAACCGGTTGGTTGTCAAGGAGGTCGCGATGTCGGAGAACGGGACGGATGTGCGCCGGGAGGTCGAGATCGACGCGAGCCCGGAGGAGGTGTGGGAGGCGATCGCGACCGAGCAGGGGCGCGAGCGCTGGCTGGAGGAGCCCGAGCGTCAGATCCACGTCGAGCGCGCCGAGCCGCCGCACCGGCTGACTTGGTGGTGGGCCTCGGAGGAGGAGCCGGCGACGCGCGTAGAGTTCCGGATCGTCGCGCTCCCGCGCGGCACGCGCGTGATCGTGACCGAGAGCGCGCCGCGCGCGCCGATCGCGGCGCTGGCCGCGAGCCTGGAGCTGGTGGCGGTTTGAGCGACCAGCTGGGCAGCGTGTTCGCCGCGCTCGCCGACCCGACGCGGCGCGGCATGGTGCGAGAGCTCCTCGATGGGGGCTCGACCAGCGTTCCGGCGCTCTCGGAGCGGCTGCCGATCAGCCGCCAGGCGATCGCGAAGCACCTCGCGACGCTCGAGCACGCCGGCCTGCTCGAGCGGCTGCCGGCGACGGGCGGGCGCGAGGTTCGCTACGGCCTGCGGGGCGACCAGCTCGGGCCGGCGGCCGCGTGGCTGACCGACGCCGAGCGCGCTTGGGACGCACGCCTCGAGCGGCTGCGACGCGCGGTCGGCACTGGCTGAGTGGCGCCGCCCCCTGTGCGGCCGCCGAGTGCCGGCGGCTCGGGGGCCGGGCGCCGCCGAGGCGCAGTAGGCGGCTGCGCCGCGCGGTCGGCTCGGCCGAGCGGCGCCCGCGCCTCAGGCCCGGTAGGGCTCGATGCGGATGTGGCGGCAGCCGTCGAGTCGCCAGTGGCGGTTGCGCGGCAGCAGGCGCATGACGAGCGTCTTCATCCCGGGCCCGTTGCAGTGGATCGTGCCCCAGCCGTAGACGAGCGCGAGGTGGTCGTCGCCCGCGCCGGTCCAGATTTCGCTGTGGCCGTGGCTCGAGTAGATCCAGTCGACGCCGGGCCCGCCGTGGATCACGTCGCGCTCGGTCCTCGACTGCCTGGAGGGCTGGTAGTCGCCCCAGATCACGTCGCCCTCTCTTCCCGCCCAGATCGTGTCGTTGCCGTAGCCGCCGAGCAGCCAGTTGTGCACGTGGGGCTGACCGACGAGCGTGTGGGCGTGGCCGTAGGTGCCCTTGTCCATCTTCAGGCACTGCAGCGCCGGCCACCCGGTGTGGTTCGCGACGGCGGCGCCCGCCCGCGGGACCCCCGCAAAGCGCGGCCGCGATTCGCCGGCGATCGGGCAGTAGGCGACATAGAGCCCGTCTTGGATGCGGCCGTGAGCGAGCGGCGTTTCGGTGATGGCCGGGACCGAGGGCGGCCCTTCGATCAGGGCGACGGGCTGGGCGGGTTCCGAGGAGGCCCCTTCGGTCGGGTAGCCGAGCGTCGTGAACGCCCCCGGTTCGCCGTGCGAGGCGCCGAGGGCGTCGGAGGCGGACAGGCGCCAGCCGTAGGTGGTGCCGAACTGGAGCCCGGTCGCTTCCCCCGTCACGTACATGGCGGAGCCCCCGCCAGGTTCCGGGCTGCACGAGGAGCTGTGTTCGAAGTGCGGCGGGATGCCCCATTCGAACCAGCAGCCGGTGAGCGGCAGCGGGCCGGCGACGCTGCCCGAGAGCGTGGCGCGCGTGAGCGCGATTTCGCTCGAGGTGCCGGTGGTCACGGACGGCGCCGATTCGGCGGCGCCCGCGCCCGGAGCGCCGCCGAGCGCGAGCAGCAGAACGGGCGCCGCTGCCGCCGCGGCGCGGCGCAGGGCGCTCCGAGCGGCGGCGCCTGCCCTCGCTGCGAGGACGTGAGGGATCGGGGAGCCTCCTGTCTCGCGATCGATGCCGAGCACGCGACATTACGCCCCGTGCCGCGAGGGAGTTGACTTTCTTGTGAACGCGCGCGGCGAGCGGCCGCTGGTGGCGCCCGGACGGCACGAGCAGGCAGGCGGGCAGACCCTGCGCCGGCAGTGATGCCTCGCGTCACCCCCGTGCCGGAAGCCGCAGTCGCCCCCCGCCGCGGTCGAGTAGACTCGCTGACCGTCCATAGCGGTCGGTGGTCGAGGGAAGCCGGTGAGAGTCCGGCGCGGACCCGCCACTGTAACCGGGGATGTCGCTCGCCGGGCGCCGAGAGGGCGCCGGCCACTGCGCCGCAGATCGCGGCTTGGGAAGGCGCGAGGGATAGGCCCGGAAGCCAGGAGACCTGTCGCCGGCCGAAGCCCACAAGCCCTCGTGGAAAGGGGTTGGCTCACATGCGAAACGCGCGCTACATCCTGCCGGCGCTGATCGGCGCCCTGATGGCGCTCACGCTGCTGCCGGCGCAGGCGCCGGCCGGAGAACCGGCGACTGTGACGGTCAGAGTGGAGGGCGCGAACGCGACGCTGCTCCCTCCGACACTCGTGACGACGACCACGACCCCGGTGGTCAAGAACGGCAAAGCCGAAGACTCCTGTCCCGGTACCTCGGCCGCAGGCGCACTCGAGGTGGCGAGCGGCGGGAGCTGGAGCGGCGAATGGTTCAGCGGCCTCGGCTACTCGATCGAAACGATCCTCGGGGAGTCCTACTCGTTCAGCAGCAAGGCGTACTGGACGTTCTGGTGGAACGGCAAGGCCTCCGAAGAAGCCGGGATCTGCGGGGCGGAACTGAAGACCGGCGACACGATCCTGTTCTTCCCCGAATGCGACTCGGAATGCCCGCCGTCGCCGCCGAGCGTGCTGGCGGCCGAAGCGCCGAGCGCGGCCGAACCGGGTCAGGAAGTCGAGATCAACGTCGCCGCGCTCGCGAATCCGGGCGGCGCGCGCTCGCCGGCAGCCGGGGCGAACGTCTCCTACGAAGGGGGGACCGTCAGCACCGACGCGAGCGGGCACGCGGCGGTCCGGTTCGCGCGCACCGGCGAGCAGACCGTGCGCGTCAGCGCGCCGGGATCGCTCCGCACCGAGGCGACGGTGTGCGTACACGCGGGGAACGACGGCACGTGCGGCACGAGTGCGCCCGGCGTCGGCGTCAAGACGAGTCCCCTGCTTGCGCCGCCTCCGTACACCGGTCCGTACGCCCTGGTGGCCGACATCGGCTCGGTCAAGGACGGCGCAAGCTACGCGCACGGCCACGGGCCGCGCGTGCTGTCCGGCGTCGTCCACTCGCACTCGACCGTGACCGGCGTGCGCCTCGAGCTGCGGCGCAGCCGGCACGGGCTCTGCTCCTCCTACGAAGGTGTGCGCGGGCGCTTCGTGCGCGCGAAGTGCGGCCACGGAACGCCGTTCGCGGCCTCGACGGGGGCCAGCTTCTCCTACCTGCTGCCGTCGGCGCTCGGCCCGGGACGCTACGTGCTGGACGTGCTTGCGAGCGACGCGGCGGGCAACACCCTGGCGCTCGCGCGCGGCACATCGAGGCTGGTCTTCGATGTCCGCTAGGAGATCGAAGAGGGCGGCTGTCGCCGCCGGATGTGCCGCGCTCGGGTTCGTCCCGGCGGCCGTGGTCGGGTTGCCGGCGGCCGTCGCCGGCCCGAGCGCCAGGGGGCCTCTTCGGGGCCGGCGGTGACGGTGATGGTCGTCGGCGCCGGGAACGTGGTCCTCTCACAGCCGCGCGCCGTGGCCGCGGGCGGGGCCGGCGTGCAGGCGTCGGGACGGCGCTGCGCGGTGGCGGCCGGGACGCCGCTCGCGGCTCTCGTGGCGCTGCACGCCCAGGGCGGGCCCGCGTTCGCGATCCGCGACTACGGGCACTGCAACTCCTCCGCGCGCAACTCGGGGCAGCTGTTCGTGTACTCGCTCGACGGCGAGACGAACCACGGTCAGAACGGCTGGGAGTACAAGGTCGGCAACCTGGCCGGGTCGGCGGGGGCCGCCGACCCGAGCGGCCCGCAGGGCGACGGGCGTCTGCTGCGGGCCGGGCAGCGAGTGCTGTGGTTCTGGTGCGAGGCGTATGCGGGCGGCTGCGAGCGCACGCTGGAAGTGAGCGCCGCGTCCTCGGTCGCGCGCGGCGGGCGCCTCGCCGTGCGTGTCACCGGCTATGAAAACGAAGGCCGCGGCGTCGCGATGGCGGGCGCGACGGTGCGGCTCGGGTCGAGCTCGGCGAGCACGGGCGCGCTCCGGCACGGCGACGCTCACGGCGCCCTCGGCGGGCGGCCGCTACGCCTTGAGCGCGTCGCGCTCCGGCTCGGTGCCCGCGTTCCCCGAGACCGTCACGGTGCGGTGAGGATCGCCGCCGTCCAGCTGATCGCGCTCGCGGGCGTGCTCGCGCTGGCCGGCTGCGGGCTCGGCGCGGGCCCCGCTCCGCGCGCGGTGAGCGTGCTCGTGACGCGGGAATTCGGCTCGCAGGTGGTGCACGACACTCCACATCCGCACACGGCCGGGCAGGAAACGGTGATGAGCCTGCTGCTGCGCAACTACCCGGTCAGCACGCGCTACGGGGGCGGCTTCGTGCAGTCGATCTCCGGCGCGAGCGGCGGCACCCACGCGGGCCATCCGCTCGACTGGTTCTACTACGTCAACGGGGTGCAGGCGGCCAAGGGCGCGGCCGCGACGGACGTGCATCCGGGCGACCACGTGTGGTGGGACCTGCACGACTGGAGCCAGACCGAGGAAGTCCCGGCGGTCGTGGGCTCGTTCCCGGAGCCGTTCCTGAACGGGCTCGACGGCCGGCGCCTGCCGGTGCGGGTCGAATGCGGCCGGGCGAGCAGGCACCGTGCGAAGAGGTGACGCACCGTCTGCAGTCCGCCGGGGTGCCGGCCGCGGCCGGGGCGATCAGCCCCGAAGGCGGCCCGCAGACGCTGCGCGTGCTGGTGGGGACCTGGACACAGGTGCGTGTCGACCCGGCGCTCGCGAGCATCGAACGCGGCCCGCGCGCGAGCGGCGTGTACGCCACCTTCGCGCACGACGGCGCGAGCATGACACTGCTCTCGCCCGACGGCTCCTCCGCGCGCACGCTCGGCGGCTCCGCCGGGCTCGTGGCCGCGACGCGCCGCGAAGAACAGGCGCCGGCGTGGGCCGTGACCGGCACCGACGCCGAAGGAGTGCGACAGGCCGCCGCCGCGTTCGGCGAAGCCGCGCTGCGCGGGCGCTTCGCGCTCGCGCTCTCCCCCGGGAATCGATCGCGGTGCCGGTGGTGGGGTGAGCATGCTCGAGGCATCCGCGGCGCTCGCCTACCGCCGTCGTGCGAGCCCGCTGCACGCGGCGCGCGCGACCGTCGCGGCGGCCTACGGCTTCTCGCTCGCGCTCGCGGCGCTGCTGCTCGAAGACCCGGTGCTGCTGGCTTCGCTGCTCGGCGCGGTGCTGCTGGCGGCCGCCGGGGCGGGAGTCGCGCGGCGGCTGCTCGGCGCGGCGCGCGTGATGGTCGTGCCGGTGCTGGTGCTGTCGGTGGCGGTCAACGTGCTGGCCAGCCGCCAGGGGCTGACCGTGTTCGCCCGTCTTGGAGAATGGGGCCCGCTCGGACAGGTCGACCTGACGGTCGAGGCGGCCGTGTACGGGGCGATGTTCGCGCTGCGGCTGCTGGTCGTGAGCCTCGCGTGCCTGTTGGTCGTGTGCGCCGCCGACCCCGACGAGCTGCTGGGTGCGCTGCGGCGCATCTCGCCGCGCTCGGCGCTGACCGCGGCGCTCGCGACGAGGATGCTTCCCGTGCTGGGTCGCGACGCGCGCCGGCTCGCCGAGGCGCAGCGCTGCCGCCCCGATGCGCCGCGGCGCGGCGGGCGCCTCGCGATCCTCGCGGCGACGGTGTCGGGGGCGCTCGAGCGCTCGCTCGACGTCGCGGCGGTGCTCGAGATGCGCGGCTACGGCAGCAGCGCCCGCGCGGCCCGTGGCGCGGGCGTGCGCCGCTCGCGCCACGACCTCGCGTTCGCGGCCGCGGCGCTCTCGCTGCCGGTGCTCGCGCTGCTCGCGCGCGAGTCCGGCGCGGCCGGCTTCCGCGCCTACCCGCTCGTATCGCTCACCCTCACGCCCGCGACGTTCGCGTTCGCCGCCGCGATGCTCGCGGTTGCGCTCGCGCCGTTCGCCGACCGGCGGGGGATCGAACTGTGACCGCGCTGCACTTCGAGTCCGTCACCTACCGCTACCCCGGCGCCGCGCGCGATGCGCTGTGCGACGTGACGCTCGCGATCGAGCCGGGCGAGTTCTGCGTCGTGGCGGGCGGCTCGGGCTCGGGCAAGTCGACGCTCGTGCGAGCCGCCGCGGGGCTCGTGCCGCACTTCCACGGCGGCAGCTTCGCCGGGCGCGTGACGGTCGCGGGCCTCGACACGCGCGAGCACGGGCCGGCGGCGATCGGTGCGCACGCGGGCACGCTGCTGCAGGACCCCGAGAGCCAGATCGTGATGGGCACCGTGCGCGCCGAGCTCGCGCTCGCGGTCGAGAACCTCGGCCAGCCGCCGGCCTCGGTCGCGCGCGCGGTCGAGGAGGTGGCGCTCGCGCTCGGCATCGCGGGGCTGCTCGAGCGCCCGACGGCCGAGCTGTCCGGAGGTGAGCTGCAGCGCGTCGCGCTCGCGGCTGCGCTCGTCGCGCGCCCGCCGCTCGTGCTGCTCGACGAGCCGACCTCGCAGCTGGACCCGGTCGCGGGCGATGAGCTGATCTGGCAGCTGCGGCGGCTGAACCAGGAGTCCGACACCGCCGTGCTGCTCGTCGAGCATCGCCTCGAGCGCTGCCTGGCGGCGGCCGACCGCGTGATCGCGATGTCGGATGGCCGGATCGCCTGCGATCGCGAGCCGCGCGGCTTCCTCGAATGGGCCGCCGACGCCGAGCCGGCACTGCAGACGCCGGCTGCGCGGCTGCTGCGCGGCGCCGGCGTGCAGCCGCCCCCGGCGGGCGTCAAGCAGGCCCGCGCGACGCTCCGCCGCCGCGGGCTGCTGCCGCTCGAGCAGCGCCGCAGACCCGCAGGCGCCCGCCGAGAGCAAGCCCGGCGGACGGTTGCGGCGCCGCTCCCGCCGCGGCGAGCCGGCAGCGCTCGAGCTGCGCGGGGTCTGGCACGAGTTGCGCGGCGGGCGCGCGATCCTGCGCGGCGTCGAGCTCGAGCTGCGCCCGGCTGAGACGGTCGTGTTGATGGGACGCAACGGCGCCGGGAAGTCGACACTGCTGCGCCACGCGGCCGGGCTGCTCGCGCCGACGCGCGGCTCGGTACGCAGCTCCGGGAGGGTCGCGCTGCTGCTGCAGAACCCGGGCGACTACTTCCTGCGCGAGCGCGTCGCCGACGAGGCGCCCGCCGAGATGCTCGAGCTGCTCGGGCTCACCGGCCTCGAGCAGCGCCACCCGCGCGACCTCTCGGGCGGCGAGCGCCAGCGGCTCGCGCTCGCGATCGTGATGGGCGGCGATCGCCCGGCGGCGCTCGCGCTCGATGAGCCTACGCGCGGCATGGATCGTGCTTCGAAGTTGCGCCTCACCGGACGGCTGCGCGAGCTCTCCGCCGACGGCACCGCCGTGCTGGTCGCGACCCACGACGTCGAGTTCGCCGCGGAGCTGGCCGTGCGCGCGGTGCTGATGGCCGACGGCCGGGTGATCGCCGACGGGCCGATCGGAGAGGTGCTCGGCGGCGGCTGGTACTTCACGACCGAGACGGCGCGCGTGCTCGACGGCGCCGGCGCGGCGCTGCTGCCCGAGCAGGGCGCCGACGCTGCTGCGGGCCGCGATCGAGCGCGCCGGCGCGGGCGAGCGGGCGGTGGCGGGGCTGTGAGCTGGCAGCTCGCCTCGCTTGCGATCGTGCTCGCCTCGGTGGCGGCGGGCGTGTGGTGGTGGGAGCGCAGCCGCCCACCCTCGAAGCTGCTCGCGGTGGTCGCGACGATGGCGGCGCTGGCGGCGCTGGGGCGCGACGCCTTCGCCGCGATCCCCGACGTCAAGCCGACCACGGCGATCGTGCTCGTGTGCGGCGTCGTCTTCGGCGCGCGGCCCGCGTTCGCGATCGGCGCGCTCGCGGGCCTCGCCTCCAACGTGCTGCTCGGCGAGGGCCCGTGGACCCCGTGGCAGATGCTCGGCTGGGGGCTCGTCGGGCTGCTCGGGGCGGCACTCGGCGCCACGCTCGGGCGCCGGCCGCCCGCGCTCGTGCTGGCGCTCGCGTGCGCGTTCGCGGCCGAGGTCTTCAACCTCGTGGTGGACCTCTACACCTGGATCGGAACCGGCGATCACACGCTCGCGGGCTTCGGCGTGGTGCTCGGCTCGGCCGTTGCGTTCGACGCCACGCACGTGATCGCGAGCTTCGGGTTCGGGCTCGTGTTCGGCCCGGTGCTGCTGCGGATGCTCACGCGGGTGCGCGCGCGCCTGCAGGTCAGCTGGCGGCCCGGCGCGGCGGTGGGGCCGCCGCGTGCGCCCGCGCTGCCGCTGCCCGGCGGCCCGGCCGCGGTGGCCCTCGCGCTGGCCGCCGCGACCGGGCTCGCACTCGGAGCCGGCGCCGGAGCGCGCGCGGCGCAGCACCGGGTGCCGCGGGCGCGCGCCGCGGGCGGCCCGGTGGCGACCCCCGCGGCGATCTCGCGCGAGCTCGGCTACCTCGCCTCGGCGCAGAACGCGGACGGCGGCTTCGGGGCCTCGAAGGGCCAGTCGAGCAGCGAGCTCTACACGGCCTGGGCCGCGATCGGGATCGCCGCCGCCGGGCGCAGCCCGCAGAGCGTGCGGCGTGACGGTCACAGCCCGCTCGATGCGCTGCGCGCCGAAGCCGGCGAACTGCACGGCGCCGGCGACCTCGAGCGCACGATCCTCGCGCTGCGCGCGTGCGGGGCGCCGGTGCGCTCGCTTCCCGGAGTGCCGGGGGGCGGGGCGGGCGGGGATGGGGCGGGCGGGAATCCCGTCTCTGCGCTGCTCGCGCTCCAGCGCGCCGACGGCTCGTTCGAAGAGCAGGCGAACCTCAGCGCGTTCGGTGTGCTCGCGCTGCGCGCCGCCGGCTACGCCCCCGGCCCCCGTCCGATCGCGCGCGCGGCGAGGTGGCTCCTGCGCCAGCAGGAACGCGACGGCGGCTTCGGGTTCGCGACGCGCGGCGGCGGCAGCGACATCGACGACACGGCCGCTGTGGCGCAGGCGCTGGCCGTCGCCGGGCCGGGCCGGCGCGCGGCGATCTCGCGGGCGATCGCGTTCCTCGTGCGCTCGCAGAACCTCGACGGCGGCTTCCCACAGCAGCCCGGCGGCTCCTCGAACGCGCAGTCGACGTCGTGGGCGATCCAGGCGCTCGCTGCCGCCGGCCGCGATGTGGGCGCTCTCACGCGACGCGGCAGCCGCAGCCCGCTCGGCTACCTGCAGAGCCTGATCGCCCCCGACGGCAGCGTGCGCTACTCGCGCAGCGGGGCACAGACGCCGGTGTGGGTCACCGCCCAGGCGCTGACCGGCCTCGCGCGCCGGCCGTTCCCGATCGCGCCCCTCCCCGCCGCGGCGCACGCGGCGGCCACCCCGCACGCGCAGGCTCGGGGCCGCGCCGCGAGCGGGCACCGTCCCGCGCCGGTCGTGGCCCCGGCGGACGCCGAAGACGGCATGCGCACGCTCGGCGCGCTGCTCGCGCTGGCGCTCGCGCCCGCGAGGGGCTGAGGCGCGCTTCAGGGGGCTTTAGGCTCTGCGCCTAACCTGAAGCCCATGTCAGAAGGCGCGTACACGGCTTCTCTCAGCGCGAGCGGGCGCCGCCCGCGCGGCCCCTCCGGCCCAGCCACCGCGAGTGGCCCGCTGGCGCTTGCGGCATTGTGCGCCCTCGCGCTGGTGGCGGTCTGGGCGGTTGCCGAGCTCGTGCCGCAGGTGCACACCCGCGACGCGCTGGCGCTGTACGAATTCACGACGCTGAACCGGCCGTCGCTCGACTCGGTGTCGCACTTCCTGCTCCACCTGCTCAACCCGGCGCTGTTCGTGCTGTGGGGGATCGCGCTGGTCGCCTTCGCGCTGGCCCAGGGGCGCGCCCGTGTCGCCGTCGCGGTCGTCGCGGTGCTGTCGCTCGCGCCGCTCACCGCCGAGGTGCTGAAGCCGCTGCTCGCGCACCCGCACGACAGCGTCGGCTACGTGCACATCAACCCGGCCTCGTGGCCCAGCGGCCACTCGACGGCCGCCGCCGCGCTCGTGCTGTGCGCGGTGCTGGTGGCGCCGCCGCGGATGCGTCCGGTCGTGGCCGTGCTCGGCGCGCTGTACGCGCTGGCGGTCGGAGCCGCGCTGCTGATCCTCGCCTGGCACATGCCGAGCGACGTGCTCGGCGGCTACCTGGTCGCGGCGCTGTGGATGGCGCTCGCCGTCGCCGGCCTGCGCGCTGTCCGGGCGCCGCGCGAGCACGCCGCGGCTAGCCGGCGCTCAGCAGCCGCGCCGCCGCGCCGCGCCGTGGGCGCCCGGGTCCCACAGTGGCTCGGTGGCCTCGCCCGGCTCGCGTTCGCGGCGCGGCTGAGGATGAACAGCAGGTCCGAGAGCCGGTTCAGGTAGCGGACCGCCTCGGGGTTGACGTCCTCGCCGACCGCGATCGTGCGGCGCTCCGCTCGCCGGCAGACGGTGCGGCACACATGCAGGTGGGCGGCGGCGGGGTCCCGCCGGGGATCACGAACGAGCGCAGCGGCGGAAGCTTCGCGTTGACCTCGTCGCACGCCTGCTCGAGCCAGGACGTGTAGTCGGGCCCGACGCGCAGGCGCTCGCGCGCGTAGGGATCCTCGAGGGAGGCACCGACAGGTCCGCGCCGACGTCGAGCAGGTCGTTCTGCACGCGCCGAGCCACTCGGCGAACCGCGCCGGTAGCCCCTCGGCCAGCAGCGCGAGCCCGATCACGGCGTTGAGCTCGTCGACGGTGCCGTAGGCCTCGACGCGGGGGTGCAGCTTGGAGACCCGGCTCATGTCGCCGAGGTGCGTCTCGCCGCCGTCGCCGAGCTTCGTGTAGATGCGGGTCAGGTTGACGGTCATCGGAGCGCCGGGGGGCCGGCTGGCACCGATGATAAAGGGCCGGCCGTCGCCGATCCGAGCGATCGGGTACGTTCTCGCACCTCAGATGCGGATCGGAGTACCGAAGGAGACCGCGGCGGGAGAGCACCGGGTTGCGCTCGTGCCCGAGGTCGTCAGCAAGCTGCGAGCCAAGGAGCTCGAGGTGGTCGTCCAGAGCGGGGCCGGCGAGGGCGCTCTGCTGAGCGACGCGGCGTTCACCGACGCCGGTGCCGAGGTGAGCAGCGACGCGCACGACGGTGTGGGGCTGCGACGTCGTGCTGACGATCTCACCGCCCGACCCCGAGGCCGTCCGCGGGCTCGGCTCGGGCTCGATCCTGATCGGCTTCCTGGCGCCGCTGACGCGGCCGCAGACGACGCGCGCGCTCGCCGACGCGAAAGCGACCGCGTTCGCGATGGAGGCGATCCCGCGGATCTCCAGGGCGCAGGCGATGGACGCGCTGTCCTCGCAGGCCAACGTGGGCGGCTACCGGGCGGCGCTGCTCGGCGCGCAGGAGCTTGGCCGCTTCTACCCGATGCTGATGACCGCCGCCGGGACGATCCCCCCGGCCAAGGTGCTCGTGCTCGGCGTCGGAGTGGCGGGGTTGCAGGCGCTCGCGACCGCCAAGCGCCTCGGTGCGCGCACCACCGGCTACGACGTGCGGCCCGAGGTGGCCGAGCAGGTCGAATCGCTCGGCGCCCAGTGGCTCGACCTCGGGCTCGAGGCCAGCGGCGAGGGCGGCTACGCGCGCGAGCTGACCGACGAGGAGCGCGCGCGCCAGCAGCAGGCGCTGACCGACGCGATCAAGGGCTTCGACGTTGTGATCACGACCGCGCTGGTCCCAGGCCGGCCCGCCCCGCGTCTGGTCACGGCCGAGGCGGTGGAGGGGATGAAGGCCGGCTCGGTGATCGTCGACCTCGCCGGCGAGGCGGGCGGCAACTGCGAGCTGACCTCGCCCGGGGAGACGGTCGTGCGCCACGAGGTCAAGATCGTCTCGCCCCTGAACCTGCCCTCGACGATGGCCGAGCACTCCTCGCAGCTGTTCGCGCGCAACGTGCAGGCGCTGCTCGAGCTGTTCGTCGGCGAGGACGGCTCGCTGCAGCTGGACTTCGAGGACGAGATCGTCAAGGGCGCGTGCGTCGTGCGCGACGGGGAGATCGTCAACGCGGGTGCGAAGGCGGCGGTGGAGGCGGCCCGCATGATGCTGGCGAGCACACTCACGACCAACCTCGCGATCCTGGTGCTCGCCGGGTTCATCGGGTTCGTCGTCATCTCGAAGGTCCCGAACACGCTGCACACGCCGCTGATGTCGGGCACCAACGCGATCCACGGGATCGTGCTGCTCGGCGGGCTGATCGTGATCGGCCTGTCCGGCAACGACACCTTCAACAAGGTGATCCTCGTGATCGCGATCACCTTCGGCACGATCAACATCGTCGGCGGCTTCCTCGTCACCGACCGGATGCTCGAGATGTTCAAGTCGAAGCCGAAGCCGAAGGACGAGGCGGCGCAGGACGGCGAGGGGGAGAAGCGATGAGCGCGACGCCCCTGGCGACCTCGTGGATCCAGAGCGAAAGCTTCATCTACGTCCTCTACATCATCGCCTTCTCGCTGTTCATCCAGGGGCTGCGCGGGCTGGCCGGGCCGACCACCGCGGTGCGTGGCAATCGCATCGCGGCCGTCGGCATGGCGATCGCGGTCGGCGCGACGCTGCTGGACCCGAGCGAGGGCGAGTGGGGCCTGATCGTGCTCGGCATCGCGCTCGGCGCCGCGGTCGGCGTGCCGGCCGCGCGCAACGTGAAGATGACAGCGATGCCGCAGATGGTGGCGCTGTTCAACGGCGTCGGCGGTGGCGCGGTGTTCCTGATCGCGTGGGCCGAGTTCCGGCGCCACGGCTCGACCTACGCCGGGCACACGGTGCACGTCGTCACCGAAGTGGGCGGCACCGCGGTCGGCGGAGTCACGGTCAGCGGCGGCGGCGTTCCGACCTACGTGGCGATCTTCTCGGTGTTCGCGGCGATCGTCGGGTCGATCTCCTTCTGGGGCTCGAACATCGCCTTCGGAAAGCTCCAGGAAGTCCTCCCCGGGCGCCCGATCACGCTCGGCTCCGCGCAGCAGGCCGTCAACCTCGTGCTGCTCGTGCTGGCGGTCGCGGCGGGCGTCGACCTCGTCTCCGGCGCGCACTCCGAACTGCTGTTCATCGGGATGCTCGTCTGCGCCGCTCTGCTCGGGAACTTCCTCGTGCTGCCGATCGGCGGCGCGGATATGCCGGTCGTGATCTCGCTGCTGAACGCGTTCACGGGCCTGTCGGCGGCGGCCACCGGCATGGCGCTCAACAACCCGGCGCTGATCGTCGCCGGCATGATCGTCGGCGCCTCGGGCACGATCCTGACGAACCTGATGGCCGACGCGATGAACCGCTCGATCCCGTCGATCGTCGCCGGCGGCTTCGGCGGCAGCGGGGCGATCGAGGGCGCCGAGGGCGCGGGCGAGCACGCCGGCAGCGTCAAATCGATCGGCGCCGCCGACGCGGCGATCCAGCTCGCCTACGCGAACCGCGTCGTGATCGTGCCGGGCTACGGGATGGCCGTCGCACAGGCCCAGCACGCTGTCAGGGAGCTGACCAAGGAGCTGGAAAAACGTGGCGTCGAGATCAGCTACGCGATCCACCCGGTCGCGGGCCGCATGCCGGGGCACATGAACGTGCTGCTGGCCGAGGCCGACGTGCCCTACGACCAGCTCAAGGAGATGGACGACGCCAACCCCGAGTTCGAGCGCACCGACGTCTCGCTCGTGATCGGCGCCAACGACGTCACCAACCCGGCCGCCAAGAACACGCCGTCCTCGCCGATCTACGGAATGCCGATCCTCGAAGTCGACCACAGCAAATCGGTGATCGTGATCAAGCGCTCCATGAACCCAGGGTTCGCGGGGATCGAAAACGAGCTCTACTACGAGCCCGGCACCTCGATGCTGTTCGGCGACGCCAAAGGCGCCGTCAGCGAGATCACCGCCGAGCTCGGGAGCCTCTAGCACCAGCGGGCGTTTGGGCGGCTCGCCGCTCTGCGAGACTTGCCGTCGTGATCGGGCGCGAGCAGGCGACAGCTGCGCTGCAGGGCGCGGAGTTCGACGTGGTCGTCGTCGGCGGCGGCATCACCGGCGCCGGGGTCGCGCTCGATGCGGCCTCGCGCGGCTACAGCGTCGCGCTGCTCGAGCGCGCGGACTTCGCCTCGGGCACCTCGAGCCGCTCGAGCAAGCTCGTCCACGGCGGGCTTCGCTACCTGCAGAACTTCGACCTCGGGCTGGTGCGCGAGGCGCTGCTCGAGCGCCAGCTTATGGTCGCGCTGGCCCCGCACCTGGTGAAGCCGCTGCCGCTCGTCGTCCCGGCCTTCGAAGGGGCCAAACCCGACCGCCTCGTCGGCGTGGGCCTGAACCTCTACGACGTGATGGCGGTCGAGCGCGGTCGCCTGCGTGCCCGCCGTCAGCGGCGCAAAGGCGAGGCGCGGGGCGCCGCCGAGCGCGCCGAGACGGGCGAGCCGATCCAGGACGCCGACCAGGAGTCCTGGAGCCCCGCGCGCCACCGCGTGATCTCCGGCGAGGAGGTGCTCGAGCTGCTGCCCGCGCTCGCCGCCCGCGAGCCGACCTCGGGCTACCTCTTCTATGACTGCCAGACCGACGACTCCCGGCTCGTTCTGACGGTGCTCGGGGAGGCCGAGCGCTTCGGTGCGGTGTGCGCGAATCGCCTCGATGTGACCGGGCTGCTCGAGCGGGACGGCCGGGCGAGCGGCGTGACCGTGCACGATCTGGAGTCCGGTGGCGAGTTCGAGGTGCACGCGGGCAACGTCGTGAACGCGACGGGGGTGTGGGCCGACCAGCTGCGCCCGCAGGAGCTGCACGTCGAGGCCGAGCTGCCCTCGATCCGCCCGAGCCGCGGCACCCACATCACGATCAAGCACGCCGAGCTGCCGCTCCTCGGCGGCGCGATCGTGCCGGCCGGCAGCGGCCGCTCGATCTTCGCCCTGCCGTGGCTCGGCCATGCGTTGATCGGCACGACCGACAACGACTACGAGGGGCCGCTCGAGCACGTCGAGCCTTCGGGCGATGACATCGCCTATCTGCTCGACGCCGTCAACTCGTTCTTCGGCACCGATTTCGGGCCCGGCCGGCTGAGCGGCGCGTTCGCAGGCGTGCGCCCGCTGATCTCGACCGGCGACCCGAAGAAGTCGGTCGACATCTCGCGCAAGGCGGAGCTGTACGAGACCTCCTCGGGGATGGTCACGATCACCGGCGGCAAGCTCACGACGTGGCGGCGGATGGCGAAGATGACGGTCGACCGCCTGGTGCTGCGCGAAGCCCGTGAGGCCCCGTGCCGGACCCACGAAATCCCGCTCGGGCAGGCGATCTCCCCTGAGGAGCTGCCGCGGCTCGAGGGCGTCGCGCCGGACGCCTACGAGGCACTCGCCTCGCGTTACGGGCACGCCGCCTTCGACGTCCTGGAGGTGGCGAGAGAGCGTGGCGAGCTCACGCAGCCGATCGTCACGGGCTGCCCCGACCTGCTGGCCGAGGCCTCCCTCGCCGCGCGCCGCGAGCAGGCCCGCAGCATCGGCGACGTCCTGCTGCGCCGCACGCGTCTGGGCCTCTTGGCGGCGCGCGAGCTCGAGGCGCCCGGGGAGGGCGGACGCACCCCGGTCGCGCGCGTCGCCGACGTGCTGGCGCGCGAGCTCGGCTGGGACGACGCGCGCGAGGCGGCCGAGCTCGAGGCCTACGCGCAGGAGGCGCGTGCAGAGGGCCTCGCGGCGGGCGCGCACGTCGCGGACGCGCGCCCGTGAGCGCGCCCCTGCGCCGGCTGCGTGCGCGCGAGCTCGAGGTCGAGCTGTGCGAGCGCCCCTGGCTGATGGGCGTCGTCAACGCCTCGCCGGACTCGTTCAGCGACGGCGGCCTGCTGCGCGACCTCGATGCGCGCCTGCGCCTGGCCGAGCTGCTGCTGCGCGAAGGCGCCGACGTGCTCGACATCGGCGGCGAGTCGGCGAGCACCGATCGTCCGCCCGTCGGCGAGCAGGAGGAGATCGAGCGCGTCGTGCCGCTGATCGAGCGCGCGGCCGGCGAGCTCGGCGCGCTCGTGTCGGTCGACACCTACAAGCCGGCCGTCGCGCGCGCCGCGATCGAGGCCGGGGCGAGCATCGTCAACGACGTCAGCGGCCTGCGCGACCCGCGGCTCGCGGAGGTCTGCGCGCAGACCGGCGCCGCCCTGGTGGTGATGCACACCGCCGCCGCACCGCGCGAACGACGCCAGGACCCCGGCCTGTACGGCGACGTCGTCGAGGAGGTGATCGAGTTCCTGCGGGCTCGCATCGAGCTCGCGCTCTCGCTCGGCGTCGCCCGCGAGCAGCTGATCGTCGACCCTGGCCCCGATTTCGCCAAGACCCCCGCGCAGACGGTGCGGCTGCTGGCGGAGATCGGCCGTCTGCACGAACTCGGGCGCCCGCTGCTGATGGCGGTCTCGCGCAAGGACTTCATCGGCGCGCTCACGCACAGACCCCCGCGCGAGCGCCTCGCGGGCACGCTGGCGGCGGTCGCGCACGGTCTCGACCACGGCGCGCACATCTTCCGGCTCCACGACGTCGGCTCGGCCTGCGACTACCTGGCCGTGCGCGCCGCGCTGCGCGAACAGGCCGCGGTCGACGAGGACCTCCGCCTCGCCGAGGAGCTGCGCCACGACCGCGACGAGTAGCGCGCCGTCGGCTTGCCCGCCCCCCGGGGCGCCGGTGCAGACGATACGCTGAGCAGGTCACGGGTGCCCGCCGCTGTCCAACGCGGTGGGACGCCGACCGCCCACCCCACGAGAAGGAGAAACACATGGCAGTACTCGAGCGCTCCGAGCTGGAGGCGAGTCCTCTGGCCGACCTGCACGCGATCGCCGATCAGATCGGCCTCGAGGGCTTCAGGCGCATGCGGAAGGCCGACCTGATCGACGCGATCCTCGGCGAGTCCGGCGGCGACGACGCAGCGGACGAGGGCGCCGAGGAGGCCGACGCCGCCGAGGAGGGGCCGCGCTCGCGCTCGCGCCGGCGCCGCCCGCGGCTGCGCCGCGGCCGCGGCGGCGAGGGCGAGGACGAGGAGACGGCCGAGGCAGATGACCAGCCCGAGCCCGAGCCCGAGGCCGACGGTGAGGATGAGGAGCAGGACGACGAGCCGGCCCGCGGGGAGCGCCCGCGGCGCGGACGCCGCGGTCCTCGCCGTGGCGGCGAGGATGCAGAGGCCGAGGACGCGCGCGTGGCCGAGGGCGTGATCGAGGTGCTCGGCAACGGCTCGGCGTTCCTGCGTGTCGAGCCGCCCGAGCCCTCCGACGAGGACGTCTACATCTCGGCCGCCCAGGTGCGCCGCTGCGAGCTCGTCTCCGGCGACCGCGTGACGGGTCCGGTGCGCACACCGCGCCGCTCCGAGCGCTACCCCTCGCTGGTCCGCATCGACACGATCAACGGCGCACCGGCGGAGAGCGTCTCCGACGGCGCCCGCTACGAGGAGCTGCCGGTGAGCTGGCCCGCCGAGCGTCTTGCGCTCGCGGCGAAGGACCCCACGCTCGAGGCGATCGAGTGGCTGACGCCGCTCGGGCGCGGCTCGCGCGCGACGATCGTCGGGGAGCGCGGCGCCGGCAAGTCAGAGGTGCTGCGCCGGCTCTACGACGCGCTCGCCCCCCAGGAGGGCCTCGAGGTCGCGGTCGTGCTCGCGGGCGCCCGCCCGGAGGAGATCGCTCAGTGGCAGGAGGTCTCGCCCCCGCCGGTCGCGTCGCTCAGCTTCGCAGCCTCGGGCGACTCGCAGGCGCAGGCGATCGAGCGCGCGCTCGACACCGCCAAGCGGCTGGCCGCGCGCGGCGGCGACGCCGTGGTGCTCGTCGACGGGCTCGACGACCTGCAGCAGCAGGCGGCGCGGCGCGCGCTGGCGGCCGCTCGAAACCTGCGCGAGGCGGGCTCGGTGACGGTGATCGCGACCGCTTCTGAGCCGCTGGGCGGCGAGACGACGGTGATCGCGCTCGACGCGCGCCTGGCTGCGGCCGGCCGCGAGCCGATCCTCGACCTCGGCGCGAGCGGCACCGTGCGCGCCGAGCTGCTGGTGGGGGAGGACGGCGCCGAGGCGATCCGCAGGGCACGCGCCGCGGCGCTCGAGCGCGACTAGCAGGACGCCGACCACCGGCTTCGCGGGCGGTGCCCCCGGCGCCAGGCGGCGTCCTTACCCCATTCGGGGCACGTCGCGGTCGCTCGTGTGCTGGCCGGTTCGGGGACACGAAGTGTCACCCCGTCCGGCACACTTCGCTGGCCGGTTCGTGGATGCGCCCGAAGGGCGTGTCTCACGGTCCGGCTGCGTCCGGTGAGGGCTCGGCTCAGCGCCGGTACGCCACGCGGCCCCACGACGGCTCCGGGGCGAGCTCGATCGGCTCGCCGGCGCCGCTGCGGCCGGGCTGCACGTAGGAGAAGCTGCCGGTGCGCTCGTCGAAGGCGACCGTCAGCTCGCCCTCCTTGACGCGCTGGTCGAGCCAGGCGCCGCGGAACACGAGGCGGCGCAGCCAGTGCACCAGCGAGCGCTCGGCGGGGCCGACGAGCTCGGGCCAGCAGTCGTTGACGTGCTCGCCGAGGGCGGAGGCGGGGTCGTTGATCTCGCCGTTCACCGCCAGGTTGACGAGGTCTTCGAGCTCCTCCTGGCCGAGCCGGCCGCCGACGAAGCCCAGACGCAGCGCGGCCTGCTCGCAGCGCTGTGAGAAGTCGGCCTCGTTGAACGTGAAGCGGAGCTCCCCGTATTCGAGGACGAAGTCCTCGCCTGAGTCGTAGTTTTCGCGTCGCGCGGTTTCCATCTGACGTGCCTGCTATGGGCTCGTCGGGATCATACGGCCGGTTCCTTCACGGCCGTCTGCGGTGCATGCGTTCTTGCACCCGGGGGCCCGTCTGGAGGGCCCGCCTGTCCGCGCCCCGCGGCGATACGCTGAGCGGCCGATGGCTCGCCTGTCAGAGCACGGATTGCGCAAGTCGGTCGGCGTCCCCGGGATGTTCGCGACCGCCTACGGGAACGTCGGCTCGTCGATCTACTACGCGCTGGGGCTGGTCGCCGCGCACGCGCTCGGCCTGACGCCGGTCGTGTTCCTGTTCGCGGGCGGGCTGTTCGCGCTGACCGCGAAAACGTACGCCGAGGGCGCCTCGATGTTCCCCGAAGCCGGGGGCTCCTCCTCGTTTGCCCGACACGCGTTCAACGATGTCGTCTCCTTCTTCGCGGGCTGGGCACTGAGTCTCGACTACATCCTCACGATCGCCATCTCGGCGTTCTTCGTTCCGCACTATCTGAGCGCCTTCCCCGGGTTGCACGGGCTGAAGCACAACCCCGGTGACATCGTCGGCGGGCTGATCGTCGTCGTCGCGCTGACGGCGCTCAACATCAGGGGCCTCGGCGAGTCGGCGAAGCTCAACCTGGTGCTCGCGCTGGTCGACCTGAGCACCCAGGTCCTGCTCGTGATCGTCGGCGCGTTCCTGGTGCTCGACCCCTCGCTGCTCGTCAACCAGGTCCACCTCGGGATCGCCCCGACGTGGAAAGAACTCGTGTTCGCGCTCTCGCTCGCGATGCTCGCCTACACCGGGATCGAGACGGTCGCGAACATGGCCGAGGAGTCGACGGACCCGGGCCGCCAGGTGCCGAAGGCGGTCAACCTGGTCGTGCTCGCGGTGCTGGCCGTGTACGCCGGTATCTCGATCGTGGCGCTCTCGGCGCTGCCGGTGATCCACCACGGCATCGGCTACAACGCCGAGCTCAAACAGAGCTTCACCACGCCGGGCTATGCGACCTCGCTCGGCGGCTTCTTCGAAAACGACCCGATGCTCGGGGTGGTCGAACACCTCGGCCTGCACGGCACCGTGCTGACCGCGTCGAAGTACTACCTCGGCCTGCTCGCGGCGACGATCCTGTTCATCGCCACCAACGCCGGCATGATCGGCATCTCGCGCCTGTCGTGGTCGCTCTCCGAGCACCGCCAGCTGCCGCGGATCTTCTCGCAGCTGCACCCGCGCTTCCGGACGCCGTGGTTCACGCTCGTGTTCTTCTCGTGCTTCGCGTGCGCGCTGATCCTCTACGGCAACACCTCGGTGCTCGGCAATCTGTACTCCTTCGGCGCGATGCTGTCGTTCACGACCGCGCACGCCGCGATCATCAGGCTGCGCGTCAAGGAACCCGATCGCGAGCGCCCGTACAGCGCGCCCTGGGGGGTCCCGTTCAGGGGGGCGACGATCCCGATGACGGCGGTGATCGGCGGGATCGGCACCTTCGCGGCATGGATCGCGGTGACGACCCTGCACGGCGAGGCGCGTGTGGTCGGGATCCCCTGGATGGTGCTCGGCATGGCCGGCTACTTCATCTACCGCCGTCGCCAGGGTCTCGACCCGTGGAAGTCCTACCGGCTGCCGCGCCCGGAACGTCCCGAGGACTTCCAGGAGCTCGAGTACCGGATCGCGCTGGTGCCGATCTTCGGCTCGGACGTCAGCGCCACCGCGCTGATGAGCGCCGCCAAGCTGATCGGCGCAGACGGGATCGTCTACGCCATCTACGTGCTGCAGGTGCCGAGCCAGCTGTCGCTCGAGGCCGGCCTCGAGGAGGAGGAGGCGCGCGGGCGCTCGGTGCTCGAGAGCGCGCGCATCCAGGCCAGACGGCGCGGGATCAAGATCCGCACAGGCCTGATCCGCACGCGCAGCCCCGGCTCGGCGCTCGTCGAGGAAGCCGAACGCGTCGGCGCCGACGTGATCTACTGGTCGACGATCCACGCGCCCGCCGACGAGCAGCGGATCGGCCCGACCGCGACCTACCTGCTGAGCCGGCGCCCGTGCCGCGTGATCATCGAGACCGACAACGGACGCCGCGCAGGCGCCGACGGGACTCCGCTCGCCGGCGCGGTCAATGCCTGAGGGCCGAGCGCAGCGCCTCGTCGAGCTCGGGGTGGCGGAACTCGTAGCCGAGCATCAGCGGCCTCGCCGGCATCACGCGCGCGCCGCCGGTCACGACCTCGGCCATCTCGCCGTAGAGCGCGCGTAGCGCAAGCCCCGGCACCGGCAGCAGCGCGGGCCTGCGCAGCGCGCGCCCGAGCGCCTTCGAGAACTCGCGGTTCTGGACCGGCGTCGGCGCGGTCGCGTTGGCCGGCCCGTGCCAGCGTTCGTCCTCGAGCGCGGTCGTGAACATCCCGACGACGTCCTCGGCGTGGATCCAGGGGATGAACTGGCGCCCGCCGGCGATCGGACCGCCGAGGCCGAGCTGGAACGGCAGCAGCATCTTCGCGAGCGCGCCTCCGGCGCGGTCGAGCACGACCCCGGTGCGGATCCGGACGACGCGGATGCCGAGCGCCTCGGCGCGCTCGGCCTGGGCCTCCCAGGCGACGCAGACCTCGGCCAGGAAGTCCGTGCCGGGCGGTGCCTCCTCGTCGAGCGGCTCGTTGCCGTGCGCGCCGTAGTAGCCGGTCGCCGAGGAGCTGGCGAGCACGCCGGGGCGCGGCTCGGCGCTCGCAAGGCCGGCGATCAGGTTCTCTGTGCCGAGCACGCGGCTGTCGCGGATCGCGCGACGCGCCTCGGGGCTCCAGCGCTGCGCGACCGGCTCGCCGGCCAGGTGGGCGATCGCGTCGCGGCCGTTCAGCGCCTCGGCCGGCGCCGGTTCGGAGGTCGGGTTCCACGCGAACGCGCGCACCCCGCCGAGCGCGTGGTGTGCGCGTTCGGGTTCGCGGCTGAGGATGCTCACGTCCCAGCCGGCGCTCAGCAGCTCGGCGACCAGGCGGCGGCCGATCATGCCGCTCGCCCCGGTGACGGTCACGCTCGACATGCCGGCCCTCTCACATGCGTCCGTCGCCGACCGGCCCGCTCGGCCCCGGGCCGGGCGTGACGGTGTCGCCCTGGGCGAAGCCGACCTCCTGGCCCGCGAGTGCCAAGCCGGCGGCGCGCGCCTGCTCGCCGACCGCCGCGGCGACGGCAGGAGCCACATCGCGGTTGAAGACCGACGGGATGATGTAGTCCTCGCGCAGCTCGTCGTCCTCGACGATCGCCGCGATCGCCCGCGCGGCGGCCATCTTCATGTCCTCGGTGATCGTCCGTGCGCGCACGTCGAGCGCGCCGCGGAAGATGCCCGGGAAGCACAGCACGTTGTTGATCTGGTTCGGGTAGTCCGAGCGCCCGGTCGCCATGATCCGCACGTAGGGGGCGGCTTCCTCGGGGTTGACCTCGGGAGTCGGGTTGGCCATCGCGAACACCATCGCGTCGGTGTTCATGCGCGAGAGAGCCTCGGCCGGCATCACGCGCGCACCGGAGACGCCGATCAGCAGGTCGACCCCGTCGATCACGTCGGCCGGCGCTCCCGAGCGGCAGTCGGGGTTCGTGACCTCGGCGAACCAGCGCTTGATCGAGTTCATGCTGCCGTCCTGGTAGTCGTCGCGCTCGACGCTCAGGACGCCGCGCGAGTCGGCGCCGATGATGTCGCTGACGCCGGCGGCGCGCAGGATCTTCGTGACCGCGATGCCGGCGGCGCCGAGGCCGATCACGAGCACGCGCAGGTCGGCGAGGTTGTGGCCGGTGAGCTTGACGGCGTTCAGGACGGCGGCCATCACGACGACCGCGGTGCCGTGCTGGTCGTCGTGGAAGACCGGGATGTCGAGCTCGTTGACGAGCCGCTCCTCGATCTCGAAACAGCGTGGCGCTGCGATGTCCTCGAGGTTGATGCCGCCGAACCCGGGCGCCAGCAGCTTGACGGTGCGGACGATCTCCTCGGTGTCGGTCGAGTCGAGGCAGATCGGGAACGCGTCGACGCCGCCGAACTCCTTGAACAGGCAGCACTTGCCCTCCATCACCGGCATCGCGGCCTTCGGGCCGATGTTGCCGAGCCCGAGCACGGCGGTGCCGTCGGAGACCACCGCCACCGTGTTCCGCTTGATCGTGTACTGGAACGCCTTGTCCTCGTCGTCGGCGATCGCGAGGCACACGCGCGCGACGCCGGGCGTGTAGACCATCGAGAGGTCATCGCGCGTCTTCAGCGGGTGCTTGTTGGCCTGTTCGATCTTGCCGCCGACGTGCAGCAGGAACGTGCGGTCGGTGGTGTCGATCACCTCGGCGCCCGCGACCGCTTCGATCGCCGCCAGGATCTTCTCCCAGTGCTCGCGCCCGGACGCGTCGACGACGATGTCGCGCAGGCTGTGGCCGGCGTCCGTCTCGACGACGTCGACCGCGCCGACGATCCCGCCGGCCTCGCCGATCGCGGACGTGGCGTGCCCGAGCACGCCCGGGGTGTCGTCGAGCTTGACGCGGATCGTCAGTCGGTACTGGGCGCTGGGTGTGGCGCTCACTTCTGCTCTTGCTCCTCGCTGGTTTGGCGGCACGGGATCTTAGGAGGTTCCGCTCCGCGCAGATACGTAGAGTGGGGGACGATGGCCGTCAGGAGCACAGCGGAGCCGGGCGCGCGCGGTGCGGCGGGCGCGGCCGGGGCCGCCGCCGGCGAGCGCCGCCTGTTCCTGATCGACGGCCCGAGCCTGGTCTACCGCGCGTTCTTCGCGCTGCCCGAGTCGATCGCCACCTCGACCGGCGTGCCCACCAACGCGATCTTCGGGTTCGCCTCGATGCTCGTGAAGATCGTCACGGACTATGGCGTGCAGCCGACGGTGGTCGCGTGGGACGCCGGCACCTCGGGGCGCAACGAGCTGTTCGCCGAGTACAAGGCGCAGCGGCGCTCGCGGCCAGATCTGCTCCGCGAACAGTGGCCCGTGATGGAACCGCTGGTCGAGGCGTTCGGCTACACGAACGTGAAGATCGACGGCTACGAGGCCGACGACGTGATCGCCTCGCTGGCCGAGCGCGCGCTGCGGGCCGAGCCGCCGGTCCCGGTCATGATCGTGACCGGCGACCGCGACGTGTTCCAGCTGATCGACGAGCAGGGGCTCGTGAAGGTGATGGCGACCGCGCGCGGGATCACCGAGACCAAGATCTACGACCGCCAGGCGGTGATCGACCGCTACGGGATCGCCCCCGAGCTGATCCCCGACTTCTACGGGCTGAAGGGCGACACCTCGGACAACATCCCCGGCATCCCGGGGATCGGCGACAAGACGGCCAGCGAGCTGCTGCAGTCCTTCGGGTCGCTCGAGGACGTCCTCGGCGCCGTCGAGGAGGTCAAAGGCGCCAAGCGGAAACAGAACCTCATCGAGCACGCCGAGGACGCGCGCGTCTCCAAGCAGCTCGCGACCGTGCAGCGCGACCTCGACGTCGACCTCGACGTGGCGCTCGAGGCAGCGCGCGAGCCCGACCGTGCGCGCGTGCGCGAGGTGTTCCGCGAGTACGAGCTGCGCGACCCGCTGCGGCGCCTGGAAGAGGCGCTCGGCGATCCCGGCGTGGCCGCCCCCGCGAGCGCCGCCGAGGTGACGCTGACCGCGACCGTGCGCACCGGTACGCCGGCGGACATCGCGCGGCTGGGCAGCGCGGACAGCGAGCTGTGCCTCGTGGTGGCCGAGGTGCAGGCGCCCGAGGGGGAGCTGTTCGCGGAGGGCTCTCCCTGGCGCTTCGCGGCGGCCTGCGCCGGCGCCGTCGTCGCGGGCGACTGCGAGGGGCCCGAGGCCGTGGTCGCGGCGGCCGCCGGACGGCCGGTGGTGGCGCATGACGCCAAGGCGCTGCGCACCGTGCCCGAGCGGCTTGCCCACGACACCCTGCTCGGCGCCTACCTGCTGGAGCCCGCGCGGCGCGGCTACCCGTTCGCGGAGCTCTGCGAGGAGCGCGGGCTGGCCAGCGACCTCGAGGACCCGCTGGCGGCGCACGCCGTGATGATGGGCGCGCTCGCCGACTGGCAGCGCGAGCAGATCGCCGAGCGCGGGCTGCAGGGCGTGATGGACGAGATCGAGCTGCCGCTCGTAGCGGTGCTGCGCGAGCTCGAGCTGCTCGGGGTCCGCATCAACCTCGATCGCCTGGCGGAGATCACCGGCCGCGTGCACGAGGAGATCGCGGGGCTCGAACGCGAGATCTTCGAGCTCGCCGGGGAGGAGTTCGTGATCGCCTCGCCGCAGCAGCTCGGGGAGATCCTGTTCGAGCGGCTCGGGCTCTCGCGCAAGCGCCGCGGCAAGACCGGCTACTCGACCGACGCGCGCGTGCTGCAGGCGATCCGTGAGGAGCACGAGATCGTGCCGAAGATCGAGCGCTGGCGCGAGCTCTCGACGCTGATCAAGACCTATCTGGACGTGCTGCCCGAACAGGCCGACGCGGAGTCGCGCATCCACACGACGTTCCTGCAGGCGGTGGCCACCACCGGCCGGCTCTCGAGCACCAACCCGAACATGCAGAACGTCCCGATCCGCACGCCGCTCGGCCGCGAGATCCGTGGCTGCTTCGAGGCCGAGCCGGGCGCGCTGCTGATCTCGGCCGACTACTCGCAGATCGAGCTGCGCGTGCTCGCGCAGGCGGCCGGGGAGGACGCGCTGATGGAGATCTTCAAGCGCGGCGAGGACGTCCACACGGCCACCGCCTCGCGCGTGTTCGGCGTCGAGCCCGGCCAGATCGACCCTGGCATGCGCTCGAAGTCGAAGATGATCAACTACGGGATCGTCTACGGGCTGTCCGACTACGGGCTCGCCGACCGCCTGAACATCCCGCGCGAGGAGGCCAAGGAGTTCATCGACGCCTACCTCGAGCGCTTCCCGCACGTCGCCGCGTTCATGGCGGCCACGATCGAGCAGGCCAAGGAGGACGGCTACGTGAAGACGCTGTGGGGGCGGCGGCGGCAGATCCCCGAGCTGCGGGCGCGCAACTACCAGGTGCGCACGCTCGGCGAGCGCCTGGCGGTCAACACCGTGATCCAGGGCACCGCCGCAGACATCATCAAGCTCGCGATGATCCGCTGCCACGACGCGCTGTCGGCGGCCGGCATGCAGACCAGGCTGCTGCTGACGATCCACGACGAGCTGCTGTTCGAAGCGCCGCCGCAGGACCTCGAGGCGGCGCGCGCGCTGATCGAGCGCGAGATGGTGGCCGTGTGGGAGCCGCACGAGCCGTCGATGGCGGTCGACATCGGCGCCGGGCAGAACTGGCTGGAGGCGAAGTGAGCCGCGGGCTCGCGGTGCTGCTCGGCGCCGGAGCGGGGTGCCTGGTGGGGATGCAGGCGCCGATCAACTCGCGCCTCGGGCGCACGATCGGAGGCCTGCAGGCCGCGAGCGTGTCATTCATGGTGGGCACGGTCGCGCTCGTGTCGATCACGTTCCTGCTGCGCGGCGGCTTCGGCTCGCTCGGAAGCATCGGGCGTGTGCCCTGGTGGGCGCTGCTCGGGGGTCTGCTCGGCGCGGTGTACGTGTTCGTGGCGCTCGAATCCGTCCAGACGCTCGGCGCCAGCGGCCTGACGGCGGTCGTGATCGCCGGCCAGGTCGCGATCTCGGTCGTGATCGACCGCTTCGGGCTGCTGGGCATCGCGCGCTCGCCGATCAGCGTCGAACGGATCGTCGGGCTCGCGCTGCTCGTGGCCGGGGTGGCGCTCGTCGTGCGCAGCCGCTGAGCGGGAGCGACGCCGAAACGCGGTAAGGCTTATGACGAGGGATGAGTAGCTTTGCCGCCGGATGAGCTGGTATGGCGATTCTCTGGTACAGTCGCGGCCCCAAGCCTGGCGGCGCAAGCGTCAGCTTGAAATCCCGATGATGCGAATAGGGGGGTCCTAGTCGCATGGGTCGCTTACGCACCAGCAGCGCTTCCCTACGGATGGGGATCGTCGGTCTCGGCTACTGGGGGCCGAACCTGATGCGGGTCCTGGCCGAAGTGCCGGGCGTCGAGGTCACCAACGTGTGCGACTTGGACGAGCAGCGCCTGAGCCAGCTCGCGCATCGCTACCCCGCGGTGCGGCCGACGACTTGCTACGCCGAGCTGCTCGAGGATCCCAACCTCGATGCCGTTCTGATCGCGACGCCGGTGTTCACGCACTTCCAGCTCGCGTCGGCGGCCCTGCGCGCCGGCAAGCACACGTTCGTCGAGAAGCCTCTGGCTCCGTCCTCCTCCGAGGCCGACGAGCTGATCGAGCTCGCAGAGGAGTCCGATCTGCGCCTCATGTGCGGGCACACGTTCCTTTACAGCCCGCCGGTCGTGGCGGTCAAGCGGCTGATCGACACGGGTGAGCTCGGCGACATCTACTTCATCTCCTCGAGCCGCGTCAATCTGGGCCTGCACCAGCGCGACATCAGCGTGATCTGGGACCTCGGGCCGCACGACTTCTCGATCCTGCTCTATTGGCTGGAGGAGCTGCCGACGTCGATCACCGCCACGGGCCGCGACTCGATCGTCAGAGGGATCCACGATGTGGCGTTCATGACCATGCAGTTCCCCTCGGGGATCGTCGCGAACGTCGAGTTGAGCTGGCTGGCGCCCAGCAAGCTGCGGCGCACGGCAATCGTGGGCAGCAACAAGATGATCGTCTACGAGGACGGCGCCGCCGAGCCGGTCCGCGTGTTCGATCGCGGCGTCGTCTACCAGGATCCGGAGACGTTCGGCGAGTACCAGCTGTCCTACCGCAGCGGCGCCATTCTGTCTCCCCAGATCGCGGCGACGGAGCCGCTCGTGACCGAGCTGACCGACTTCGTGCACCTGATACGGACGGGCACGGCCTCGTGCGGCCTGAACCTCGCGCGGCAGGTCGTGATGCTGGCCGAGGCGGCTGACGCCTCGCTGGCCAGCGGCGGTGCCCCGTGCGCGGTGAATGCTTACGGCGAGCGCTCCCTCGTCTGAGGACAAGATGGCGATCACCGTGCCACAGCCGGCTCTCGATGTCGAGGCTCCGGCGCCGACGATCCTCGATTTTGCAGTGTTTTTTCGAGCGCGGGCGAGCGGCTCGGTGAGCTTCGGGGTGCGTCCTTGAGCGTCAGCGTGCAGGAGCCGCGGACGCGCGTGCCGTTCGTCGCGCTCGGACGGCAGCACAGGGCGCTCGCAGGCGAGCTTCGTGCCGCGTTCGAGCGCGTGCTCGCCACCGACGCCTTCATCCTCGGGTCGGAGGTCGAGGCCTTCGAGGAGGAGTTCGCCGCCTACTGTGGCGCGCGCGAGTGCGTCGGCGTCGCCTCCGGCACGGCCGCGCTGACGCTCGCCCTCATAGCCGCGGGGATCGGCCCCGGGGACGAGGTGATCGTCCCCGGCCACACCTACATCGCCTCGGCGCTGGCGGTGCTGCACGCCGGCGCCACGCCGGTGTTCTGCGACGTGCAGCGAGACACGGGCCTGATCGACCCCGGTCGGCGGCCGCCTGCGTGAGCGACCGCACGGCGGCCGTGATCGCGGTGCACCTGTACGGCCAGGTCTGTGACATGGCGGCGATCAACGGCTCGCCGACCGCCACGGCCTGTTCGTGCTCGAGGATGCGGCGCAGGCGCACGGCGCGACCTTCGAAGGCGCGCGGGCCGGGACGCTGGGGGAAGCCGCGGCCTTCTCGTTCTACCCGAGCAAGAACCTCGGGGGCCTGGGCGACGGCGGCGCGGTCTGTACCGGTGACCCTGGGCTCGCCGAGCGCGTCAGGCAGTTGCGCGACCTCGGCCAGCGGGGCAAGGGCCGGCACGAGCTCGTCGGCTTCAATGAGCGCCTCGACGGGCTGCAGGCGGCCCTGCTGCGCGTCAAGCTGCCCTACCTCGACGCCTGGAACGAAGCGCGTCGACGTCACGCGCGGGTGCTCGCGCGCGGGCTCCCGCCGGAGCTGGTCGTGCTGGGTGAGCGTCCAGCGAGCCCGTGCGTCTACCACCTCTTCCCGGTGCGTCACCCGGCGCGCGACCGGCTAGTGGAGCTGCTGCGGGAAGCGGGCATCCAGGTGGGCGTCCACTACAGCCCGGCCGCGCACCGTCATGCCGCGTTCGACGGCCTTCCCGCGAGCTCGCGTCCGGTCGAGCTGGCCGAGGCGGAGGCGTGGGCGCGGGAGGAGTTCTCGTTGCCGATGTTCCCGGAGATGGATGCCTGGGAGATCGAGCGGCTGCTGGCCTGCGCCCACGCGGCGTGCGCGGCCCTCAGGGCTGAGACCCCGGATCCCGGAGGTGGGTGAGACCATGGCGAGCGGGACCAGAAGGGGAGGACCCCGCGATCGCCGGCGTCGACGGCGCTGCGGGCACCTTCTGGGAGGAAATGGCGCAGACCCGATGGGGCGCCTACCTGCGATCGGTGGAGGAATCGGTCCTTCGCTACGCGCTCACGGGGGCGAGGCCGGGGACCGCGCTCGAGGTCGGCTGCGACGGCGGCGCCTGGTCCGTACCGCTCGCCGCAGCCGGCTGGTCGAACGTCTGCTTGGACGTGCGTCCGGAGGCGCTCGAGTTGTGCGCAAGGCGGCTACCCAACGCCCGCTGCGTGCTGGTGGACCCCGACGACACCGCCTTTCCGGTCGGCGAGCGGTCGGTCGATCTGGTGCTGGTCTACGAGGTCTCGCCGGTGACGAACTCCTCCTGGTTCCTGCGCGAGGCCATGCGCGTGCTCAGGCCGGGAGGGCGGTTGGTCTTCGTAGTCAACAACCCGAGCTCGCTGCGCGGAGCGCTGTACAGGGCGCGCATGCCGCTCAGCGAGGAGCGACAGCAGGGTAGGGCCTACGACGGGCCGCCGTTCCGGCAGATCGCGCGCGGGCTCGAAGAGCACGGCTTCGAGCTCTTGCGGGCCGAGGGCTTTGCCTGGGCGCCCTTCAGCCGTACCAGCAACTCGCGCCTGGTGCCCGTGCTCATCCGCGTGGAACGAGCCCTCGGCCTGCGCCGTCTGGTGCGTTACAGCCCGTGGGTCGCCGTCGCGGCGAGACGCAGGGGCGCGGTCCCGATCCCGGCACTGAACGGCGCGGCAGCCGAAGAGAACCCGCCGCGCCCCGGACATCAACGGGGTCACGATGTCTGATCTGGCATCGCCCCTCAGGGAGTCCGCGGCCCGGGCGCGCGCGGCTGGCGCGCGCGCCCGAGCCGATGCGTCGGGAGTGTCCGACTCGGTGGTCGCGCACGCCTACGGCCGGCGGGACTGGCTCATGCGCCGGCTGCTCGCGGCCAGCGACGCCATCTGCCTCGGGCTCGCGATCACTCTCGTCACCGCGGCGAACGCGACGGGCGCGGAGGAGGTCCTGTGCGGGCTGGCGACGGTGCCCATGTGGATCGTACTCTTCAAGCTCTACGGGCTCTACGAGAGGGATGCCAAGCGGCTGCGGCACTCCACCCTGGACGACCTGCCTGCCGTGTTCCATTGCCTGCTGCTCGGCTGCCTGCTGACATGGTGCTGGTTCGACCTGATCGCACCGGCGAAGCTCGTGTTCAGCTCGATCCTCGCATTCGGAGCCTTGGCGCTGGTGCTCGTGCTCGCCGGTCGGACGCTGGTTCGTTCCACTTTCGTGCGGCACTTCGCGCGCGAGCGCGTGCTGTTGATCGGCACCGGTCAGGCGAGCCGGGCGCTGATCGAGAAGATGCGCGCGGCAGCCGGGCTGCGCCTGGAGCCGGTCGGGATGGTCACCTGCACCGCGAACACCGGCGACTCGCTCGCGCTGCGGCGCCTGGGCTCGCTGGACGAGGTCGACCTGCCGGAGCTGATGTCAAACGAGCGCGTGGGACGGGTGGTGGTCGCCGACTCCGACGTCGAGGGCGAGCGGCTCCTCGGGGTGCTCCGGGACTGCAAGAAGATGTCCGTCAAGGTGAGCCTGCTACCGGCGACGTTCAGTGCGCTCGGGCCATCGGTCGAGGTCGATGACCTCCAGGGGGTGACGCTGCTCGGCATCAACCCCCCGGTGCTCTCCCGCTCCTCCCGAGCCGCCAAGCGCGGGCTCGACGTCGTCGGGGCGGGGCTCCTGAGCGTGGTCGCCGCGCCGCTGCTGGTGCTGCTGGCGGTCGCGATCAAGCTCGACTCTCGCGGTCCGGTGCTGTTCGGCCAGGTGCGCATCGGCCTCTGCGGCAGGCGCTTTCGGATGCTCAAGCTGCGCACGATGGCGGTCGATGCCGAGGCGAGGCGTGCCGAGCTGCTCGCCGAGAGCAAGGACCCCGGCTGGCTGCATCTCGAGCACGATCCGCGCATCACCCGCGTCGGGCGGTTCCTGCGCCTGACGAGCCTCGACGAGCTCCCGCAGCTCTGGAACGTGCTGGTCGGCGACATGAGCCTCGTCGGCCCGCGCCCGCTGGTCGTCGAGGAGGACATGATGGTCGACGGCTGGGCGAGGGGACGGCTTGACCTCACCCCCGGGATCACGGGCCTGTGGCAGGTCCTGGGCCGGACGAACATCCCCTTCGAGGAGATGGTGAGGCTCGACTACCTCTACGTGACGAACTGGTCGTTATGGGGCGACATCAGGTTGATCCTGCGGACGCTGCCCGTGGTGCTCCGGCGGAGTGGAGCGAATTGAGCGAGCTGGTCACGCTGGCGCCCCAGGAGACGCGCTGGCGCGAGTTTGCGCAGGAGCGGGCCACCTCGCCGCTGCAGCTTCCGGGATGGCTCGACGGGCTCACGGCGGCCTACGGTCTGCGGGCGCAGGTCGCTGCACTCATGGACGCCCGAGGGACGATACGGGCCGCTCTCCCGATGATCCGCAGCAAGGCTCCTTGGCGCCGACGGTGGACCGCACTCCCGTTCACCGACACGCTAGAGCCCCTCGCCTTCGAGAAGGCCGACCGGGACGAGCTTATGCGGGCGATCGCCTCCGACGAGAGGCTGCGAGCCGTTCTCGTCCGGGCCCGCGTTGACCAGCCGGGCTGGTCCACACGGCAGGTGGGAACCAGGCATGAGATCGACCTTTCGGTTGGGGCGCAACGCGTCCTGGCCGGTGCAAGCGCCCATCATCGTCGTTGTGTCAGCAAGGCCAGGCGGTCCAGGGCGGGACTCACCGCAGGCCCGGTCCGATCCCGCGCGGAGTTCATGGGCCCGTGTCTTGCGTTGACGGCCGTCTGCCGCCGCCGTTTGGGCATGCCCACGCAGCCTCGGAGCTATTGGTCCAATCTGTGGGACCTTCACGAACGGGACCAGGCCCTCACGGTCGCGGCCCACCTGGCGGGCAGGCCGGTGGCAAGCGTCATCTTTGTGTTGGGCAATGGGCATTCGGTGCTCAAGCATTCCGCCAACGACGCAGCCTACCGCCAGCTCTGTCCCAGCCACCTCGTGGTCGCCACGGCTTTGGAACTGCTCGCTGAGCACGGCATCAAGTCGATGGACTTCGGGATCAGTAGCCTTCAGAATGAAGGCCTGCGAACGTACAAGGCCCGCTGGGGCGGAGTCGAGCACACCGCCTACTTCTCGGCCACCAACGCCGCCCTGCTTCCCGATGAGATCGAGCCGGGGAGGATGGTCAAAGCCGCGGTTCAGCAGGCGCCTGTGGTCTTTGGACGAGCGGTGGGCTCCATCGCCTACGCCTACACAGCCTGATGGCTGCGAGGTCCGCCACAGCGCACCACACCGCAGGTGCTTTGGCGAGCACCCTCGGGCCTGTGGTCGAGGACCCTGCCGTAGCGCATTTGGGCGAGGCTGGGAGGGCCTCCCTCGCCCGTTGGCGCGAGGAACGATGGGCGGAACTCGAGAGCCGAGCCGGCGTACTGGCCGGCCGTGACCCGGCGGCTTGGTACGAGCTTCTCGTGTACGAGCGATGGAGCGAGACCCTCGGGGCCGGGGCCTTCCTGCCTGGCGCTCCAGCCGTTCTATCGCGTCAAGCGACTGATCCCCCGCCAGTTGCAACTCCGTGCGGCGCGCCTGATCAGGCGACAGGGTAACCCGGCGTTCCCGGCGTGGCCCTTCGAGCCCGCGGGGAGGACCTCTTCCAATCGCCCTAGCCGACGGATGCTCGAGCGCGGCGTGCGCGGCTTCACTTTCCCTGGTTCTGGCCCGAAGGCGCGGAGGCGGCGGTGACGCTCACGCACGACGTCGAGTCGGCGGATGGCCTGGCGCGCGCCTCGATCGTGGCCGCGATGGGAGGAGCAGCACGGCTTCCGGTCCTCGTTTAACATCGTGAGCGACTGGTATCCGATCGATATCGGCAAGTCGCCAGCTGGCGAGCCGGGGGCACGAGATCGGTTCGCATGCGATCCATCACGACCGATCCCTGTTCGCATCACGCGACGCGTTCGAGCGACAGCTCCCCCTGCTGCGCGAGGCCGCTAAGCGCCTCGGCGCGGTCGGCTTCCGCTCGCCTGCGACGCATCGCGTGGTCGAGTGGCTTGCCGAGCTTCCGTTCTCCTACGACTGCACGATGCCTCACTCGGATCCCTACGAGCCGATCCCGGGCGGGACGGCCACCACGTGGCCCTTCTTTCACGGCGATGTCGTCGAGCTGCCCTACACCGCGCCGCAGGACCACACGCTGTTCAACCTCCTCGGCCACCGGGACAGCACGCTGTGGCGCAGCCCAGCTCCAGGAGGGATCGATCGCGCACCGGTCTGTTCCAGCTCCTCACGCATCCCGACCCCGACTACCTTGGCCGACCGGCCGATCGCGCCGCCTACCGCGACGTGCTCGAGCGATCGCGCGCCGCGACGATGTGTGGGTAGCGCTTCCGACGCGACGTCGCGGACTGGTGGCGTCGCAGACGCGCGAACGGCCTCACCACCACGAGGACGACGGCGTCGCGCGTGGACCGGCGTCGAGCGATCGAGCTTGCGGCCGGCCTCGCGAGCAGCCAACGAGATCGAGCTGCGGGACTGCGCGCCCAGGCGACCTGCCGAGACGAACGGCCCCGCGGCGACGTGGTGATGGTGCTCGAGAACTGCTCCCTACCCGTTGGACGCCCGCGTGCGCATGGAGGCCGAGAGCCTGCCTCGGGCCGGGATGGCGGTCGAGGTGCTCGCCCCGCGCGAGAGCCCGGCCGCCCAGGCGCGAGGTATCGTGGCGTGGCGCGTCAGCGCGCTTTTGGATTCTGCGGACGGGCAGCGGCACGCTTGCTCGGCACCGCGATCGAGTACCTCGCGGCCTTCTCGCCTTTTCACCGCCGGCGGTGCTTTCACGGCTGGTCGCGGGCTCGCACGGCGGGACGCTGCACGTGCACAATCCCCCCGACTTTCTTTCCCCTGCTCGCTCGCCCGCCGGCGCGGCTGGTCGACCGTCTTCGATCACCACGATGACGCGGCCGGCATGCTGCGCGCCAAGCTCGGGCGGCCGACGCGCCTGGAGTCGCTTGCTCGCGTGGATGCGCGACCAGTCGGCCCGCGCGGCGATCTGACGATCACGACCAACGACACGCAGCGCAGCTCGTCAAGGCCCGACGCCCGCCGTCGTGAGGTCGTGCGCAACGGCCCGCCCGTGTGGTTCGCCGACCACCGCTCCTCGCCCCCACCGCGGGCGGCCGCGGCTCGTGTTCCTCGGCGAGATCGGCGAGCAGGACCGCGTCGAGCGAGCGGTCGAGGTCCTCGCAGCGCTCGTCCACGATCGCAGGCATCGACGTCGAGCTGCTGTCGTCGGCGACGGGCCCCGAGCGCGGAGCCGTGGAGGAACGCGCCCGAGCAGCTCGGCGTCCGCGATCGCGTCAGATCACCGGATGGGTCCCCTACGAGGAGGTCCGCTCCTGCTCGCATCCGCCCACGTTGGGCTCGACACCGCGCCGCCGACCGAGGTCAACAACGGCTCGACGATGGTCAAGATCCTCGAGTATCTGGTCGTCGGCCTGCCGGTCGTCGCCACCGCGCTGCGCGAGACCCGGGTGACCGGCGGCGAGGCGATCGTGACGGTCGGGAGGACTCGGTGGAGGCGTTCGTCGACCCGCTCGTCGAGCTGCTGACCTCACCTAGAGCGTGGAATGCGATGGGCAGAGAGTGCGCGCGCCCGCGGGCGCCACCACCAGTGGCCGAGCGACGCAAGGGCTCTGATCCAGGCGTACCCGGCGTGAGCGCGACGGCGACCAAACCCCCGCAGTCCCAGCCGGGCGGAGTCGCTGCGCACGCCGGAGGGAGCGAGCCGCTCGCGGTGGACGCGAGGGCCAGCGCTCGACGGCTGGCGTTGACAACCGCCGCGTTTGCGTTCAGCGGCGGCACGACTCTGGTCTTCACGCTCGTCCTCGTACGCGTCCTGTCATCCAACGCCTACGGCGATGTCGCCCGTACGTATTCGCTCGGAATGGCCGTGGCCCAGCTGACGATGGCAGGCCTCGCACCAGCCGTTGCACGGGAGGTCGCCAATGGTCGGGATGACGACGAGCGCTTCTCCCGAGCACGCGGTGCCCTGCGCGTCCTCGCGGTCGTGTGCGGGCTCGTCTCCTGTCTCTACATCCCGCTGGCGCTCGCCGGTCTGGGACCGACCCCAAGTGGGCAGATGTTGCTCGGGTGGGCGCTCGCCTTCGTCTACAGCCTCTACTTCGGGCTGAAGCTCATCCTCTTCGCGCTCGACTGGTCGAGACGGTACGCAGCGCTCGTAGCTCATCAGCGACGGGATCTTCTTCGTGGCTCTCGCGGCGCTTGCCGCGGCGGCGCCGCGAGCAGGGGTGCTGACCTTCTCGATCGCCTACACGTTCTTCACCATCGCGGCGATCCATGTGATCCGACGGCGGGCGCCGACTGTGTCTCGCCTGACGGTCGATCGGCGAGTGCTCGCATACACGGCATGGTCGTCGATCGGGACCTACGCCAGCGTCGTTCGGATCCCACTCACCGTCGCCCTCACAGGTGCCGCCGTCGGATCGGTGGCGGCTGGAGGGATCGCGGCTCTCATGGCGATCATCCTGCCCTTCTTCCTGCTCGCCCGAGCCGCCTCGTTCCTGACCTTTGCCGACGTCGCACGGGCCCGAGGCACGAAGAGGGACGCGGGTGCCTCCGTGCGGATGATGTGTGCCGTCTCGGGCTGGTTCGCCGCGCTGACCATCCCGGTTTGCTGCCTGCTCGCGCCGGAGATCCTGCGCACCGTCCTCGGGTCGTCCTACCGTTCCGAGACGACCAGCTTCGTCGTCGTGCTGCTGTGCCTCGCGCCGCAGATCACCGGGCAGCCGGCGGCACAAGCTCTGGCGGCCAAGGGCGCGGTCCGGGCCAATGCCGCGTGTGCCGTCGCCGGGATCGTCGTTCTCGCGGCTGGCGTCGCTCTTCTCGTGACGTCACACGGCGTGCTCGGTGCCGCCATCGCTTTCGGAGCCTCGATGGTTCTGACCGGGCTCTGGGTCCAGGTCCTGGCGCACCGCGCCTTCGGACTCGGGGTCCGGGATGTCGCCGGCAGCGCGGCTGCGGTAGCACTCGGGCTGATCGCGTTCCGTTTCGACCACGCGCCGCTTGGCGTCAGGCTCGCGCTCGCGGTCGCCACGCTCGTGGCGGCCGCCGCCCTTGTCCGTGTACGGTGGCGGCGCCGGATCGACACGCATCTCGATTCCGCCGTCGCCGCCGAGGGGGCGGATGCGTCGGCGACGGGATCCCCGACCTCCGCGCGTGTCTTCGCGGCTGGGGGGACGCTCGGGACGCTCGCCGCTGCCGGCATCGTCGCGATCGCTGCCGTGTGCATCGGCGCGCTCGCCACGCGCCAGCCCATCGCGGCCGCCGGGCTCGCGAGTGCCGTGGCACTCGGCGCCTTCGCCTTGGCCGTGCGCCGAGGCCCAGTTGTCCTCGTCCTCGCTGCAATCGCGATCTTGGCGGTCGGCTACACGCAGGCGACGCAGGGCAACCTCCCCGGTGTCGTAAAGGAAGCCACTGGGGCGGTCCTGATCCTGGGCATGCTGCTGCTCGTGCGAATTCGCGGTCGGCTGACCGCGTCACAGCGGCTCACCGCACTGCTGCTGCTCCTGATGGCGGCGGGCAGCGCAGTTGCCGGCCTGTTCGGGGGCGCGGGCTTCCACCTGTGGCTGCTCGGCAGCCTGCAGGACATACGCTGGATCGGCGCGATCGGCATTGGTCTCGCAGTCGCCGACGCTCTGCCTCAGGAGCGACGGCGACGATGGGCCTTCCACTGGCTCCTCGCGCTGAACGTGCTTAACGTACTGGTGTCCCTTTACCAGATTCGTGCCGGAGAATATCGGGCGACGCGGTTCGGCGTGCCCGAAGTGAGCGGCCTCTTCGGACAGGTCACCGCAAACGCGCTGGCGGCGACTCTCCTGGTGATCTTCGTCGCCATCGAGCGGCGCGGTAGCGCGCCGTCGATCACGAAGAAAGAGGCGCGGCTCGCGTTCGCGCTCGCCGCTGTCGCCCTCGCCCTCAGCACGAGGGCAAAGCCGCTGCTGATCCTGGCTGCCGTTCCCGTGTTCCTGTATCTCAAACAGCTGGGTCTTCGACCGCTGGTGCTGGCGACGCTGGCGGCTGCCACACCCGTCTTGGTGACACTCGGGCTAGTAGCTCTCGCCCCAGTCGGAGAAGGCCGCCTGGAAGAAAACGCGGGCACATTGACCGGGAACGTGCTGTCACACGCGATTCCCAGAGTGCAGTTCATGGAAGGAGCGCAGCGGCTGGCGTCGCGGGATTTCCCGTTAGGCGCCGGAACGGGTGCCTACGGCTCGGACTTGGAACAGGGCAAGGAACTGGAACTGTTCGCGGATGTGGGCTTAGCTGGGAAATATGGCTTCGTCGCACACAAGGCTCAGTTCAACTCAGACAACTTCGTCGCGCACGTGCTCGGCGAGCGCGGCTACCTGGGGCTGGCATTGTGGCTGCTCTCGCTCATTGCGCTGATCTACCTCGCTCTCATCTCCGACGGATCGGCATTTGCCGCGTGCGTCGTGGTAGCGGCCGCAACGGTGACGCCGATCGAGCCGGTCTTCAGAGACAGCACAGCAGCTCTGCTGCTCTTCGTACCCGCGATGCTTTGCCTGACGTGGTCGCGCAGACCGGCGGTCACGTCCCCCTCGAGGTGGCCCGCGCCTGTGCGTCGAGGTAGAGCTCGCGGAGGGCATCATCGATGACCTCGACGCTGCGGGTCGCGGCGCAGAAGCTGCGCCCCCGCTCTCCCATGCTCCGCGCCCGCTCCGGATCGGCGAGGATAGCGATCAGAGCGTCGGCGAGGGCGACGGCGTCGTCAAGGGGTACGAGGACCCCGTTCCCGCGAGCGAGCTCCGGGATCCCTCCGACAGGTGTGCTGACGAACGGTCGCCCCGCGCTCATGGCCTCCGTCAGGATCATGGGCATCCCCTCGGCTCGCGAGGGGAGCGCCACAACGCGGGCAGAACGCAACAGAGCCCTGACCGTTGCTTGATCGACCGGAGGGCGGACCTCCAGACCGTCCATCACGGGCACGGTCAGCCCGTTGAGCGGGCCGACCATGATGCACTGCGCACGAGGGCGCGATTCCAACACACGGGGCCACGCCTCCCACAAAACATGCGCCCCCTTCCTGGTGCCGATCTCGCCAGCGAACAGCACGAGCTCGTCGGTCTGGTCGGCCCGGGTAGAGTGGGGGTCGAGGGCGACCGGGTTGGGTACGAGCTCGACCCGAGCCTGCGGGGCGCTGGCGCGTGCGATGTTCAAGCCCTCCGAATGAAGGCACGTGATCACGTCTGCGCCCCGGAGCACCTGCGACACCAGGCTGGGGCGGTTGTGGGCGAATTGAACGAAGTGGGAACCGTGAAGCGTCGCGACGGTCGCGACGCCGCGAGCTCTCGCCAGGAGCATGAGGCCGCCCTCGCGAAGGAACGAACCGCGGGCCGCCAGGTGCAAGTGGGCAACGTCGCCCGTGGGGATCCCGCGGACCTTCCTGGAGGCCGCGAGCGTGAGGCCCGCCATTTCGAGCCGCGATGCGCGCCAGGTCGGGTGATGTAGGACGACGTCGGCACCCATGCGATGCTCGGTGAGGACTCGCACGACACTCCCGATGCCGCCCGGGTAGGCGAGGTCCGGCGCAAAATGGTGGACCCTGTGAACCCTGTGCCGGGCCGTGTTCCGGCTGCCCTCCGTTGCCGGACAATCGCACATCTGCAGATCGTACGTGATGCTGCGCGCGCTGACTGTCGCGTCGGCGCGTCGGGCCTCTACCGCCCGCGTCCCGCCTGCCCCGGCGAGGCCACGGCGATCACTTGGCGGTCCTCACGCAGGGACGATGCCACCCTGCCTGCGGCGAGGAACGCGCGAAGGGGCAGCTTTCCCATTTTGACGGTGAACGGTGGCCATGTGAACCTGACGATTCGCGCCTCGAGCACCTCATAGCCGGCCTCGAGCAGGAGGTTTCGGATCAGCAGGGGCGACCACGTGTACAAATGGTGGTTCGGGTCCTCGGCGTCGACGCTGAAGCGGCGGTTCAATCGCCAGTCGTCGAACGGCGTGCATACCACCAGTCGACCGGTGGGCCTGAGAATGCGGTGCAGCGCCTCGAGCTCGTCGAGGGGCCGGACCGTGTGGACTCAAGTGCGTGGTTCGAGATGACGACGTCGGCGAAGGCGGCGGGGAGCTCGCCGGGGGCCGCGCCGACGGTGGGGATGCCTCGCCTCGATGCCTCCTCGCGGGCCGCGGCCTGACCTCGGTGCCGAGCTTCGACATGGCGTCAAGCGATTCAGGGGATCCCGCGCCGCAGCCGAAGTCGACCACTGTGTCGGTGGAGCGAATCTAGGGCTGGAGCTTCCAGTTCTCGAGGTGCTTCACCTCGTTTTCCACCGATTGATCGGCGTAGTTCTCCCTCCCAGCGGCGGCCGCGTAATGTGATGCGACCGGGCACTTCCCATGACGGATCGTACCATCGGCTGGATCAGCGGGACAGCCCCTCGCGCGGGTTCGACGACGGACGCTCGGTTTTCGCTGGGCGCTCTGCTCTAGGGTCTCCCCGTTCCCGTGGGGAGCTGCTTCTCGCGCGATTGCGGTGTTACGTCGTGGTCGTTGATTTGCGTGCCGAGGAGCTCGGCTGGCGCTTGGACCGGCCTCAAGGTTCCCTCCGCTCGGGTCGATCAGTTCCAGGAGCCGTCGTCGAGCGGCGATCGTCGTAGTGCGAGCCGAGAAGGGATTCCGGCATGCGTCTGAGGGCGACCGCGAGGACGGCGTTTCAGTGATAGCAATCATCGCGGCTCTGTCTCCGACGGCGCCGGCCGTCGGCCGAGCGCGGCTCAGCGTGGCGTCCCGGTCCGGTGCGCGCAGCGTGTCAGTGCCACCCTGAGGGCTTCCGCGCATCGCCAGGCGTCGAATCATCCGTCGGGCGCGCGAGGAAGCACCAGGCACGCCGGCTGGTAGCAGACGAGACGGACGGAGCGCCCACCACCAGCTGCCAGGTGTAGGAGACGTCAGGCCCACGGGAGCCCGCCGCCGAGCGGCGGCTCGGAAGCTGCGCATCGGAAGGGTCGCTTCGCGTGACGAGCTCCGGCACGCCCGAGAGCGGCAGCGTCCGAAGCAGCAGGAGCGGCAGAAGCCAGCTCCGGCCCGAAGGTGGTCCCCAGACGACGTCGTTTCCGGTCGGGACGCTTCCCCTGTCCGACGCCGAAGCTGCAGCGCGGTCATGCGTCACCAGGAGCAGCGACCGGCAGAACGCGGAAGCGAACGAATACGTCCAACCGACGCCGAGCTAACGGCCTTCCATTCCGAAGCCACTCGTTCAGCCCGTCGAGCATCTACGTCGACGGACGCCGACGGCCTGATCAAACCTTCGACCGACGACCTGGTCCAGTGGGCATCGGTCAAGTGGGGGATCCCAACCCGGTTGCTCCCAGCCGTGTACGTGGTCGATCCGGCTGGAACAGAGCAATCTCAGGACAGGGCCAAAGTCTCACCTGAATGTCGAGCATGTACCACCCCAGGCGCGCTTGCCCAACGACGAAGTCTACGGAGACGACGGGCATATCTTCAGATCAGTCGGACGCCTGGCCCCGACGTCCAGCCGGGTACCGAGCCGCTGCGCTGGAAGTCGACGGCGTTCGCTACGGACTATCAGGCCAGTCTTCGTCCGCTATTACTACGACGGCGTTACCCGTGCCGGACGATGAACGGCTTCTCACCGGGGCAGCAGTGGAACAGCATCGGGGCGTGGACGGAGCCCTACCCGGGAATTCCAACAGTCCCGCCGCCCTACATCGAAAGGTGCAGAGTTCCTCGCTGAAAGGCGTGGATCAGCGACCCGACCTTCTGAGGTAGCGGCGGTGGGTCCACGTCTGGGCCTTATAGGGCGGGCGACCGGGGGGCCAGAGGCCGACCCCCACCGGCACTCGGACCATCGCCTCCGCCCACCGCCCTCGCCTGTTGAAGAGCAACCGCTATCGCGGCGGCTCTTCGTCTGTATGGTTCGGGGCTCTCGTGGATCGGGCCCCATCTGGGTTCCCCGGGGGTGTTCGGCTGGATCGGTACGCGAAGGTTTCTGGCTCGGGGCTCCCATGGCGATCGACGATACGACTCCGACGTCTGACAGCGCGGGAGCACCGTCCTGCGACGAGTGCCGTGGATCGTCCTGTGCTGCCTGCTCGCGGCGGAGCGGCATATGCCGTGTCTAGTCGCCAGAACAGGAAGTACACGGCGACGGCCGAACTTGTCTTCCGTGAAGGCCAGCAGGCGGCCCAGGTAGCAGGCCTCCCAGTCACGAGCAGCAACGACCAGCAGGCTCAGCAGAACACGAACGTGAGCCTCGAGCTGGTGATATGGCGCAACGGACGGCCGCGCGTTGGGGTGGACTAACGAAGGAAGCGATCAGATCCGACGTCAGCGTCGCCGCGAAAGACGAATCGAACATCGTGGAAGTGTCGGCGACCGCCCCCTCTGCGGCGCCGCCGCCTCGATCGCGAACACCTACGCGAGGGTGTTCGTGAGCGAGCAGGCGGGAAGCAACCAGCGCTACTACGCCACGGCGTTGAAGCTTGTCGAGAGGCAGCTGGCTGGAATGACACGGGCTGAACGTGCGGGCACCGCCGGCCTCGCGCTACAGGCTCGAGCACAATCGCTGGCGATCCTGTCCGAGCTGCGGAACAGTAGCGTCCGAATCGCGCAGGCCGCGACCCCTCCGACGTCGGCATCCTCACCGAGGGTCTTGCGCAACACCGGGCTTGCGGCCTTGATCGGGCTGATATTCGGCCTTGGGGTCGCACTGCTATTCGACGCTCGCCGCGACCGCAGCGCCGGAACACGGCGCGACCTCCCTTCGGCGCCGCCGGGCGCGCCCGTGCTCGAGCATTTCACTGCGGTAGCCCCGCCGACGGCCGCTGGAAATGGAGCTATGGTGGCGCCCAGACGAGCTCCGCGCCCGGCGTTTTTGGGTCATCGGCACCGGACCCGATGTCCACCTCTGAGGCATTGGCCGGCTCGCATGACGCGGCCCGGGAGGAGATGCCGAACACCTCACCGCGCCATCCGGCGCCGTCCCTTCACCAGTTCCGCCGCTGCGCCGGGTAGGGTGCCGGCGCAGCGGCACAACGCGGAGTCCGGGCCGGAGTCGTCCAGCCCGCCGTCGAGCGCCGGGATCAGCCCACGGGTGTGCATGTGCCGGAGCCGAGCGTAGAGGCTGAGTTCGCGATCGAGCCCGAGTCTCCGGTCGAGCCGGAGGTTGCTTTCGAGTCCGGGTCTATGGCGCCGGAGCCTGCATTCGAGTCGGGGCGGGGCCGGGGCCTGATCTAAGTCGGCGTCTTGGGCCGATGCCGGAGCCGCGCTTCCGGCCGCCCACGGAATGAAGCCCTGCCGCACAGCCATGCGCTCGGCGCCACCGAGCCGGACGCGACCGACGAGGGGCCGATCTCCGGCGATCCGGAGCACCTCGGCACCTCTCCGAACGTCCAGTTCGTGCCCGCCCCGCTCACCGTGCCCGCGCCAGCCGAGACGTCGGGTGCGATTCGGGTCGGAGCCTGCGCCCGCTTGGCCGCAGGCTGAGGCTGTCCCCTGGGAGGCTGCGCCGGAGCCTGCGGAGGGTGCTTGGGAGGATGCGGCGGTGCCTCCGAAGGTGCTTGGGAGGCTGCGCCGGAGCAGCGCCTCCACCCTCCGACGATCGCCGCTCCGAGCTCCCGTTCGGCGACAGCGTACTTGGGTCGCCGGGGAGCGGCCGCTCACCCGAGCCTCCGCTCCGGCCGCCCCGCTTGGTGGCGAGCCCTGCGGACACGCTCCAGACCGTGGTGCGTTCGAATGGAGCAGGGGGACGGCGATCCCGGGTACGGCTACGGCACGCCTGGTCCGCGGAATGGAGCGGGGGCCGCCGATCTCGGGTACGGCCACGGCACGCCCGGTCTGCGGCGCAGTTGGCTGATGTCGATCCACGATTGGCTCGACCGGCTGCGCGGACGAGACGAATAGGCCGGTTCGCCGGCAGTCGGGCTGAATCCAGTGCCACCCCGGCTCACTCCTTCGGTGGCAAGCCGGCCTGCCCCTGACCCAGCGGGTCAGCGAGTGGCGTGCGCTGTTACGTGAGCATCGCCAGCTGGCGCGAACGGGCTACGAGCTCGACACGCTCTTCCTCAATCTCGAGGAATACGACGCTCTCCTGCGGCGTCACCCGGGCATGGGCCTCGACGAGGCGCGGTGTTCGAGATCGGATTCGGAGCGCGACCGTATCGGCAGATGCTCCTTCACAGCATGGGCTTCGAGGCGGAGCGGAGTCGCGCGGAGGTCCCCATGCTGGACGGCCGGCCCGCCGAGTACGTGACGGCCATCCGCCCAACAACCTGGAGCGTGCCGCGAAGTCGCTGCTCCGTCACGCTCTGTTCGAGCGCGCCGAGCGCCAGGCGGTTCAGTCCAGATCTCGCCCGCGGCCTGTCTCCCCGGCTCGACGCGTCCAGGCTGATGGTCAGCGACGTCGGCGGAGTGGAGCATGAGGCGGGTTCGCTGGACCTGATCTTCTCCGAGGACGTGTTTGAGCACGTCCAGCCGGCAACGCTGGAGCAGTCACGGCGCGCATGGCGCGGTAAATTGGAACCCGCCGGTTTCGGCGCTGATCCGCCCGAACGTGTTCACCGGCATCACCGGCGGGCACCTCGTCGAGTGGAATCGCGCGGCGATCAGAGAGCCGCCTGCGCGCCGGCGGAGTGAGCCCTGGGAGCACCTCCGCGGGCGCCGCTGGCGAGCCAACACCTACCTGAACGAGATGACGCTGGCGCAGTACGCGAGCTGTTAGCGGCGGCTTCGAGATCCTCGAGGAGCGGGTCGACGATCCCGACCTGGGGCGCGAATACTTCGACGAGCGTGCTCGATCGCGATCTGAGCGTGTGGCCGGAGGAGGAGCTCTTCTCCAATCAGACACTGTTCGTCCTACAGGCCGCGGAAGGAGGGCTAGGCGACGATGGCAGCCTCCCGGCTCGGCGCCCTCAGATGGACGATGAGAGGCCTGGCGGTGTTCGCTGCGCACTCGCGGCGTGCCTGCAGAAAGGGCAAGGAGGCTCCCACAGATGTGCGGCGTCTGCGGCGTTGCGGGCCTAGACCTCGACGGGCCGCCGCTCGAATCGCACGTCCTGCGGGCGATGACCGAGCGATCGCCCATCGCGGGCCGGACGAGGAAGGACACCACCTCGCCGCCGGCTCGCGATGGGAGCGAGCGGCTGAGCTGATCGACCCGAGTCGAGCCACCAGCCGCTCTGCAACGAGGACGGGATCGTATGGACGGTCTTCAACGGCGAGATCTTCAACTTCCCCGAGCTCCGTCGACGAGCTGAGGTCGCGGCCATCGTCTGAGGACCGCGGGCGACACCGAGACGATCGTCCACCTCTACGAGCAGCACGGCGCCGACTTCGCCCGAGGCTACGCGGCATGTTCGCGATCGCCGTTGGGACCAGCCGCGACGGCGGCTGGTCCTCGCGCGCGACCGCCTGGGCGTCAAGCCGCTCTACCACGCCCGCATCTCCGGCGGCCTGCGTTCTGCTCGGAGGTCAAGTGCTGCTCGCCGGTGGGCTCCCTGGAGGCGCGCCTCGACCCGGTGCAGCCGAGCTCTACCTCGCCTACGGATACGTTCCCGGTTCCGAGGACGCTGTTCGAGGGGGTCAGCAAGCTGCCGCCGGCCACGGCGCTCGTATGGGAGGGCGGCGCGCTCGGGGCGGATCGGTACTGGACGCGTGCCGGACGGGGTGCGGCCGTCGCGCCGTTCCTGGGAGGAGGACCAGGAGGGAGCTGCTGGCGCACCTGCGCCGCTCGGTGCGCGCCAGGATGGTGAGCGACGTCCCGATCGGCGTGATGCTCAGCGGAGGCCTCGACTCGAGCCTCGTCACCGCGCTGATGTGCGAGGCGAGCGGTGAGCCCGTCAAGACGTTCTCGGTCGGCTTCGCGGGACGTGGAGACCAACGAGCTGGCGGAAGCGCGCCGCGTCGCGACGCTCCTGGGCACCGAGCACCACGAGCTCCTGACCAGAGCCGCTGACCATTCCGAGCTCCTCGAGGAGGCGCTCTGGCATCTGGAGGAGCCGGTCGCCGACCTCTCCTTCGTCGGCTTCCTTCTGCTCAGCCGTCTCGCCCGCCGGCACGTGACGGTGGCGCTCTGCGGTCAGGTGTGCCGACGAGCTGTTCGGCGGCTACCCCAAGCACGCCGTAGCTCACGCCGCCGACCTGCTCGCACGCGCTTCCGCGTTGCGCGGGGCGTAGTTGTGGCCAAGGCGGGAAGCCGCTTGCCCCGACGGCTCGCGGCTCGGGCGCGGGCTGCGGGCGATCGCCACCGGCGATGACGCCGAGCGGATGCTGCAGATGAGCCGAGATCGTCCCTGGAGCCCCTGCGGCGCGAGCTGCTCGCTCCGGGGTTCCGCGCGCAACGATGCGGACCGGGCAGCTGCGCGAGGTGGTCCGCACCCGCGCCCGCGACCGCAACGGAGAGCATGCTGCACAGGGACGCTCTTCCTCGACTCGAAGCTCGCGCTCGTCGGACCTGATGTTCCTGTACTTCGACAAGATGTCGATGGCCGCCTCGCTGGAGGTCCGCGTTCCGTTCGCAGACCACGACCTTGTCGAGTTCTGCGCCGGGCCTCCGCGACGATCGGCTCGTCCAGATGTGGCGTGGCAAGGAGATCCTCAAGCGCGTCAGCCGGGGCCTGATCGATGACGAGACGATCGGAAGGACGGAAGCGCAGCTTCTTCCGTGCCGCCTCATCGGCGTGGCTGAACGCCCACCGCGACGGTCTCGTCCGCGAGACGCTGCTCGACGAGCGGGCGCGCGGGCGCGGCATCTTCGCGCCGCGGGCCGTCGAGAGCCTCGTCGAACAGTCGCGCGGGACGGGGCGCGCCGGCGAGCCGCTCCTGGCCGTCCTGCTGCTTGAGCTGTGGCACCGCGAGTTCGTCGACGCCGACGGGCCGTCCGGGAAGCTGATCGCGAGCGCCCGCCAGGGCGGCCGAGCGTCCTTGACGCCGCGGCGGGCTGTGGGGCGCAGCCCACGCGAGCAGCGCCTCATCCGCGCCTCAATGTGAAGAGATCCCCGCCCGCCGGCAGCGCCTCACCCCAGCCCCTCGGCGAACCCCTCACGCCACCTCGGCCAAGCTGGCCGCCAACCGAGCTCGCCCCGAGCGCGCGCGTTCGAGGCGCCCTGCGCGCGCGGTCATCGTCGCGACCCCGTACTCGCCGGCGAGCGGGCGCGCGAGCCACGCGGGCACGCGCCACGGCCGCGGCGCCCCTACCGCGCGAGCGAGCGCCGGCAGCCACTGCGCGACCGGCGCGGGCTCGTCGTCGACCACGTTGAAGACGCCGCTCGGCGCGTCAGGCGCCAGCGCGGCGAGCGTCGCGCGCGCGGCGTCCTCCACGTGAACGAACGACCACACCCCCTGCCCGGAGCCGACGATCGGCATCCGCCGCCGCCGTAGGTCCGTCACGATCGAGCCGTCCTGCGCGATCGCGGTACCCGGCCCGTAGAAGTATCCGTAGCGCAGCACGGTCCCGCCCGCCCCGAGCGTGGCCTGCTCGAGCGCCTCGACCGCGCCGGCGGTGCGCGCGAACGACGCAGGCGCGTCGTGCACGAGCGGGTCCGCCTCGCCGTGCAGCGTGCCCGGTGGCCCCGGCGCGTACATGAACGCGATGCTCTGCGCGACCAGGCGCGCTCCCGCCTCGCGCGCGGCCTCGGCGAGCGTGCGGGAGGCCTCGCTGCGCAGCCGGTCGTTGAGCTCGAAGTCGCGCTCGATGTGGCGCGGGTCGATGCGCTTGGGAAGCGCGGTGAGCTGGTTGACGACCGCCTCGGGGCGCGCACGTGCGACCGCTGCGCGCAGCGCCGGCGCGTCGAGCGCGTCGGCTGGCTCCGCCTGCGCCCCGGCCGCGCGCAGCTGCTCGGCGCGCTGCTGCGAGCGCGCGAGCCCGGTCACCTCGTGGCCCTCGGCGATCAGCAGCGGCAGCAGGCGTCGCCCGATCACGCCGGTCGCGCCGGCGAGGAAGACTCTCACGAGGCGAGTGCCGCGGGCGCGCCCGGCACGTCCTCGGCGATCGTGGCCGCCGGCTCCATGCGGGCGCACGCCATGCCCTCGCTGAAGCCGGCCGCGCCGAAGCCGAATGCCGCGTTGAAGCGCGAGCGCAGGTTCTCGACCGCGACCAGCTGGACCAGCTCGACGAGCTGTGAGTCGTCGAGCACCTCGCGCAGCTCGGCGATCAGCTCGTCGCCGACGCGCACGGGCGTGACGGTCATCGCGACCGCGAGATCGAGCACGAGCCGCTCGGTCGCGTCAAATGCCGGGCTGTCGTTGTACCGATGCAGGTCGTGGAGCTGCTGCTCGCTGACGCCGGTCGCACGCGCCTCGAAGGAGCCGATGTCCTGGCACATCTCACAACCCTGCATGACGGCCGACTTCAGCACCGCCAGCGCGCGCAGGCGCTCGGGCACGCGCGGGCGCGCGGCGACGCTCTTCTCGAGCGCCGCGTAGCCGATCAGCTGTCCCACCCGGTGTGCGCGCACGGGGATGTCGGGCGTCAGCAGCGCCTTGCCGGTCATGCGCCTCACTTCGCGGCGGGCGGCGGCGTAGAGCAGGCGGGTGAGCGGGTGCCCCTTCGCGGGGACGCCTTCGAGACGGCTCATGATGGGCTCCTTTCGGGGAGGGGGTTCCCCGCCGGCGCCACGCTGCCGCGCCGCGCCGGGGGACGGTCGCTGCGCGCGGCCGCGCGCCACATCCAGGCGAGGATCAGCGTCGAGGCGAGCAGCGAGGCGAAGTCGAACCAGCCGGTCGACGGCGGCTTGGCGACCGTCGCGTCGATCAGGTGGTTCACCGTGTGCAGCGCGAACTGCACGGTCGTGACCGCGATCACCGGCACGCGCCAGGACGGGCGCCGCAGCGAGACGAGGAAACCGAAGCCGAGCGCCGCCTCGAAGGTCGCGGTGTCGTGGATGTAGTGGCTGTTGTAGGCGTCGAAGGGGCCGAGGCTCGTGAAGAACGCGTGCGCGTCGAAGGCCATGAAGGCCGCGATCGCCGAGGTGGTAGGCGGCCAGCACCGCCAGCCCGATCTCCAGGCCGTCGGCGCTCAAAGAGGAGTTCGCACGGACGCGTGGATCGCTGTTCATGGCCGATCACGATACGGTTCGAGTGGACGCTCGTAAAGGACCATTTTGGGCACGAGATCAGGTACCAATCCCGAGGTGCTGCTGGCGCTCGACCGGACGCGCCCGCGCACACTGCGCGCGCAGCTCGAGGACGGCCTGCGCGAGGCGGTCCGCTCGGGCAGGCTCGACGCCGGCGCCCGGCTGCCCGCGAGCCGCGCGCTCGCCGGCGACCTCGGCGTCTCGCGGCGGATGGTGGTCGAGGCCTATCAGCAGCTGCTCGCCGAGGGCTACCTGGTCGCGCGCGCCGGCGCCGGCACGTTCGTGGCCGCTGCCGGCGCCGCGCCGGCCCCGCCGCGCCCGCCCGCGCCGTCGCGGCCGCCCGCGCTCGACTTCTTCCCCGGGCACCCCGACCTCGCGAGCTTCCCGCGCCGCGCATGGCTGCGCGCGCTGCGCGAGGCGCTGCGAGCGGTCCCCGACCGCTCGCTCGGCTATCCCGACCCGCGCGGCGCGCCCGATCTGCGGCGCGCGCTCGCCGGCCACCTGCGGCGCGTGCGAGGCGTCGTCGCCGAGCCCGAGTCGATCGTCGTGTGCGGCGGCGTTGCGCAGGGCTTTGCGCTGCTCGCGCGGTCGCTGGCGGGGGAGCGGTTCGCGATCGAGGATCCGAGCCTGCCGGTGCACCGCGAGATCCTCGCCGCGGGCGGGGCGAAGCTCGAGCCGCTGGCGGTCGATGAGCACGGCGCGCGCGTTCACGAGCTCGGCGCTCCCGGCGCGAGCGGCGGCCCGCGGGCCGCGGTCGTGACACCCGCCCACCAGGCACCGACCGGCGTGCCGCTGTCCTCGCAGCGGCGCGCCGAGCTGCTCGCCTGGGCGCGCGCGGGCGGGCTCGTCGTCGAGGACGACTACGACGCCGAGTTCCGTTACGACCGCGCCCCGCTGGCCGCGCTGCAGGGGCTCGCGCCCGAGCACGTGCTCTACCTCGGCACCGTCAGCAAGACGCTCGGGCCCGCGCTGCGGCTCGGCTGGATGGTGGTGCCGCCCTCGCTGCTCGAGCCGATCGTGCGCGAGAAGGCGCTCAGCGACCATGGCAGCCCGACGCTCGACCAGCTCGCGCTCGCGCGGCTGCTCGACTCCGGCGCCTACGACCGCCACCTGCGCCAGGCCCGGCTCAGCTACCGGCGCCGCCGCGACGCGCTGGTGCAGGCGGTCGCCGCGCACCTGCCGGACGCCCGCGTCACGGGCGTGGCGGCCGGGCTCGCGGCGATCGTGCGGCTCGGGCGCCCGGTCGACGCGCTCGGCCTGATGACGCGCGCGCGCGAGCGCGACGTGGGCGTGTACCCGCTCGGCTACGCCTACATGACGCCGCGCCCGCAGGACGATGGGCTCGTGCTCGGCTACGCCAACCTGACCGAGCCCGCGATCGAGGAGGGCATCAGGCGCCTGGCCGCCGCGCTGGCGGAGCTCGACGCGGGCGGGGCTGCCTAGCCCGCGGCCGGCGCCGAGGCCGGGCGTGCCGGGAAGGCGATCGTGTGGCCGGCGCCCTGGCCCGAGCCGACGAACGACGGCGGCGCGATCGCCAGGTACTGGTCGAACACCCAGCCCGTCAGGCGCCGCGACTGGAACGTGCGGATCAGCTCGCTGAGCGCGCGTGTGGGCGTCAGCTGCCCGACCGCGCGCTGCACGTTCAACAGCCAGCGGAACTTGCGCTCGTGCGAGTCCGAGAAGGCGGCGTAGCGCGCGAGCGCCTGCTCGCGGGTGCGCCTGCCTTCGACCACGGCGCGCAGCTCGCGCCCGCACGCCAGCCCGAAGTAGAGCGCCGTGCGGATCCCCTCGGCGGTGACGGGCAGACAGTGGCCGGCGGCGTCGCCCGCGAAGAAGACGCCGTCCTCGACCGCGCGGCGCAGCTGATGCGGGATCCAGTTGCCCTGATAGCCCTCGGCCGGCAGCCCGAGGTCGCCGGCCAGTCGCACCGTCGGCTCCTTGACGTGGTGGGTCGGCCAGAACGAGCCGACTCCGACGCGCAGCTCATCGCCCGCCGGGAAGCTCCACGAGTAGCCCGCGCGCACGTAGGAGGCATCGATCCACAGCTCCATCTCGCGCCCGCTGCCGGGCGGATGGACCTCGAGGCCGCGCGAGAGGCGCGCGTTCGGTGGCTGGATCGGGGTCGTGTTCGAGAGCACGCGCCGCCAGCCGAGCGCGTCGACGACCAAGGGCGCGTGCAGCGGGCCGCGGTCGGTGTGCACAGTCATGCCCTCGCGGCCCGTGACGGTCGCGGTCTCGAACGACGGCTCGCCGGCCTGCTCCCACAACAGCGCGCACAGCTCGCGGTAGTCGAAGGTCGAGAACGACCACGGAAGCGGCCAGCGCGCCGTGCGCCAGCGTGTGTGCACGACCAGTTCGTCGAACGTCTGGCGGTGCGAGGAGGACAGGTCCATCGCCTTCAGCCAGCTGGTCGGCATCGCGCAGGCCGAGGTCTGGCGCTCGCCGATCTCGTAGCGGTCGACGACGAGCACGTTCGCGCCCGTGCCCGCGAGCTCGCGCGCGACGGCGAGGCCGGCGAAGCTGGCGCCGCACACGAGCACGTCGCAGTCGCGGTCCAAGCGGGTGCGGTCGGCTCCCCGCTTCGTGGCTCGAACAGGCATGCCCCGGCAATGATACGGCTGCGCTACGCTTCGGCCGGTGCAAACACTGATGGACAACCCGCAGGCGCGAGTCGTCGACGGCTCGAACGGGCTGCTGCTCGAGATCGACGGCCAGATCGTCCCGAACTACGACGCGACCTTCCGCGACATCCAGGAGGGCGAGGTCGTCACGGGTCACGTCGTCCGGATCGACAAGGACGAGGTGCTGGTCGACATCGGCTACAAGTCCGAGGGCGTCATCCCCGCCAACGAGCTCTCGATCCGCAAGGCGGTGGACCCGAACGACGAGGTCCACCTCGGCGAGGAGGTCGACGCGATCGTCCTCACCAAGGAGGATCAGGACGGGCGCCTGATCATGTCCAAGAAGCGTGCGCGCTTCGAGAAGGCGTGGCGGCGCATCGAAGCCGCCGCCGAGTCGGGCGAGCCGGTCGAGGGGACCGTGATCGAGGTCGTCAAGGGCGGCCTGATCATCGACCTCGGCGTGCGCGGCTTCCTGCCCGCGTCGCTGGTCGACATCCGGCGCGTGCCGAACCTCGACGAGTACATGGGCACGAAGATCGAGACGAAGGTGATCGAGCTCAACCGCTCGCGCAACAACGTCGTGCTCTCGCGCCGCGCGGTGCTCGAGGAGGAGCGCAAGGAGGTCCGCCAGCAGATCCTCGACCGCCTGCAGCCCGGCCTCGTCGTCGAAGGCCAGATCTCCAACATCGTCGACTTCGGCGCGTTCGTCGACCTCGACGGCATCGACGGCCTGATCCACATCTCCGAGCTCTCGTGGTCGCACGTCAACCACCCGAGCGAGATCCTCTCGATCGGCGACACGGTCCAGGTCAAGGTGCTCGACATCGACCGCGACCGCCAGCGCATCTCGCTGGGCCTCAAGCAGACCCAGGAGGACCCCTGGCAGCGGATCGTCGACACCTACAGCGTGGGCGACGAGCTCGCCGGCAAAGTCACGAAGGTCGTCACGTTCGGCGCGTTCGTCGAGATCCTCGACGGCGTCGAGGGCCTCGTGCACATCTCCGAGCTGGCGCCGCACCACGTCGAGAGCCCGCGCGAGATCGTCCATCCGGGCGACGAGATCCGCATCAAGATCCTCGAGATCGACTCCGAGCGCCGCCGCCTGTCCCTGTCCGCCAAGCGCGTCGAGGATCAGATCCTTCCGGTCGCGCGGCCGGCGGGCGCAGAGCCGATCGAGGCGGCCGAGGACGCACCGGAGGCGCAGGCCGCCCCCGAGGCGCCGGCCGAGGCCGTCGAGGAGCAGGCCCCCGAGGAGCAGGCCGAGCCGGCGAGGAGCAGGCCCCGAGGAGCAGGCCGAGCCGGGCGAGGAGCAGGCCCCCGAGGCCGAGGCCCCCGAGGCCCGAGGCCCCCGAGGCCCCGGGCTCGAGCCCGAGGCCGTCGCGGAGCAGCCGGCCGCCGAGGAGCCCTCCGCGGCCGACGTCGCGGGCGACGCCGTGCCGCTGCCGGAAGCGGCGGTCGCCGAGCACGACGCACTCGCCGAGGCGGACGGCGCCGAGGGCTGAGGCCCGGCGCCGCCGGGCCGAGCAGATGGCGGGCGCGGTCCCGTTCGTCGGGTTGACCGGCGGCCTGGGCGCCGGCAAGTCGACCGCGCTCGCGGCGCTCGAACGTCTGGGGGCAGCGGTGCTCTCGAGCGACGCGATCGTGCACGATCTCTACGAGAGCCCGCAGCTTCGCGACGCCGTCGCCGCGCGCTTCGGCCCCGAGGTGGCGCCGGACGGCGTCGTCGACCGCGCGGCGCTCGCGCGCCGCGCGTTCGCCACGCCGGAGGACCGCGTCTGGCTCGAGCAGCAGATCTGGCCGCTGGTCGGCGCCCGGGTCGCCTCGTGGCTGGATGCAGGTGCGCGCTCGGACGCCGCCGCCGCGCGCGGCGGTCGTCGAGGTGCCGCTGCTGTTCGAGGCCGGCCTGCAGGACGCCTATGACGCGACCGTCGCCGTCGTCGCGGAGGAGCCGCTGCGCGCGCAGCGGGCGGCCGACCGCGGGCACGAGCTGGTCGTCGGAGCGCGACGCGCGCCAGCTGACCCAGCCCGAGAAGGCCGCGCGCGCGACCTACGTGGTGGAGAACGACGGCACCGTCCAGGACCTCGAGCGCCAGCTGTCGGGGGTGCTTGACAAGCTAGCGGCATGAACCAGCGCACCGTCGGGACGATGCTGGCGGTCGCGCGTCACCGCGCTGCTCGTGGTGATCGTCGTGTCGGGCATCGACCACGCGGTGCCGAATGCGGTCGCTGCCGCTCGGCGACACCGCGATCATCCGCACGCAGGCGGCCGAGAAGCACCTCGACCCGGCGCTGATCGCGGCGGTGATCTACGCCGAGAGCAAATTCGAACCGCGGCAGTCCTCGGCCGGCGCCGAGGGCCTGATGCAGATCCTGCCCGCGACCGCCTACTACCTGGCCCACCTGTCCGGCGGGACGCGTTTCACCGCCTCGGACCTCGGCACGCCCCAGGTGAACGTGGCATACGGCAGCTACTACCTGCGCTACCTGCTCGACCACTACGGCGGCGACGAGATGCTCGCGGTCGCGGCGTACAACGGCGGCGTCTCGAACGTAGACCGCTGGGCGGCGCGTGCCCGCGCCGCGGGCGGCCATCTGACGATCGGCGAAATCCCGTTCCCGGAGACGCGCGAATACGTGCAGCGCGTGATCGAAGCGCAGCGCGCCTACCACGAAACCTACGCGCGCCAGCTCGGGCTGGAGTAGGCGCGGAGGCCGCTCAGCCGATCGTCCGGGGGGTCACATCTCGGACCGATGCGGCGTTAGGATCGGGGGGTGCCGGCTCGAGCGTGGCTCGTGGCAGCGTTTGGTGCGGCGGCGCTCTCAGCGGCGCCGGCGCGTGCCGAAACGCTCGCTGCCGACCCGTTCGTGCAGCAGGGCGAAAAGCTCGCCTCGGCCGAAGTGAAAGAACTCGCCGAACAGGGCTCGAGCGTCGCGATCTCGGCCGACGGCACGACCGCGGTGGTCGGGGCGCCCGCGTACAAAACGTTCACGGGGGCCGCGTTCGTCTACGTGCGCTCGGGCTCGTCCTGGACGCAGCAGGCCAAGCTGGAAGGCGCCGGGGCGAGCAAATTCCCGCACCAGGGGGCAAGCGTCGCGATCTCGGCCGACGGGAACACGGTGCTCGTGGGCGCGCCGGAGAACCCGGGCGAACACGAAGAATATTTCGGGGCGACGTACGTGTTCGTGCGCGAAGGGACCACCTGGCATGAACAGGCGAAACTCCTCGCCACGACGGGCGCGACCGAAAAAGGCGCGCAGGGCTCGAGCGTCGCGCTGTCGGCGAGCGGCGACACGGCGCTCGTAGGAGCGATGGACAACGAATACGTCTCGGGCGAGGCTCCCGGGGCGGCGTTCGTTTTCACCCGCTCCGCCAGCTCCTGGTCGCAGCAGGGCGGCGCGCTGATCGGCAAACACAAAGCGGTCAACGTCCAGGAGGGGACGAGCGTGGCGTTGTCGGCCGAAGGCACGACAGCCCTTGTCGGGGGCCCGCGCGAGGAAGCGGTCTCCAGCGAGCCGGAAACCGGCGCGGCGTGGGTGTTCACGCTCGGCGGCGGCAAATGGAGCGAACAGGCCGAGCTGCCGGTGGGGACGGGGGTGCAGGAACGGACCGGCTTCGGTCAGAGCGTCGCGCTGTCGGGAACCGGCGACACCGCGCTCGTCGGCGGCCCGGGACCGGAACACAGCAACGGTGCCGCATGGGTGTACACGCGCTCGGGCCCGAGCTGGAGCCAGCAGGGCGAACGCCTGCTCGGCGAAGACGCCACCACCGAAGCCTCCGAGGGCCGAAGCGTGGCGCTCTCCGAAGACGGCAGCACGGCGCTCGTGGGCGGATACAGGGACGACACCTCGGTGGGCGCCGCCTGGGCGTTCGTGCGCTCGGGGACCTCCTGGAGCGAACAGCAGAAACTCGTCGGCACCGGCGGCGTCGGCGGCTTCCTGGAACAGGGGGCAGCCGTGGCGCTCTCGGCGGACGGTCTCACCGCGCTCGTGGGCGGCCCCGGCGACACGAGTCAGCGTGGCGCCGCGTGGGTGTTCACGCGCAATCCGCCCTCGACGGGAGGCGGCGGGCACGAAGGAGGTGGGGGCACGACGGGCGGCGGGAACGTCATCACGACGACGACCACGACCGGGAGCTCAACCGCCGGGATCGCATCCACCGCCGCCGCCATCGAAGCGCTGCAGCTCGGCTGCGGCGGGCACAAGCTGTCCCTCAACGACGTGTACATCCGCGGCTCGCGGGTGCTGCTGCAGGGGAGCGCGGCGAGGTCGTTCGCGGGATCGAAGGTCAAGATCCTGTTCGACGAAAAACGGCAGGTCGCGACGGCCACCGTGCTCCCCGACGGCCAGTACTCGACCACCGCCCCGCTGCCGCCCGCGCGCATCCGCAGCAACCTCGACACGCGCTATACGGCGGAGATCGGCAGCCTGCGCTCGCTGCACGTGAAGCTGACGCGGCGGCTGGAGCTCGAACCGCCTCGCGCGAGCGGCACGACGATCACGCTGTCCGGCGTGGTCACGCTGCCGTTGACCAAGCCGGTCGCGCCGGTGGTGGTCGAACAGCAACTCGAATGCGGGCACACGACGATCGCCAAGCGCTTCACGCCCCCCGCCGGCGGTCGCTTCCACATCACGTTGACGGTCCCCGCGGCGGCGCGCGCGGCCATCTACCAGCTCACGAGCTACGTCGCGGCCAACGCCCACGCGACCCGGCACGGGTTCAAAACGTACAGTCTGCCGCTGCCGGTGGCGATCGGCTGAGCGGCCCGCGGCCGGCCCGGCAGCGACGACCCGGGGGCGCCGATCACCTGCCGATCGTCAGAGAGACCTTCGTCCCGCGGCCATGCTTCGATCCTGCCCGCAGGCTCTGAGCAAGAACGCGGCTGCGGTTGTGCGCGGATGACGCGCGCCGCTTGACGGTTCCGACGCTGCAGCCCGCCCGGCGGATCGCGGCCTTGGCGGCGGCAAGCGTCCGTCCCTTGACGTTCGGCACCTTGCAGCTCGCGCCACCGCCACCGCCGCTGCCGCTGGTCGCGGTGGCGCTGGTCGTCGCCCAGAGGCTGATGGCGGTGGTCTCTTCGGCCGTCAGGTTTTCGTTCGTGAACGTGCCGTTCGAGTTGTAGACCCCCGCAAGCGCAGGAGCTCCCGGCAAACCCGGTTTGGTGGCGGTCGGGGCCAGCGGGAACGCGAAGATCGCGTCGCCGGCGTGCGCCAGCGACGGCGTGAGCTGCGCGCTGTGGATCGACTCGAAATCGGCGAGCCAGCGCGGCGTCGTGTTGCCCAGGTCGGGACCACCGCACCCCGGATGGTCACGGAAGCTCTCGGCGAGGCCGCCGACCAGCGGGCCGAGATCGAGTGACACGCTCCCACCTGCGCCGGGCGAGGCGGGCGTGTAGGTCGCTGTGAACGTCGTCGGGTTCCCGCTCAGCTCGGTCTCCGTCGTCGTACCGGTCGTTTCGTTGGCCATGCACGTCTCGCTGATCGTCCCGGTGGCCTGCGCGTACTTGCTCATCGCGCTGCCGGCGTAGCTTCCGTCAGGCTGCTTTGCGATCGTGATCGTCGCCTGGATCTCGGTCGTCTCCGAGCCGCTCGGGCCGTTACCGGCGCCCGCGAAGTGGTTGACCATCGTCGAGTCGAACGTGACCTGGTCGGGCGTGAGCGACGGCGACGATGTGGCGGCAGTCGCGCTCGGGAGCGCGATGGCCGCCGAGCACACCACTGCGACGACGCCGACGACTGACAGCTTCGCGTGGGACATGGCTGGAGAACCCCCGGGTCGGTTGCGGCGCCATCCTAACGGCGGGTCGCGCGGAAACTCCCGGCATCCTGGGTTCCCCGAATTGCGGACGCTCTTTGGCCGCAACCGCCGCTACCGTAGTCCGGTGCCCGAGTTCAAGCTCGATTCAGTCTTCACGCCGACCGCCGACCAGCCGAAGGCGATCGAGTCGCTCGCGGAAGGGATCCTCGAGGGCGAGCGCTTCCAGACGCTGCTCGGCGCCACCGGCACCGGCAAGACGATGACGATGGCGGGCGTGATCGAGGCGGTGCAGCGCCCGACGCTCGTGATCGCGCACAACAAGACGCTCGCGGCGCAGCTCTGCAACGAGTTCCGGACGTTCTTCCCCGACAACGCGGTCGAGTACTTCGTCTCCTACTACGACTACTACCAGCCGGAGGCCTACGTCCCGAGCCGCGACCTGTACATCGAGAAGGACTCGGCGATCAACCAGGAGGTCGATCGCCTGCGCCATGCGGCGACGGCCGCGGTGTTCGCGCGCCGCGACGTGATCGTGGTCGCCTCGGTGTCGTGCATCTACGGCCTCGGGTCGCCCGAGGTCTACGAGATGAACATGCAGATCCTGAAGCGCGGCGAGGAGATCGACCGCGACGCCCTGCTGCGCAAACTCGTCTCGATCCAGTACACGCGCAACGACCAGGTGCTCTCGCGCGGCACCTTCCGGGTCAAGGGGGAGACGCTGGAGGTGTTCCCCGCCTACGCGGAGACCGCGTTCCGCGCGCGGATGTTCGGCGACGAAATCGAACGGCTGCAGCACTTCGATCCGCTCACCGGCGAGCTGATCGCCGACGACCTCGAGCACGCGGCGATCTGGCCCGCGACGCACTACAACGTCAAGGAGGGCACGATCGAGGGGGCGGTGCAAGCCATCGGCGCCGAACTGAACGAGCGCTGCGAGCAGCTCGAGTCCGAAGGCAAGCAGCTCGAGTCCCACCGCCTGCGCCAGCGCACGCAGTACGACATGGAGATGCTGCGCGAGGTCGGGTTCTGCTCCGGGATCGAGAACTACTCGCGGATCCTCGACGGACGCCGGCCGGGCGACCGCCCGTACTGCCTGATCGACTACTTCCCGAAGGACTTCGTCTGCTTCATCGACGAGTCCCACCAGACGGTCCCGCAGATCGGCGGCATGTTCGAGGGCGACCGCTCCCGCAAGCAGACGCTCGTCGAGTACGGGTTCCGCCTGCCGAGCGCGCTCGACAACCGGCCGCAGACGTTCGAGGAGTTCCTGTCGATCACGCCGCAGCTGGCGTTCGTCTCGGCGACACCGGGCGAGTACGAGCGCGCGCGCTCGACGCGCGTGGTCGAGCAGATCGTGCGCCCGACGGGGATCGTCGACCCGGCGGTCGAGGTGCGCGAGACCAAGAACCAGATCGACGACCTGATGAACGAGGTGCGCGTGCGTGTGGATCGCGACGAGCGCGTCCTCGTGACGACGCTCACCAAGAAGATGTCGGAGGACCTCTCGCAGTACCTGCTCGAGATGGGGTTCAAGACGCGCTACCTGCACTCTGAGATCGACACGCTCGAACGGATCCAGATCATCCGCGACCTGCGCCTCGGCGAGTACGACGTGCTCGTCGGCGTGAACCTGCTGCGCGAGGGTCTCGACCTCCCCGAGGTGTCGCTGGTCGCGATCCTCGACGCCGACAAGGAGGGGTTCCTGCGCGGGGAGACCTCTCTGATCCAGACGATCGGGCGCGCCGCGCGCAACGTCGAGGGCACGGTCCTGATGTACGCCGACAAGGAGACGCGCGCGATGCGCGCGGCGATCGAGGAGACCGACCGCCGCCGCGAGATCCAGCTCGCCTACAACGAGCGCCACGGCATCACCGCGGCGACGATCGTCAAGGGGATCTCGGACATCGCGGAGTTCCTGCAGGCCGAGTCCAAGGTGCCGCGCGGGAGGCGGCGCCGCTCCACCAGGCGTCCGGCGGCCGAGATGCCGAAGGGCGAGCTCGAGCGGATGGTGGTCGAGCTCGAGGAGGAGATGCTCGCCGCGGCCGAGGACCTGCGCTTCGAGTACGCGGCCCAGCTGCGCGACGAGCTGCGCGAGCTGCGGCGCGACCTGCAGGAGATCAGGGCCGCGGAAGGGCCCGCCGAGCGCCAGCCGGCAGCCGACGCTTCCGCCCGGGACATCCCCTAGGATTGGCCGCAGTGGAGCTCGACCGCCAGTCGATCGAACGCCGGGACTTCCCGATCGGCCGCCGCGGCTACGACCCGGCCGCGGTCGACGCCCACCTGCGCGCGCTGGCCGTGGAGATCGAAGAACTTCAGCGCGCGAGCGCGACCGGCGCGAGCGACTCGATGGCCTCGGCCGCCGGGACCCAGGTTCAGAGCATCGTGGAGGCTGCCGAGAAAGCAGCCGCCGAGATCGAGCGCAACGCCCAGGAGGGCGCGCGCCAGCTGCGCGAGTCCGCCAGCCGCGACGCCGAGCGCACCCGCGAAGAAGCGCTCGAGAAGGCGCGCGCACATGTCGCAGCGGTCGCCCAGGTGACCGTCACGCTGCTCGAGCGGGTCGGCTCGATGGACGCCGAGGTCAACGCGCTCGTCGGCAGCGTGCGCGCGGGCGCAAGCCGCCTGGCGGCGGATCTGACCTCGGTCGAGGCAGGGATGGCCGAGCTCTACGGCGCGGCCGCCGGCCAGCCGCAGGCGCAGCCCGCCCCACCGGAGCCGCCCCAGCCCCAGCCGCCGGCCGAGCCCCAGGGCGCATTCGAGTCAGAGCTCGACGCGGCGCTCGCCGGCACTCCCGCCGCCGCGCACCCGCCGGCGCCCGCCCCGGCGCACGAGCCCGCCGCGTCCCCCGCGCCGCAGGAGGGGGGCTCGGCCGACCTCGACGGCGCGCGTCTGATCGCGCTGAACATGGCGCTCAACGGCGAGTCGCGCAGCGACACCGAGCGCTACCTGGCGGAGAACTTCCAGCTGCCGGACCGGCTGAAGCTGATAGACGAGGTCTACGCGGCGATCGAAGGCTAGGGCGCCGGTCCGCGTGCCCGCGCGGCGTTCCGGTTGCTGGGTCCACTCGCAAGCATGATCCGCGGCGCCGCGCCTAGATGCTCGGTGGCCGGGGCCGCCGGACCGTGACGGAGGGCGTGATCCTGTGGGACTTCGACGGCACCTTGGCCCGCCGCGAGGGGCTGTGGTCGGGGTGCATGGTGGAGGTGCTCGACGAGCACGAGCCGGCGCACGGGCTCACGCGCGAGACGATCCGCACGCACATGCGGGGGCGCTACCCCTGGAACTCGCCCGAGCAGCCGCACGAGCACCTGTGCGAGGCCGGGGCGTGGTGGGAGGCGATGGAGGCGCACATGGCGGCGGCGCTGCACGATGCGGGGATCAACCCCGAGCGCACGGGTCCGCTGGCGCGCGCCGCGCGCGAGCGGTTCCTCGACGCGAGCGTCGGCTGGAGCCTCTACGAGGACGCGCTCCCGGCGCTGAGCGCGGCGCGCGCGGCCGGCTGGCGCAGCGCGATCCTCTCGAACCACGTGCCCGAGCTGCCGAGGCTGGCGCACGAGCTCGGGCTCGGGGGCAGGGTCGAGACGGTCTTCACGTCGGCCGCGGTCGGCTATGAGAAGCCGCACGCCGAGCTCTTCCGGCGCGCGCTCGCCGAGCTCGGCGGGCCCGAGCGCGTGTGGATGGTCGGCGACAACCCGCGCGCCGACGTGGCGGGCGCTGAAGCGGTCGGGATCCCTGCCGTGCTCGTGCGCGGGATCCGCGGCGCGAAGCGGAGCGCCCCGGGGCTGCTCGAGGCGCTCGCGACGATCGAGGCGAGCGAGCGCGGGGCCATGGGCGCACCCTGAGCGGGCTCTGCCTGGCATCCTGTTCCGATAGACAGGCTTTCGCCCGACTAGAACCAGGGAGAAGGGGGCCATGCCGAAGATCCCGCCGTTCCACACGACCTCGCTTGAGTACACGCCCCACCACCGGAACGTTCATCACGACAACGCCCTGTGCAAAGACGGCCAGCGAATCGAGCTGAAGCACCGCAGACCGGGCGTGGAGGGTCGGCCGCTCTGCGATGAATGCAAGCGCCTCGACCGCGAGGGACGGTAAGTCGAACCGGACCAGAACGCCATTTCCCAGTACGGGCCGTGAGGATGGCCGTCCGCGTCAACGGTCCAGGTGCGCCGCACGGCGCGCACGGGGAATCCATGCTGTAGCGCGACCGCGAGGGCACGGAAGCCCTCGCCACGCGCACCGTAGAACCTGACCGCAGGCTCCGCGTAGGAGTGCCCGTCGCCGCCTTCGCACGACTCGTACGTCTCGATCCCGGCCGCGTCGAGCACGTCCACTTAGCGTGCGACCCCCGGATCGAGCGAAGCGATCCAGTCCTCCCGTGACGGGGGCATCTGGCGACACCCCCGTTCATGTTCGGGATCGTCGCCATCCAAATCCGAACGTCTGTTCGCCCCGCTAGACTGGTCCGAATGACCCGGGATTCCGCATAGTGAAGCCAAAACCGGCGTACGTGCTTTGGCTACATAATTGCCTCATAGAATGGCGATCCTGATGGGAACGAGCAACAAGATCGTCGTCTCGGGCGCGCGCGAGCACAATCTGAAGGACATCTCGCTCGAGCTGCCGCGCGACGCCCTGGTCGTGATCACGGGCCTGTCGGGCTCGGGCAAGTCGAGCCTCGCATTCGACACGGTCTACGCCGAGGGCCAGCGCCGGTACGTCGAGTCGCTGTCGGCGTACGCGCGCCAGTTCCTGGGGCAGATGGACAAGCCGGACGTCGACTCGATCGAGGGGCTCTCGCCGGCGATCTCGATCGACCAGAAGACGACCTCGCGCAACCCACGCTCGACGGTCGGGACGGTGACCGAGATCTACGACTACCTGCGGCTGCTGTGGGCGCGGGTCGGCAAGCCGCACTGCCCGATCTGCGGGCGCCCGATCGTGGGGCAGTCGGCCGAGCAGATCATCGACCAGGTGATGGAGCTGGCCGAGGGCACGCGCTTCATGGTGCTGGCACCGGTCGTGCGCGGGCGCAAGGGCGAGTACGGCAAGCTGCTCGAGGAGCTGCGCGCGGACGGCTTCGCGCGCGTGAAGATCGACGAGCGGATCCGGATGCTCGAGGAGTCGATCGTGCTCGACAAGCGATACAAGCACGACGTCGCGGTCGTGGTCGACCGGCTCGTGATGCGCCACGACGTCCGCAAGCGCCTGGCCGACTCGATCGAGACCGCGGTCGGCCTCGCTGACGGGCTCGTCGAGATCGAGATAGTGGGCTCCGGCCGTGCGGCCTCCGCCGAGGGTGCCACGGCCGCGGGGGCCGGCGCCGACGGCGAGGATGGCCGGGCGCGGCACGCGACGGGCGCGAAGGGCGCGCGTGCCGCGGCGGTCGCGATCACGCCCGGGATGGCGCCCGAACCGGGCTCGATCTTCACCTTCTCCGAGCAGTTCGCCTGCCCCGAGCACGGGCCCTCGCTGGCCGAGCTCGAGCCGCGGATCTTCTCGTTCAACTCGCCGCACGGCGCGTGCGACCGCTGCACGGGCCTCGGCTCGCAGCTGGAGATCGACCCCGAGCTGGTCGTGCCGGACCCGTCGCTGTCGATCGACGAGGGCGCGCTCGCGCCGTGGGCCGGAAGCAGCTCCAACTACTACGAGCAGGTCACCGCGGCGATCGCAGAGCAGCTACGGGGTCGACCTCGAGGCGCCGTGGGAGGAGCTGCCCGCCGAGCAGCGCGACCTGTTCCTGTACGGGACCGACGGCGAGCCCGGTGCAGGTCCCCTACCGCAACCGCTACGGGCGCCAGCGCACATACGCGACGCGCTTCGAGGGGATCGTCGCGAACCTCGAACGGCGCTACCGCGAGACCGACTCCGAGTGGACGCGCGAGAAGATCGAGGAGTTCATGTCGCTGCGGCCGTGCCCGTCCTGCGGCGGCGCGCGTCTGCGGCCGGAGTCGCGCGCCGTGCTGGTCGCCGGCACGCGGATCAAGGACTTCTGCGCGCTGTCGGCACGGCGAGCGCTCGAGTGGCTCGAGCAGGTCGACCTGTCCGAGACCGACCGCCACGTCGCGCGTCTGATCCTGCGCGAGATCTCCGAGCGGCTGCGCTTCCTCGAGAACGTCGGCATCGGCTACCTCTCGATGGACCGCGCGGCGGCGACGCTCTCGGGCGGCGAGGCGCAGCGGATCCGCCTGGCGACGCAGATCGGCTCCGCGCTCGTCGGCGTCCTCTACGTCCTCGACGAGCCCTCGATCGGCCTGCACCAGCGCGACAACGCGAAGCTGGTCGCGACGCTCGAGCGGCTGCGCGACCTCGGCAACACGGTGCTCGTGGTCGAGCACGACGAGCAGACGATGCGCGCCGCCGACCATCTCGTCGACCTCGGCCCCGGCGCCGGCGAGCACGGCGGGCGGATCGTCGCGCAGGGCACCGCCGAGCGAGGTCGCAGCGGGTCCCCGACTCGCTGACCGGGCCAGTTCCTGGCCGGGCACGCGGACGATCGAGGTGCCCGCGCGGCGGCGCACGCCGAGCGGCGATGTCGAGATCCTCGGCGCCTCCCAGCACAACCTGCGCGACATCGACGTGCACGTGCCGCTCGGGGTGTTGACATGCGTCACCGGCGTCTCGGGCTCGGGCAAGTCGACGCTCGTCAACGACGTCCTGTTCAAGGCGGTCGCGAACCGCCTGCACCGCGCGCGCCAGCGGCCCGGGGCGCACCGGGCGATCCACGGGCTCGAGGCGCTCGACAAGATCATCGCCGTCGACCAGTCGCCGATCGGGCGCACGCCGCGCTCGAACCCCGCCACCTACACGGGCCTGTTCGACGTGATCCGCGACCTGTTCTCGAAGACGCCAGGAGGCGCGGGCGCGCGGCTACAAGCCGGGACGCTTCTGCTTCAACGTCAAGGGCGGGCGCTGCGAGGTCTGCCGCGGCGACGGCCAGATCCAGATCGAGATGCACTTCCTCCCGGACGTCTACGTCCCGTGCGAGCAGTGCCACGGCAAGCGCTACAACCGCGAGACGCTCGAGGTCCGCTTCAAGGGCAAGACCATCGCCGACGTGCTCGACATGCCGGTCGAGGAGGCGCTGGCGTTCTTCGAGCACATCCCGAAGATCCGCCGGCGCCTGGAGACGCTCGACGAGGTCGGGCTCGGCTACGTCCGGCTCGGCCAGCCCGCGACGACGCTCTCCGGCGGCGAGGCCCAGCGCGTCAAGCTCGCGACCGAGCTCTCGAAGATCGCGACCGGGCGCACGCTCTACATCCTCGACGAGCCCACGACCGGCCTGCACTTCGCCGACGTGCAGCGGCTGCTCGAGGTGCTCCACCGCCTCGTCGACGCCGGCAACACCGTGGTCGTGATCGAGCACAACCTCGACGTGATCAAGTCCGCCGACCGGATCATCGACCTCGGCCCCGAGGGCGGCGAGGAGGGCGGCCTGGTCGTCGCCGCCGGCACGCCCGAGGAGGTCGCGGCCGAGCCGGCGTCGCACACCGGGCGCTTCCTGCCGAGCTGCTCGAGCCCGCCCGCAAGAAGCCCGCGCCGCGCAGGCGCCGCGCGAAGCTCGCAGCGGCGGCCTAGCGCAACGCAGCGTCCCGTCGCCCGCGGCGCGGCGTACGATGGTCCGGTGGGGGCGCGCGGCAAGGACCGTCTGAACTTCGTCCAGCGCGGGGCGCTCCGCAAGCTGCGGCGAGACGCGGGCCGGCGCGGCGGCGAGCCTCTGGAGCCGGAGGATTGGGAGGTCGTCTGGCGCATGCACGAAAACCGCCTGGGGAGGGTCATCCAACGCTTGTTCCTGGCGCTGCCGCGAAGCCCTCGCTGCGGTGTCTGCGGAGCACCGTTCGAGGGCCCCGGGCGGCATCTCGCCCGGCCGCTCGGCTACGCCCCGTCGCGCAAGAACCCGACCGTGTGCTCGATGTGCGTCGAGCTCGGCGCCGCCCGGCGGCATGACGATGCCCACTGGCGTCCTGTTTGCCGACCTGCGTGGTTTCACGGCGCGCTTCGACGGCGCCGATCCGCGCGAGGCCTCGGAGGTGCTGCGCCGCTTCTACTCCTGTGCCGAGGACGTGCTGTTCCCCGAGGCGGTGATCGACAAGCTGATCGGCGACGAGGTGATGGCGCTCTACCTGCCGACGATGAAGCGCGACCTTCCCTACGAGCGCGTCTCGGAGCTGATGCTCGAGCACGCGCGCGGGCTGCTGAGCGCGGTCGGCTACGGCTCGCCCGAGGGCCCGTTCGTCGAGCTGGGAGTCGGCCTCGACTTCGGCGAGGCGTTCGTCGGCAACATCGGGCAGCGGGCGCTGTACGACTTCACCGCCGTCGGCGACGTCGTCAACACCGCCTCGCGCCTGCAGCACCAGGCGGCAGCCGGCGAGATCGTGCTCTCCGAGCGCGTCGCCTCCGGGTTGCCCGCGCCGGTCGGTGCGCCTGTCCTGCTGGAGCTGAAGGGCAAGCGCGAACCCGAGATGGCCTACCGAGCCGGCCTCTGAGCCGCCGCCCGGGCGGGCAGGCCGCCTAGCCGGACGCGGTGCCCTCGGATTCGGCGACGTCCGAGGTCGTGCGCGGGATCGCGTAGTAGATCGCGATCATGACCGAGATCCCGTAGGTGAGGTAGCCGGACGCGGCTGCGGCGACGGTCGCCACCGCATACGGGAGCAGCCCGAAGCGGTTGCGTTTGAGGACCTGCGCGCGGACCTCGGGGGTGATGTCCGTGTGGAGCAGCGACGGACGCCGCGCGAGCACGTGCCACTGGATCGCGTAGAAGACGCACGACATCAGCAGCAGCGAGCCCCCGTAGACCGCCGCGGCCAGGCGCTGGCCGTGCGAGGCGGTCAGGTACTCGGCCAGCAGCGCCGTCGAGAACGGCAGCAGGCAGATGCTCATCAGGAGCAGCAGGTTGAGGAACAGCACCGCATGGTCGACGCGGGCGAGCCGCTGCAGCATCGCGTGATGGTTGATCCAGACGATCCCGATCGTGAGGAACGAGACCGCGAACGCCGCGAACGCCGGCCACTGGTGCCCGAGCGTGCGAGCGAGGTCGCGTCCCGCGACGGACGGCGGGATCGGCAGGTTCAGGGCCAGCAGGGTGATCGCCACCGCGATCACGCCGTCGGAGAAGGCCTCGAGTCGGTTCTTGGGCATCACCGGCGCTCGCGCCCAATGATGTCGGGTGGCGCGGCGGTCCTTCCAGCGCGCGCGCGTGAGAAGCTGCCGCCGTGGAGGAGCTCCGCGACAGGGCACGGCTTTGGGCGCAGAAGTGGCGCTGGTATCAGCGCAACTCGCTGCCCTGGCGGCGCGCTGCGATCCACTGGGAGCTGATGCGCCGCGGCGCCTTCGCGCGCTGGCCGCTCGAGGGCAACGTGCTCGAGGCGCTGCGCGAGGGTCGCCTGGAGGTCGGGGAGGGGGTGTTGCTCGAGCCCGGCGTGTGGATCACCGCACCCGAGCAGGCGCGCGTGAGGATCGGCGAGGGGACGTTCCTGAACCGCAACGTGATGGTCGCCTCGCACGGGCTCGTCGAGATCGGCGCGCACTGCATGCTCGCGAACGGGTGCTTCGTCTCGGACGCGAACCACCGCTTCCGGGACCCCGAGCTGCCGATCACCTGGCAGGGGTTCGACAGCAAGGGCCCGACCCGCATCGGAGACAACTGCTGGCTCGGCGCGGGCGTCGTCGTCACGAGCGGAGTGACGATCGGCGAGCGCTGCGTGATCGGCGCCAACAGCGTCGTGACCGCCGACGTTCCCCCGCGCTCGATCGCGGCGGGCGCGCCCGCCCGCGTGCTGCGAGCCATCGAGTAGCGTGCCGCCCATGGACCTGCTCGAGGCGATGCGCTGCGCGCCGACGTCGCGACGCTTCACGGACGCGCCGGTCGCCACGCAGGCGCTCGAGCGGGCGCTCGAGGCTGCCCGCTTCGCGCCCAGCGGCGGCAACCGCCAGGGTTGGCGGGTCGTGGTGGTGAGAGAGCCCGCCACGCGCGCCGCGCTGGCCGAGCTCTACCTGCCGCGCTGGCGCGCCTACATGGAGAGGATGGGAGCCCGCCCACCCGCGCAGATGCTCGCCGGGCGGGCGGGCGACGGACCTGTCGACCCGGTGCGCACGCGCATGGTGCAGCGCGCGAACGAGTACGCCGAGCGGCTCGGGGAGGTCCCCGTGCACCTGCTCGTCTGCGTGCAGATGTCAGACGTGCTGGCCACCGACGAGCAGCTGCCGCGGACGAGCATCGTCGGCGGCGCGTCGATCTACCCGTTCGTGCAGAACCTGCTCCTCGCGCTGCGCGGGGAGGGCCTCGGCGCCGCGATGACGACCCTGCTGGTGCCGGCCGAGGCCGAGGTCAGAGAGCTGCTCGCGATCCCCGAGGACGTCGCTCTCGCCGCACACATCGGCGTCGGCCACCGCGCCGACGCCTGGCCGAAGAAGCTCGCGCGCCGCCCGGTGTCGGAGTTCGCCTTCGGCGAGCGCTGGGGCGAGCCGCTCGGCGACTGACCTGTGCGCCGGGCTCAGGCGAGCAGCTCGTGCAGCTCGGCGAGCTCCTGCGAGTCGATCTTGTAGGTGTGCTCCGGGCCGGGGTAGCGGCGGTTGCGGACATCCTCGGCATAGGCCGCGACGCCGTCGTTCATCTCCTGCTGGATGTTCGCGTAGCGCTTGACGAAGCGCGGGCCGAGCCCGTCGCGGATCCCGAGCAGGTCGTGGAACACGAGCACCTGCCCATCGGTAGCCGGCCCGGCGCCGATCCCGATCACCGGCACCTCGATCAGCCCCATCAGCTCCTCGGTGACCCCGCTCGGGATCGCCTCGAACACGATCGCGAAGCAGCCGGCCTCCTGCAGCGCTAGCGCCTCGGCGGCGATGCGCGCTGCGGCGCGTGCGGTGCGACCCTGCGCCTTCCAGCCGCCGAGCGCGGTAGAGGTCTGCGGGGTCAGCCCGACGTGGCCCATCACGGGGATGCCGGCGCCGATGATCGCGCGTGCGCGGCGCACCGAGGCCTCGCCGCCACCCTCGAGCTTGACCGTGTCGCAACCGGCCTCCTTGACCATCCGCATCGCGGTGGTGATCGCCTGCTCGTCGGAGACCTCATAGGAGCCGAACGGCAGATCGCCGATCAGCAGCGGCGTGCGCAGCCCGCGCCGCACGGCGCGTGCGAGCACCAGCATGTCGTCGAGCTCGACCGGCGTGGTGGCGTTGTAGCCGAGCACGGTCGTGGCGGCCGAGTCACCGACCAGCACGAGGTCGACGCCTGCCGACTCGGCGGCGCGCGCGCTCGGGTAGTCGTAGGCGGTGACCATCACGATCGGGTCGCCGAGGCGCTTCTTCTCGGCCAGCAGCGGCAGCGTCATCGGCAGCCGCTCGGCGGGGGGGACGTGGGTGGGGGGGCTCGGATGGCTTGACACGGGGGTTCCTCTCTGGGTTGACGCGATGGCTCCGGGCGGGTGGGCGGGTCCTAAGTGAGGAGCGTCGCCACCTCGTCGTCGATCGTGATGATGCGGTTGGTGTGAGCCTGCACGTGCACCACGCGCGGCTCGTAGTGCTCGAGGTCGGCCTCGTCGTAGCTCGCGTAGGAGATCACGATGATCGTGTCGCCCCTGTGCACGAGCCGCGCCGCGGCGCCGTTCACGCAGATCTCGCCGGAGCCGCGCTCGCCGGCGATCGTGTAGGTCTCAAAGCGCGCGCCGTTGTCGACGTCGACCACGTGCACCTGCTCGTGGGGCAGGATGTCGCCGGCCTCGAGCAGGTCGGGATCGACCGTGATCGACCCCACGTAGTGCAGATCGGAATCCGTCACAGTCGCCCGGTGGATCTTGGACTTGAGCATCACGCGCTGCACGTCTGGATCGCCTTTCCTCGTGGGTTTCGGACCGCCGCCGGCTCGATCGCCGCGTTGTCGATCAGCCTCACGCCCCCGACGCGCGCGGCGAGCGCGAGCAGGGCCGGGCGCTGCAGCTGCTGCACCGGCTCGAAGGTTTCCGGGTCCACCAGCGCCACGTAGTCGAGCTCGAGACCCTCGACCGCGAGCTCCTGCTCGGCCGCGCCGAGCAGCGCCTCGGCCGTGTGCTCGCCGCCCGCCGCCGTGCGGCGGGCGGCCACGAGCGCGCGGCTCAACGCCAGCGCGCGCTCGCGCTGCTCGGGTGTGAGCAGCGCGTTGCGGCTCGACATCGCGAGGCCGTCTGCCTCGCGCACGGTCGGCAGCGCCTCGACCGCGACGGGCAGGTTCAGATCGGCCACGAGCCGGCGGATGACCGCCACCTGCTGGGCGTCCTTCTGCCCGAAGTACGCGACGTCGGGCTGGACCATGCCGAGCAGCTTCGCGACCACCGTCGCAACGCCGCGGAAGTGCTCGGCGCCGCGCGAGGCGCCCTCGAGCCGCTCGCTCACGCCGAGCACCTCGACGGAGGTCGCGAAGCCGTGCGGGTAGACCTCCTCGACCGACGGCGCGAACAGCACGTCGGCGCCGGTGGTGGCCGCCAGCTCGGCGTCGCGCGCCTCGTCGCGGGGGTAGCGGTCGAGGTCCGCGCGCTCGTTGAACTGGGCCGGGTTCACGAACAGCGAGACGACGACCACCTCGCACTCGGCGCGTGCGCGGCGAACGAGTGACAGGTGGCCCTCGTGCAGCGCGCCCATCGTCGGCACGAGACCGATCCTGTGCCCGGCGCGGCGCGCCGGGGAGAGGTGCTCGCGCAGCTCAGCGACAGTGCGCGCGGTCCTCACGGGCGCAGGGGGTGGGGGGTGGATGTGCTCATCGGCCTCGGTCCAGCTCCTTGCGGATGCCGGCGCGAATCTCAGATGCGAAAGGTGTCTCTGTGGAGGTCCATCCCGGGAATCGCCGGTGACGGCCTTGAAAGGAAGGATACATACGGGCTCGCGTGACGCAAGGGGCATTCGCGCCGTGTGACCGGCATCACACATATGTCCGCAAGGTATGTATACTATTCGCATGGACCAAGAGCTCCCCACGAAAGCCCCGCGCGACCGCAACAACCCCGTCCGCCGCGCATCCTCAGAAGCCGACCTGTCGCTCATGGAGTTCATGCACGAGTTCCCCGACGACGCAGCCTGCCTGGACCGGCTGTGGCGAGACCGCTACGCCCCAGACGGCCACCACGCGCGCTGCCCGCGCTGTGAGCGCGAGCGCAAGTTCCACCGCACCAAGACCCGGGCCGCGTACACGTGCGACACGTGCGGGCTGCACATCCACCCGATGAAGGGGACGATCTTCGAGCGGTCCTCAACCTCGCTGCACCTGTGGTTCTACGCGATGTATCTGATCGCTAGCACTCGATGCGGGATCTCCGCTAAGCAGCTGGAGCGCGAGCTAGGCGTCACGTACAAGCAGGCGCACAAGATGATGAAGCGGATACGGACGCTGATGGGCGACGACGGCGAGCCGCTGAAAGGCGACGTAGAGGTTGACGAGACCTCGTGGGGCGGCAAGCCTCGCGGGCTGCGCAACAAGCAGATCGCGGTCGGAGCGCCCGAGAACCGTCGTGCGGCCGGGAAAGCCCACGCACTCGCCAAACCCACAATCCTCGGGATGGTCGAGCGCGGCGGGAAGCTCCGCTTCCGCGTGATCCCCTCACGCCACGGTGCCGTGCTTAGTAAAGCCGTCACGGCCAACATCAACCCGCAGTCAGTGATCCTGACCGACGACTGGGGCTCCTACAAACCGCTGGCCCGCCACTACATCGATCACAAGGTCATCAACCATTCGGCCGGCCAGTACGTCGACGGCGACATACACACGAACACGATCGAGGGTGCGTTCGGAAACATGAAGACCGGGATGCGAGGCGTCTACAAGAAGGTCTCGCCCGCCTACCTGCAGTCCTACCTGGACGAGTACGCTTGGCGCCACAACGCCAAACGCGCCGAGGGCGCGCTGTTCACGCAGCTGCTCGACCGCGCGGCCGGGATGCCGTAGCGGGCAGCACGATCACGACTGGGCCGGGGCTACCTAGCGCCCAGCGCCAGGTAGCAACACCGACAGTGGGAGGCAGTTCAATGCGTGTTGAAGAAGTCATGGCCCTCGCTGGGGTCGATCGTGACGGCAGAGCCATCGAGGATGCATGGATGCGGGGCAAGTGCCCCAACTGCGGGACCGAGACGCGACTATCGGACGCCGACGTAGAGGTTCGGCTAGAAGAAAGCACCTACATCTGCCCCAACTGCTCGGCGCCGTTCGTGACCGTCGCCCCGGCTCCCGATCCGCGCGGCGGCTATCGGCTCAACGACTGGGTGGTCAATCCATTGGGCGGCCTTCAGATGGATTTGCCGGGCCAGTCGTAACCCTTACGCAGGGTCGTGGCCGCGACCGTCGGGCGGCGTGTTCTCGGCCCCGCGCAACAGCCGATCCCACGTGCTGCGCTTCGGGACCGGGATCTCTACCGGCTCGTAGGGCCTGCCGGTCTTGGGGTCGATCCCCTTGGGCTGCGTCTGCTGGGTCCGTTTAGGCTCGCGCGGCGAACTCTGCTCAGGCATCTAGACGGAGGTTAGTACCCATGGCGGAATGCGTCCTCTGTGGAGCCACGATCGGCCGCAACACGCGCAGCCAAGAACACATCTTTGCCCAGTGGGTCCGCGACCTATTCCCAGCCGAGCGCGACGCGCCGCAAATGACGTACATCCGCAAGACACAAATGCGGGGCGGCGAGCTAGAGGTCGAAGAATGGGAGGACACGCCATTCAACGCCCGCGTCAAGGACGTCTGCAAGCCCTGCAACAACGAATGGTGCGACACCATGGACAAAGAAGCGGCGCCCGTCCTCACGCCATTGATCCTTGGAGAAGCAAGAACGCTCGACGCGGTCCCCCAAACAACCGCCGCGATCTGGGCCACAAAGACGCTGCTTCTGCTGCAGCGCCAACACAAGGAAAAGCGCGCCGCAATCCCCGACTCCGACTACCGATGGTTCCGAGAGCACCGCTGGCCGTTGCCGACCGAGCAGATCTGGTTTGGCTACTACGACGGCACCGGCGACTGGCCCGTTCCATATGCGACCTACGCGTTCGACCTATACGACCCGGCGAGCGGGACGCCCCCCAAAGGACCGGGAGACGAAACGGATGGCCACATCGTTGCCTTCAGCGTCGGTCACGCGCTCTTTCGCCTGTTCGGGCACCATCATGAGAGCAAGCTCAGTGTCGCGCCCGGTGGCCCGTTCGCCCGTCAACTCCGCCAGGCATGGCCCGCTGACGGCGGGGAGATCGAGTGGCCGCCGCCTGACCCGGTCGTGGGGGACGCCGGAATCCACGCGCTCGTCGAGAGCATCGGGGATGCCAGCGAATTCCGACGCGACTAGCGCGTCGCCTTGCCATGGCGCGTCAAGCATACATACCTCCTGGACATATGTGTGACCGGCATCACACACCGGGCCGCCCGCGGCCCCTACCAGGCGTCGACGTTCGGGCGCTTCTTGGCGGACCGCGAGCGCCAGTCGGGCGGCTCGGGGTCGAACAGCGTTGCGATCCAGCGGCGCGAGTCGGCTGGGTCGATGACGTCGTCGATCTCGCCGTAGGCGGCCATGTTCACTCCGCGGCCGCGCTCGTAGGCGGCGGCGACGGTCTGCTCGAAGACGCGCTCGCGCTCGTCCTCGTCCGCGATCGCCTCGAGCTCGCGGCGCATCCCGAGCCGCACAGCCCCCTCGAGCCCCATCGCCCCGAACTCCGACGTCGGCCACGCGACCGTGAACAGCGGCGCCTTGAAGCCGCCGCCGGCCATCGCCTGGGCGCCGAGGCCGTAGCCCTTGCGCAGCACGATCGTGCCGGTTGGGACCGTCACGTTGGCGCCTGCCAGGAACATGCGCGAGAAATGCCTGACCGTGGCCGTGCGCTCGGCCGCGGGGCCGACCATGAACCCGGGGGTGTCGCACAGGAACAGCACCGGCAGCTCGAACGCGTCGCACAGCTGCAGGAAGCGGGAGGCCTTGTCGGCGCCGTCGGCGTCGATCGCGCCGCCGAGGTGGGTCGGGTCGTTGGCGATGATGCCGAGCGGACGCCCACCCAGGCGCGCGAGCGCGGTCACCATTCCCGGGCCCCAGCCGCCGCGCAGCTCGAGAAGCGAGCCCTCGTCGAACAGGCCCTCGATCACGCGCCGCACGTCGTACACGCGCTTGCGGTTCTCGGGGATCAGGTCGCGCAGCAGCTCCTGGTCGGGCGCGCGCCCGGCCTCGGCGGGCCCTTGGAAGTAGGACAGGTAGCGCTTCGCGAGCGCCACCGCCTCGGCGTCGCCGGCGGCACGCAGGTCGACGACCCCGTTGCCGTACTGGACGTCGATCGGGCCGACGTCGGCTGGGTGGTGGCTGCCAAGGCCGCCGCCCTCGATCATCGCCGGACCGCCCATGCCGATGCTCGCGTCCTCGGTCGCGATCACCACGTCGCAGCAGCCGAGCAGCGCGGCGTTGCCGGCGAAGCAGTAGCCGGAGGCGATCCCGACCAGGGGCACGAGCCCGCTGAGCGCGGCGAACAGCTCGAACGCGCGGCAGTCGAGGCCGGCGACGATCGGCATGTCGACGTCGCCGGGGCGCCCGCCGCCGCCCTCGGCGAACAGCACCACCGGCAGCCGGCGGCGCTCGGCCACGTCGAACAGCCGGTCCTTCTTCATGTGGTTGCGCATACCCTGCGTGCCGGCCAGGACGGTGTAGTCGTAGGACATCGCCACGCAGGGGCGCCCGTCGATCGTGCCGACGCCCGCGACCAGGCCGTCGGCCGGCGTGCGCGCGATCAGCTCCTCGCGGGTGCGGCGCTGCTCCTGGGCCGCGAACAGCAGTGGCCCGTACTCGACGTAGCTGCCGGCGTCCAGCAGGTCGGCGAGGTTCTCGCGCGCGGTACGCCGGTCGTGGCCGTGGCGGCGCGCGACCGCCTCCGGGCGCGCCGCGTCGAGCCCGATCTCGTGGCGCTCGCGCACAGCGCGCAGGTCGGCGCGGCCGCTCTGCTCGGGCGCGCGGACCGGCTCCTCTGCGACCGCGGCCTCCTCGCCGCCCCGGAGGAGGCTCAACAGCAGCTGGCCCTCCTCGACCGAGTCGCCGATCGCGACCGCGAGCTCGGCGACCACGCCGCTGGCCTCGGCGAGCACCTCGTGCTCCATCTTCATCGCCTCGAGGACCGCGACGGGGGAGCCGCCCGCGACCGCGTCGCGCGGCGCGACGGGCAGCGAGACGACCACCCCGGCGAACGGGGCGGTGACCTGGATCTCGGTCGTGCCGGCCACGCGCAGATCATCCCCGAACGCGGCCGCGGCGGGGGCGCGGGCCGTCACGGCGCCCGGCCGGCGCGGCCGCGGCCCGCTACCGGGTGATCGGAGCCGCCGAACATGTTGACTTCGCCGGGCACGCGGGTTAGGTTCGGCGCAGAGAGAGGTTCCGCCACGATCAGGGGAGGCCGGGTCATGGGTCTGAGGACAGGGTCGCTGCACGCTGCTCGAACGGGGACGGGCCGCGCGGGCCGCGTCGCAACGGCGGTGCTCACCGCGCTCGCGGTGCTCCTGCTGGCGGCGGCGTCCGCCTCTGCGGTGGAAACGCAGCCGAAAAACGCGGCCGTCCCCACGATCGGCGGCACGACCAGGGAAGGCTCCACGCTCACCGTGAGAAACGGCAGCTGGGAAGGCGGCGGCCTGTCCTACGCCTACCGCTGGGAACGCTGCTCCTCGCCCGGCAGCTGTGAAGTGTTCGAAGACACGACCGCCAAACACGAACTCGTCTACGGCGACATCGGCAAGAGCTTCCGCGTGGTCGTGACGGCCTCCAACAAAGTCGGCGAACTGTCGGTCACCACGGCCGAAGTCGGGCCGGTCAGCGGGATAGCGCCGAAAAACGTGACGCTGCCCGAAATCACCGGGACCCCGCGCGAAGGGGACCTCTTGAGCACCACCAACGGCACCTGGTCGGGCTCACAGGCCACCGAATATGTCTTCGCGTGGGAACGCTGCACGTCGGCGAAAGCCTGCAAAGCGATCGAAGGCGCGACCAACGCGTCCTACCTGCTCACGAGCGCCGATCGTGGCGACACGGTCCGTGTGACCGTCACCGACGACAACGTCGCCGGCAGCAGGAGCGCCTCCTCGGCCCAGACGGCCGAAATCGCGGCGGGCGGGGCGCTGGAACCGTGGTTCCCCTCGTATGAAGGCACGACGCTGAGTGGCTGGGGCAACAACGGCGACGGCGAACTGGGCACCGGCTACCACGACGGCGGCGAGCCGTTCCCGGTGCCGGCGTTCGGCGTCCAGAACGTCCGCGAAACGGGCGAGGGCTACCACCAGAGCATCGCGCTGCTCGACAACGGCACCGTGATGGCGTGGGGCGGCAACAGCGGCGGCCAGCTCGGGCGCGGTCTGCGCGTGCACCGCGAAATGACGCCCGGCCTCGTGTGGGCCGTCGGCGGCAACCCGAACGCCAGGCAGGAAGAAGAAGAAGGCAAGAAGCCGGAACTGCACTACCTCGAAGGCGTCACGAAGATCTCGACCGGCGCCGCGAACACCTTCGCGGTGCTCGCGAACGGGACTCTCGCGGCATGGGGCGGCGACCAGTTCGGCCAGCTGGGCACCGGCCATCTCAACGAAGGCGCGTCCGGGAAAATGCTCTCGCTGACCGCGAAATGGCCGGAAGCCGTGAAGCTGCCCGAAGGCGCCAAGGCGACCTCGGTCGCGGCCGGCAAGGGCTTCGCCTTCGCTCTGCTCGAAAACGGGACCGTCCTCGCCTGGGGCCGCAACCAGTCGCGCCAGCTGGGCCTCGGCGCTCTGGGCAGCGGCAAAGAAGAAGGCAAAACCGTCCCGCAGAACTGCAAGTCCGAAATCGGGGAAGTCGCCTGCGAGACGGTGCCGGCCCCGGTCTGCATGGTCGAACACGCCGACACCACGAGCTGCCCCGAAGGCGAGCAGCTCGGGGAAGGCCCCGAAGAACGCAAGGTGATCGCGATCTGGGCCGGCGGGGAATCCGGGTACGCCGAGCTCAAAGACGGCGAACTCGTCGGCTGGGGCGCGAACGCGGCGCAACAGCTCGGGCAGGGCAAAGAACCGGAAACGAACCACAACGTGCCGGTGAGGATCCTGCCGCCGCCGGCGAACCCCGAAACCGAAGGCATCGCCGAAGTGGCTCCCGGCGGCTCCTACGTGCTCGCCCGACTGAAGGACGGCACGGTCGAGGGCTGGGGCAGCGACGAGTGGGGCCAGCTGACCGAAACGAGCGAAGCCCTCACCCACGTCGCCGGCGGCGAACAGTGCAAAAAATCCGAATGCCTGCGCGCCCCGACGGTCCTTCCCGCGTTGTCGAGCGGGGTCGGTGGCGAACCGGTCAGGCAGATCGACGCGGGGTTCTACGCGTGGACGCTGGTGCTGACGACCGGAGGAAAGGTCTACACCGTCGGGCACGACGGCCCGTTCCAGCAGCTCGGCTCGAACGATGTCGAACTGTGCCAGCCGCTGAAAGAAATCAAACGGTACAAACACGAACCGCCGAGCAAAGCCGAAGAAGAAAAACGCGCGAAAGAAGAACGGTCGCGTCGGATCGAAGAAACATCGAACCTGTGCAGCCGCACGCTGCGGCCGGTGATGGAACACGCGACCGCGGTCTCCGCCGGCGAAATGGGCAGCCTGGTGATCCAGGAAGCCGGCGCCGAAAGGCCCATTCCCAAGGTCTACGCGGGCGCCACCCGCTCAACGGTCGCACTCGGCTGGACGGTCGCCGCGAAGAAGTTCCAGATATGGGCCAAGACGAAGGACAACCTCACCGAAGAACTCGAAGAAGAACGCGAAGAAAAGACGGCGCTGGCCGAAGAACTCGAAAAGGAAATGCGCGAAGCCAGTGAAGCCGGAGAAACGGCGCGCGCCGAAGAACTCAAAGAAGCGGCGCTCGGAGCGCGCAAAGAAGCCGAAAAGCTCCACGAAGAAGCCCAGAAACACGAATCCGAAGAAGACGGGTTCGCCGAACTGAACGGCAAACACCCGCTCGAAGGTGGGCAGTACGCCCACTGCAGCGTGGCCACGCCGTGCCGGTTCTCGTTCAGCGCGCTCGAAAAATACAAAAAAGGCGAAGAACCGAAATACGCCCCGCTCGAACCCGGAAAAAGCTACACGGTCGAGGTGCGGGCGGTCGAAGCGGAAGGCACCGAAGAAAACCAGACCCGCTTCGTCGAAGTCGAAACCCTGCCATAGCCCGCTCGAGCGGGTGCGGGGCCGGCCTCGGTCCCGCACCCGCCGCCGGGGGCTAGCATGCGGCGATGGCAGCAGCCCGACCGGGACGCACCGCCTCAGAGCGCCGTGAGCAGCTCAAGCGGGTGCTCGCCGCCGCGCGAACGTGCACCCGCTGCCCGGAGCTCGCCGCGACTCGCCGGACGGTCGTGTTCGGAGCCGGCAACGCCGACGCGGAGCTGATGTTCATCGGGGAGGCGCCGGGTGCGAGCGAGGACGAGCAGGGGGTCCCCTTCGTGGGCCGCGCCGGGCAGTTGCTCAACCAGCTGCTGGGGGAGATCGGGCTCCGCAGGGAGGACACGTTTGTGTGCAACGTGCTCAAGTGCCGCCCCCGGCAACCGCGACCCGCAGCCGGTCGAGATCGACAACTGCCGCGAGTACCTGTTGCGCCAGGTCGAGCTGATCGAGCCGGCCGTGATCTGCACGCTGGGGAACTTCTCCACCAAGCTGCTGCGCGCCGACCCGACCGGCATCACGCGCCTGCATGGGCAGCCGGAGGTGATCGAGCTCGGCGAGCGTGCAGTGCGCCTGTACCCGATCTACCACCCGGCGGCCGCGCTGTACACGCCGCGCATGCTGCAGACGCTACGCGAGGACTTCGCGCGGCTGCCGGAGCTGCTGGCCCAGGGGCCGCCGCAGCAGCCCGAGCCGGCTCCCGAGCCGATCCCGGAGCCGGCGCCCGAGGACGCGGTCGCCGAGGCTTCCGCAGCGGCCGGGCAGCCGGAGCCGACGGCCGACCAGCTGGGCCTGTTCTAGACGGCGTCCAGGCCCGAAATCCCAGCAAAGAAGGGGATTTTGGGGATCTGTCGAAGAAGAGTGGCCAGGGCCTAAAGTCGGTCGCCAAGGATGCCGATGAAGGTCCTGTCTCCATCCCTCCAGGAGTAACGACCGGCCCGCGAACCATTCTCCCGCGGGCCGGTCTCATTTCGGGGCCGGATGCGCCGCCGTGAGGCGCGATCACAGGCTCTAGGCTCTCGGGGTGGCCGCTCGCACCGTCCAGACCGAAGGTCCTGAGCAGACCGAAGCGCTCGGCGCCGAGCTCGCGCGCGGCCTGTCCGAGGGCGACGTCGTGCTCGTCAGGGGCGAGCTCGGCGCGGGCAAGACGACGCTCGTGCGCGGCGCGGCGCGGGCACTCGGCGTCGAGGACCCGGTCACGAGCCCCACGTTCAGCATCGGGCACCGCTACCGCGGCCGCGGCCCGGCGGTCGCGCACCTGGACCTCTACCGGCTGGCGGGGCTCGAGGCCGAGGAGCCGGACCTGCTCGCCGACTACCTCGGGGCCGGGCGGATCGCGTTCGTCGAGTGGCCGCCCGAGGGCGAGCCCGAGCTGGCGGGCGCGAGGCTCGTCGTGACGCTCGGTCACGGCGGCGGCGATCAGAGGCGGATCGAGATCGAGGAGCGCCCCCCGGCGGGGCCGCGGCGGTGATCGCGCTCGCGTTCGACACCGCGACCTCGGCGACCGCGGTCGCGCTGCGACGGCGCGACGGGCGCATCGAGGAAGCCCGCGACGACCCCCGGGCCGGTGCCCACCCCGGCCACGCCACGCGGCTGCTGCCGATGGCCGATCAGCTGCTGCGCGAGGCCCGGCTCGCCTGGGAGCAGCTCGAGCTGCTGGCGGTCGGGAGCGGGCCCGGCACCTTCACCGGGCTGCGGGTCGGGATCGCCACCGCACGCGGCCTCGCGCAGTCGCTCGGGCTGCCGCTGGCGGCGATCTCGAGCCCACGCGCGCTGGCCGCCGAGGCGGCCGGCGAGCTCGCCGGAGGCGGCGTCGTCCTGAGCGCGCTCGACGCGCGCCGGGGGGAGCTGTTCGTCGCGCTCTACGACGGCCACGGCGAGGAGCTCGCGGCGCCGCGGCCGCTGCCGCCGGACGAGGTCGGCGGGCTGCTCGAGCAGGCCGGGGTCGCCGAGCCGCTCGGCGTAGGCGACGGCGCGGTGCGCTACCGCGAGCCGCTCGCCGCGGCCGGCGTGCGGGTGCCCGAGGACGGCTCGCCGCTTCACCTGCTGCGCGCGCGGGCGCTGTGCGAGCTGGCCGTCCGGGCCGGTGCCGCCGGCGACTACCGGCACGCCCTGCCCGACTACCGCCGGCGCCCGGACGCCGAGCTGAAGGCGCCGGCTGGGATCGGAGCGGAGCGATGAGCGAGCGCTCGACCGCGCCGCCGCCCGCCGAGCCCTCGGAGGCGATCCAGATCCGGGCGCTCTCCTACCCGGACCTGCCACAGGTGATCTCGATCGAGCGGCGCGTGTTCCCGACCCCGTGGTCGCTGGCGATGTTCGTGCTCGAGCTGTCGAAGCAGACGGGCGTGTGCCTGGCGGCGTTCAGCGGCGAGCGGCTCGCCGGCTACCTGATCTGCTCGCGCTACGAGACCGTCTGGCACATCATGAACATCGCCGTCGACCCGGACTTCCAGCGCCGCGGGCTCGCGAGCGCGCTGCTGGCGGAGCTCTACCGGCGCGTCGCGGACCCGAGTGCCCACTTCACGCTCGAGGTGCGCAGTCGAACGCGATCGCGATCCACCTCTACGAGCGCGAAGGCTTCCGCGCCGCCGGGATGCGACGGCGCTACTACCAGGACAACGGCGAGGACGCGCTGGTGATGTGGCGCACGCCGGCGACGCTCAGCGGGACGCTCGACGACGTGCCGAACCCCGGCGCGATACGACGATCCTCGCGATCGAGACGAGCTGCGACGACACCTGCGCCGCCTGCTCGACGGCGACGGGCGCGCGCTCTCGAACGTGATCTCCTCGCAGCGCGCCCACGAGCGCTTCGGTGGCGTCGTGCCCGAGATCGCCTCGCGCCATCACCTCGAGCTGATCGACGCGATCGTCGAGCAGGCGCTCGACGAGGCCGGCGCCGGCCTCGAGGATGTGGAGCTGGTCGCGGCCACGCAGGGCCCGGGCCTCGTCGGCGCGCTGCTCGTCGGCCTGTCGAGCGCCAAGGCGCTGGCGGCGGCGCGCGAGCTGCCGTTCGCGCCGGTCGACCACATCCAGGGCCACGTCGCCGCCAACTTCCTGCCGGCGCCGAGAAGGCCCGTTCGAGCCGCCGTTCGTCTGCGCTGATCGCGAGCGGCGGGCACACGCTGCTCGCGCGCGTGGAGCGTCACGACGGCTTCGAGCTGCTCGGCCGCACGCTCGACGACGCCGCCGGCGAGGCGTTCGACAAGGGCGCTCGGATGCTCGGCCTCGGCTACCCCGGCGGGCCGGCGCTGCAGCGGCTGGCCGAGGGCGGCGACCCGTCGGCGTTCGCGTTCCCGGGCTCGCCCGGCGAGGCCCGGCGCGCCGCGCCCCGCAAGGCGTTTCACCGGGGCCTCGACTTCTCGTTCGCGGGCGTGAAGACCGCGCTGCTCTACGCGATCCGCGGCCTCGGCGAGGACGAGCTCGAGCGCCGCCGCGCCGACCTCGCCGCCTCCTACCAGGCGGCGATCGTCGAGGCCTGATCGAGCGCACCGAGCGGGCGCTCGAGCAGACGGGCGTCGCTCGCCTGGCGCTCGGCGGCGGGGTGGCCGCCAACGGCGCAGCTGCGCCGGCGGCTGCGCGAGCTCGGCGCGGAGCTGTTCGTGCCGCCGATGAGCTGTGCACCGACAACGCGGCGATGATCGCGAGCGCCGCGCGCGACGGGCGCCGCTCTCCTACCCCGACTACCTCGGGCTCGACGTCTACGCGACCGGGGAAGCGCCCGCTGAGGCCGGCTCCCGATGCCCGGTGCCCACGTGATCACCGTCTACTCCAGGCCCGGCTGCCACCTGTGCGACGAGGCGCTCGAAGCGCTGCGCGCGCCTGCGCCCGAGCTCGCGTTCGAGCTGCGCGAGCGCGACATCGACCGCGACGAGCGTCTGCTGCGGGCCTACCTCGAGCGCATCCCGGTCGTCTGCGACGATCAGGGCGAGGAGCTGTTCGAGTTCTTCGTCGATGAGCACGGTCCTGCGCGAGCGCTAGAGTCCGGCGATGAGCTACGGAGAACCGACGGCGGGGGCCGTCCAGCCGGGCGCGATCGGATCCACGGGCGAGCGGCTGTCGCTGGGCGTCGCCGCGCGCCTCTCGCGCTACCTGCAGGTCCTCACGCAGGCCAGGAAGATGGGCCGGGAGACGATCTCCTCGCACGAGCTCGCCGACTACACGCACGTCAACTCGACCCAGATCCGCCGCGACCTGTCGGGCTTCGGCAAGTTCGGCAAGCGCGGCGTCGGCTACAACGTCGACTCGCTCGTCACGCAGATCCGCAAGATCCTGCGAACCGCCGGCCAGCACAACATCGCGCTGTTCGGCGCCGGGCACCTCGGCAGGGCGATCGCCTCCTCGGAGATCTTCGCCGACCACGGCTTCCGCGTCGTGGCGATCTTCGACGACGACCCGGGCAAGGTCGGCAGCCAGGTCGGCAGCCAGATCGTGCGCCACAACGACGAGCTGCGCCAGGTCGTCGAGGAGCAGGACATCGTCGTCGGCGTGCTCGCCGTGCCGACCAGCGCCGCGCAGGGCCTCGCCGACGACCTCGTCGAGGCCGGCGTGAAGATCATCTTCAACTACTCCGACGCGCTGCTGGACGTGCCGCCCGAGATGACCGTGCACACCTCGAGCCCCGCCGTCGACCTGCTGTACGCGCTGTACTTCTACCTCGCCTGAGCGGCCGCCAGGCGCGCCGCCGCTTCACGAACCTCGACCGAGCATGAACCGCGAGGATCTCGACCGCGCCGTCGAGCTCTTCGCGGCGGCCAGGACCTCACCGTCGGCATCGAGGAGGAGTTCTCGATCCTCGACCCGCCGACGCTCGACCTGGCGCCGCGCTTCGAGGAGCTGCGCGCCGCGGCCGACGCTCGACCCGCTGCTGCGCGAGCACATCACCGGCGAGCTGATCTCCTCGGAGATCGAGATCATCTCCGGCGCCGGCGCCGACCTGCGCGACGCGCATCGCGCGCCAGCGCGAGCGGCGTGGGCGCCTGTTCGCGCTCGCCGGCCGCGCAGGGCGCCGCGCTCGGCGCGACCGGCACGCACCCGTGGGCCGACTACCGCGAGCAGCCGGTGATCGACACCCCGCACTACCGCCGCGTCGAGGAGGGCCTCAAGTACGTCGCCTGGCGCAACAACACCTTCAGCCTGCACGTCCACGTCGGCGTCCGCGACATCGACCGCGCGGTGCGGGTGTGCGACCGGATGCGCCCGCTGCTGCCGCTGCTGCTGGCGGTCTCGGCCAACTCGCCGTTCCTCGACGGCCGCGCCGCCGGCCTGCACTCGGCGCGCACGCAGACCTTCACGCGCAGCTTCCCGCGCTGCGGCGTGCCGGACGCGTTCGGCGGCTGGCGCGCCTTCCGCGACTACATCGACCTGCTGCGCACGCACTCGATCATCGAGTTCACGCAGGTCTGGTGGTCGGTGCGGCCGCACTTCAGCTACGGCACGGTCGAGGTGCGGATCTGCGACGTGCAGGCCACCGCGCCGGAGTCCGACGCGCTGGCCGGCCTGATCGTCGCGTGCGTCGCGCAGGCGATGCTCGAGGTCGACGCCGGCGAGCCCGTTCGAGCGACCCGGCGCCGCGGCTGATCGAGGAGAACATGTGGCGCGCGATCCGCCACGGCCTCGACGGGCAGATGATCGACTTCGACGCGCGGCGAGGAGTACCCGCGCGAGCGAGATCGTCGAGCGCCTGCTCGCCTGGAGCGCGCCGGCGCGCGCGCGAGCTCGGGATCGAGCCGGCGCTCCGCGAGCCCAACGGCGCCCAGCGCCAGCGCGCGATGATCGAGGCGGGCGCGATGCGCGAGAGCTTTCGAGGCTGTCGGTGCGCGACACGCGCGCGACCTACTCCGAGGAGGTGGTTCGAGCATCAGGCGACCGGGCACGCCGCTCGAGCGGCGCGGGCGAGCCGAGCGAGGAGGAGCTGCGCGCGGCCTGGGAGGAGCAGCTGCGCCGCTGACGCCGGCCGACGTGATCGTGCAGACGGCCGTCTCGCTGATCAACCTCGGCCGGCCGGCGGCTCCGGTCTCGGAGCCCGGGACCGAGGGCGAGCGCGACCTCGAGCCAGGTGCGCGACGCGATCGACGGCGCGCGGGCCCTGCTGCCGGTGCTCGAGCGCGGCGAGGCCGGAGCGCAGCTCGCGCCGCTGCGCGACGCGCTCTCGGCGCTGCAGCTCGACTATGCGCGCGAAGCTCGGTCCGGCGGCGCGAGCCGCCTCGGCGCGGGCGAGCCGCCGCCGCAGGCGCCCGGCGGCGGCGCGCAGCGGCGAGCGCGCCGGCGAGCGCGCCGGCAGGCCCGGTCCGGCGCAGCGAGCGGGCGGCTGTGGGTGCCCGGAGCTGAGCTGCGAGCGGCGGCCCGGCTGTGGATCGGCTCGCTGACGGCGCCCCGCCGCCGCGCACGATAGACTGCCGCCGCGTCTGCGCCGGGCGGACGCTCGATGCCCGGCTTTCGGTGGTTCTGTGCGCGCGACGCATCCTCGCGCGGCACGTCATCAGACCGCGGAGGAGCTTCCTTGAGTAACTTTCTGACGAACCACGGGGTCGTCGTCGCCCTCGTGTGCGCGGCCTGCGCGGTCCTCTACGGCGCTCTTGACCGCGCGCTCGCTGCTCGCGCTCTCGCCGGGCAACGAGCGCATGCAGAGCATCTCGCCGGCGGTCCAGGCCGGGCGCCCGCGCCTACCTGAACCGCCAGTACACGACGATCGCCGGCGTCGGCGTCGTGCTGTTCGTCGCGCTGATCTTCGTCCAGAACATCGCCGTCGCCGTCGGCTTCGCGTTCGGCGGCATCCTCTCGGGCTCGACCGGCTACATCGGCATGAACGTGTCGGTGCGCGCCAACGCGCGCGTCGCCGAGGCGGCCCGCGGCGGCGTCCCGCCGGCGCTGAGCGTCGCCTTCCGCGGCGGCGCGGTCACCGGCCTGCTCGTCGTCGGCCTCGCGCTGACTCGGCGTCGTCGGGCTACTACGGCGTGCTCACGGCGATCTTCCACGACAGCCCCAAGACCGCGATCGACGCGCTGATCGGGCTCGGCTTCGGCGGCTCGCTGATCTCGGTGTTCGCGCGGCTCGGCGGCGGCATCTTCACCAAGGCGGCCGACGTCGGCGCCGACCTCGTCGGCAAGGTCGAGGCCGGCATCCCCGAGGACGACCCGCGCAACCCGGCGGTGATCGCCGACAACGTCGGCGACAACGTCGGCGACTGCGCCGGCATGGCGGCCGACCTGTTCGAGACCTACGCGGTCACCGCGGTCGCCGTGATGCTGCTCGGCGTGCTGACCTTCAGCCAGAGCACGCGCGTCGCGCTCTACCCGCTGGTGCTCGGCGGCGTCGCGATCATCGCCTCGATCATCGGCACCTTCTTCGTGCGCTCCGCAGCCGGCAACGTCGAGGGCGCGCTCTACAGGGCCTGATCGCCTCCGGCGTGATCGCCGCGGCCGCGTTCGCGCCGGTCACCTACTGGCTGATGCACGGCGTCACCTTCCGCGTCGTCGGCACGCGGTCAACGCGCCGGCTGGGGCAAGCTCTACGTCTGCTCGCTGGTCGGCATCGCCGTCACGGCGCTGCTGTTCGGATCACCGACTACTACACCTCGACGCGCTTCTCGCCGGTCAAGAAGACCTCGAAGGCCTCGCTGACCGGGCACGCGACGAACATCATCCAGGGCTTCGCCTCGGGCCTGCAGGCGACGGCGCTGCCGGCGATCGTGCTCGTGCTCGGCATCCTCGGCTCGTGGAAGCTCGCGGGCGGCGGCATCGACGGGCATCTACGGGATCGGCGTCGCCGTGATGGGGCAGCTCTCGCTGACCGGCCTGATCGTCGCGCTCGACGCGTTCGGGCCGATCACCGACAACGCCGGCGGCATCGCCGAGATGGCCGACCTGCCGGAGGAGGTCCGCAACGTCACCGACCCGCTCGACGCGGTCGGCAACACGACCAAGGCCGTCACCAAGGGCTACGCGATCGGCTCGGCGGTGCTCGCCGCGGTCGTGCTGTTCGCCGGCTTCAAGGACGAGCTCGCGGCCAAGGCCGGGCACCTGATCTCGTTCGCGATCAACGACCCGCCGGTCCTGATCGGCCTGATCCTCGGCGGCATGATGGTCTGCCTGTTCGCGTCGCTGTCGATCGAGGCGGTCGGTCGCGCCGGCGGCGCCGTCGTCGAGGAGGTGCGCCGCCAGTTCCGCGAGAACCCGGGGATCATGGACGGCACCGAGCAGCCCGACTACGCGCGCTGCGTCGACATCGTCACGCGCACGGCGCAGCGCGAGATGATCCTGCCGTCGCTGCTGCCGATCGTGCTGACCCTGATCGTCGGCCTGATCGACGTCCAGGCGCTCGGCGGCCTGCTGATCGGCGTGATCGTCGTCGGCTTCTTCTTCGCCGTGCTGATGACCGCCGGCGGCGGCGCCTGGGACAACGCGAAGAAGCTGATCGAGGACGGCGCGTTCGGCGGCAAGGGCTCGGACGCGCACGCCGCGTCGGTCACCGGCGACACCGTCGGCGACCCGTTCAAGGACACGGCCGGGCCGGCGATCAACCCGATGATCAAGGTCGCGAACATCGTCGCGATCCTGATCATCCCGCTGATCACCTAGCGCTGCGGGCGATCGGGCCGGCGACATGGGCGCGGCGGCGGAGGCGCATCGCCGGGCGCGCCGCGCCGCTGCTCGCCGCTACGAGGCCCTAAGCTCAGGAGAGATGACCGGTCGGCGGATTGCATCGCGCGAGCACGTTCGTGCTCTCGTTCGCTGATGGCTCGCGATCGGGCTCGCGCTGATCGTCGAAGGCGCTCGCCGGCAACGGCGGCCGCTGTCTCACGCACCGCTGCTCGGCGTGCTGTTCATCGCCGCCGGCGTCGCGCGCGGCTGTACCTCGAGGTCAGGCGGAGCCGGCGCGCGTGAGCGCGGGCGCGGGATCGACGGCCGGGCGCGGCGGCGGCGACGACGGCGCGGCTGCGGACGGCGCGCGCGTCGCCGAGCGCCAGCACCCGGAGCTGGCGGCCAGCGCGCGCCTGATCGGCTGGCGCAGCATCGGCTCGCCGATCCTGTTCACGATCATCTGGACCTCGCTGGCGAGCTCGATCTACTTCTCGCTCGGGTGATCGCCGGGCACGCGCTCGGCCTGACGCCGCTCGTCTTCCTGATCGCCGCGGTGCTCTTCGCGCTGACCGCGATGACCTACCTCGAGGGCGCGTCGCTGCACCCGGAGCGGGCCGGCTCGACCGTGTTCGCGCGCTACGCGTTCAACGAGCTCGTGAGCTTCGTCGCCGGCTGGGCGATCCTGCTCGACTACGTGATCCTGATCGCGGTCTCGCGCTCTCGGCGACGCACTACCTGCAGCGTCTTCTGGACCGGCTCGGCGCACGGCGCGGCGCTCGGCCTGGCGCTCGCGATCATCGCGCTGGTCGTGCTGAGCAACATCCGCGGCTTCGGCGCGCGCCGCGCGCGCCGTGTCGGGATGCTGCGTGGCGGGCGACCTCGCGATGCAGGCGTTCATCGTCGTGCTCGGGCTGGTGCTGTTCTTCCACCTGCACGCGTCACCGACCACGATCCACCTCGGCAGCGCCCCGACGTGGACGGACCTGATCTTCGCGCTGACGATCACGACCGTCGCCTTCACGAGCCTCGAGTCGGCCTCGGGCCTCTCGGGCGAGCTGCGGATCAGCCGCGCCGGGCTGAAGCGGCTGGTCGTGGAGCACGACCGGCACCGTCGCGTTCCTCTACGTCGGCATGGCGCTCGTCGCGGTCACCGCGCTGCCCGTGCACGACGGACACACCGCGCTCGCGACCACGCTACCTCGACGCGCCGATGATCGGCATCGTCGAGCGCTTCCACCCGCACTGGCTCGAGCAGGCGCTCCAGTACTCGGTCGCGGGGCTCGCGACGGTGACGCTGATCGCCGCCGCCAACTCGGCGATGCTCGGCCTCTCGCGGCTCGCCTTCTCGCTGGCCACCAACCGCCAGATCCCGAGCGGGCTCGGCCGGCTGCACCCGCAGCGCGCGACGCCGTACGTGCTGATCGTGCATCGCGGCGTGCTCGCCGCCGGCGCTCGTCGCCCCGGCGAACCTCGACTTCCTGATCGGGATCTTCGCGTTCGGCGCGATGCTCGCGTTCACGATCGCGCACCTCTCGATCTGCGTGCTGCGCTACCGCGAGCCCGACCGCGACCGCCCGTACCGGATCCCGGTCGGTCGCGCGTGCGCGGGCGGCGTGCTGCCGCTGCCGGCCGTCGTTCGGCGCGCTCGTCTCGGCCGCCGGGCTGGTGACCGTGATCGTGCTGCACGACCGGCGCCGCTACGTCGGGCTCGGCTGGATGGCTGCCGGGATCGCGCTGTACGTGATCTACCGGCGCGCCGACGAAGCCCCGCTGCGGCGCGCGCGTGACGGTCCGCCGCAGGTGCTGCGCGCCGAACAGCCGCGCGAGCGCGACTTCGGCTCGATCCTCGTGCCGCTGTTCGGCGCCGAGCTCGACGACGACATCGTGCAGACGGCGGCGCTGCTCGTCGTCCGGCGAACCGCCGACGAGGCGGCGATCGACGCGGCCACGATCGAGGCGCGTGTGGATCTTCGTGTGCCGATGTCGCTGCCGCTCGACGCGCGCCTGCCCGAGGCGCAGCTCAAGCACGCCGCGCCAGGCGCTCGCGCGCGCGAAGGCGGTCGGCGAGGAGTACACCGGCGTCGAGGTCGCGACGGCGACGGTGCGGACGCGGCGCGCCGGGCTAGGCGATCGTCGACGAGGCGCGGCGCCGCGGCGTCGAGGCGATCGTGCTCGGCGCCGAGGAGCCGTCGCGCGATCCGCGGCGGATCGCGCCTCGGCGGGCGCGGCGGGCCGCTCGAGAGGCTTCGTCGGAGACGTCACCAAGTACGTCGTGCAGCAAGGCGCCGCTGCCGCGTGATCGTGACGGCGCCGGCCGCGCAGGGACGCTCGCCGTCGAGGTCGCCCGCCGGGCGCATCGAAGCGGCGCGCCCATCGTCTAACCTGCGCCGTATGGGACCGCAGGAACAGATGTTCGTCCTGATCGTCGGAGCCGGCCGCGTCGGATCGGCCGTCGCCAAGTCGGCGCTGGCGGCCGGCCACGAAGTCTCGGTGCTCGACGAGGACCCGCTCTCGCACGAGCGGCTGGACGCCGGGCAGAGCCAGAGCTGGGAGGACGCCGGCGGCCAGTTCACGGTCGGGACGGCGCTCGAGATCGACGCGCTGATCGCAGGCCGGCATCGAGCGCGCCGACGTCTTCATCGCCTCGACCGCCGGCGACAACACGAACCTGATCATCGCCCAGATCGCCCAGAGGCGGTTCGGCGTCGAGAAGATGATCGTGCGCGTGATGGACCCGGCGCGCGCCGCCTGGTACGGCGAGCAGGGCCTGCACACGATCTCCCCGACCCAGCACGCGATCGAGATGTTCGAGCGCGACGCTCGGCGCCGAGGAGCGGCTAGCAGCGATGTACGCGATCATCGTCGGCGCCGGCAAGGTCGGGCTCAACCTCGCGCGCGAGCTGATCATCAAGGACCACGAGGTCACGCTGATCGAGTCCTCGCGGCCGGCTACCTCGCCGATCGAGGAGGAGTTCGAGCACGCCGTCCAGTACGGCGACGCCACCGAGCTGTGGGTGCTCGAGCGCGCCGGCATCCAGCGCGCCGACCTGGTCGTCGCGGTCACCGGCGACGACGAGGACAACATGCTCGTCTGCCAGGTCGCCAAGGAGAAGTACCTGTGCGACCGCGTCATCGCGCGCGTCAACAACCCGCGCAACCACGACCACTTCAGGCTGCTCGGGATCCAGCCCGCCGTGTCGGCGACCGACCTGATCCTGCGCCTGATCGAGCACGAGGTGCCGCGCTACGGCCTCGTGCACCTGCTCGCGCTCGAAGAGGAGCGCCTCGAGATCATCGAGCTCGAGGTGCGCGCCGACGCGCCCGACCGTCGGCGAGAGCGCGTCGCGACATCGCGCTGCCCGAGGGCAGCCTGATCATCTCGGTGCTGCGCGACGGGACCGGGCTTCGTGCCCAAGGCCGGACACGGCGATCGAGGCCGGCGACGAGGTGCTGCTGGTGCTCGACCCGGGCCTCGAGGAGGCGATCACCGCCTACTTCGCGCCCGACCGGGCACGCGGCCTCGCTGTAGCCATTCCGGGCGTGCCGTCTCGACCTGCGGCGACGGCGCGGTCGACTATCCTTGGGCGCTCCTTCCGGGATGGTGTAATTGGCAACACGCGACACTCTGGATGTCGAATTTGGGGTTCGAGTCCCTGTCCCGGAGCTAGCGGCGCCCCGTGTTTACGGGGCGCTCGGCGTTTCCAGGGGTGTCGTGGGCCAGTAGAAGGGCCAGTAGTGCCCGGATGCGCCCGCCGAGCGCGACGCGGACACGCTGCGACGCGGCCTTGAGCACGAGGACGACGACGACCTGAACTTACTTGCTGCCTGCCAATGCCAATGACGAAGGCGAACTCTTTGGCCTGGAGGCCATGGTCCACTGAACACCACCGTGGTCCCGCGCGCGGCTCTTCAAACCGTACGACGCGGACCTGCACGGCTGCTGGGCTACGCGATTGGCCACCGTGCCCCCCTATCCGGAGCGACCGGGGCGCTACAGCAGTCGCGGCGCTAAAGGGGGATTCGGTATCGCCGGCTCCCACACGTCGACCCTGCGATCGCTGTCGCCGGGGCGACGTGCCAGGAACGGTCCCGCTACTGCGCTCGCACTTCTCCCTGAAGCTCTCCCCCCGAGTCGAACAGCGTGCCTGCTGAGATCACGGCCGTGAGCACCGAAACACATGTGGCCCTGCTCAGTCGCGGCACTCGCGTCAGCACACCCGACGCACCAAACGGCAGCTTGTACCCTTCTATCGAGGGTTCCGTCTCGCCTTCCAGTTTTTTCAGGCGGTAGATACAGGGCAGGTGATGGGAAGGTTCGGTGAATTCCATTTCGAGATACTTCTCAAATCTCACCGCAACCGTACCTGCGACGCTTACCGTGAGCTTCGCCGGCGCAGACGTGAATTTGAACTCGAGTAGGTGGCCTGCATTGAATGTGCACGATCCTGGCGCTTTCGCAATCCCGCCAAACATAGCCAGGTCTACGATGTTGTCGTTCCTTTCGAGAACACCTTCCTTAAGTTCAAACGGGCATTGGAACAGCGCTGTACCTTCCCCCGCTTCATAAACCGCTAAGTCAATGGGCGCCGTAACTGCCGTACCAGTCAGCACTTCTTCATGGCCCTGCACGATTACTAGCCGCGGTACTGCCGCAGCCGATGTCGCCCCAACGGCCGCAACGATGATCATCCCGACAGCGCCCATAAGCAAAAGCCTGGCGTACCTCACCCGACACCCCCTGAAATCGTTGATCCCGCTAAGTCGCCCGATGCTCCATGTTCGGACGTGGCGATACTAGCCGCGACCTTGGAAGACGGCAAGCGGACGCCTCCGGAACTCTCGCGCCCGCGCGCGGTCCGGATTGATGACGCCGATCGTGCCCCGGCTACGACGCACGCGCTGACCGGAGCGAGGCTGTCGGCCTCGTGGGATAGCCTGATCGAGACGGCTTAGCCACCGTCACCCGTGGTCCAACGCCACAACATTCCCCCGCGAAGCCGTCTCGGATCACTCCGGGGCGGCTTCAAAGGTTGTGCACCGAAATCTGTACTGCCTCCATGCGACGATTGCGGAGAAATGTTGTTGACGATGCGAGAGGACCACCGATGCAGGATCTTGGAAGGCGCGAGGCTAAGGCCCGCGCGCGGCTGCGCGCCGCCGACACAGCGCTAGACCCAATCGTCGAAGCCGACGATTACGGCCTTCTCGACCCGGCGGACACGGAAGCCCGCACCATCGAGCACCGCGAAGCCGCGCGCGAGCTCAGGCGTATCGCCGCCGCGCGCATGGCCGTAGAAAGGCGCGCAACACCCGCTCGAGTGGCCTTCAACTTGTACACGTTCGGGACCACTACGGAACTCGGTCCAGGTGGCTCGCTGCTCGGGCTCCCGGAACCGCAGAACAGGACGGTCACCGTCCGGGTGGCGAAGCCTTCTCCGGGCTCGGGCCAATCTCGGGCCAGTCGTGTCCTGATCTAGCCGGATTCAACCGGACCCGGCCGGATTGGCGGATCGGGCGTTTTCCCTGCAATCGAGCCCTATTTGACTCTAGGAGACGGATCGCGGGATAGGGCCGCCCACAGTTCGAGTCCCTGTCCCGGAGTAGCCGCCTGAGAGGTCGTGCCCGGCGCCCACCTGCGAGCGGCGGCCTTCCGCTCCAGGGCTGAGGGTCGGCGTGCGGTGCCTGCTTCGGCAAGGAGCTGGCCGTCACTCGCCCATCGCGCGGGCCGAGCGTCGATCCCCCGCCGCCCTGAGGTTCGACCGGGCGACGCGCGTGAAGCGGGCGGTCCGTTGCGGCAGGGATGAGGAGGCCCGCCGCCCCTTGGGGGCGACGGGCCTCTCGCGCTCCTTAGCGCGTCACCGGCGGGCCGGGTGGCTCGGCTAGATCTTGCCTTCCAGCCCTTCTTTGGCGTTCTGCGCCGTGGCCAGCCTCAGGGTCCCGTCGAGGACGGCGAAGTTGTGGCCTTCCGGCGAGGGCAGGCCGAGCGCCGTGTCGATCGCTTCGTCCGCGCCGCCTTCGACGCCGCAGCCGCTCACCCCCGGCGAGGTGAACGTGTCGTTGACGAGCGTGTCGGTCTCGACCGTCACGATGAACCCGTTGCGGTCGGACTTGAGCCTGCTGCCGGCTTTGCCCTCCAGTTCCCCGGACACGCCGGTCGTGAATTCGACCACGATCGGGCTGCCGTCCGAGCCCACGTAGCATTCGCTGCCGAAGAACTGGTTGCTCAACTTCATCTTCACGGGGAACGCGAACGCCGTGCCTTCTTCCTCGAGCAGGTGGATTGCGCTCACCCGGACGGCGCTCGCCGGTCCGGCCAGTTCGATGGTTGCGGTCACCTTCGTCTTGCCCGCGCCGATCGCTTCGTTGTAGCGGCTGAGTTCCGAGGGCGAGAGCAGGGCCGTGTCGACGTCCTGACCCAGGGGCGTCGCGACCTGGGGCACGGGTTCGATGGTCGGTGCGCCCTGCGCCCCGAACCAGGTCTCGTTTTCCCCTTCGAAGCCGATCCCGCCGCGCAGGGTGATCTTCTTGCTCAGCATGATCGTCACGTTGCCAGCCTTGATCTCCGAAGGCAGCCCGGGCGCTTTGCGTTCATGTTCGGCTTCCCACTTTTCCCTCAACTTCGCGGGCCATCTTTCCTGCGGCGAGGTTCGCGCCCAGGAGCAGTCGAGTTCTTCGGCCGCCGCGAACGGGCACGCTGCGAACGACTGGAATTCCTTGTGTTCGCTCGCCGTTTCGCAGTATTCGCCGTAGTCGGGCGCTTCGCATGTTTTTGCGCCGAGCGCGGATGTCGAGCCGGCCGCGCCGAGCGCCGCCAGCGAAGCCAGGCACGCACCCGCGATCGTGACCCAACGGCGTGCCCTGGCCAGGTGCCCGGGCGCGTCGGTCGCGCACTTCGACGATTCTCCCAATACCCGTCTCATCTCTCCAGATCCCTCCTTCGTCGTAGGATCGAGATCGCATCTGAGGCTGACGATGCTCGGGGCGGAACGTGGTCGGACATGCACCCTTCGGCCCCCGGACGGTCGCGCGGTCGGGCCGTCGCGATCGCCTTTCGCCGGAAGTCCGTTCGCTCCCCTCTAGCCCCCTCTCGGCCGTGGCTCGCCCGAGCCCCATGATGCTCCCGGCAGCGCCGGGACACCCTCTGCCCCGATCGTACCCGATCGGGGCCAACGAGTGGGATCCTGATCGGCGCGCTGACATCTGCTCCTGCTCTGTCAACCGCGATCCTCGCGCAGGGGTAGGCCGGGTGTCCCCGTCGTAGCACCGATCGCGCCCGACGGCTGCACATAGTTCGCGTCCCTGTCCCGGAGTCCCGATCCGCCACCTAGCCACGGGGCGTTTCGCGTTCGAGGGGCCCGGTTCTGGATCGAGCGTCCGAGCGCCACGATCGGTGTGCTGCGCGACCTTCGGCACTTTGGTGTGTCCCAGGGTCAGACAGCCGACTGGGGGGTTGGAGCGCCGGCCCCGGACCGAACAGGAAGGACGCACGATGCCGAAACTTCCAGGTAGTCGTGGAGCGCTCGCGATCGCCGTGGCGAGCACGCTGCTGATCGGAATGCTCGCGGCGTCCCGGGCGCAGGCCTCGACGCTGTACGCGTGCGTGAAGAAGAACGGCTCGGCCCACATCTTCCGCAGGAAGCCGAGGTGCAGGAAGGGCGAATCGAGACTGAGATGGAACACCGTCGGACCGGCCAGGAAGAACGGCCTCAAGGGCGCCACCGGCTCCAATGGCGCCTCGGGCGCGAGCGGCGCTCCCGGCCAGCCGCAGAGAGCGCTCGCGTTCAACATCGGAAGCGAAGGGGCCCTCGTCCCGCCGGTGTTGACGACGGCGTTCTCCATGGACGGCGTGACGGTGCGCCTGTCTTGCCACGCGGGGATCTCGTTCAACGACGCCACCCTCGAAGCCGCAGCGGGGTCGGGGCTGGTCGAGTCGGGCCAGCTCAACTCGAACAGCGAAGGCGGAGCGACCGAACAGGTCCAACGGAGCGTCTGGGACGAAACCCTCGGACCCGGCGGTGTGCCGTTCGCCAAGCTGTCGACGAACCTGTCGGCGCCGGCGGGCAACATCACCCACGTCAACGCGTCCATCACGACGGCGGGCAGCGTGGTCGTGATAGACGCGTTCCTGTCCGTGGGTTTCAGCTCGCCGGAGTGTCAGACGCGCGGTGCCGCATTCGACATCCCGCGCTAGGGCCCGGAGCCGATCTCGGGCCAGAAACGACGTGACCGACTGTCATGCGGGCGGAGTTCCGGCGCCGGCGCCAGATTTGGCTCCAGGGCACGGATCGCGCCGGACGCTTGCTGCGGTTCGAGTCGCTGCCCCGGAGTCGCCGAGCGCCGGGGGGTCACCGCTCACGCCGGCGCGGGCGCGTCGCGGGGGTAGTCAGGCGCCAGCGAGGGCAGGAACGCCTCCGGGTGCGGCGAACGCCTCTGCACACTCAAGCGGAGGTGCGAGGTGCTCAAGGAATTCCGGACGTTCCTGCTGCGTGGCAACGTCGTCGACCTGGCGGTCGGCGTCGTCATGGGCGCGGCGTTCGGCGGGCTGGTGACTGCGATGGTCGCCGACATGCTGACGCCGATCATCGCCGCGATCTTCGGCAAGCACGACTTCTCGAGCCTGACGTTCGCGGTCAACGGCAGCCTGTTCCGCTACGGCTCGTTCCTGAACGCGCTGATCGCGTTCGTGTCGATCGGCGCGGCGGTGTTCTTCTTCGTCGTGCAGCCGGTCAACGCGCTGATGCGCCGCCACCGCCGCGACGCCGGTGAGGACTCGGAAACCCGTCCGTGCAGCGAGTGCCTGAGCGACATCCCACGCGAAGCACGCAAGTGCGCGTTCTGCGCATCCCCGCAGGAGCCGCTGCCGGCCTGAGCGCGGGAGGCGGGGGCGCGCGGCAAGCCGCTTGCCGCGCGCCCAGCCCGATCGAGGGTTCTCCAACAGGAGAGAGAGCTTCCGAGGCCCGATGAGGGGCGGGCACACCGAAGCAGGACGCAGGCTACGGCGCCGTGCGGCCACCCGGTATGCGCGGGCGTCGAAAGTTTCCGCGCCCCTGTTTGGCCATCCGGAGCAACCGGGGCTTGGGGCCCGGGCTCGCGCAATCCCCCCTTAGAGCAAACCGCGCGGCCCGGGGTCGCATTCGGCGTCTCCGATGGAGTCGGAGCCACGCCACGATTGGGGGCGGGCGCTGCTCCCGCCTCTGCGACCGCCAAAGCGTAGTCCACATATCGGTCGCCAGCCAGTCCGTTGAAACCCGCAAGCCGGAGTTTGCGACGCGTTCAGCGGGAGGGGGCGCGCTCGTAGCAGTCCCAGCGAAAGCGCGGGCGCATGCCGACGCTCTCATAGAGGGCCAGCGCGCGCGGGTTGTGCACGGCCACGCCGAGCTGGGCTTCGGCCAGCCCCGCGTCGCGGTAGCCCGTGAGCGCCCGCTCGAGCATTGCCCGGCCGAGGCCGCGGTGCTGCTCGGCCGGGGCGACACCGAGCACGTCCACGTAGCCGGCGTGCTCCTGCTCCCAGCGGCGCGAGAGCAGCAGCCCGACTGCGCGCGCTCCGCGCTCGGCGACCAGGCTCAGGGTGGGAACGATGTCGTGAGCGAGCAGGTGCCGATCGCGGAAGACCTCGAGCGTCATCGGGTCGTAGTCCGGCTGCTCGGCGAACGCCTCGGCGTCCAGCGCGTGCAGTGCGACCGCGTCCTCGTGCGGGCGCAGAGCGCGCAGCTGCACGCCCTCGGGCGGCGCGGCGGTCGGCGCCGGCAGCTCCTGGAGCGCCACGGCCATGCGCCAGTAGCTGTGCGCGAGCGCGTAGCCGGCGCGCTCGAGCAGCGCGGCGGCGGCGCGGTTGGGGGCGGCGATCACCTGGCGGTGGCGCTCGCGGCCGAGCTCGCGCTCGCGCTCCTCGGCCCACGCCAGCAGGCGCGTGCCGATCCCGCGCCCCTCGTGCCGCGGCTCGACCGAGATCTGCGCCGCCGGGCGCCGAAGCGTCGCGTAGCCGACGATCTCACCGCCCGCCTCGCACACGCACGCTTCGCGGGCCGGCTCGAACCCCGACTCGCGCCACTCGTCGAGCACGTCCTCGAGCGTCACGTCAGGCGCGCCGAGGTCGGCCGTGTCGCGAGCGGCGAGCACGCGGAACACCTCGTTCGCGTCATCGGGCGTCGGCGGGCGCAGCAGCATGCGCCACATCTACCAGCCCGCGCCGCCGCGCGGCGGCGCGGTCAGGCCGCCGCCTGGCTGGCCCAGTCGCGGTACAGCTCGAAGTAGCGGCCCTCGGCGGCGATCAGCTCGTCGTGGCTGCCCTGCTCGACGACGCGACCGTGCTCGAGCACGACGATGCGCCCTGCCTGGCGGATCGTCGAGAGGCGGTGGGCGATCACGATCGCGGTGCGCCCCGCAAGGAGCCGCCGCAGCCCGGCCTCGATGCGGCCCTCGGTGTGCAGGTCGACGTTCGAGGTCGCCTCGTCGAGGATCAGGATGCGCGGGTCGGCGATCAGCGCGCGCGCGAAGGCGATCAGCTGGCGCTGTCCCGCCGATACCTGGGTGCCGCGCTCCCCGACCTGCGTGTCGAGTCCGTCGGGCAGCTCGGCGATGAACTCCGCCGCGCCGACGGCGCCGGCCGCCGCCAGAACCTGCTCGTCGTCGGCGTCGGGGCGCCCGAAGGCGATGTTGTCCCTGATCGTGCCCGAGAACAGAAACGCCTCCTGCGGGACGATCCCCATCTGCGAGCGCAGCGACTCGCCCGAGACCTCGCGCAGGTCGTTGCCGTCGACCAGCACCCGCCCGCGGGTCGGGTCGTAGAAGCGCGCCGCGAGCTTGGCCATGGTCGACTTGCCCGCGCCGGTCGCGCCGACGAGCGCGAGCGTCTGGCCCGCGGGCACGTCCAAGTCGATGTGCTCGAGCGCCAGCACCTCGGCGGGCGTGTCCGGCCCGCCGCCGTTGCTCGAGGCGCCGGACCGGCGCCGGCGGGCGCGCGGCCGGTACGCGAACGAGACGTCCTCGAAGCGCAGTTCGCCGCGGATCGGGCCGAGCGCGCGGGCGCCCGGCATGTCCTGCAGGTCGGGCTCGGTGTCGAGCAGCAGGAAGATCTTCTCGAGCGCCGCCATCCCGGACTGGTAGGTCGTGTAGAGCTGTGAGAGCTGCTGGATCGGTTCGAACAGGAACGACAGCGTCGCCACGAATGCGACGATCGTCCCGGCCGTGACGTGGCCGTCGATCGCCTGCGAGCCGCCGTAGAGCACGACCAGCGCGAGCGCCACGCCGGAGAGCATTTCGACCGTCGGGAAGTACGACGCGTTCAGCTTGACGGTCACCATGTTCGCGGCTTCGTTGTCACGGTTCAGCTCGGCGAAGCGCCGCTCGTGCACGTCCTCCTGGCCGAAGCTGCGCACGACGCGCACGCCCGAGAGCGTCTCCTGCAGGTACGCGGTGATCGCGCCGATCGTCTCTCGTGTGCGGCGGAACGCGCCCGTCGACACGAGCCGGAACCAGAGGCTCAAGGCGGCGACGAGCGGCACGATGCAGAACGTCAGCAGCGCCAGGTGCGGGTCGAGGTAGATCAGCACCCCGACCGCCCCGATCAGCGTCAGGCCCGACTGGAACAGCGTCACGACCGAGTCGGTCACGAGGCTTTCGAGCGCCTCCACGTCGTTGGTCATGCGCGAGATCAGCACGCCCGCAGGACGGCTCTCGTAGAAGCCGACCGGCTGGCTCTGCAGGTGGGTGAAGATGCGGATCCGCAGGTCGGCCAGCGCGCGCTGGCCGACCCAGCCGACCAGGTAGGTCTGCGCGTAGGTGGCGGCCCACACGAGCACGGCGGCCACGAGCATCGCGGCGACCGCGAGGATCAGTGCCGATTCGTCGTGTTTGGTGATGCCTTCGTCGATCGCCAGGCGCGCGAGCAGCGGCGGCGCTAGCGCGGCCGCCGTGCCCACCACGAGTGCGACGAGCATCACCGCGACACGCGTGCGGTAGGGGCTCAGCAGCGCCAGCAGGCCGCGCAGGTTGCGCCCGCGGCTGCCGCGGCTGGCCCGTTCGCCGTCCCAGGCGCTGCCGCCCCTGGCCATCCCGGGCCCGAGCCCCGGACGTCCGCCTCCGCGGGCGCCCCCCGTGTATCCGCGCGCGCTCACAGCCTGCCTCCCGCGTTGACGGCGGGCGCCGCCTCTTCCTCGGCGGGCTCGGCGGGCTCGGCACGCTGGGCAGCGATCTCGCGGTACAGGCTCGAGCGCCCGAGCAGCTGCTCGTGGTCGCCCTCGGCGGCGATCCGCCCGTGCTCGAGGACGACGATCCGGTCAGCGAGCGCGATCGTCGACAGGCGATGGGCGATCACGAACGTCGTCCTGCCCGCCATCGCTTCGCTCAGCGCCAGCTTGATGCTCTGCTCCGTGGAGGCGTCGACCGAGGAGGTCGCGTCGTCGAGCACCAGCACGCGCGGGTCAGACAGCAGCGCGCGCGCGATCGCAAGACGCTGGCGCTGCCCGCCCGAGAGTGTCAGTCCGCGCTCGCCGACCTGCGTCTCGTAGCCCTGCGGCAGCGCGCCCACGAACTCGTCGGCCTGCGCGCGACGGGCGGCCGCTTCGACTTCCTCGATGCTCGCGCCGGGCCGCGCGTAGGCGATGTTCTCGGCGACGCTTGCGGAGAACAGGAACGGGTCGTCGCTGACGACCGCGACCGCCCCGCGCACGTCTTTCATCGCGAGCTCGCGCACGTCGACGCCGTCGAGCAGCACGCTGCCGGCGGCGGGGTCATACAGGCGCGAGATCAGCGCCACGAGGCTTGTCTTGCCCGAGCCGGTGGCCCCCACCAGCGCGACGGTGCTGCCGGCGGGCACGTCGAGGTCGACGTCGTGGAGCACCTCGCGCCCGGGGCCCGCCGGCTGCGGGGCGGCGCTGCCGTTCGGCGCCATCGAACCGAGCTCGTCGCGCGGGTCCTCGTAGCGGAGCGTCACGCCGCGCAGCTCGACGTGCCCGTCGCCCGGCGGCAGCGCCCGCGGGCGCTCCGGATCGCTCATGCCCGGCGCGCGGTCGAGCAGCTGGAAGATGCGCGCCCCCGAGGCGGTCGCCCGCTGCGCCAGGTTGAGCGTGACGCCCAGCGAGCGCATCGGGCTGATCAGCATGTTCAGGTACAGGTAGAAGGCGGTGAACTGGCCGAGTGTGAGGTGGGCGCCTATCACCTCGCGCCCGCCGATCAGCAGCACGGCGGCGAGGCCGAGCTGGGGCAGGAACGCGATCACGGGGTTGTAGTGGGCTTCCAGGCGGGTAGCGACCATCGCCTGCGAGAAGACGCGGCCGACCGTGCCGCGGAAGCGCTCGAGCTGGCGCGGCTCGCGCGCGAAGGCCTTGACGACGCGCACGCCGGAGATGTTCTCCTCGGCCTCGGCTGTCAGTTCGCCGATCCGCTGCTGGGTCTCCTGGATCGCCGGGCGCGCACGGCGGCCGTAGCGGTAGGAGATGGCAACGACGAACGGAACCGGTGCGAGCGCGATCAGCCCGAGACCGGGGTTGACCGCGATCATCACGACGCCGGCCAGCGCGATCGTCAGGATCGCCTGCAGGATGAACACGAGGCCGTAACCGAGGAAGAAACGCACGGCCTGCAGGTCGACGGTGGCGCGCGACATCAGCTGGCCGGTCTGCTGATGGTCGAAGAAGCTCAGCTCGAGCTTCTGCAGGTGGCCGTAGAGCAGCTCCCGCAGGTCGTATTCGATCGCCAGCGAAACGCGGCCGGCGATCATGCGCCGTGCGTAGGTGAGCCCCCAGCGCAGCATCACCGCGGCGAATGCCGCCACCGCGAGCACGACCAGGACGTGGTGCTGGTGTGAGCGGGTCGCGAGGTGGTGCAGGCGCCCGGCTTCGGCGCCGCGCTGCACTGCCTCGACCGCTTCACCGGTCAGCCATGGGATCAGCACGGTCATCACCATCGCCGCGCTCGCCAGCACCCAGGAGACGATCAGTCCACGCCGGTAGGGACGCAGGAAGCCGAGGAGTCTGACGAAGGTGTTCATAGTTGTGTGGGCAACGATTATCGCACGGCGGTGGCGGTTGCGGCCGTAATCTGGATGGATACCCGAGCCGCCGTCATCCGAGCCGTCCGCCGGCATCGGCGCTGGGCTCTGCGATCGCTGCACCCATCAGCAGATCGTCCGGAACACGCGCGGCTCGAGCTTCTCGCTGTGCCGCCGCTCCCGTGAGGATCCAGCCTATCCGCGCTACCCGCGCGTCCCGGTGCTGCAGTGCGACGGCTTCCAGCTCGCTGCCGGCAAGAGCTCGCCGTCGTAGCGGCGCTGCCCGGACTGCACGCCGGCGATCGCGCTCAGCCGGCGGCCACGGGGGTGGGCTGCGCCTCGCCCACGGCGCCCGGGGCCTGGGAGTCGACGAAGTCACGGCTGCGGATCAGGGCGAACGCTGCGATGGAGCCGAGCAGCGCGATGCCAGAGGCGATCACCAGGATCGAGGTGAGCGCTCCGGTGAAGCCGACGCGGTAGGCGTGCAGCAGCGCGGCGTGGGCGGGGGCCGGAAGGCGTTCGGCGATCGGGCGCACCGCGCCCGAGACGAGCGCCTGGGAGAAGTGCGGGTTCGAGGCGATGCCGTGCGCCACCGGGCCGCTGCCGAGCGCGTTCGTCGTCTTGATCGCGATCTGGTGCTGGAAGACGGCGCCGAGGCCCGCGACGCCGGTCGCGATCCCCACCTGGCGGAAGGTGTTGTTGATGCCTGAGGCCATGCCGCTGCGGGAGTGGTGAACGACGCCGACAGCGGTCGAGGCGAGCGGCGGGTTGACCATCCCGATGCCGGCGCCGGCCAGCAGGAACCCCGGGATCAGCGTGGTCCACCCGGAGCTCGCGTCGATCGCGGTCATGCTCAGCAGTCCTCCGCTGACGAGCAACATCCCGGTGCCGATCAGCATCCGGATCGGCACCGAGATCGACAGTCTGCCCGAGATCGGCGCCACGACGAAGGAGATCAGCGTGATCGGCAGGAAGCGCAGGCCCGCCTGCAGCGGGTCATAGCCGAGCACGTCCTGGACGTAGAGCGTGAGGTAGAGGAACATCGAGAACATCGAGGAGGAGATCGCCAGCGCGACGAGGCTCGCGCCGGTGAAGGCGGGCTTCTTGAACAGGGACAGGTCCAGCATCGGGCGCTGCTGGCGCAGCTCGGCGATCAGGAAGATCGCCAGGAGGACCGCCGAGGCGACGAGCAGCGAGACGATCTCGGTCGAGCCCCAGCCCTTTTCGTTGCCCTTGATCAGCGCCAGCACGAGCGTGAACAGCGCGCCCGAGAACGTGACGAGGCCGATCCAGTCGACGCCGCGCGCGTCGGGGTCGCGTGACTCCTCGACCTGGCTCAGCGTCAGGAACACGGCGGCGATCCCGATCGGGACGTTGACGAAGAAGATCCATTCCCAGCCGATGCCCTGTGTGATCACGCCACCGATCACGGGACCGACAGCGACGGCGGCGCCGATCACGCCGCCGTAGATGCCGAACGCCAGCCCGCGCTCGGGGCCGTGGAAGGCTGAGGCGATCAGCGCGAGCGAGGTCGCGAACATCATCGCCCCGCCGGTGCCCTGGACGGCCCTGAACAGATTCAGCGCGAGGGGTGACCCGGACATGCCGCACGCGGCGGAGGCGGCCGTGAAGACGACCAGCCCGATCACGAACACGCGGCGGCGCCCGACGAGGTCCGCGAGCGAGCCCGCCGTCAGCAGGAACGCGGCGAGCGTCAGGGAGTACGCGTTGACGACCCATTGCAGGTCGCTGAAGCTCGAGTGCAGCGAGCGCTGGATGTCCGGCAGCGCGACATTCACCACCGTGATGTCGAGCAGCAGCATGAAGATCGCGACCGAGACGGCGATCAGCGTCCACCACTTGCGCTCCACTCAGACCTCCTCTCGATCCGCGCGGTCCCCACGCGGCCCTGGTCCGCCCCACTATATGAAGGAGGGCGCCGCCGCCTAGGAAGGCCGCAGCGAGCGGTCGAGGAACCGCACGACGCGCTCCCACAGCAGCCGCGCCGGCTCGGGCCGGTAGGAGGGCCTGTAGTCGGCGAAGAACGCATGGCTCGCGTTCTCGTAGATTTCGGCGAGCACCTCGTGCCCGCTCTTCGCGGCCCCATCGGCGAGCGGTCCGGCAAGTTCGGGCGAGGGGTTGTGGTCCTCTTCGCCGAACGCGGCGTAGAGCGGGCAGGAGAGCTGCGGCGCGAGCTCGAGCGGCGGCGTCGGGCGCTCGGGCGTCGAGCGCTCCTCGAGCGTCGCTTTGTCGATGAAACCGCCCCAGCAGTCGACCGCCGCGTCGAGGCGGTCGCTGGCGGCGGCGAACAGCAGCGCATAACGGCCGCCCATGCAGAACCCGATGCAGCCGACGCTGCCGGTCGAATCTTCGCGGGAGCGCAGCAGATCCGCTGCGGCCTCCAGGTCGCCCAGCACGCGCTCGTCGGGCATCGAGAACAGGCGCGCGAGGATCGCCTCCATGTCCCCGGGCGTGGGCGGTCCGCCTTCGCGCGTGTAGAGGTCCACGCCCAGCGTGACGTAGCCGATGTTCGCGAAGCGGTTGACGACGTCGCGGATGTGATCGCCGAGGCCGCCGGCCTCGTGGATCACGATCATCGCCGGGCACCGCTCGCCGGCGAGCGCCGGGCGCGCCAGGTACGCGTTGGTCGCGTCGCCGCCGTGGCCGGGGTAGACGAGGTCGTGGCCGAGGATCGCCGACGGGTCGATCACGGCGCCTGGTACGCCCTCGGGGCTTGGCTGCGGGTGCGCCTCGCTCATCGGGGGCGAGCCTAACGCGTGGCGTCGCTCAGGAGGCGCCCTTGACCGCCTCCGCGGGCGGAAAGGAGCCCTCGCTCCGCGCGTCGAGCTCGCGGATCTTGCGGCGCACGCGCTTGCGGGTCTCGGTCAGCTCCTCCTGGAGCTTCGCCAGCTCGGCGGCGCGATGGCGAACGAGCTCGAGCTGGCGGTCGATGTGGCCGCCCGCCTCGACGAGCAGCTCGCGGCGGCGGGCCGGTGCGATGTTCTCGCGGCGCAGGGCGGCGCGGACCTCCGCGCGGGCCTCCTCGACCGCGAGCAGTTCTTTCAGCTCCTCGAGGGTCAGCCCGAGCAGCTCTTTCAGGCGCATCACCTCGCGCAGCCGCGCCACCTCCTCGTCGGTGTAGAGGCGGTGCCCGCCGGACGGCCGGCCCGCCTCGGGCAGCAGGCCGACTTCCTCGTAGTAGCGGATCGTGCGCGGAGTGGTTCCGACCAGGCGCGCGACGTCGCCGATCCGGAGCGTGTGCTCTGGCTTCTTGCGCGTCGCCATCACACCGCCACCGACTCGGCGGCGCGCGCTTCGTCCTCGGCGATGATCGCCTCGCGCGGCTCGCGCTCGTTGTCGAGGGCCTCGACGTGCGCCGGGCGCAGCAGGCAGACGCCGGCGCCGATCAGCGAGACGATCGACAGCGCCCACAGCGCGACGTGCATGTTGTGGATGAACGGGTCGAGGCGGGCGGGGGAGAGGCCGGTGGCGAGCCCGGAGAAGATCGCGAACAGGGTCGCTTTCGGAATCCCGGAGGTGACGATCGCCATCACGAACGCGATCGACAGCACCGCGCCGGTGTTCTGCAGCAGCGTCCGGGCGCCGGCGGCGATACCGCGGCGGTGCGGGGGCACGGTGCCCATCATCGCGGCGGTGTTGGGGCTGTTGAACATGCCGGAGCCGATCCCGACCAGCGCGAGCCAGGTGGCGCTCTGCCAGTAGGGGCTACCCGCCTGCAGCGTGGTCATCAGCGCGAGCCCGGCGGCGCTCACGACCATCCCGATCGCGGCGAGCGAGCGCGAGCCGTGGCGGTCGGCGTGGATGCCGGCCAGGGGGGAGGCGATCAGCATCCCGAGGGCCAGCGGAATCAGCTTGACGCCGGCCAGGACGGGATCGTCGCCCTGGGCTCCCTGGTAGTAGAAGACGAACACGAACATCAGCGCGAAGCGCGCGAGGCCGTTGATGAACGCTGCCCCGCTGGCGGCGGCGAACAGGCGGTTCTTGAAGATGGTGAGGTCGAGCATCGGCGCGCGCGAGTGTTTCTCGATCGCGACCCAGGTGGGCAGCAGCACCGCGGCCGCCGTGAGCCCTGCGATCACGACCGTGTTGTCCCAGCCGGAGAGGCCGCCCTTGGAGACGCCGAGCACGAGACCCGTCAGCCCGAGCACGAAGGTCGTGGTGCCCAGCACGTCGTATCCCCGCACCTGATCGGGTTTCGCGAGCTCGTGGAGCACCAGCGCGCCCCACGCTGCTCCGGCGAGCGCGAGCGGGACGTTGAACCAGAACACCCAGTGCCATGAGATCGCGACGAGCGCGCCGCCGAGCACCGGGCCGAGCACGAGGCCGATCGCCGCGACCATCGTGTTCGCGCCCATCGCGAGCCCGAGTTCGCGCTTCGGGAACGCGTCGGTGACGAGGGCTGCGGCGTTCGCGAACAGGAACGCCGAGCCGGTCCCTTGCAGCACCCGCCAGACGATCAGCTCGGTCGCCCCGGAGGAGAACCCCGCGCCGAGCGAGGCGAGCGCGAACAGCACGAAGCCGCCCACGTACGCTCGCTTGCGGCCGAACAGGTCGCTCAGCCGGCCCGCCATCAGCACGAGCACCGTGGCGGCGATCAGGTAGGCGAGGATCACCCACACGAGAGCGAGCAGGCTCGCGTGCAGTGAGCGCTCGAGATCGGGCAGAGCGATGATCAGCGTGCCCGAGTTCGTCGCGGCGAGCAACATCCCGAGGCTCGTGCACGACAGCGCCCACCAGCGGTAGTTCTCGTCGTCGGCGCTGACGCCGATCCGCCTTGCTCGGGTCCGCTTCGCGATGGTCGGCACTAAACCGGCTCCCACTCCTCATCATCAAAACTTGACGTGAACGTAAGGATCAATGTAGCACTGCGGCTGCGCGACCCGGCCGTGGCGAGCCCCTGGGAGGAGAATCGCCACCATGGACCCTCGCACGGACGGCCTCGGATACCGCTTCGCCGCCCCCGGCCGCGGCGAGCTCGGCGAGATGGCCGACCTCGAGTGCGCGTGCTACGAGGAATATCGGGAGTTCGCGCCCGCCGCCTGGCAACCGCCGGGGCACGAGCAGGAGCTCGAGATGCTGAGACGGTGGCATGGCCTTGCGGGCTTCTGGGCGCTGCTCGCGCGGGCCGCAGACCCCCCGGGAGGACCCGAGCAGCCGCTCGCCGGTCACATCACGTTCATCCCCGCATCCCTGCACAGGCGCCTGCCCGTGCAGGACGAGGCACTGGCCCACATCGGGCAGCTGTTCGTCGCGCGCGAGCACCGCGGCTCAGGGCTCGCCGGCGAGCTGCTCGGGCGTGCGCGCGCCGCGGCGCGCGAGCAGGGCTTTCAGAGGATGCGGCTCTACGTGGTCGAGGCTCAGCGGCGCGCGCGGCGCTTCTACGAGCGCGAAGGGTTCGCCTGCGCGGCGCAGGCGGGCGACATCGGCCTCGGCCTGACTTCCCTCGAGTACCGGCTGACGCTCTGAGCCGCCGCCCGCCGCGAGCGCGGCGGTGCTAGAACATGGCGATGGCACCGGAGCCTCCGAAGGTCGTCAAGTCCGACGAGGAGTGGCGCGAGCAGCTGACGCCCGAGCAGTACGAGGTGCTGCGCCGGGCGGGCACCGAGCCGCCGTTCACGGGCGAGTACGTCTACAACAAGGACGCAGGCGACTACCGCTGCGCGGCGTGCGGGGCGAAGCTGTTCGACGCCGACACGAAGTTCGAATCCGGCACCGGCTGGCCGAGCTTCACCGAGCCGGCGATCGCCGAGGCGGTTGAGCTGCGTCCCGACAACAGCCTGTTCATGCGGCGCACGGAGGTCGTGTGCCGGACCTGCGGCGGACACCTCGGCCACGTCTTCGACGACGGCCCCGGCCCGGGCGGGCAGCGCTACTGCATCAACTCGGCGGCGCTGCAGTTCATGCCGGAGGGCGCGGCGGATGGCGGCGACGCGGCGGGCGCCGGAGCCTCCGAGCGCCCGGGCACGTCCGGCGCCGGTTAGCCTCCGGAACCCGATGGTGATGCAAGAACAGTCCCGGCGGCTGTCGCAGCCGCTGCGCTGGGGCAGGCGCGAGAAGACGCTCGTCGCGGTGCTGGCGGTGGTCGCAGCGCTCGCGGTCGCCGGCATCGTGGCGTACGGACTGACGAGCAGCTCGCCGGCGCGCGCGGACTGCATCGACGTCAACTTCGCCAGCACGCTCGGCGGCGCCGAGCTGAAGGGCTGCGGCGCCCAGGCGCGCCGGATCTGCGCCTCCGGGCACGAATTCCGCTCGATTCAGCCCGAACTCCGGGCGGCCTGCCGGCGCGCAGGATTCGCGTTCGGCTGAGCGCGACGCCGCCCCGCGGGGGGCGGTTCGACAGCTGTCTAAACCGGCACCGCGAGTCTTGGCCACCGTGGCCCTACCCGCTACGCGCGGGCCCGGATTTCATAACCGCACTGTCATTGGTGCCCGGGCCGCGTATGCGACCGGGCGCCTCGTACTACGGAGGAAATGGAGGCACATGACCTGGCTCGCTTATCCAAGTTGGCTGAACGCAGGAGATAACGCGTGGCAGATGACGGCCGCGACGTTCGTGGGGCTGATGAGCCTGCCGGGCCTCGCTGTCCTGTACGGCGGCGTCATGCAGAAGCGCTGGTCGGTCAACAGCATGATGCTGACGTTCGTCGCGTTCTGCCTGGTGCTGGTGGCCTGGTGTCTGTGGGCGTTCAAGATGGGCTTCGGGGTGCCGATCGGGGGTCTCGGGCATCACGGGTTCTTCGCCTCCATGTGGGGCAAGTCGGGCACCGTGCTGTCGACCGGCGCCGAGGAGGGCCAGGCGATCATCCCGTCGATCACCGAAGGCCCGCCGTTCCACTTCCCGGAGGGGTCGCTGGTCTACTTCCAGTTCGTGTTCGCGGCGATCACGCCGATCCTGATGCTCGGGTCTGTGCTCGGGCGGATCAGCTTCAAGGCGTGGATCCCGTTCGTGCTGCTGTGGATCACGTTCGTCTACACGGTGAACGCGTTCCTGCTGTGGGGCGGCGGCTACTTCGCCTACAAGGGCGCGCTGGACTACTCGGGTGGGTACGTGATCCACTTGGCGGCAGGGATCTCAGGATTCGTGGCGGCAGCGGTGATCGGTCCACGCCTGCAACGAGATCGCGAGATCGACGCGCCGAACAACCTGCTGATGGTGGCGGCCGGAGCCGGGCTGCTGTGGCTCGGCTGGAACGGCTTCAACGGCGGGGACTCCTACTACGCCGGCGCGAACGCATCGGCGGCGGTGGTCAACACCAACCTGTGCACCGCTGTGGCGATGCTGGTGTGGATCTTCTGGGACTACGCGTTCCGCGAAAAGCCGTCCCTGCTCGGCTCGGTCAACGGCATGATCACGGGGCTGGTGGCGATCACGCCATGCGCCGGGTTCGTGAACGGCTTCGGCGCGATAGCGATCGGCGTGATCGGCTCGACGATCGTGTGGATGGCGATCAGGTTCCTGAGCCGAGCTCCGGTGTTCCGACATGTGGACGACACCCTGGGGGTGATCTATACCCATGGGATCGCCGGACTGGTAGGCGGGTTGTGTGTCGGCTTGTTCGCCGACCCGCACATGATCGAGTACATCGGCGTGCACGGGGCCTCGAGCCTGCCGGGCAAGGAAAGCGTCTTCAACGGCGGCAGCTTCACGCTGCTCAAGTGGCAGGCGCTCGCGGCGCTGTGGGTGATCGTGTTCAGCGGCGCGATGACGTTCGTGCTGTTGAAGATCGTCGGCATCTTCCTGCCCCTGCGTCTCTCCGACGAGGAGCTCGAGATCGGCGACCACGCGATCCACGGCAACGAGGTCTACCCGTCCGATGTGCCGACGTTGGGCGGTCCGCATCCCGCGGCATGGCAGCCCGGTGGGGGCACGACGATGCCCGCCGGCGCGGGGGCGGGCGCCTAGGGCGCGAGCCCGGGCAGAGGCCGGCTGCGCGCGTCCCGCTGTTGCGGGGCGCGCCAGGCCGGCAGAGAAGGCGATGCGATCGAGGCCCCGCTCCGGCGGGGCCTCGGCGCGTCTTCGGGCGTCATGTGCGCGCGGCCTCACGCGCGGGTAGCCTCGCGGTATGGACGAGGCGGCGATTCGTGCGCTCTGGGACGCGCTCGCCCGGGGCGATCTGGAACCGGTCGGTGCGGCACTCGCCCCGGATGCGAAGTGGAGGGCGGTAGAGGACGGGCCGTGGAATTGCGAGAGCCGCTCCGCGATCCTCGATGTGCTGCGGCGCAACGCCGCCCGTGGGCTCTCGGGGCGCATCGAGACGGTGCAGGAGGCCGGCGAGCGGCGCATCGTCGGGTTCCGCCCTGACCGGCCGAACCTGCAGGGATGGCCGCTCGACGACGGAGTCCGCTATCTGGTGCTCACGTTCCGCGAGGACAAGGTGGCCGAGATGAAGGGCTGCGCGGATCACGCTGCGGCGCTCGCCTACGCGACGAGCTGATCGTGCGCGTTCTGGTGACCGGGATGTCGGGCACGGGGAAGTCCTCGCTCGTGCGTGAGCTGCGGCGTCGCGGCTTCGAGGCCTACGACGCAGACGATGACGGCTACGCCGAGCCGGCGGCCGGCGGCGTTTGGCGCTGGCGCTCGCTGGAGGTCTCCCGGCTGCTCGCCGAGACCGACCAGGACCGGCTGCTGTTCTTCGCCGGCTGCTCGGAGGAGCAGGTGCAGTTCAGCTGGGACGTCGTCGTGCTGTTGACGGCGCCCGAAGCGGTCGTGCTCGAGCGCCTGGCTACGCGGACGACGAACGCGTTCGGCAAGGACGAAGCCGAGCGCAAGCGCGTGCTCGCGGATCTCCGCGAGGTCGAGCCGCTGCTGCGTCGCTCCGCCGACGTTGTGATCGAGACGTCGGCGCCGCTGCATCGCGTCGCCGACGAGATGCTCGCGGCTGTGGGCGCCGCTCGCCCGGGCGCCTGAGTGCCGGGCGGTCGGGGCGGACGGCGGCCGGTTCGAGCCGACCGCCAGGCCCCGCGGCCCGAGGGCATTGCTCGCCCTCGGCGATCCGCCGGCTGAGACCGCGACCAGCCGGGGCGGGCGCCTGTACTCGGCGGCGCCCGACTGAGGCGACCTCGCTACTCGCCGCGCGCAGGGACGCCGACACCGATCGGGCAGCTGACGCCGGTCCCGCCGAGCCCGCAGTACCCGCCGGGGTTCTTCTGCAGGTACTGCTGGTGGTAGTCCTCGGCGTAGTAGAACGGGCCGGCCTCGGCGATCTCGGTCGTGATCGTCGCCGTAGCCCGCTGCCTTCAGGCGCGCGGCGTACATCTCGCGGCTCGCTTCGCGCGGCCTTGCGCTGCTCCTCGTCGGCCCAGTAGATCGCCGAGCGGTACTGCGTGCCGACGTCGTTGCCCTGGCGCATCCCCTGGGTCGGGTCGTGGCCCTCCCAGAACGCGCGCAGCATCTCCTCGTAGGAGATCTTGGCCGGGTCGAAGACGACCAGCACGGCCTCGGTGTGGCCGGTCGAGCCGCTGCAGACCTCCTCGTAGGTGGGGTTGGGCGTGAAGCCGCCGGCGTAGCCGACGGCGGTCGTGTAGACGCCCGGCAGCTGCCAGAACGCGCGCTCGGCGCCCCAGAAGCAGCCCAGCCCGAAGATCGCGGTGCGGATGCCCTCGGGGAACGGCGGGCGTAGCGGCGTGCCGAGCACGGCGTGGCGCTCGGGCACCGGCATCTCGGCCTCGCGGCCCGGGAGCGCACGCTCGCTGTCGATCATCTTCTGCTTGTCCTTGAAGAGCATGTCCGCGAGCCGGCTCATGCGTCCAGGCTAGCGCGGCTCGAGCACGAACACCGCGATGTCGCGATGCGTCTTTGAGTCATAGTCGTCGAAGCCGGCGTACTGCACGTTCATCGCCTGCCAGAGGCGCTCGCGCTCCTCGCCCTCGGCGACGCGCGCGCGGACATCGCGGTGCTCGGCGCCGATCTCGACGTGTGCGTCCGGGTTCGCCTTCAGGTTGAACGACCAGCCGGGCTCGTTGCTGTTGCCCGCGTTCGAGCCGATCACGATGACGCTCGCGCCGTCGTCCATGTACACGACCGGCGCGGTCCGCGGCTGCCCCGAGCGCCTGCCCGTCGAGGTCAGCAGCAGGACGGGGGCGCGGCCGACCTTCCCCATCACGCGCCCGCGGGTGGCGCGGTAGATCGGGATGTTCATCTTGCCCGTGAGGCGCAGCATCGACGCGGGCATAGAGCTCGAGAAGCGGGACCAGAAGTGATCGCTCAACATCAGCGGGAGTATCCCACCGCGTCTGCGGGGGCGCCTGTAGAGTGGCCGCGATGAGCGACGCCGCGCCGGTCAGCTACGAGGTCGACGGCCGCGTGGCGCGCATCACGCTCAACCGTCCCGGCCGCGGAAACGGGATCACGGCGGGGCTCGTCCGGGGGCTCGTCGAGTGCGTCGAGCGGGCCGACCTCGACCCGGCGGTGCACGTGATGGTGCTGTCCGGCAACGGCGAGGGCTTCTGCGGCGGCTATGACCTCGTCGAGAGCGCGGAGGGCATGGGAGCGGCGGCCGGCGCCGGGCACGAGACGACGGAGGGCTCGCCGGTCGATCCGGCCACGATCGCCGCCAACCACGACCCGGCCGGCACATGGGACGCGATGCTCGACTACGCGATGATGCGGCGCAACGTGCGGGGCTTCATGAGCCTTTTCCACGCCGACAAGCCGGTGGTCTGCATGGTGCACGGGTTCTGCGTCGCGGGCGGCACCGACATGGCGCTGTGCTCGGACCTGCTCCTGATCGAGCGCGACGCGAAGATCGGCTACCCGCCCGCGCGCGTGTGGGGCTCGCCGACGACGGCCCTGTGGGCGCACCGCGTCGGTGCTCAGCGCGCCAAGCGGCTGCTGTTCACCGGTGACTCGCTGTCGGGCGCGGAGGCGGTCGAGTGGGGCCTTGCGATCGAGGCGCCGCCCGCGGAGGAGCTGCGCGAGCGGACCGAGATCCTGCTCGAGCGGATCGCGCGCGTCCCGGTCAACCAGCTGATGATGATGAAGCTGCTCGCCAATCAGACGCTCTACGCGCAGGGCCTCCACGCCACGCAGGTGCTGGGCACCGTGTTCGACGGCATCACGCGCCACACCGCGGAGGGTTACGAGTTCCAGCAGCACGCCGCCGCGCACGGGTTCCGCGAGGCGGTCCGGATGCGCGACGAGCCGTTCGGGGATCTGGGGCGCTCGACGTTCAAGGGGTGAGGGGCGCACCCGCCGCCCGGCCGGCCGACGCGGCGCCCGGCGAACACGCGCGGCCGGGCCCGGCCATGGAGCAGCGGGTGCAGGCCGGTGCCCGTCCTTTGCGCCCCCGAGGCCCGCGGGCTAGAATGCGCGGACGCGCGGATGTAGCTCAGCTGGCTAGAGCGTCGCCTTGCCATGGCGAAGGTCGAGGGTTCGAATCCCTTCATCCGCTCTCTACGAAACCCACGGATTCCCGGGGGTTTCGTGCGTCTGAGAGTCGGCCGCTATGCGCGGCAGCCCGCGTGGGTAGCACCCGTGGGTAGCAAACCAGTCCGTGTCGTCGCGGAAGCCAACGGCTCGGCGGCGTCTGCAAGCTGCATCGATTGAGGGCTGGAGTCGGCTTTCGTATCACCCCTGCATGGACGCAGAATCACCGATTCCGCACGACGGCCGCCGCACGTTCGGGGGCTCGCAGGCCGCCATCGCCGCGCCGGCCGCGGCGTGAGCTGACCGGCGTGCGCGGGATCATCCCCGCGTGGATGACTCCGAAGTCAAGTTGCTGGCCGAGACGACCGGGGCGGTGGTCTCCGCGATCGCCGAGCAGTCGGGGGTCCTCGCGCCGATCCGCGCGGTCGCGGATTACGTCACCCGCCGCGTCGGGGTTGCGCTAGCTCCCCGGCTCGCCGCGCGTGCGCAGGTGGCCGCCGAGAAGATTGCGGCCTCCGGCTTCCCGTTGTGCGCGGCGGAGGAGCTGAGCAGCCCTCTGATCGCGTCGCTGCTGGAGGGCATGGCGCTGGAGGATGATCCGGAGTTGCAGCGAGTGTGGGAGAACCTGTTGGCGAACGCGGCGACCGAGGGCTCCGCGGATGTCCGTCGCGCCTTCGCGAACATCCTCGCGGGGCTTGACCCCAGCGACGTCAAGCTGCTCGACCACTACGCGCAGCAGACCTCGGAGTCCACCTACCCTGTCGACAAGTTCACGACGATGCCCGGCGAACGCGATGGCGTCACCCTCGACAACCTCGTCCGGCAGCGGCTGCTCGCTCCGACGCACTTCTACCCCGGAGGCCGATTCAACCGCGGGGTTCACGACGACGCTGCGAGCATCACCGGCTACGTATTCACCGAGCTAGGCTGGGCCTTTGTGAAGGCGTGCCAGACGCCCTGAGCGCGAGCCGTCGCGCGGCTACGAGCCAGAAACACGGGGTTGCCGTGGCGCGCGGCCCTGCCGACATGCGGGTGTGCGCATCCGCTTCGCCTGGGACCCCTGAGACCGCCCATCGCCGGGACCCCGTGGCAGCGCCTCCGGTTCGCTGAGCGCGTCACGGTGACGCACTGCGCTCCGCAAATTACACGTTCAGGGGGTGCGCGGTGGCCCCGACGTCGATAGCGTGAGGCGTGCCCGAAGGTGACCGCCCCCACGCTTCCGCTTCTAGGGCTTTCGCGTGGGGGCGGTCCGGGCGCACCAGCCGGATTGCTCCGGCTCCCAAGTCGTATCAGGGCCCCGGTGACCGCCCGCAGCCGATTCCGCTCATTGCGGGAATCTGACCGGCGCGCTGACGGGCAAAAAGCTGTTCGGAGCGGGGATTTTCTTGGGACGACTCGGGAACCTGAGGTAACCGTCGGAGCCGTAGGCGAGGTTGGGCGTCTCCACCCCGCCGCCGGACCGTAGTGGCCGCGCCGTCGGGTACCTTCCGGCGGGTGGGGACCGTCAGCATCATGCCGCCGCGCGGCCGCTACTTCGCGCAGGAGGTCGGGCAGCTCGCCGGGGTCTCCGGCGCCACGATCGGCCAGTGGGCGAACTACGGCTACATCATTGCGTCGCAGTCCGGGGAGGGCGAGTACCCCAAGGTCTACTCCTACCAGGACGCGGCCGAGGCGATCATCGTCCACGAACTCCTCACCCGAAACGTCCCCCGCCCGGTCCTGCGGCCGGTGATCCTGAGCCTACGCGAGACGCGCGGCAATTGGCCGCTGCAGCAGACGGAGCTGGAGGCGGTCTCGGCCCCTGACCTGTCGCTCGCTTCGCTGCTCGTGCGTGAGGGCGACCTTGCGCTCGAGCTAGGCGAGCACGGCTGGCAGATCGTGGAGGAGACGGCGATCAACCCGGTGCGCGTCGCCGCTGACCTGCGGCGCGGCGGGTGGGCCGTGCGGGACCTGCCCGACCTGCAGCACGTGGCCGTCGACCCCGACTACCTGTCGGGGCGCCCGACGATTGCTGGCCGGCGCGTTCCCATCTCGCTCGTGGCTGAGCTGGCCGAGCAGGAGGACGGCCCGGCGATTCTGCGAGAGGACTATGACCTCAGCGACGAGGAGATAGCGGACGCGCTGCGCTGGTCGGAGGCCGCGGCCGGCTACGAGAGGGCCGCGTGAAGCGATGCCGCGTGACACCCTACTCGTACTCGATGAGTGCCTGCCGAAGACGCTCGCGGGCACGCTCGGTCACCGGGGTCGTTCGGCAACCTCGGTTCGGCAGCTCGGGCTCGTTGGAGTGAAGGACCCCGAGCTGCTGCCGCGGCTCGCGGCGATCTTCGCCGATCAAAGCTGGGTGCTCGTCACGGGCGATGACGCGATGCCAGCGGAGCACGGCCCGCTCATTATCGAGACCAAGGTCACGGTCGCGACGATCCACCCCGAGCACCCGGAGGGCGTAACCGAGCACGCGTGGAATATGGACATCGTGCATCGCTGGGCGCACTCGATGCAGGACCAGGAGCAGCGGACCGTCCGCCGCTATCACGCGCGCACCTCTCAGCCGTGGACGCCGCGGCGCCGGCACGTCCGCAAGATCGGCCGGGACAACTTGGAACCGTGGCGCCCGGAGGACGCGAAGCAGGCGGTCGCGGCGGAGACAGGGGCCGCCGTCCCGGTCAAGCAGCAGCGCCTGCCGGGAATGTAGTCGCCGGCCGGGAGGGGAGAGGGACATCACGGCCGCCTACCCGGGCGCGCACGCCGACCGCGGCGAGCGCCCGGCACATGCGGTCGACCGCTACGTCGTAGTCGACGGTGGGCCGGGTCACGGGCTGCGTCACGCCGATGTAGACGTCGAAGCCGGGCGTCGCGGGCGACGGCGGGTTGCGCCGGGAGAACCGCGGGTGTAACTGGACGCGCGCGATGGCACGGTACGCGACGGGCTCGTCTGCGGAGGCGACCAGGACCCCGACCTCCGGCACCCGCGGGTCCGACGTCGCCCACTGCTGCAGGCGCCGGTACACCGGCCGGCGCCAGACCTCCCGGCGCCAGATGGAGCCGGCCGCGAGCGTGGCGAGGATCAGCGCGAGCCCGACGCCGACCTGCGCCGTGGGCCCGCTGACCAGGTACGCGCCGGCGATGAGGACCGCGAGCGGCATCGCGCCGATCGCGAGCAGCAGGGCAACGCTCCCGGCCGCTCGCAGGTAGGAACGGGGGCGGCCGTCGTAGTCCGCGAGCACTCGAACGGCGCCCTTCCAGTCACTTGCTGCGGCGAGCAGCCAGCCCATCGCTTGCCCCACGATAGGCGATCCGCCGGGGACCCTATAAAGCACCTCGCCATCGACTTAGCGTCCGACCAAGGAGCAACCGGCTGCGGCCAGGGCGTGCTCAAAGACGCTACGCCGCATCCGCAAGACCGTGGAGAACATCCTCTCGACCTCAGCCAACCTATCGAGCACAACACCGCACAACCCGATCACCACACCACGCGCCCCCCTCGAATCCGTGACGTGGGGCAGGAACGCGCGAGAATCGCCGCCTTGGCCTTCCTGGATGACGAGCTCGTGGACGTGCCGTGCCCGCGCTGCGGCTACGCCGTTGACGTCTGGATGATCGACATTCGCCTGGGAAGCCGCGTCTTCTGCCCCTGCTGCAAGGTGCCGATCCAGCTGGTCGATCAGCACGCACAGGCAGGGGTCGCGTCGCGACAACTGGAGGAGGCGCTGCGCCGCTTAGGATTCGGCGACTAATGCCGATGTTCGAGCACGACCTCCGGGTGCGGCTTCGGGAGCGCCGCAACCGGCTTTACAAGGCTGACTTCCGGATCTGGGAGAACGAGGCGGGGATGATGCTCGCCTGGATGCGGTCAGAGCCCTATCTGGCGGCGCTTCTTGCCGAGATCGAAACGGCCCCGATGGATCCGTCGTCGTGGCTGGCGGGAGGCGGCGTTTCGCACGCCGGGATCCGTTATCCCGACGACGAATGCGACCGGGCCAAGGTATGTCTCGCGCTGCTCGAGACCAAGGACTTCAAGCTGGCTGGTCGTGCCCTCGCCTCCGGAAGGAACTTCAACGACCTCACGGCCGCGTTCGTCGCCGGCGTCGTAGATCCGCTCGTGAACTACTTGGAGGACCGGATCGAGGACGGGGGGTCGGTGCTCGGGATCCTCGAGCGGTACAAGCGGCGCAGCGAGTGGTTCCACCAGCGCGAGTTGCACGAGCTCTACGCGGCCGACACGGCGCGGGGCGAGAAACTGCTGGACGAACACCTGCGCGAGTACTTGGTTGACCAGGGGGTCGAGTATCCGTTCTCGCAGGCGGAGGGGCCATCGGGCGAAGCCGACGTCGTGGCCCTCGGTGGTGACGAGCCGCTGGCGATGGAGATCAAGCTCTTTTTGCCCGAGGCGGGCAAAGATCGGGCGTACATCCGCCAGGGGTTCTCACAGGCGTACAAGTACGCGATGGATTACGGGCTGCCGGCGGGGTATCTGGTGGTCTTCAACCTGACCGACGGGCTTCTCGTTTTCAGCACCGATCATCCAGGGCGCTGGCCTGCGTCGCTTGCAATCGGGGACCGGACCGTCTTTTGCGTGGTCGTGAACGCAAACCCCGATCGCCCGAGCGCGAGCAAGGAGCAGGAGCTAAGACGCTACGAGCTGGAGGGCGAGTTTCTGCGTGCCGGAGTGGGGGGCACGTAGCGGCGCGGCGTCGCGCTGCACGCCGCACGATAGGTTGCGCGGACCGTGCTCGTACTGGCCGCCATAGTGGTCGTCAGGACCGGCGACACGGCGACAACGGTTATTGCCGCTCTGGGGCTCGCGCTCGCGCTCGTGTCCATCGCCTGGCAGGCGTGGAGCTTCCGGCAGTCCGGGAGCCGAGTGAAGGTCGAGATCCTCAGCGGCCTGTCCAGCGGCGTCGGCATCGTGCTGGTCGCCGGGGCAGCTCCAGTCGACCAGCTCGACCAGCTGCGGGCGCAAGGGTTCACGACCCCGATCATCGCCGTACGGGCCGTGAACGCTGGACGCGGCGCTACGTCGGTCACGTCAGTCGGCGTGCACTACGAGGGCGGTGCATCCTTCGAGAACCCTGCCGTGATGGACCCGCCGTTGCCGTTCCGTCTGGAAGGCGAGCATGAGCAGACCTGGCGCTTCGACGGAACACAGGTCACGGCGTACGGCAAGGCGCTGATGCAGACCACGGGGACCGGCCGTGTTATCCGTGGCCGCGTGCAAATCGCGGGCCGTGAGAAGGCGATCCTGTCCCAGAACCTGATTGAGCTTGCGCCGAACTCAAGCGGCTGACTCGGTCCGGCACCGCCGTTTCGCCTGTCCCGTTGGGATTCCGCCGCTCGCCGGCAATGACGCGACCATGGCCCTCTCCAGCTACGTCCGGGAAATGAGGCGCAGGGACGACGCTGCCAGGCGTCAGCGGGAGAGTGCCGGAAGAGATCGAGCAAGCTCCGCTGGATTTCATCGCCGACACTACGAACCGTGAGACCAGGGACAAATTCCATCGCAAGCAGGGCCTAGGCTCGCGGGAAACGAAATAGTGGCCCCCGCGCAGCGTCAACTGCCGGGGGCCTGGCACGGAAAGGAGTCAGCCTTCCCATGCGTAAAGAATCCAACCACGACTCGTGCGAGATCGACGTGATGGCCGAGTCGGTCGTCGTTCTGTCGGTCGCGGGGGCGATGAACGGCCGGACGCGCGAACGGCTCTACCGCTCCTTACGCGATATCGACCCGGCGCGAATAGACGCCGCCACCGCCAGCCTGGCCAAGGCTGGCGTCGTCGTACTGCGCGGCAAGCGCGTCGTCCAGTCGGCCGCCCTCGAGCGCCTAGACCGCCTCGACATGATCAGTATCTAACTACCAGTGGTCTACACACCTGAGTCCGCCTCCGCCCGGCGGGTACCCCGAGGAATTCGCCCAGCCGCTAGACGGTCACTTAGATTTGGTGGCGTCCCGTGTTGGAGCCGCGTTGAACGAGGCCGCGGGTCGGCCGTAATCGCTTCTGGCTTGGTGCCTTCCAAAGATGCGCGGCGGGCTGCCACGGCTGCGACCCGGGGGACGCTCAAGGCCAGACGTGTTTCTGACTCGGCCAGGGCGGCGGCGAGCGCGCCCGCCCCTCGGGGGCGACGCCGTCCCAACGCTGAACCAGTCGCGGCCTGGTCGCCACCGGCGACTGCGCTCATGTGGGCAGGCGCCAGAATGGAACGGTGCCACCGCCGCCTCGGTTTTATGTCCCCCGGTGGGTTGAGAGCACCTCAGGCCTACTCCTGCCAGCCAACCTTGGCAGGCTGCCGTCGTCCCCGATGCCGCGCGGCATCCCGGCCGCGCTACTACCGGCGATGACGCCCATTGCAGTGACGCGCACCGCGCCGAGCGCGCTCGACCAGGTGTCCGTGTTCGTCGACGAGACTGCGATCGGGGCGAGGCCGACTAGCCTCGAGGCCCTTCGTGGGCACCTTTCCGGTTTGCCGTTCGAGCCGGCGATGAACGCGATCGCGAATGCCGCCAAGGTTGCGTATGGGCTGCGCGGGAACTCTGAGGCGCAGCTCGCGATTGCAGCGCAGCTCTACAGCGGGACGATTCAGCGCCGCATCGAGAAGTTCTTCCACGAGAACGACCACGCAGAGCTCTTCTCCGAGCAGCAGGTCGCGATACTCGCGCGCCTCCTCATCGAGGAGTCCGCCGGCGGGGCGCTCGAAGCCGGCATGTCCGAGGAGCAACGCGCCGTCATCACCGTGGCGATCATCGCTGCGGGGTCGGTCATCGAAGAGGCCGCCTCGACGGCTGCCGACGCGATGCGTGATTCCACAGACTGGCTTGCCTTCTTCGTCCAGAACGGTGCGTACAACACCAAGCCGGCGCCGCTAGGCGAGCTGGTGCGCGCGCGACACCTCTTCAGCGTGATTGCGCGCGAGACAGAGATGCGGGATCCGCAGTGTCCGCTCGATGAGTGGATGCGAGAGGATTACGGCCTCACGATCGAGGAGCAGTTCGCTATCGGGTTTGCGCTATCCGCGATGTCCCACGCCTGGGACGACGGCCCCGGCGACGTGATGAGCTCGCGGATTCTGGCGCGTGACCTCGATGACTTGCTCGAGAGACTTGGAATGTCCGACCGCAGGGACGACGTCATCAGTCTGATCTCCGCCGATCGCGCCACCTTTGCGGAGGAGTTCGCTGCCGGCGGCCGCGACCCGGCCCAAGTCGCGTGGGAAAGCCGACCGTTGATGCGCCGTCCGTTTCTAAGGCTGGGCGACGACAGCATCGTCCTGCTGTCCCCGCGAGGTATGCAGTCGTGGCTGTCTGATGGCTTCCACTACCGGCTCCTCGACAGCGCTCAAAAGCGGTCCGCCGGTGATCCAAAGCGCAGACTGAGCCGCCGATACACGGCCTACGCCGGCAAGCTGCTCGAGGAGCACGTCCTGCGACTCGCCCGCTCCGCGTACGGCCCGCGCCCGATCGGCGGCGGGCGCGTCTACGGCGAGCAACGGTACGGCAAGAGCGGCGCAAAGACGTCCGACGTTGCGATCGATCTCGGACTAGATCTGGTTCTGATCGAGGTCTCGGCCTCCCGCCTGCGGGCTGACACGGTGATCCTCGGCACACCCGAGAAAGTCATCGAGGACCTCACGAGAATGCTCGTCGAGAAGATTGCGCAGCTCGACCGCTGCATCAGCGCGCTAATCGCGGGACGTGCCACGGTTCCTGCCGGCGAGCCCGAGGTCGACCTCGGGCGCGTACAGCGAATCTGGCCAGTCGTTCTGACGGCCGGAACGATCACTCAAACGGAGATGCTGTGGAGGTTTCTCCGCGAGCACAGCGCCGGGCGCCTCGCGCAAGCCAAGGTTCAGCCGCTCACCCTCCTCGACCCCGAGGACTTCGAGCAGCTGATGGGTCTTGTCGAGGGCGGTCGGGACCTCGTTGCGATCCTGAGAGGGAAGACAAGCGACCCGTATCGTGAACTCGAGCTAGCGGTCTACCTCAACGGGGCACCAGGCGCCCCGCGCGAGCGCCCGCGCCCGGCTGACGTTCAAGCCGGCTGGGACGACGCAATCGCGGAGGCCCAAGCGATGCTCAACCTAACTCGCGACACCAGCGGTGAAGGCACGGAGTAGCCGCCGCGCTCGTCACTTCGTGAGCGGCGGCAGCCCTGAGCCGAACGGCCGCCCGGGCGCGCCGACCGCCAATCGAGCGCCCTCCAGAAGCACCCGAGCCTGCGTGGTCGTTCGGCGCGCCTCGCTCGCACGCCAAGGCCTCCCTCGAAACGCGAAAAGTATCGACGGACTAGATGCACGGCCCCGTGCTGGGCCCCTGACTGACCCCTCGGTTTCGGGCCGCTTCTTTGACCCTAGGGTCAGATCCAGCAGGGCCCAGAACGGTCCCCTTGCGCCAAGAACAGAGCGAGCCGAATGAACCCTCGAATCAAGGTCACGCTGCCGGACTCGACGCTGACCGAGCTGCGGCGTGCTGCACAGGAGGGGGGAGAGCCAATGGCGCGCCTGGCCGCGCGTTTGATCTCCGTCGGGCTCTCCGCTGGAGGCCCGGAGCGGGAGTCTGCCGGGCACGAGAGGACTCGAACCAAAATGGAGCCTGGCCGCAGCTCTGCTCGGCGCGCTCCGTGGCTCGAGCCGTTCGATGGTGAGCAGGAGTGGCGACGCGACATGTGGGGCGCGATCGTGGCGCTGTGCGGCCGCTACCCGCGCGAGCTCGGCCATCTCAAAGACGGCTGGTGGGAGCACCCTTCGCACGTTGAGACGCTGTGCGCGCTCGCCGTTTGGCGGGACTGGATCGACCGGGTCGCCGAGGATCCGCGCGACGAGCTGGTCTTCCACGCGCAGCTTGAGGACTACGCCCAGGGGCTCCGTCAAGAAGGCGGAGGGGTCAGCGCCACCTGGCTACCGGGCGCACCGCCCTCCGCGTGGGCGTAGCCGAGCCCAATCCGCGAGAGCGGCGAGGATAAGGCCGTGACGCCGGCGGTGGTGCGCGAGGACTGCGGGCGGTCCGAACGTCGGAAGGCGTTGCGGCCGGTGGCCGCAGCTACGGGCACCGGAGGCGTCGGCTTCGCCTCCTTACCGTCACGGACGCGCGAACCGACCAAACAGCCGTGGCATCGCGATCGTCCCGCCCCTCGGCGAGGACGAGGTCGGAGTCAACTTGAAAGGGTGGCCCGATCCGGGTTATTAGGATATCGTTAGAGTTTCAGATGATCGAACTTTGGGGGGTTGATGTGTCGAAAGGGCGGCAGAAGGTGGCGCGCTGGGCTCTACTGCTGGGGTTGGTGGCGCTTCTAGTACCGGCCAGCGCTTCCGCGAAGTGGGACAGCGGCAAATGCGAACTCAGCGGAAAAGACCACTGTTACAACCTGCAGGCGTGGGAAATGGAAGGCGGATCGGAAAGCGTCAAGGGCGCGCAGTACTACCCCACCACGAGCCTGATCGACGTGCCGGAATTCGCGAGCGGCGCCTTCGTCGATGACGAGATGTGGGTCGGCTTCGAGGAAAAGGAAGGCGGCTGGGTCGAGACAGGCCAGGAGGCCGGCTACGACAATGCCGCCAACTGCTGCACGCTGCGGCCGTTCAAGGCGCACGCCCTCAGAGCCAGCGGCTACGGCTACGAAGAATACGTCTGGACCAACGTCAGCGCCGAACCGACCAACCTCTACACCGTCGAAGACGCCGAAGCGAACGGGAACTGGTGCGTGATCATCTGGTACACGAACCAGGGCTGCGAATCGCACCCCTCCTACTGGACCGCGTACTCCGACAACCTCGAAGGCGGCATCGAGGCCGCGTCAGAAACGCAGCCGGAAAACGTCGGCTCCCAAGAGGTCAACGCCTTCACCCACAGCGGGACGCACATCGAATGGAAAGGCGCGAAAAAGCACGCCGTCAAGCAACTGGTGAACTACAAAGAAGAATCGGATTCGAGCGTGATGTGCCAGACCCCCAACTACGAAAGCAACTACTACGGCAACGACGACTGGTCGATCTGCTGAGGAGCGAGCGAAAATGATCACGAGAAGACGCCTGTTGATTGCAGCACTGGTCGCTGCGCTCGCTGCGCTCGGCGCGGCGACGAGTCAGGTCTTCGGCAGCAACGGCGACAGCTCTGTCGCCGTCGGCACCGCCCCGCCCGACCCGTTCGCAGAAGTACAGACGCCTGCAGGTCCAGCGCTGCCGCTCGAACGGATCATGGCGATCGCCGGCGAAGAAGCCGACCGCGCGGGAGAACCCTCGCCAAGGTTCTGGGCCGGGGAAGGCACCCTCGAGGAGGCGGAGGGCACGTTCAACGAAGGGTTCAAGCAGCCGGGAGGCAACACCGATCCCGGCTACCAGCGCCTGCTCGACACCCCGGTGGTGGTCGTCCTGATGACCGGGGAACACTTCACGCTGACCGACGCACGGGTCAAGCCGGGCACCACGCTGCCCACGGTCGACGCGATGTTCGTCGTGATCAACTCGCACACCGGAGAAATCACCGGGCGCGGCCTTCCGACGCCGGACGCGCTCAAACGCGCCGAGTCCCTGACGGCCGCCGGGGCCTCACTACGGCGGGTCATCGCGCTCAGCCCGGTCACCGGCACGATCGCCGGGAAGCTGACCGTCGGCGGGGGGCCGGCCAGAAAACGGCCACCGAAGCACATCTCGCCAACACCATCGCACGCCATCCTCGTGCAGAGGAACGGCCGGACGGTCAAGGTCGCCCACACCAACAGCAAGGGAGCGTTCTACGTGCGCGTCGCTCCCGGCACCTACAGCCTGAAGGGGACCGTAGGCGCCGACTGCCAGAGCAAGACGGTACACGTCAAAGCGAACGCGACAGTCCGGGTCAGCCTAGGCTGCAGCATCAAATGATGCCGTGGCTCGTTTGCTGATCAACGGGGTCGAGCTCGAGGTCACGGAGGACCTCGAGAGCGTCCTCGGCCTCATAAACGCCGCCGAGCGCGAAGGCCCGCAGGAGGCGGGCCGCCGCGTGCTCCCAGCGGGCTGGGTGATCCTCCACACCGCGGACCGCGCGCGCTTCGTCCAGACCTCGCAGATCGGGTGGGTCGCGGCGTAGGGCCCCTGTTTCCTCACAAGCCGGTCCGTCCGATGCGGCCGCTACGTTTCCGGCCACATCGGCACGACTGCCGACCACAGGCGCCAGCGGCCCCCGCGACGGCTGGCCCGGTCCCAGAAGCCTGGAAGGCTGCGGGACACAGCGCCTGGAGAACTTTGGCGAAGGTCCCGGGTACGGCCGTCGTATGGTCGCCGGGGCCTTTTCGCGTCCCGAGCGCCGTTTCAGAGGGGGTGCGCAGAGCGCAGGCTGTCGCCCCGAGCGCGCAGCGCCTTCCGCGGCCATCGTCGCCGGTCGTTGCGACCTACTCGGGGTCTATTTCCGTGTGTACGCCACCGCGCATCCACCCCTCAAGGCCGAGGACGTCATGACGGCAGCCGAGGTCGCCGAGCTGCTCCGCATGCCAAAGAGCACCGTCGAACACCTCGCGCGGGTCGGCACCGTCCCCTCGCGGAAGGTCGGGCGTCGCCGTCTGTTCCTGCGCCCGAGGATCGAGGCGTTGCTGCTCGGCGAGCACGAAGGCTTCTAGGCCGAGGTCGCCGCCACCAGCTGCTCGGCGCCGGTCTGGAAGATCTGGGTGAAGAGGGCCGCCTGCTCGGAGGCGGGTCTCGCGTGTAGGTACCGGCTCGTCGTCGAGAGGTCGCTGTGCCCCATCGCGGCCTGGATCGTCACGAGGTCTACGCCGCCCGCGGCAAGCAGCGAGCCGTATGTGTGCCGCAGGTCGTGGAAGCGCAGCGGCCGCAGTCCGATCGCGTCGCGGGCGCGCTTGTAGCGCCTGCGCAGCGCCGAGCCATCGAGTGGGCGCCCGAAGACATTGCAGAACACCAGCTCGCCCGGGGCTGTGTAGTCGCCGCGCTTGCTGAGGCGGTCCAGTGCGCCGGCGGCCTGGTCGGGCAGCGGCACCCGTCGAACACGGCCGCTCTTGGTCGTCGTCTCTTCTCCGTCGGAGAGTGCGCGGCTGATCGTCAACGCGTGGCCCGCGAAGTCAGCGTCGCGCCAGCGTAGCGCGAGCAGCTCGCCCAGGCGCAGGCCGGCGTAGGCGGCGAGCCGGACGAGCTCGGCGTCCTGCGCATCCTCGGCAGCTTCGCTCGGGTGGCGCTCCGGGTTCTCCTGGTGGCGTTCCGCCGCCAACGCGCGATGGCTGCCCGCCGCGAGCGACCGCGCCAGAGCCTCGATCTCCTCCGGTGAGTAGAACAGCAGCGGTGCTCGACCGGGCTCGCGGCGCTTGTCCGCCGCCGCGGCCGGATTCGATGGCAGGCTGTACGTCGCCTCGCTCATCCCGTGGTTGAAGACGGACACCATCAGCGCGCGGTACTTGTTCACGGTGCTGGCCGACACGCCGCTGTTGCTGATCCTCGTCAGCAGCGCGTTGATCTCACGCGTCGTGATCGTGCTCGCCGTACGGTCGCCGAAAGCCTCCATGACATAAGCGGTACGTGTGCCGCCTCCCCGCCGGTTCTCGGTTCCCGGCTCGCTGAACAGGCTCTCCCGATTGCGGAGCGTCGACGGCTTCGCGCGCTTCACGTCCCGAAGCCAGCGCATGTAGTCCTCGGCGACCTCCCGGAACGTGACGCCCCGATTCCGCCGCTCACGATCGATCTCCTCGCGCTGCTCGGCATCGGCCACGAATTCGGCGAGCTTGCCCGCGGCGGCGACGTGCGCGCGGCGCTCATCCAGATACCCGTCAGGCACCCGACCACGGCGCGGTCGCCAGCTACCGTCGGGCTCGGCATCGAGCCACGCCGGGCCGAGCCTCCGCTTGACCATCCGCCCCTCGTGTCGCCAGTAGGCCTCGTAGAACGCCTTCCCACGGTGCTCTCGAATCGTCAGACAAGGGGCGGGCGAAACCACGCCGGCGAGCGTATCACGGCGCTACCCATCGCTACCCACGGTCGTTGGGCAGTACGCGGGTATGGGTAGCGAAATGGGTAGCAAACGAGCGAAACCCGCATGAATATTGACCTTTCTGGGGCTAGCGTTCCGCCCGGAACTACGCGGCGCCGGGGGGCTGAGCGGCGTTTGCCATGGCGAAGGTCGAGGGTTCGAATCCCTTCATCCGCTTTCTGTCGATCCCGGAGGGGGCGCGGTGTCGTCGCCGCGCGAAGCCCTCCGGCAAGGTGTCTCGTCGTGGCCGCCACCTCCGCCGGCGATCGTCACGGCTTCGTTGACCGCCCTTCTGCTCTGTGGTACACCGCAGATGGGGTGGGGGTCGCCTCGCGGTGGGCCCCCATCCGGCTCGTGAGCGTTGACGCGGCCGGGCGGGTCAGTCGGTGCCGTGCGCCGCCTGGGGCCTGAGCGTGTCCGCGCGCGCCGGCCAGGTGCGCAGGAACTCCTCGGCCGCCGGCGCCTCCAGCGGGCGGGCGAACAGGTAGCCCTGCCCGCTGTCGCAGTTCTCCTCCTGAAGCAGTTCGAGCTCCTGGTGGCGCTCGATGCCCTCGGCGAGCGTCTCGATCGACAGCGCCTTGCCGAGCTGCACGAGTGTGCGGATCAGCGTCTCGCCTTCGGGGTTCTCGGCGAGCTGCGACAGGAACGAGCGGTCGATCTTGAGCGCGTCGACCGGGAACCGCTGAAGGTGGAGAGCGAGGAGTAGCCGGTGCCGAAGTCGTCGATCGCGATCCGCACGCCGAGGTCCTTGATCGCGCGCAGCCGGCCCGCGGTGTCCTCCGCGTCGCGCATCAGCGCGGTCTCGGTGATCTCGAGCGTCAGCGCGCGCGGGTCGAGGCCGCTGGCGGCGATCGCGTCCTGGACGACGTCGATGAACTCGTCGCTGTCGAGCTGGCGCGCGGACACGTTGACCGCCACGCCGATCGGGTGCCCGGTGGCGCGCCAGGTGGCTCCCTGGCGGCAGGCCTGTTCGAGCACCCAGCGCCCGACCGGCACGATCAGGCCGGTGTCCTCGAGCACCGGGATGAAGTCGTTCGGCTGCACGACGCCGCGCGTCGGGCTGCGCCAGCGGATCAGCGTCTCGACGCCGGTCGGCGTCATGCCGCGCAGGTCGAAGGTCGGCTGGTAGACGAGGAAGAACTCTTCGTGCTCCAGCGCGCTGCGCAGGTCCATCTCGAGCGCGACCTGGCGCTGGACGACGTCCTGCATCCCGGACTCGAACACGACGCAGCGGTTGCCGCCCTCGACCCGTGCCCGGTGGGCTGCGATCTGGGCGTCGCCGAGGAGGTCCTCGGCATTCGTCCGCACGCCGGTGGCGACGCCGATGCTCGCCGTGACCGCCAGCTCGGTGCCCCCGATCACGAACGGCTCGTGCAGGGCTTCCTGAAGGCGCTCGGCGATCAGCTCGGCGCCGGCCGCCAGCGAGCTGTCCTCGGCGATAACGACGAACTCGTCGGCCGCCAGGCGCCCGAGCGCGTCGGCGTCGCGGACGAGGCCGTCGAGCCGCGCGGCGATCCCGCGCAGCAGCTCGTCGCCGGCCGCGTGGCCGAGCGTGTCGTTGACGGTCGTGAAGTTGTCGATGTTGACGTGCAGCGCCGCGACCGGGGTCTGGTTGCGCCGCGCGCGCCCCAGCATCTGCTCGGCCCGGTCGACGATCAACGTCCGGTTCGGAAGCCCGGTCGACTGGTCGTGGGTCGCGAGATAGGCGAGCTCCTCGCCCATCCTGATGCGCTCGGCCTCGAACACCTCGCACATGCGCACGAGCGTCACGTCGAGCGTCACCTGCGCCATCGAGCGGGCGCGCCGCAGCGCCTCGGGCGAGCTGCCGATCTCGCGGCCGGCGGCGTAGAGCACGTCGCCGAGGCTGTCGCGCCAGCGCAGGCAGCGCTTCGTGACCTCGGTCAGCGCCGCGGCGCGGTGCGCCGCCAGCTGCCCGAACAGCTCCCACGCTTCGCGGCCCGCCTCCAGCCCGTCCTCGGGGTTGCCGCCCGACATCCAGCGCGCGACCGCGATCGTGGCGATCGTGCAGATGCGACCGAGGCTGTCGTCGATCGCGGGCTCGAGTTCACCCTTGGCCGTCTGGGTCCGGGCACTGACGCCCTCGAGCACCTGCTCGGCGCGCGCCTGCAACATCGCCCCGAGCACGCGCACCTCCTGCTCGACGAGCTTCTGTTCGGGGGAGGGCGCGGGCACGCCTCTCAAGCCCTCCGGCCTGCGAGCTGATCCATCATCTCCCTCCCAGCGTCGGCCAAAACCGAACGTCACTTGAGCTTTGGGGCCCCGTCCCTACACGCCCGCCGCAGCTTTCACGGCGCCCATCGCGTCCCCGTCTGCTGCGGCGCCGCGGGCCCTCAGCGCGCCCGCCACGGCGGGCAGCGCAGCGCGATCGCCTCCGCCACGTCCTCGCCCAGCACCCGCGGATGTCCGTCGAGGTCGGCGATCGTGCGCGCGACGCACAGAACGCGGTGCTCACCGCGCCCGCTCAGCAGCCCCTCGCGGCGCGCGGCCCCGAGCAGGCGCCGCCCGGCGGGGTCCTGGCGCGCGTGCTCGCGAAGCAGCCGCGGGCTCATCTCGCTGTTCAGCGACAGCCCGTGGCGCGCGAGGCGCCGCGCCTGTCGCTCGCGCGCCGCCGCGACCGCATCTCGCGCCGCCGCCGAGGTCGTGCGCCGCGCCTCGCCGTCGCGCGCGGGCGGCGCGCCCGTGAGCTGGACGAGCAGGTCGAAGCGATCGAGCAGCGGCCCGCTCAGGCGGCGGTCGTGGCGGGCGCGCTCGGACGCCGTGCAGCGGCAGCGGCCGGGGTCCCCGGCGAACCCGCACGGGCACGGGTTCGTGGCCGCGACGAGCGTGAAGCGCGCGGGGTGAAGCTCGGCGCGCCCTCCGCGGGCGATCGCGATCCGGCCATCCTCCAGCGGCTCGCGGAGTGCCTCGAGCGCCGGCCTCGGGAACTCGCACAGCTCATCGAGGAACAGGACGCCGCGATGCGCGCGGGCAACCTCGCCGAGCCCGCCGCCGGGCCCGCCGCCGATCAGCCCCGCAACGGTCGTCGTGTGGTGCGGGGCGCGGAACGGGCGCCGCCGCGCGAGCCGCTCGACGGGCACGCCGAGCAGCGCCCGCATGCGCGTCACCTCGATCGCCTCGCGCCCGTCGAGCGGCGGCAGGATCCCCGGCAGCCGCCGCGCGAGCATCGTCTTGCCGCTGCCGGGCGGCCCGCAGAGCAGGATCCCGTGTCCTCCCGCGGCCGCGAGGATGAGCGCCCGCACGGCGTGCTCGGCGCCGAGCACCTCGGCGAGGTCGCCGTCGGCCTCGTCGCCCGGGCGCAGCGGTGAGTCGACGGGGCCGGCGCGCGCGGGCAGCAGGGCGCGCGCCTCCCCCTGCAGAAGCCGCACGGCGTGGAGCAGCGAGGCGACCGGCGCGACCCGCAGCCCGTCGATCAGCGCCGCCTCGTGGGCGCGCGCCGGGGCGAGCGCGAGCGTGGCGATCCCGTGACGGCGTGTGGCCTCGGCGACGGAGAAGGTGCCGGGCACCGGGCGCACGCTGCCGTCGAGGCCGAGCTCGCCCAGCAGGGCGGTGTGCGCGAGGCGCTCGCCGGAGAGCTGGCCCGTGGCGGCCAGCAGCGCGCAGGCGATCGGGAGCTCGAGCCCGGCGCCGTCCTTGCGCACGTCGGCCGGCGCGAGGTTGGCCGTGATGCGCCGCCCCGGGAACTCGAACCCGCAGTTGCGGATCGCGGCGCGAATCCGCTCGCGCGACTCGCGCGTAGCCGAGGAGCCGAGGCCGACGATCGCGAACGCCGGCAGCCCCCGCCGAACGTCGACCTCGACCGTCACGTGGCGGGCGGCGGGCCCGTCGATCGCGAACGCGTGGGCGCGCGCCAGCATCGCCCTCCTCTCCTCGACTGTGAGAAGCGATGCAGGCTAGGCGGCGGCCGCGACGGGACGCGATGGGCCGCGGGTCGTGCGCCGCCGCCGGCTCCGGCGCGCGAGGAGCACCGGCAGCGCGCCCGCGCGGGCTGGCGCCACGCGCCCGCCGGGTCTGCTCGGCCCCCGCCGGCAAGGCGAGCGGCCGAGCAGCGAGGCGGTCTAGAGCCCGTCGGGGTGACGGACCACGTAACCCCCGGTGGAGGTCATGCTGTCCGACCAGCGCGTGCCGGTTTCGGCCAGCGCGACGGTGTCGAAGCGTTTGCCGTCGATGACCATGAACGCGTGTTCGGCGTTCGCGTAGATCGTGATGTAGCGGCCGGGTCCGGGTTCGCCGTAGCCCTCGAGTTCGCTCGAGTCCTCGGGCGAGGAGAGCAGCCCGCCGCCGTGCAGCGCGTAGGAGACCGAGCCCGAGCAGTCGTACCCTTCCGAGACGAACGAGCCGTGCCCACCGCCCCAGACGTAGGGCCGCGTGGCGATTTCATCGCCGGCCGCGATCACCCGCGCGATGACCCCTTCACCGCCCGCCGTGCTTTCGCCTGAGGAGGCCGAGGAGCCGGAGGAGCCCGAGGAGCCGCCTTCGCTCGACTGCGCGGAGTGCAGCACGGAGGAGGACGGCGTCAGCGTCGGCTCGGTCTGGATGCCGAGCAGCGCCCAGGTTTCGGGACCGACGACGCCGTCGACGGTCAGTCCGTGGCGTGCCTGCAGCCTGCGCACGGCGGCCTCCGTCGTGGGACCGAATTCGCCGTCGGGCGCGATCTTGAGCGCTTTCTGCAGGCGTTCGACCGCGTTGCCGGGCACTTCTTCTGAGTGTTCGTCGGAGACGTTCTGCGTGGTGGCGGCGGCGCTCGCGTGGTGGTGCTGGGCCGGGGCGGGCAGCGCGGAGGGGGGAGGCGTCAGCGTCGCCTGGCCGTGGATCCCGATCACGCCCCACGTCTCGGGGCCGACGATGCCGTCGACGGTGAGACCGTGGCGTGCCTGCAGCCTGCGCACGGCGGCCTCGGTTTCCGGGCCGAAGTCGCCGTCGACCGGAAGCTGCAGGGCATGCTGCAGCCGCTGCACCGAGTTCCCCGAGGAGCCTTCTTCTTCTCCGCCGCCGCTCACGTTGAGGGCGTCGTGCGTGGAGCCTTCTTCGCCCGGGCCGGCGCTCGCGATCGAGGCGCTGATACCCGAGCCGCCGCGCAGCGCGCCAAGCGTCAGCGGGCCGGCGATCCCGTCGACCGAGAGGCCGTGCGAGGACTGGAAGCTCCTGAGCGCTTCCTCGGTTTCGGGCCCGAAGATCCCGTCGACTCCGATGCCCCCGAGCGCCTGCTGGAGCAACTGCACCTGCCGGCCTTCCGCACCTTCTGTGAGGGTGAGGATGTTTTCCGTCGTAGTTGCCGGCCCCGCTGCCGCCGGCGAGCTCTGGCCGCTGGCGATCGAGGCGGTCGGTCCGACGCTGAGTGCCGCCAGGGCGCCGAGCGAGACACGCTTGGCACGCGAGCTGGTCGGGACGAACTGCAGCTCGGCGGCGCGCCGGCGCGCGCGCGAGCGCCCGAGCGAGAGCTGCCACGGCTCCTCTTCGGCGAGGTCGCGCGGCGAGAGCGGGGTGCTCGCGAGCAGCGCGGCCACCGCCGCGTGCTCGGCGCCGTTGCGACGGCGGGCCGTACGGGTACGGCGGGCTCGGGAGCGCTGCAGCGATGAGCTCCAGTGCTCGAGAACAGCAAGATCACGCGGGCATCCCGGCATGCGAGGCGTCCTTTCTCCATCTCCGATTGGCGCCTACGGGGTTAGCTGTCGGGCTCGCGTAACGTCTACGCTACGCCACACTTGTGGCGATTCGCCCCCGCAGCCTCTCGGCCGCATTGGGTCCCCCGCTCCTGGGCCCCGTAGGGCGCAGGACTCGGCACGAACGCGCGGCAACCTAACAGATCGCGTTGCAAAATGCGTCGCAGGTGCAGGTATGCAGGGATTCTTGCCGACGGGCGCCGGCGCGTTCCGCATCGAGCACTGGTAGTTTCGCGGGCTCATGACGCACCCGCACAGGTACCTCCGAGCGCTCGCCGTGCCGCTCGCGGCGGTCGCTCTGCTGGTCGCGCTCGGCGGCTGCGGCTCCTCGAAGAACACGGCCACGGCGACCGTCCCGGCCGCGAGCACCTCGAACGGGGGCTACGAGGCCGCGGGCGTCCTGCAGCCGATCCAGGCGGCGCCACCGCTCGAGCTGCACAACTACCTCGGGCAACTCGTGAACATCGACTCCTACCGCGGCAGGGCGGTGCTCGTCACCTTCATCTACACGCACTGCCCCGACGTGTGCCCGCTGATCACCTCGAACCTGCGGGTCGCGCAGAACCTGCTCGGCAAGCAGGCCTCGAAAGCGGCGATCATGGCGGTCTCGGTCGACCCGCGCGGCGACAACCGCCAGACCGTCACGAAATTCCTCGCCGCCCACGAGATGACCGGGCGCATGCAGTACCTCATCGGCAACGCGCACGAACTCGGCGCCGTCTGGAAGGCGTGGGGGGTGGGCGCCGAACGCGACGCGAACAACCCCGATCTCGTCGAGCACTCCGGGCTCGTCTACGGGATCACCGGCTCCGGCGACCGCGCGACCCTGTACGACGCGGCCTTCAAGCCGGCTGAAGTCGCGCACGACGTGCCGCTGCTCGCGGCGCGCTGAGTGGGCGTGGGCAGGCGGGCTCGGATGTTCGGGCTCGGCGGCCTCGCGGTCGTCGCGATCGCGCTGCTCGCGATCTTCGGGCTCGCCTCCAAGAGCACGCCGGCGGCGGGCAGGAGCGCTCCCGCGCTGCCGACCGAAACGCTCGTCGGCCCGCAGGTGACGATCCCCGCCGAGGCCGCGAGCACGCACGGCCGCCCGTTCGAGGTCCTGTTCTTCGCGAGTTGGTGCGAACCGTGCATCCACGAGGCGCCACAGGTCGAGCGCTTCGCGCAGAGCGCCGCCGGGCACGGACGCATCGTGGCTGTCGACTGGAGCGACGGCCGCTCGGGAGCGGTGTCGTTCATCCACCACTTCGGCTGGTCCTTCCCGGTCCTGCGAGACGGCGAAGGCACCGTCGGCAACCGCTACGAATTCAGCACCCTGCCGACGACGTTCGTGCTCAACGGCGCCGGGCGCATCCGCGCGACGCTGCACGGCCCGCAGACAGAGGCCTCGCTGGCGCAGGCGCTGGCGGCGCAAGAAGCCGCCTGAGCGCGCCGGCCGCGTTCGTCGGGTTCACCGCCACCGCGATGCCCGCAGCGGTGGCGGTGCCCGTGCGGGCGCCCGGCCGGCCGGCACGCGCCGCGTGACGGCGCCCGGGCAGCCCTCTCACGGGGCACCCGGGGCGCCGCCGGCGCCCGGCGCTCAGGCGAGCGCCTTCGCCTTGATCTGGTCGTACTCGGCCTGGTCGATCGCGCCCTTGTCGAGCAGCTCCTTGGCGCGCGCGATCTGGTCGGCCGGGCTCCCGGTCGAGGCCACCGAGCGCACGTAATCGTCCATTTCGCTCTGCGCCTGATTGGCCTGTTTGACCGACCGTTCGGTCATGCCTTTGTGCTCGGCGATCAGGTACACGAACACGCCGATGTAGGGCAGCACGATGATGAAGATCAGCCACCCGGCCTTTCCCCAACCGCCGATGTCGCTCCGCCGGAAGACGTCCACGATCACCGTGAACAGGATCCACAGCCAGACGACGAACGCGAAGAAGATCAACATCGTCCAGAAGACTTCGAGGAACGGATAAGACGTAGCTAGGGGCATCGGTGTCCTTTCGTATGGCGGCCGCCGCCGCGCGTCACGGGCGCGGCGAGGCCGTTTCGTTGAGGCGATGCTCGCCCCGCATGCAGCGGATCACATCACCCGAAGCGGATGACTCGGCTCAGCCGACGTGCTGCGGCTTGACCTCGGCCAGCCGCAGGTCAGACAGCGCCGCCGCCGAGCAGATGATCACCTCGTAGGTGCGGCAGTCCTCGAGCTCGACCAGCAGGTTGCCGGTGCGCCCGTCGGCGATCGTCTGCGCGACCCGGAACAGGGACGAGCCGTCGGTCACGTAGGCGCCGACGAGGAGCTCGCCGGCCGACGGGCCGTGCTCACCCGCTGACGGAGGCTCGCCGGCCGCATGCTGATCTGAGGGAGGGGGCTGCTCGCGGCTGCCCGCGCCGCCCTCGTCCGGCGGTCCTGCGCGCGCGTCCCGGCGGCGGCGGAACAGGCTCATGGCCGTGCGACCCCCTCGCGGCCGCTGCCGTGGCCGCCGGCTGCGAGCGCCCTACGGATCGCTGCACGGCTCACGGCCTACAGCATTGCGCGCCCGGCGCCGCCGCGCCTCATCCCGAACGGGTGACCGTCCGGTGCCGCAGTGAGGATTGTCCCAGGGGAGCGTGCGCTCGCCGGCCCGGCGGCCGCGGCCGGCGCGGGCTCCCGCGACCGACATGAGCGACTCACCGAAACAGACACCGCCCGGCCCGGCCGACGATGGCGAAGGTCGACTGCTCGCGGGCGGTCACCCGGCGATCGACCGCGCCTACATCCGTCGCTACGGGCGCCTGCTGATCGCGCTCCTGATCGCCTTCGCGATCGAGGGGATCTCTGAACCCGGGCGTTGGCAGTTGCTGATCCTGACGGTGCTGCTGTCGGGCACGCTGCTGCTCTCGATGGAAGCGGCCGAAGTACGGCCGACGGTCCTGCGGGCCGCGATTGCGGTCGCCGCCGTCGGGATCGCGCTCGGCATCGTGAACGCCTTCGTGGGCGGGTTCGACGAGCGCATCGCACAGGCCGCGAACGCCGTGCTCGTACTGTGCGCGCCGCCGGTCATCATGACCGGGATCGTGCGCCGGCTGCGCGAAACCCAGGCGGTGCCGCTCGACGCGGTGATCGGCGTGCTGTGCGTGTATCTGCTGCTGGGCATGTTCTTCGCGTTCGTGTTCGGCGCGATCGACCGGCTCGACGGCACGCAGTTCTTTGCGCAGAACGTCGATGCCACGGTCGCCAACTGCACCTACTACAGCTTCACCACGCTCGCGACGATCGGCTACGGCGATCTAACCTCCGCCAGCAACCTGGGGCACACGCTGTCGGTCTCCGAGGGCCTGGTCGGGCAGATCTACCTCGTGACGGTCGTCTCGCTGATCGTCGGCAACCTCGGGCGCAGGCGCACGCGTCCGCAGGGCAGCCCGGCACCCTGACCGCGGCCGCTACTCCTCGGCGGCGACGTTCACGACCACGGTGCGAGCGAGCCGGTCCTGCAGACAGCGCCCGCGCGGGTCCCAGAGCATCATCACGAGGCCCAGCCCGAGCGCGAGCATGCCGAGCACGAGGCCGCCCAGCCGCATCAATGCGCGGCGCGGCTTCAGCGGCCCGCGCGCGCGCGAGTCGACGACCTGGATCGCCATCAGCCGCGAGCCGAACGTCTGACCGGTCGAGGACCAGAAGAACACGAAGTAGGCGATCGACCACAGGATCCCGAGCGTTCCCAGGACTGCGGCGATGGCGGCGTCGGCGGCCTGGGGAAGGTGCAGCAGCGATACGCACAGCCCGATGCTCACGCCGACGGCGGCCGCGACCGCCCAGATGATCGCGGCGTCGGCGGTGATCGCGATCGCGCGCGTCACGAAGCCGGCGTAGATCACCGGGCGGACCGTCGGCGCGTGGCCGCCGCGCAGCCTCCTGATCGCCTCGAGTTGGGCCTGCTGTGTCTCGACGCGGCTGGGCTCGACGGTCATAGGTCCTCGGGCGCCCGCGGCAGCGGCAGCGGCACCTGCGGGCCATCGGCGACCGCGGGCGGCGAGGCGCCGAGGCGCTCCGCGAGCCGCGCGACGCGCCCGTCGGCTTTGCGCGAGCGTTCGCGCAGCCGGTCGGTGACCTGGTCCAGGAAGCCCGTGCCCTGGTGCGCGATCGCCTCGGTCACCGAAGGGCTGCGAGCGATTTCATCCACGAGCACCCAGATCGCCTGGCTCTGCAGAAGCTGCGCGACGGTCTCCTCGACGAGCGGCCCGCGCAGCGCCTCGGCCAGCAGCCGCTCGGCCTCCGGCCCGGCGAGCGCGCGTTCGGCTATCTGCTCGACGACCCCGTCCTCGAGCAGCCGCTCGGCGATCCGCTGCACGACCCCCGCTTCCTCGGCGCGGTCGAGCGCCAGGTCCACCACGTCGGGCGCGAGCACGCGCGCGAGCACCGCGTCGACGGTGCCGAGGAGCGCACGGTCCAGCGCGTCGACGACGGCCGCCTGGGCATCCTCGGGCTCGACGCCCGAGGCGCGCAGCACAGCGCCGCCGGCGCGCAGCGGCGCGCGGGCCGCGAACACGCCGATTGACACAACGGGCGAGAACAGGCTCATCGCGCCAATGGTCCCAGACGCGGCGCGGCCCGGCGCGCCAGCTGCCAAACAGGCAGGCCTCGCGCCGGGCCTCGCGCACGTCTCGCCGCCTCTGTGCGCGGCGGCATCGGGCTCAGGCTTCTTCGAGCCGGCCCCCGTAGGCCACCAGGCCGTAGATCACGAGGATGTCGATCGCGAACACCGCGAGCGACAGCCACGGGTACGCGGGGATGAACACCAGCTGCGCGATCGCGTTGAGCGACGCGAAGAAGACGCCCGTCCAGCGCGCCCAGCTCGACTGCGCCCAGATCCCGGCGGCGACGCACATCTGCGCCACGCCGATCAGCATCACGACCCAGCCCCAGGTTTTCAGGGAGCTGATGACGAAGTGCGTGTTGGCGACGTAGAAGTGCGATTCGGAGATCGCCGCGATCCCGTAGATGAAGTTGACGACGCCGGCCATCATGATCATCACGCCGGCGAAGACGACCCAGCCGAAGCCCTTGGGGTCGTCGTATTCGCTGTATGACGTTTCGGGACGCGGTTGGGCGCCCTGGGTGCCGCCCGCACCGGCCACCGTCTGTCCATCGGGCATTTTGGAGCTACCTCCTGTCTCGATCGGTCGCCCCCAAAAGGCGGGTAACCACTGCCACGATCCTAGGTGCGGCGACCGGCCACGCATCACTCAAAAGGGATGATGCATTCGTGGGTGCCAGCGGCGATGCTCGCTGTCGCATGAACGCGAGCGTGCTGCCGAAGACCGAGCGTCCCCACCGCCGGCTCGTACCCACCCTGATCGCGGTCGCGACCGTGATCGGCTTCTTCGCGTGCTTCGCCGTGTGGGTGAACCGGCAGGTGCTGAGCACCTCCAACTGGGTCAAAACCAGCAGCCGCGTGATCGCGGACCCGAAGGTGGAGAGCGCGCTCAGCGTCTACCTCGTCAACGAACTGTTCAAGAACGTCAACGTCGAGGAACGCGTGGAAAGCGCGCTCCCGGGCCAGCTGAAGGGGCTGTCGGGGCCGCTCTCGGCCGGGCTGCGCCAGATCGCCGACCAGGCGGTTCCCAAGCTGCTGGCGACGCCGCAGGTGCAGTTGCTGTGGATCAACGCCAATCGCACCGCGCACGATCAGCTGATGAGGATCCTGAACGGCGGCGGGAAGGCCGTGTCCACCGAAAACGGCGAGGTGGCGCTGAACCTGCGCCAGCTCGTGACCGAACTCGGCTCCCAGCTCGGGATCTCGAGCCAGGTCAACTCCGCCCGCGAAAAGCTGAACAGCGCCGAAGGGCTCGCCGCCAAGGGGGCCGCCGAAAAGAAGCTCGGCATCGTGCTGCCGACCAGCGCCGGCAAGATTGTGATCATGCGCTCGAGCGAGCTCAAGACCGCGCAGGACATCGTCAAAGGCGTCAAAGGGCTCGCGATCCTGCTGCCGCTGCTGGCGCTCGCGCTGTTCGCGCTCGCCGTGTGGCTGGCCCACGGCTGGCGCCGCTACGCGCTGCGCACGACGGGGTGGTGCCTGTTCGGGATCGGCGTCGCGCTGCTGCTGCTGCGCCGGGTCGGCGAGCAGCAGGTCGTCAACAACCTGGTCGCGGTGCAGGCCAACAGGCCCGCCGCCGAAGACGTGTGGTCGATCGCGACGACGCTGCTGTACGACATCGCGATCGCGATGGTGCTCTACGGCCTGTTCGTGGTGTTCTCCGCGTGGATCGCCGGCCAGACGCGCCCGGCGCGTGCGCTGCGCCACGTCGCAGCGCCGTGGCTGCGCGAACACCCTGGCAGCGCGTACGCCGCAGCCGGTGTGCTGCTGCTGCTGATCGTGTTCTGGGGCCCGACGCCGGCCACGCGCCAGATCCTGCCGGTGCTCGGGTTCGCGCTGCTGTTCGCGCTCGGGGTGACCGCGCTGCGCCGCCAGACGGCGCTCGAGTTCCCGGACGCGACGCCCGGGCACGCGCTCGAGGAAATCAGGGGGTGGTGGCCGTTCGGGCGCCACCATCCGCCGGCGGACCCGGCTGTGCGCGACCCCGACGGTCTTCCTCCGCAAGAAACAGCAGCGCCGCCTTCACGCGGCGGCTGACGTCGGTCGGGTCGGGCAGCTCGAGCTTCGCGAAGATCGAGTTGACGTGCTTCTCGACGGCCCGCTTGCTCAGCACCAGCGAGCCGGCGATCGCGGCGTTGCTCGCTCCCTCTGCGATCTGCGCCAGGATCTCGAGCTCGCGCGGCGTCAGCTGCGCGAGCGGCGAGCGCCGCTCGCGCGCCCGTGCGGCGATCAGCGCGTCGACGACGAGCGGGTCGATCACCGAGCTGCCCTCGTTGACGGCCCGGATCGCGCGGGCGAGCTCCTGGGCGTCGCCGAGCCGGTCCTTGAGCAGGTAGGCGCGGCCGTGGGTCCCGGTCGCCATCAGGTCGACCGCGTAGTCGGGCTCGACGTGCTGGCTCAGCACGACGACGCCGACGTCGGGATGGGTCTCGCGCAACCGCTCTGCCAGGCGGATCCCCTCGTAGTCGCCCGACGGCGGCATCCTGATGTCGGTCACGACTACATCGGTGGGGTGCCCGTCGATCAGGCGTTCGAGCTCGGCGCCGTCGCGGCACGCCCCGATCAGCTCGAGGCCGGGCTGTGCGTCGAGCATCGCGCTCAACCCCTCGCGGATCAGCGCCGAGTCATCGGCGATCGCCACGCGCACGTCCCCGCTGTCCGGCTCCTCTGTCATCGCCGCGGCGCCCCCGCGGTGAGTGCTCTCAGCCGTCCGAGGGCTCGGGGTGGCGCAGCAGCGAGGCGCGTACGAGCTCGCGCTGGGAGGCGCGCGCGGCCGTGCTCGGCGCCTCTACGCTCGCGCGCTCGGGGGCTGACAGCCAGCTGATGCGGCGGGCGCCGGAGAGGGCCTGCACTCCGGCGAGCGCACGCTCGCGCAGCGCCGGGTCGCGCACATCGGCCAGGCGCAGCTCGACCGTCCAGCGGCCGTCGCAGGGCCGCTCCGGAAGGGACGGGCGGACCGCTACTCGCGCTCCCGCGAGCCCGCGCAGGTTCTCGGCGATGCTGACCGCCTCGCGGGCGGTTTCGCAGCGCACCGCGCAGTCGGGGCCGGGCTCGGTGCGGTGGGGCGCGAAGCTCATCGAGCTTCATGGTTGCGCAGAAATGGTCTGAACCCAATACCTCAGCTGGGTGAATCACCCCGACCCCCGCGGCCCGAGCGCCATCCCGTCGGCGAGCGCCTTGCGACGAGCTGCGCACGCGAGCGCGCGCCGAACTTGATCATCGCGTTGCGCGCGTGCGAGCGTACCGTGTCGTGTGAGAGGCGCAGCTCCTCGGCGATCTCGGGCCCGGTCTGACCGAGCGCGATCAGCCGCACGACGTCGCGCTCGCGGTGGTCAGCGGCGAGGCCTTCTCGAGCAGCTCCGGTCGGGCACGGCGGTAGCTGCGGCCCCATCGCGACGTGTTGAGCGCGACCACCAGCACCATCCGGCGGCCGGTCACGTTCTCGATCGTCGCCGCCCACTGCACGCCGACCTCGCCGCCGTCGGCGCGGCGCAGCCGGCCTCGCCGCTGAAGCGCCGCTCTGCAGCGCCCGTTCCACTCGCGCTGGCTGAGCTGCGGCCCGCCGATCACCAGCTCGTACATCGGGCGGCCGATCAGCTCGCGCACCGCGATAGCCGAGCAGCGACACGTACGCGCCGTTGACGTCCACGATCCGGCGCCCGCTCGTCGAGCAGCGCCATCGGGTTGCGGGACTGCGTGAAGGCGGCCGTGAAGAGTGGCTGCCATTCGCCCGCCACGTCGCTTCAGGCATCGATCCCGATGAGCCAGCGCACGCCGGGCGGGCTTCGCGGCGGGTGGCGGCGAGCCAGCGGCACACGGTCCTCAGACGGTCGTGCCGACTGCCCGGACGCGAGGTGCATCGTGACCAGCGGCCACCGACCGCCTCGACGCGGTCGCGCATGTTCAGCAGCCCGCTTGCCGGAGGACTCCGCGAGCGCCGGAGAAGCCGACATCCGGCGTCGCTCACCTCGAAGCTGCAGCCAGCCGCGCTCGCGCTGCACGCCGCAGCGTCGCGCGCGCGGCCCGGGCCGGCGTGCTTCTCGATGTTCTGCAGCGCCTCCAGGCAGCAGAAGTAGACGCGCCGTCTCGATCTCCGCGCGGCTAGCCGGCCGCATCCTTCGCACTTCGAGCGAGATCGGAACCGATGCACGGCGCGCCGCACCGGCCCGCAGCGCCTCGCCGAGCCCATGTGCCGGCGAGCAGCGGCGGGTAGACGCCCTGCGCGAGCGGCGCAGCTCCTCGAGCGCCTCGTCCAGCTCCGCGCCGCATTTCGGCCAGCACTCCGCTCGCCGCGCTCGCGGTCGGCCTGCGGTCGCATCCGCCGCCAGCTCCGAGCCTCACGCGCATCGCCCACGAGGTGCTGCTGGGCGCCGTCGTGGAGGTCGCGCTGGATCCGCTCGCGCTCGGCATCCGCCGCGTCGCACGAGCCGCCGGCGCGAGCTCGTGAGCTCCGCCATCGAGGCCTTCAGCTCGGCCTCCAGCGCGCCCTGTTCGCAGCCACATCATCGCGGCCGTCGCCGGCCGCTCGCACGAAGCGCCTCCTGGTCGGCCAGCGCGCGGTCGAAGATCACCGACGCGACGCGGCAGCCATCGCGCTCGACCTGCCGCCGCTGCGCCCGCGCGAGGCCTCGAGCAGGTCGACGGGCTCGCCGCCGCGTCCAGGTATCCTCGGCACCCGCGCGCCGGTAGACGATCGTGAGCGTCGGGTCCTGAAGCACGCGCGCCATCAGCGCCTGCCACGCGCTCGGGCGCCGCACCGGCGAGCTCGTCCACGAGCCGCGCGAGCGCATCGCCGATGAACAGCCGCTCGAGGCTCAGCCCGAGGAAGATCGCCACCGGCACCAGCAGCATCGTCGCCACGTAAGCGGCGCCGAAGACGCCCTCGTCGGCCGGGCCGGCCACGCGCGCGAGGAAGAACCCGAGCAACGCCAGCGCGCTGAGCGCCGCGGTCAACGCGATCGGCGCGAGCATCCGGCGCGCCGGCGGGGTCGCCCGCACGACCCGGCGCGCGAGCAGCAGCCCCGTCCCGACCGTCAGTGTCAGCCACCCCGTCACGAGCACTGCTTTGAGCACCGGGGCCAACGGCGTGCTGGCTCCGGTGTAGAGGAGGTTGCGCGGACAGTGCGTGCCGCACTGCAGCAGCGGCGTCACGAGCGGCAGGCTCGGGCGCGTCAGCAGCAGGATCAGCGCCGTGAGTCCCATCACCAGCGCCCCGCCCGCGAGGAACCGAGCCTCGCCGCGGGTGCGCAGCGTTCCCCGCGGGTGCGCGAGCAGCAGGCCGCACGCCACCGCCGGGGCCAGCGAGGAGAACACGACCCCGATCGTGAACGCGAGCGAGTTCGAGGACCCGTTCAGAAGCCACAGCGCGCTGAACAGGCTCGCCCACAGCAGCACCGCCCCCAGGCGCACGCGCGCGCCGTCCATGCGGGCGTAGAGCCCGGCGAGCAGCAGTGTGAGGATCACGACCGCGCGCCCCGCCGCCGCAAGGTGCTGGGGCGAGGCGTATGGGTTCTGCGCCGTGAGGTAGGCGACGAAGCCCGCCGACAGCGTGCCGGCGATCGCGATTCGCCGGGTGCCGGGCAGCGTCCGTCTAGCGGGATCTTCGGGGTCGGACGGCGCGGCGACGGTCCTGCCCCCCGGCTCGAGCCTCGTCGAACGTGCCCCTATGGGTGACACCTCGCACCGCTCCTATCCCGATCGAATGTCGGTGCCCCCGGGCTCCCCCTCGAGCCCCCGGAGCGCCATTGACGGGAACCCGAGCTCCGCCCCGCGGGCACGGCGCTCCCAGCGGGGAACGATAGACGAATCCAGGGCCCTGGACGGTGCGGCGAGCCACCCTTGCCGGGCGCGGATCGCCCCGCCGGAAGGGGCGGCGGCGATCGAGGGGCGGGCGCCGCTCAGACGACCGTGGCGTCTATCAGTCCGAGCGCCGAGGCCTGCGAGACCGCCTCGGAGCGCGACGTCGCGCCGAGCTTCGCATACACGGCGTGGGCCTGGCTCTTGACGGTGTTCCCGGACACATGCAGCCGCTCGCCGATCTCGCGGAACGAGAGATGGGTCGGCAGGAAGCGCAGCACGCGCAGCTCCGCCATCGTCAGAGAGCCCGGTCCTGCCAACGCCGAGGCGCCCATCTCGTCGATCTCCGCCCAAGCGTCGTCGATCCAGGCCAGGAACCGCTGCTCCGGGCGCGGGCGGCGGGCCATGCGCGAGGCCTGCGAGAGCAGCGAGCGGGCGAGGTCGATGTCGGCCAGGCGCGTGGCGGCGCGCGCGAGCACGATCCGCGTCTCGACTTCGTACCACGGCATGTACCCGCCCAGGCCCTGCAGCAGCCGCCAGCCGTCGGTCAGCTCGCGCTTGGCCTCGTCGGAGATGCCGCGCCGGCTCTTGACGAGCGCGGAGGTCGCGAGCGCGAGCGCGACCGGCGGGCGATTCCGCAGCCCGGTCTCTGCGAGCAGCTCGCAGGCGCGCGAGCTACGGTCGCCGGCCGCGAGCCAGTCGCCGGCTTCGACATCGATCAGGGCGAGCTGGGTGTGGGCCAGCATCGCGGCGCCGGGCATGTCCTGGACGGCGTCTTCGGCGGCGCGCTCGAGCTCGGGGCGTGCCTCGGCCGGGTGGCCGGCAAGGTGCAGCGCGATGCCGTGCAGCGTCTGGGCGATCGGCGCCAGCGGGCCGCCCGCGAGCAGCTCGCATGCGCGGCGCGCGTCGGTGTCGAGCTGCGCGACACCGTCGCAGCCCGCCGCGGCGTCGATCAGTGCGCATGCGCCGAGCAGCGCCGGAGGCGCGGTGCCGGGATCGAGCTTCTCGAGCGCGCCGTGCGCTGTCAGCCGCGCCGCGGCGACTGCGCCGGTGGCGAGCTGGGCGAGGGCGTAGGCGAGCGCCTGCTCGGGGTGCTCGGCGAGCTCCTCGGCCGTGAACGCGGCCAGCCAGCGGGCGCGGCGCGCTGCCGGTCCGCGCAGCAGCGCGGGCAGGTGCTCCCACAGAAGGCGGGCGGTGCGATCGGCATCACCCGCGGCCGCCGCGTGGTCGAGCGCCAGCTCGCCCTCGCCGTGGGCCACGAAGTGCTCGCTCGCGCGCAGGTGCAGCACCGGCAGCAGCTCGGGCTCGGAGAGCTCGAGCTCGGCGCGCAGCACGTCACGCACGAGCGTGTGGCAGCGATAGCGCGAGCGGGACGCGTCGAGCGGCACGAGCATCGCGCCTTCACCGGCGAGCGCGCGCAGCGTACGACCGGTGCCGCGACGCCTCAGGATCGATTCGCACAGACCGCCGGACACCTCGTCGAGGATCGCGGTCCGGCGCAGCAGCCGGCGGCGCTCGGGCGCCAGCGGGGCGAGGATCTGCTCGCGCACGTACTCGGCGATCACGTGGTCCTCGCCGGTGAGCGGGGGTCGCGGCCCGCCGCCGCGCTCCGCGTGTGCGCGCAGTGCGAGCGCCGCCAGCCGGACGCCCACGGGCCAGCCCTCGGTGCGGTCGACGACCTCCTCGACGGTGTCCTCGTCGGGAGCGGCTCCCGCGTCCTCGAGCACCCACGAGGTCTCATACGCGGTCATCGCCAGCTCGCTCGGTCCAAGCTCGAGCAGCCGCCCCTCGGCGCGCAGCCGCGCGAGGCCGAGCTCGATCTCGCCGCGAGCGCAGAGTGCCGGCGTGACCGCTTGCGGGAGCGCTCGCAGCAGCGCCGAGAGCGCCTCCACGCTCGCCTCGCAGCGGACGTGGTCGGCCTCCTCGAGCACGAGCACGACCGCCTCGCCGCGGTCCTCGATCGCGCCCGCCGCGCCCAGCGCGCCCGCGAGTGTGCCCTGGCGCGCGCGGCGGCGCCCGCCGCCGAGCCGCCGCAGGCGCTCCTCGATCGTCCCGAGCAGCTGCTCGGGACGATCCTCCTCGATGCTCAGGTCCAGCCACGCGAACGGCCGCTGCTCGGCGGCGGCCCACTCGGCGAGCAGGCTCGACTTGCCGTAGCCGTGCGGGGCGATCAGCGCGATCGCGCGGGCGCGCTCGGCGAGCAGCCGTGCGACCAACGCGGGACGCGCAACGTGGTGCGCGTCCGGTTGGGGAGGCTGCGCGCCGCGCGCGGGCGGGCGGCGCGTGGCCGCACCGGCCGCCGGTCGCTTGCCGGCGATGCGGCGCCCGACCGGCTTCCCGGGCCCTCGCTGCTCGGTCGTCTCGGACTCGACTACTGCCATCCCGCGCCACCCCCGTGGCCGTCGAACTGCTCACCGCCCACACTGGAGCATCGAGGCAGGCCGCACAATGATGCGTACAAGCAACCGGCGGTGGTGCGCATACCACCCGCTTCGGGTTAACCGCCCCGCGCCCGCGGGATACTACGGACGTTCGCGCCTCAGGCGAGGGCGACCAGCACCGTGGGGCGCGCGACCGGGGCGCTCGGCACCCGCACGCGCAGTGCCCCGGGGAGCATCCGGAAGCGCAGCGGCGGGCGCAGCAGCCTGGGGCAGCCGTCGACCGATGCGAGCACCGGGGCGTCCGCGGGCAGCTCGAGCCTGTGGCGTTGCTCGGTGAGCAACGTGTCCGGCTGTCGGCGCTCGGAGCGCCGCAGGCGCGAGAGCAGCGCGACGCCGAGCTCGCCGGCGTCCAGGCGCTGCCGGCGCGGGCGTCCTGCGACGTCGAAGCGGACCGGGTTGTTCGAGATCACCACCGACGCGCGGCGCGTGCCCGAGGCGCCCTCCCATGAACGCCGCAAGGGCGCCTCGGCGTCCGTCGCACGCAGCCGCTCGAACTCGAGCGGGCCCGGCGGTTCGCCGGCCAGGCCGATCACGACCTGGTTCACGAACACGAGCCCGTTCACCTCGGCCAGGTCGACGCGCCGCTCGGCCCCTTCGAGCGCCGCCGCGAGCGCAAGCTCCAGCCCGCGTCCGTCGAGGCCCAGGTCGCGCGCGAGCAGGTCCTCCTCACCGAACGGGATCAGCGCCAGGGGCAGGTCGTGGCCCGAGGCGACAGCGGCGACCGTCGCCTGCATGCGGGCGGGGCCGCAGACTGCGATCGCGCCCGCGTCGCACGTGCGCAGGGTGCGCTCGACAGCCAGCAGGCGCCGCTCGGGGAGCAGGCTCAGGACGTCGATCCGTCGCCGTCCCGCTGCTGCGATCAGCTCCCGGGCGGCGCCGACCCTGTCGGTCGGCGCCATCATCACGAGCGCGCCTGAGTGTCGCACGATCGTAGTCTCACCCGCCCGTCGCGCGCGCGCATCACTCCGATCGCATGATCTTCGCCGCGGGCGGGTCTCATCCGTTGCGGGGGACGCCCTGCCGGCGGCGCACACCTACGGTGCGGCGTGGATGCGCGACCGCAAAACCATCCTGGTCCTCGGCGCGGCCCAGTTCGTGATGGTGCTCGACACGACCGTCATGAACGTGTCGATCTCGCAGATCGTCAGCGACCTGCACACGACGGTGACGAAAATGCAGCTCGCGATCACCGCGTACACGCTCGTGATGGCCGCGTTCATGCTCACCGGCGCCAAGCTCGGCGACGTGTGGGGCCGGCGCCGGACCTTCGCGATCGGGCTCGCCGTGTACGGCGTCGGCTCGCTGACGACCGCGCTCAGCCCGAATATCAACGTGCTGCTGATCGGCTGGTCGGGGATCGAGGGCCTCGGCGCCGTGCTCGTGATCCCGGCGATCGCCTCGCTCACGGCCGCCACCTACGAGGGCCGCGAACGGGCGCTCGCGTTCGCTACGCTCGGCGGCATCGCGGGGGCGGCGGCCGCAGCCGGGCCGCTGATCGGTGGCGCCGTCACGACGGCGCTGAGCTGGCGCGTCGTGTTCGCGTCCGAGACCGTGATCGTGATCGCGATCCTCGTGATCGTGAGGCGGCTCGCGAACCCGCCGCGGCGCGAGACGGCGCACCTCGACCTGGTCGGGACGGGCCTGTCCGCCGCCGGCCTCGGGCTGGCGGTGTTCGGGATCCTGCAGTCGAGCCAGTGGGGGCTGTTCAAACCGATCGGTGCGATGACGATCAACGGCACGAAGATCACGCCGTTCGGCTTCTCGGTCGTCCCGTTCCTGGTCGCCGGCGGCCTGGTCGTGCTCGGGGTGTTCATGCGCTGGGAGGAGCGGGTCGAGCGGCGCGGAGGCGAGCCGCTGCTCGCGCCCGACCTGCTGCGCGTGCCCCAGATGCGCGCGGGCGCCTCGAGCGTCGTCTCCCAGTACCTGATCCTCGCCGGCACGTTCTTCGTGCTGCCGCTGTTCCTGCAGCTCGTCCTCGAAGAAGACGCGCTGCACACCGGGCTCAAGATCCTGCCGATCTCGGTCACGATGATGCTCGCCGCACTGCTCGGTCCGCGTCTTGCGACGCGCACCTCGCCGCGCACCGTCGTACGCCTCGGGCTCGCGATACTGGCCCCCTCGATCCTCGGTGTGATGCTCAGCATCGACACCGAGCTGAACGGGGTCGCGTTCGCGGTCTCGCTGGCCGGCTTCGGCGCCGGCATCGGCCTCGTGATCTCCCAGCTGCAGAACGTCGTCATGTCATCCGTCTCAGCGACGCGCTCGAGCGAGGCGGGCGGGGTGCAGGGCACCGCGCAGAACCTCGGGCAGTCGCTCGGCACCGCGCTGATCGGGGCCGTGCTGCTCGCGGGCCTGACGACCGGCTTCCACGAGCGGATCGCCGCGGACCCGGCGATCCCGCCGCCGGTGGTGAAGGAACTCGAACACGGCACCGAGGAGGGCCTCGCGATGGTCTCGCGCTCGCAGGCGCGCGAGGTGGCCGAGCAGGCGGGGCTGCCCCCCGCGCAGGTCGACGCCGTCGTCAAGGACTACGAAGACGCGCAGCTGCAGGCGCTGAAGCGCGCGCTGCTGGTGGCCTCCTCGTTCGTGCTCGTCGGGCTGTGGTTCGCGCGCGGGCTACCGGATGAGCCGCTCGCCTCCGAGGAGGAAGAACAGGCGGCCTCCGAGCACGCGGCGGACGGCGCCATGCCGGCGCCGAGCAGCGCCTGAGCTGCTCAGCTCGGCAGCGGCTCGGGGGTGCCGTGCCCGTCCTCGCCCGCTGCGAGCGGCTGGCCGCTGCCGTACTCGGCGTGGCCGAGCTCCACGAGCCAGCGGCGCAGCTCGCGGTGCACCGCCTCGGCGCCGATCAGCCGCTCGCGCGGGAGCTCGAGCTCGGCCGGGTGCAGCAGGAACGGGAAGCTCTGCCCGCCGCCCATGCCGCCGTGCGAGCCGACCAGCTCCTCGAACGCCGCGACCTCGTCTGACTGCTCCCAGTAGGTGCTGTTCAGGACGATGTCGGGGCAGTGCGGGAAGCCGTCGGTGCGGCGCACGTGGCGCGCGGCGTGCTCGCCGAATCCGGCCAGCGGGTCCTCGCCCTCGACCGCGTCCTCGTCGAGCCAGCGCGCGCCCGCGCGCCCCAGCACGACGGCGCCGCGGCGCTCGGAGCGCACGAGCAGGAAGCCGATGCCCGGGTGCTCGCGGAGCGCCGGGATCAGCTTCGGGTAGAGCGCTTCGATGCGCTCGAGGCTCATGCGCCCCGGCTCGCGCGCGAAGCTCACGAGGCCGAGGCAGCCGGAGGCCATCACGACGACCTCCGGCGGCTGCTGCGCGGCCGCCTCCGCATCCTGCGCCGGGCGGCCGCCGGGCCGGCGCTCGCGCGGCTCGCCGAGGTGCAGCTCGCCGTCCTCGGTGCGGCCCTCGGTCATGCGCCGCAGCGCACGCGCGGGCACGGCGCTGCCGGCCGAGGCCTCGGTGAGCGACGCGCCGACGAAGCCGAGCGCCTCGCTGGAGGCGCCTTCGATGCCGAGCGTGCCGGCATCGACCTGGCGGCGCACGAGCGCCTCGAGCGTCTCGCCGTAGCGGTCCAGGAACGTCGCGCCCTGCGACTGCCCGTGGTCGGAGAGCACGACCAGCCGGTACTCGCGCGCCGCCGAGGGCGCAGCCGCGGCCAGGCGGCCGATCTGGCGGTCGAGTGCGCGCAACGTCGAGAGCGCGTCGGGGCGCTCGATGCCCGAGTGGTGGGCGACCTCGTCGTAGGCGAGGAAGGTCGTGTAGACGACCGGCCGCCCGGCGTACATGTCGCCGATCACCGAGCTGACCTGCAGGTCGCGCTGGATCACAGTCGCCCACGCGCGCACGAGCGCGTAGGAGAACGAGCGCTCGATGCGCGGCTGTACGTCCAGTCGGCGCTGGCGCGAAGCGCTCCACAGCTCGCTGGCCACCTCGCGCAGCACGAGCAGGATCGTGCGGATGATGTTGTACGGGTCGGCGAAGTACGCGAAGTAGTCCTGGCCGATGCGCGCGTGGCGCTCGCGCCGCAGAACCGTGCTCATCGTCAGCAGGCTGTGGGGCGCGTCGCCGGAGACGATGTTCGCGCGGCTGGCCCCGTCGGAGAACAGCAGCCCGCGACCGTCGGAGTGGCGGCGCTCGATCTCGGCCGCGTCGCGCGGGTGGTTGGTGACGATCGCCGCGCCGCGCTCCTTCTCCCACCACCGGAACGCCGGCATGTCGTGGTTGTCGCCGTGGAGCAGCCCCGCCTGGCACGCGCCCGTCTGCGAGGACCAGTCCGTCTCCCAGCGCGTCAGCGCGTGCGTGCCCTCGCGCAGCCAGCGCGACATCGTCGGCGCGTTGCCGTCGCGGATCGCGCGCAGCAGCACGTCGTGCGCGAGGCCGTCGATCTCGAGGAACAGCAGGCCGGGCTTGTCGAGGTCGCGCGCCGGCGCCGCGCGGCGGCCGTAGCGCCCGACCACGTGCCGGTACCAGAAGCCCTCGTCGTCGATCGCGAGGATGCTCGACGCGGCCGTGTTGACGAGCGTCACGCCGATCGTGATCCAGATCGCTGCGCCCAGCGACTGCACTTCGAAGCCGATGTTCAGCTGCGAGGCGATCAGCACGATCACGCCGTTGACCAGCACGACTCCGAGGCCCAGCGTCAACACGGTCAGCGGCAGCGCCAGGCGCAGCAGCACCGGCCACACGAGCGCGTTCAGGAGCCCGATCACCGCCGCGGCCGCGAACGCCGAGCCGGCGCCGGCGACGTTGACCCCTTCGAGCAGCCCGGCGAGCAGCCCGATCGCGCCCGCCGTCAGGATCCACACGCTGAGGATCCGCAACACCGGCGCGTTGTGCTGCCGGCCGCCGGGCGCCGTGCTCACCGCTGTGCCTCCGCGCCGGCGTCGAGCACGAGGCGCTCGCCCGGCGCCAGCACGCGCACCTCCACGCCGGGCGCTCGCCGCGCGGCCAGCGCGGTGAACTCGCGCGCCGGCGAATCGTCGCGCGCCGGCCCCGGCAGCGGTCGCGGAGGCGCGAGCGTGCCCCAGTGGATCGGTACCGCCACGCGCGGGGCGATCATGCGCAGCGCCTCGGCGGCGCGGGCCGGGTCCAGGTGCCCCGCGCCGACCTTCGGGCCCCAGCCCGAGATCGGCACCAGCGCCAACTCGACGCGGCCGCGCAACTCCTCCATCGCGCCGAACAGGTCGGTGTCGCCGGCGAAGTAGCAGCAGCGCGAGCGGCACGCGAGGAACCCGACCGCCGGCGGGGTGGGGCGGGCGCGCCAGCGACCGCCGCCGTGCAGCGCCGGCGTGGCCGTGACGGTGACGCCCTCGACGCTCGCATGCTCGCCGGGGGCGAGCTCCTGCACGTTTGACAGCCCGCGCGCAGCGAGCCAGGCGCGGGTGCCGCGCGGTGCCAGGATGAGCGTGCCGGCGCCGAGCGCGCGCAGCGAGGGCACGTCGGCGTGGTCGGCGTGCATGTGCGAGAGCAGCACGGCGTCGACGCCGGCCCAGCTCTCCGGCGCCGGCGCCGGGCCGATCCGCCGCAGCGGCCCCACCCGAGCGCCGAGCGCCGGATCGGTCAGCAGCCGCGCACCGTCGAGCTCGATCAGGACGGTCGCGTGCCCGAGCCAGGTCGCGGCGAGCGCGCCCTCGCCGGGGGAGGCGGGGCGCTGCCGTGCGGCGCTCGCGCTCACCTGCCCGCGGCCGGCCCTACGCGCGCGGCCGCGTGGGGGGCATCAGCGCTCCGATCAGCCAGAAGAGCGGGATGAAGATGCCGATGATGAACATGATCCAATGGCCCTTGCGGATCGACATGATTCCGAGCACCAGGAACAGCACGAGGTACAGGATCCCGAAGCCTATGAACTCGCCGGCTGAGGCGATCAGCATCGCGGCCCCCTTCGCTCGTGGCGGCCGCTCCGCGGCCGGTGCTCAGTCGACATCCGGCAGCGTCAGTCCGAGCGCGAGCATGATCTCCGACGCCGCCGAGATCACGCGCGGGCCGCCGACCTGGGGCGCGACGGCCATCAGCACGCCGACGATGTCCTCCGGCTCGACCCCTTCTTCGAGCGCGTTGGCGATCTGCCACGTGTAGGACGCCGTCGCCGCGCCGATCGCGATCAGCGCCCCGATCTTGACGAGCGCGAACGTGCGGCCGTCGAGCCCCGTGCGTTCGAGTTGCGCTTCGCGCAGGCCGATCGCCGCGTCGAGCACGTCCACGTCGGCGGTCGCGATTCCTTCGAGCGTGTTCCTGGTGTCGTCTGCGACGTCGGCCATCTGTGGTGCTCCTTCCGATTCAAGGCCGGTGCTGAAGCTCTCGGCTGGAAGCTAGGGGCGCGGCGCGCGCGCCACATCACCCCAAGCGGATGAGCGCGCGCTCAGCTGCACTTGATGTTCGCGAGCGCGGTTTTGTACGCCGTCGCGAAGCCTTCGAGCGCGCCCTTCAGCTCGGTCTGCAGCTGGGTGGCCGAGCCGCCTTTGGCGAGCGCGGCGAAGGCTTCGGCCGAGGAGCGCTCGAACGCGCTGACGGCGTTCTGGATTTCCTGCTGGTGGGTGGAGCCGAGTTCTTTGCTCGACGCGACCATCTTTTTCAGTTCTTCGGCGATCACCTTGCCGGATTCGCGCAGTTCGGTGAGCGCCTGCGTCGAGGGCGAGAGCGTCTTCAGGTGTTCGACCTTTTCGTCGATCACCTTGCGCGAGGCGCAGATCGACTTTTCGGCCTTTTCTTCCTTGGATTCCCCGCACCCGGCGAGACCGAAGGTCAGCAGAAGCGATGCGATCGCCGCCAGCGCGCGCATGCGTGCCCACGGGCGGCGGGGGGGCAGGGAGTCCTTCATGCCCGAAGCCTCTTCGGGCCGGCGGTGGGCGGCATCACCCGGTTGGGATGAACCGCGGCTCACGTCAACCCCGCGATCCCGTCGCGCAGCAGCACGATCCCGATCACCGCGACCAGCACCGCGCCGACGCGGAACGCGTTGCCGGTCAGCCAGTCGCGAGCGCCACCCAGCACACGCATCGTCCTCTCGCGCGCGAACACGAGCGCGACCAGTGCCACCAGCAGCGGCGCCAGCGCTATGAACGTGAACCCGACCCAATAGAGCAGGTATTCCCCCGCGTTCGGGTTCAGCTGCGAGATGTCCTTCAGCGCGACCGGGATGAAGCCACCGGGGTTCGCGAGCATCGCGCCGGCGCCGACGATCGCGATCGCCGGCGAGGAGGCGACGCGGCTCATGCGGTCGATCATGCTCTGCTCGGCGACGGGGTCGCGCGGGCGGCGGAACAGCCGCACCGCGTAGGGCAGCGCGAGCGCGCCGAGCACGATGTCGAGCACCGCGACCCACGTCTTCGGGCTGCTCGAGCCGCTCGGCGCCGCGGCCGCGCCTTCGAGCGCGAAGGCCGCCACCACGCCGACCGCGAGCGTCGCGGTGAACGCGCCGAGGAAGAACCACAAGCCGGTGCGCAGCGGGTGCTCGCCGAGCACCAGCGCGAGCACCGAGAAGCTCAGCGTCGTCGGCGAGAGCATCGCCCCGATCGCGACCAGCAGCAGCTCGAGTTCGGCTTGTCCCATACGCGTGTTCCGGTGGTGCTACTGGAGCTCGGCGACGCGCTCGGCGAGGATGATCCGTGCGGCGGCCTCGATCAGCGCGAGGTGGGAGAAGGCCTGCGGGAAGTTGCCGAGGTGGCGCGCGGTGGCGGTGTCGAACTCCTCCGCGTAGAGGCCGAGCGGGGAGGCGACGCGCAGCAGCCGCTCCATCGTGTCGCGCGCCCGCTGGAACTCGCCGATGATCGCGAGCGCCGAGACGAGCCAGAAGGAGCAGATCAGGAAGCTCCCCTCCCTGCCCGACAGGCCGTCGTCGGTCTCCTCGGTGCGGTAGCGCAGCACGAAGCCGTCCTCTGTCAGGTCGTCCGCGATCGCCAGCACGGTCGCGTGCAGACGCTCGTCGCCGGGCTCGAGGAACCCGAACAGAGCTGCCAGCAGCGCCGAGGCGTCGAGCGCGTCGGTGCCGTAATGCTGGCGCAGCACGCCGCCGTCGCCGACGCCCTCGGCGAGCACGTCGGCGCGGATCTCCTCGGCGGTGGCGCCCCATTCGGCCGCCGCGGCGGCGTCGCCGCGGATCCCCGCCAGGCGGCTCGCGCGGTCCATCGCGACCCAGCACATGATCTTCGAGGAGACGTAGTGCCGCGGCTCGCCGCGCGCCTCCCAGATGCCCTGGTCGGGCTCGCGCCAGACGCTCGTCGCGCATGCCGCCTGAGCCTGCACGATCGGCCACAGCCGGCGCGGCAGCCGCTCGCTGCGGCGGCTGTGAAGCAGGATCGAGTCCAGCGCGGCGCCGTAGACGTCGTTCTGGCGCTGGTCGAAGGCGCCGTTGCCGACCCGCACGGGCCGCGCTCCGGCATACCCGGAGAGGTCCTCGCGCAGCGTCTCGGTCAGGTCGCGGCGGCCGTCGATCCCGTACATGATCTGCAGCGCGCCGTCGGCGTTGGGCTCGAGGTCGGCGATGAACTGCATGAACTCCTCGGCCTCCCAGTCGAGGTTCAGGAAGTGCAGCGCCTGCAGCGTGAAGGTCGAGTCGCGCAGCCACGTGTAGCGGTAGTCCCAGTTGCGCTCGCCGCCCGGCGTCTCCGGCAGCGAGGTCGTCAGCGCCGCGACCGTCGCGCCGGTCGGCATGTATGTGAGCCCCTTGATCGTCAGCGCCGAGCGCTGGATCGGCTCGCGCCAGCGGTGGTCGGGGATGCGCGCCCCCTTCGAGCCACCTGTGCCAGTACGCGACCGTGCAGCGAATGCGCTCCTCGGCCTCCTCGGCCGTCTCGGGCTCGTGGAAGCCGTCCGCCCACGACAGCACGCAGTAGGCGCGCTCGCCCTCGCGCAGCACGTGGCGAGCGCGCACGCGTTCGCCCTCCAGCCCGAGTGTGAGGTCGGTGCGCAGCGTGACGGCGGCGCCGGCCCCGCTCGCGCGCGCTGCGTGCTTGTCGGCGTCGAGCGCCCACGACGGCGTGCTCGCGCCGTAGTCGAAGACCGGTTCGCAGTTGAGCTCGAGCTCGACCTCGTCCTCGAGGCATTCGGCCACCCGCACGAGCATGTGGTCGGCGTCCTCGTCGGCGGGCGGGCGCGTATGGGGCGTCACGAGGTCGGTGCCCTGCGAGGGGCCGATCGTGAGCGCGTCGCGCACCAGCAGCCAGCCGGTGGCCGTCTTCCAGGTCGTGGTGAGCACGTTCGTCCCTGGCTCGTAGCGGCGCGCCGCCGGCACGTTGATCCCGAACGGGGCGAAGCGGAAGCTGCCGGCCTGGCGGTCGAGCAGGCTCCCGAAGATGCTCGGCGAGTCGAACGACGGCACGCACAGCCAGTCGATCGCGCCGTCGGGCGCGAGCAGCGCACCGGTGTGGCAGTTGGAGATGAACGCGTAGTCGGCGATCGGCGGGAACGGCGAAGGCGCCGATGCCGTGCGCGCGCTCGCAGGGCGCACGGCGGTCGCGGCCTCGGGAGAGCCGTCTGCCGGGCCGGCGGTGACGCTCATCTGGTCTCCGTTTCCTCGTCGTTGCTCGCGCCAAGCCCCCGCGGGCGAGCCGGGCTGCCGTCTCTACGATCCGTGCCCGCGCGCGCATGCGCATCATCCGCTACGGGTGAACGCGCCGAATTCACCCGCTAGGGGTGATGCGCGTGCCGCCCACGGCGAGCAGGCTGGCGGAGATGGCGAGCGAACCGGCAGCCGACGGGGCGGCAGCGCAGGAGCCTTCGGCCACGCCCGCACGTGCCGGCAGGGTGCTCGGCGCGCTGATCGCGGTCGCCGCGGTCGCGAACCTCGGCCTCGCGGTCGCGAACGTCGCGCTGCCGAAGATCGCCGAGCACTTCGACGCCTCGCAGACGGCGCTCAACCTGGTCGCTGTCGGCTACTCGCTCGGGCTCGCGGCTTCGGTGCTCTACTTCGGCGCCGTCGGCGACCGCTACGGGCGCAAGTTGCTGCTCGTGATCGGCATGTGCCTGACGATCCCGGCCGATTGCCTGGCGGCGTGGGCGCCGTCGATCGGCGTGCTGTTCGGCGCGCGCGTGCTCGGCGGCCTGGCGGCCGGCATGGCCTACCCGACGACGCTCGCGCTGATCACCGCGCTTTGGTCCGGTCCAGCGCGCACGCGCTCGATCGCGCTCTGGGCCGCGATCGGCGGCGCGATCTCATCGCTCGGCCCGCTGTGCGCCGGCATCCTGCTCGAGCACTACTGGTGGGGCTCGGTGTTCCTGCTGACGCTGCCGCTGGCGCTGATCGCGCTGGTCATGGCGGTGAGGCTCGTGCCCTCGCACGTCAATGAGACGACCGAGCCGGTCGACCACGCGGGCGGGGTGATCTCGATCGCGATGGTGGGCGCGCTGATCCTCGGCATCAACTTCGCGCCGGTGCCGGGCAAGGGCGCGCTTGCGATCGGGCTGCTGCTTGTGGCGCTCGCCGGGGTCGCGGCCTTCTACCTGCGCGAGCGCCGCGCGCGCAATCCCCTGTACGACCTCGACGCGGCCGCGCGGCCGACGTTCTGGGTCGCCGCGATCGCCGGGATCGTCGTGTTCGGCTCGCTGATGGGCGCTATGTACATCGGCCAGCAGTTCTTGCAGAACGTGCTCGAATACTCGACCGTCGACGCGGGCCTCGCGATCCTCCCGGCGGCGTTCATGATGGTGCTGGTCGCGCCGCGCTCGGCGAAGATCGTCGAGGCGCGCGGCGCGCGCTTCACGCTGCTCGTCGGATACGTGTTCGTGCTGCTCGGCTTCCTGGCGATGCTGCTGCTGTGGAAGGAGCACATCGAATACTGGAAGGTGGGGCTCGCCTATGCGCTCGTCGGCACCGGGGTGGGGTTCGCCGGCACGCCCGCCTCGCACTCGCTGACCAGCTCGGTCCCGATCAAGCGCGTCGGCATGGCCTCCGGCACCGCCGACCTGCAGCGCGACCTCGGCGGGGCGATCATGCAGTCGATCTTCGGCGCGCTGCTGACCGCCGGTTACGCCGCCGCGGCGGGCGCGGCGCTCGCGGCATCCGGCCACGCAGCCGTCACCAGCAGTGTCCAAAGCGAGCTCACGAAGTCGTTCGCGAGCGCCGCGGACACGGCCGCTCGCTACCCCAGCTCGATCCAGCACCAGATCATCGAAGGCGCCAAGGAATCGTTCCTGAAGGGCGACCAGTGGGCCTACCTGGCGGGGATCATCGCGGTCCTGCTCGGCGCGGCGCTCGTCGCGTGGCGCTTCCCGCGCGCCGAGCGCGAGCGCGAGCTGCTCGCCTCCTACGAGGCCGAGTCGCGCGCCGAAGCGGCCGCTGCCGTCGCTGCCGCGCCGCTGCCGGCCGCCGGGGCGCAGGCGTGAGGCCGCCCTCGGCGCCGTGAGCGCGGCCGCCGCGGCCGGGCCGCGGGCGCCGCAGGACTGGGAGGCGCTGGCGGCGGAGGGCCCCGGCCCGTTCGTCACACGCGCCTCATACCGCCGGCCGGACGGCGCGATCGTGAGCTGGAGCTCGCGCGCGCACCGCAAGCTGCGCGGCTCCTCGCGAGGCGGCGGGGTGTGGTGGCGCCCGCGCGAGCGGCAATGGTGGATGGCGGTGCTGTTCGCGGTCGGCTCGCTGTGCTTCACGGTCGGCGGGATCGCCTCGCAGTGGACCAGCGGCCATTCGGCGATCGGCGTGGTGTTCTTCGCCGGTTCGCTGTTCTTCACCGCGGCCGCGTACCTGCAGTACGCCGAGGCCGTCAACGCCGAGCGCGAGCTCGGGCCGCGGACCGGCCGGCGGCACTGGCGTCCGGTGTCCTGGGAGCCGCGCCGGATCGACTGGCTGAGCACGCTCATCCAGTTGATCGGGACGTTGTTCTTCAACGTCACCACCTTCACCGCGATGAAACACGGGCTCACCACGCGCCAGTCGAACGCGCGCGTCTGGGCGCCCGACGCGCTCGGCTCGATCGCGTTCCTGGTCTCGAGCGAGCTCGCCTACGCCGAGGTCTGCCACCGCTGGGTGTGCCTGCGCGGGCGCGGGCTCTCGTGGGACATCGTGGCGCTCAACCTGCTCGGCTCGATCGCGTTCGGGGTCTCGGCGGTCGCTTCGCTGCTCGAGCCCTCGAGCGGGCTGCCGGTGAGCGCACGGCTCGCGAACGCGGGCACCTCGCTGGGGGTGTGTGCTTCCTCGCCGGCTCGCTGCTGCTGATGCCCGAGCTGGCGGCCGCGGAGCGTGCGAGCGCGCCGGCCGGCGGGGCGCCGGCCGCGGCGGCGGCCGCCGCCGCTCATCCTGATCGGGTGATGTCCGTCAGCAGGGCGGGGGTGAGGATCACTGGCCATGTGCAGGTGGATGGCATGGCACGGCCAATCGGTGATGCTCGAGGAGCTGCTGTTCAAGACCGAACATGGTCTCGTCGACCAGAGCCTTCACTCGCGCATGGGCGCGGAGACGACCAACGGCGACGGCTTCGGCGTCGGCTGGTACGGGACCGGCGCCGGCCCGGGCGTGTACCGCAGCGTCTCGCCGGCCTGGAGCGATCCCAACCTGCGCCACCTCGCGGCCCACATCGCCTCGCCGCTGTTCCTCGCGCACGTGCGGGCGAGCTCGGGCACCGCGGTGCAGCAGAGCAACTGCCACCCGTTCATGCACGAAGGCTGGCTGTTCGTGCACAACGGGCTCATCAACGATTACCACCGCGTACGGCGCGAGCTGTTGATGGAGCTGAGCGCCGACTCGGTCGCAGCGATCGAGGGCTCGGCCGACTCGGAGGTGATCTTCCACCTGGCGCTCGGCTACGGGCTGGCCCAGGACCCGCTCGCCGGGCTCGAGCGGGCGATCGGGTTCGTCGAGCACACGCTGCGCGCGAAGGGCATCGAACCCGAACTGCAGGCCAGCATGGGCGTCAGCGACGGCACCACGCTGTGGGCCGTGCGCTACGCGAGCAAGGGCGGCGCGCGCACTCTGTTCCGCTCCGAAGACGTCGATGCGCTTCACAAACTGCATCCCGACAATCCGCGCTTGCAGCAGCTGCGCGAGGGCGACGTGGTCGTCGTGTCCGAGCCCTTCGCGGACCTGCCGGGGGCCTGGGACGAGATCCCGGAGGAGACGACGCTCACGATCGGGCCCGGCGGGGCGTGCGACAGCGGGCGCTTCCAGCCGCGCGCGCCCGGCGGATGAGATGATGGCCGCGCCCGAGGCGCGGGAACCGACCCGCGGAGCGCCGCGGGCTTCAGCCAGCTAGGAGAGGAGACGCGATGGACAGCGGCGGCGAGGGAACAGGCTCGGCATTCGTGCGCGAGGAGCGCGTTACGGGCCTTCCATCCGAGCGGCTGCCCGAGGACGGGACCGGCAGCGAGGTCGCCTACGACCTGCTGACAAACGAGCTGCTGCTCGACGGCAGCGCGCGCCTGAACCTCGCGACGTTCGTGACGACGCGCATGCCCGCCCGCGCGGGGCTCCTGATGGCGAGCACCGCCGACAAGAACATGATCGACAAGGACGAGTACCCGCAGACGGCCGAGATCGAGCGGCGCTGCGTGAACATCGTCGGGCGGCTCTGGAGCGTGCCCGGCGACGGCGACGTGGTCGGCACCTCGACGACCGGCTCGAGCGAGGCGGCGATGCTCGGCGGGCTGAGCCTCAAGTGGCGCTGGCGCGAACGCATGGCCGCCGCCGGCAAGCCGACCGACAAGCCGAACCTCGTGACCGGCACGAACGTGCAGGTCTGCTGGGAGAAGTTCTGCCGCTACTGGGACGTCGAACCGCGGCTCGCGCCGATGGAGTCCGATCGCTTCCACCTCGACGGCCCGAGCGCCGTCGAGCTGTGCGACGAGAACACGATCGGTGTCGTCTCGGTGCTCGGCTCGACCTTCGACGGCAGCTACGAGCCGGTCGAGGGCATCTCCGAGGCGCTCGACGAGCTCGCGGCCAGCGGCGGGCCGGACGTTCCAATGCACGTCGATGCGGCATCGGGGGGTTTCGTGGCGCCCTTCTGCCAGCCGGACCTGCTCTGGGACTTCCGCCTGCCGCGTGTGCAGTCGATCAACGCGTCCGGGCACAAGTACGGGCTCGTGTATCCGGGCGTCGGCTGGGCTGTGTGGCGCGATGCGGCGGCGCTGCCGCGCGACCTCGTGTTCGACGTCAACTACCTGGGCGGCCACATGCCGACCTTCGCGCTCAACTTCTCGCGTCCCGGCAGCGAGGTGGTCGCGCAGTACTACATGTTCGTCTCGCTCGGTGCCTCCGGGTACCGCGCGGTGCAGGGCGCCTCGAGCCAGATCGCGCAGCACATGGCCGCCGAGATCTCGCGGATGGGTCCCTACCGTCTGATCACCGAGGCCAGGGACCTTCCGGTGTTCGCGTTCACGCTCAACAAGGACGTCGAGAACTACACCGTGTTCGACGTCTCCGCGCGCCTGCGGGAGGGAGGCTGGCTCGTGCCGGCGTACACGTTCCCGCCCAACCGCGAAGACCTGTCGGTGCTGCGCGTGGTCGTGCGCGCGGGCTTCACGCACGACATGGCCGACCTGTTCATCGAGGCGCTCCGCAAGCAGACAGCCGCCCTCGAGGCGCTCGAGGAGCCGCTGATGCAGCGCGATCCCTCAGAAGTGGAAGCGTTCAAGCACTAGCTCCGGCTCGCTCGGGGCCAGAGCGCCGGGCACCTGGACCTAGAGCCCCGTGCGCGCCTCGACGGTGCCGTCGGCGACGGCCGCCTGCAGGAGCGCGTAGTCGCGCTCGTTCTGCTCGGCGTAGGCGCGCGAGAACTCGACGATCGCGCGGTCGAACACCTCGCCGGACCCGAGGTAGGCGGCGATCGCGATGCGATCCCCGCTGCGCGCGTGCCCGCGCGCGAGCGTCCAGCCGCACAGGCGCCCGTAGGCGGCCATCGCCTCCGGGGTCTGGCGCTCGATCTCGGCCGAGCCCTTCCAGTCGCGCAGCTGGCGGCCGTAGAAGTCCCGCGGCTTGCCGTCGAGCCCGGCCTCGACGTGCACCCAGCCGAGGAAGATGTCGCTGACCGCCTGCATCACGCGCTGCCCGGCGACGACGCGCTCGCCGTGGTTGCGGAACTCGCTCTTGCCGGCGAACTCCTCGAGCACCGACGCCTCGGCCTCCTTCATCTGCAGGAACAGCGGGTCGCCGTCGTCGCGGCCGAACAGCAGCCCGATCCAGGCGCGCGTGCCGACGCTGCCGACGCCGACGACCTTGCGGGCGAAGTCGGCGAGCTGGAAGTGCTCGAGCAGCACGCGGCGGTCAGAGACGAGGGTCGTGCGGTAGGAGACGAGCAGGCCGTGCAGCCACCCGAGCACCTCCTGCTCGTCCTCATCCGCGAGCACGCGCAGCGGCACGACCAGCGGCGATTCGTCGACGATCTGGATGCGGCCGTCGACACGTTCGGTCAGTTTCGAGAAGGCGGACATGCTGTCGCGCGTGCGCGCCTTCGCGAGCTGCTTCTCGGTGCGCTTGATCATGCGCGGTTTCATCAGCGGCCCGAAGCGCTCCATGAACGTCTCGATGTCGAGGCGCGCGTACCACACCTCGAGGTTCCCCATGCCCGCGAAGGCGCGCATCGCCTCGCGGTACTGGGCGACCGACTCGCGCACGACCCGGTCGCCGTCGGGCGCGCTGAAGCCGTTGTCGCGCGCCGCGATCAGCAGGCTCGCCGCCAGCCGCTTGACATCCCACTCCCAAGGCCCCGGGAGCGTCTCGTCGAAGTCGTTGATATCGAACATCAGGCGCCGCTCGGGCGAGGCGAACACGCCGAAGTTCGACAGGTGGGCGTCGCCGCAGCACTGCACCCGCAGCCCCGACTGCGGGGTGCGGGCGAGGTCGGCCGCCATGATCTTGGCTGCGCCGCGGTAGAAGGTGAACGGCGAGACGAGCATGCGCCCGTAGCGGATCGGGACCAGCTCGGGAACGCGTGTCGCGGCCTGCTGCTGCAGCAGCGCGACCGGGTCCGGCCGGCTCGCCGGCGGATCGAACTGCGAGTGGCTCGAGCGCGGCGTCTCGGCGCGCGCCTTCTTGCCGAGCGCTTCCCGCTCGGCAACCGACAGGTGGGGGAGGGGCTTGCGCCTCGAGCGCGCCGCCGGCCGGCGACTGCTCGGTTTCGAGGTGGTCGCCACGTGGACACCGTAGGGGGCCGCACGCGGCCGGTCCTCATGCGATTGGGATTACGCCCGCAGTGGGCGTCATCCGCTGCGGACGATGCACGCGAGGGCGCGCGAGGGCAGGATCGCGGGCATGTCGGGAACGCCGACGATCGGCAGCCTGCCCGCGCACGACGTCGATCGCGCGCACCGGATCCTGATGCTCGAGTTCGGCTCGCGGGCCGAGTTCGAGGACCCGGCGCTGGGCTACCGGCGGCTGTTCGCCGAGATGCTCGGGACCTTCATGCTGGTCGTGGTCGCGGCCGGCGGCGGGATCCTGCACGGCGAGGGGCAGATCAGTCTCGCGGCCGCCGTCGTCGCGCCGGGCCTGATGGTGATGGCGATCATCCTGTTCATGGGCGCGATCTCAGGCGCGCACCTGAACCCGGTCGTCTCGATCGCGTTCGCGCTCAGGCGGGATTTCGCCTGGTACCGGGTGTTCGCGTACGTGGTCGCGCAACTCGTGGGCGCGACGCTCGCGTGCCTGTTCCTGCTGGCGGTGTTCGGGAACATCCAGCACCTCGGCGCGACGCTGCCAGGGCCGGGCTACCACGACTGGCAGGCGCTGCTGATGGAGACGCTGCTGACCGCGGTGCTCGTGAGCGTGATCCTCGGCACCGCGTCTCAGGCGCAGAACGTCGGGACGATCGGGGCGCTCGGGGTCGGCGGCTACATCGCGCTCGCCGGCCTGTGGTCGGCTCCGGTGAGCGGCACCTCGATGAACCCGGCGCGCTCGTTCGGCCCGGCGCTCGTCAGCTGGCACTGGACCTCCTTCTGGGTCTACGTGGTCGGGCCGCTGGCCGGCGCGCTGATTGCCGTCGGCTGTGCGATCGTGCTGCGCGGCCGCGCCGGTGACGCGGTCGCCGAGAGGGCGGCCTCCGGCACGCTCGGCGAGGCCGGTTCATCCTGATCGGGGGAGGCGCGACGCGCCGTGCGCGCCTAGCCTGCGCCCATGTCGAGCCAACCGCCGCCTCCCGACGCGCCGGGCGGCACGCCGGGCCCGGAAGCCGGACAGGGTCCCTCTGAAGGGCAGCACGCGCAGCGGCCGCCCGAACCCCAGCGCGGCGGCAAAGGCTGGGTCTACGTGCTGATCGTGCTGCTCGTGCTGCTCGGCGTGGCGGCGGGCGTGATCGCGGCGAACAACAAGGAAAGCCCGACCTCGACGGTCGTCAACCAGGCGACCACGAACACCCTCAACGTGCAGCGCCCGTCGAACACCGCCACGATCACAGCGCCGACACAGACGGTGACGGCGCCGCCTCACACGACGACGATCACGACGCCCACGCAGACCGTGACGGCACCCTCGGGCGGGACTCCCTCGGAAGGCAACTCGGGGGGGACGGCGGCGGGCTCCTCCACCTCGACGACGAAGTAGGCGGCGTCAGCGGCGCCGGGCGTGAGCGTTGCTCGTCCGCGCGGCGCGGCGGGTGCGCGGCCCCGTCGCAAGCCGGCGCGCCGGGCGGGGCCCGAACGCGAGCGCCACGAGCGCGCGGTCGCGGGCCCGTTCGTAGACGCGACGGCGGAAGCGCAGCGCGCCGGGGGGCCCGACGGCGTCCGCGGGCGGTCGCATACGCCGGTTCGGACCGGCCGCACGGCCGCCGCCGGCCAACGTCGCGAGGCACGGCCACATACCGACGGGAATATCTGTCTTGACAAAAAAAGTTGTCGGTACTAGGCTCCCGGCATGCTCGAGGTGACGGTCATCGAGGATCCCGCGGCGGCGGAGGTGTCGCTCGACCCGGTGCGGGCGCGGCTGCTGGCCGGGCTCGCGCAGCCGGCCTCGGCGAGCGCGCTGGCTGCGAGGCTCGGGCTCCCGCGTCAGCGCGTCAACTACCACCTGCGCGCGCTCGAGCGCCACGGACTCGTGCGACTCCACGAGGAGCGTCGCAAGGGCAACGTGACCGAGCGCGTGATGCGCGCCACGGCTGCCTCCTACGTGATCTCGCCGGCCGCGCTCGCCGAGGTGGCCCCGGACCCCGAGCGCGCGCCCGACCGGCTCTCGGCGCCGTGGATGGTGGCGCTGGGCGCGCGGCTCGTGCGCGAGGTCGGCGAGCTGATCGGGCGCGCCGGCCGCGCGCGCCGGCCGCTGGCCACGTTCGCGATCGACGCCGAGGTGCGGTTCGCCTCTGCCGCCGAGCGCGCCGCGTTCGCGGCCGAGCTGAGCGACGCGGTCGAGGGGCTCGTGGCCCGCTACCACGACGAGCGCGCCGCCGGCGCGCGACCGCACCGGCTGCTCGTCGCGCTTCACCCGAAGATCACACGCCCGGCGAGAGCCGGGGAGCACACCGACACACAGGAGGGCTGAGATGCCACCGGAGTTCAGATGCGACCGCGAGGTGATCCTCGCCGCGAGCCCCGAGGAGGTCTGGGAGGCGGTTGCCAGCACCGACGGAAACGCGGGCTGGCTGTTCCCCAACCCGATCGACCCGCAAGGGCCGGCGACCGTCGCCTGGGACCCGCCGCACCGTTTCGCCGTGCGCGTCGAGCAGGGCGAGTGGTTCAACGCGCTCGAGTTCGAGATCGAGGCGCGCGAGGGCGGCACGAGCGTGCTGCGCTACTCGCACAGCGGGATCTTCGTCGAGGACTGGGAGAACCAGTACGACGCGGTGCAGCAGCACACCGACTTCTACCTGCACACCCTCGGCGAGTACCTGCGCCACTTCAAGGGGCGCACCGCCACCTATGTGGGCGAGGTGCCGCAGGGAATCCAGGGACCGCCGGCCTCGGCGGCGCCCGACGGCTTCGAGCGCCTGCAGCAGGCGCTCGGGCTGGATCCCGCCGCCGGCGAGGGCGACGCGGTGCGTCTGACGCCTGCGGGCCTCGCGCCGATCGACGGAGAGATCGACTACCGGCGCGGGAACTTCCTCGGCATCCGCACCACCGACGCGCTCTACTGCTTCTTCGGGCGTAACGCATTCGGCCAGCCGGTCGGCGTCAGTGTGCATGCGTTCGCCGACGGCCTCGGCGCCGAGCGCGCCGCGCTCCAATGGCGCGACTGGCTCGAGGGCTCCTACGCCGGCTGACGGTGGGCCACGCCGGGATCGGTCATGTAGCGTCCCGGAGCACACGCGTCGGGTCGAGAGGAGGGTCGGGGATGGAGAGCGAGCAGACGGTTCTCGTCACAGGGGGGTCGGGCTACCTCGGCGGCTGGTGCCTGGTCGAGCTGCTGCGGCGGGGCTACCGTGCGCGGACGACCGTGCGCGACCTCGCGCGCGAGGGTGAGGTGCGGGCCGGCGTCGGCTCCCAGGTCGACCCGGGCGACCGGCTGGAAGTGGTCACGGCCGACCTGCGCTCGGACGAGGGCTGGGAGCAGGCGGTGGCCGGCTGCCGCTACGTGCTGCACGTCGCCTCGCCGTTTCCGCCCGCTCAGCCGAAGGACCCCGACGAGCTGATAGTCCCGGCGCGCGAGGGCACGCTTCGCGTGCTGCGCGCGAGCCTGGCCGCCGGCGTCGAGCGGATCGTCGTGACCTCGTCGGTCGCGGCGGTGCGCAACGGCCCGCACGACGGTCCCGCCGATCGGCCGCTCACCGAGCAGGACTGGAGCGATCCCGACGACACGAGCCTGACGCCCTATACGCGCTCGAAGACGATCGCCGAGCTCGCCGCCTGGCAGTACGCGCGCGAGCAGGGCGCCGAGCTTCGGCTCGTCACGGTGGCGCCCGGGGCGATCGTCGGGCCGCTGCTCGGGAGCGACCGCTCGTACTCGCTCGAGGCGATCGAGCGGCTGCTGCAGGGGCGCATGCCGGGACTCCCACGGCTCGGGTTCAGCTTCATCGATGTCCGCGATGTCGCCGCGCTCGAGGTCGGCGCGCTCACGGCACCCGACGCGGGCGGGCAGCGGCTGATCGCGGCGGGTGAGTTCCTCTGGTTCTCCGACGTCGCCGCGATCCTGCGCGAGGAGCTCGGCGCCGACGCCCGCAAGGTGCCGACGCGCCAGGTCCCGAACTTCATCGTCCGTGCGATGGCGCTCGTCGATCCGTCGGTGCGATCGGTCGCCGGCGAGCTCGGGCAGAGGACGACCTACTCGCTCGAGAACGCCCGCACGCGGGTCGGGTGGGAGCCGCGCCCGGTGCGCGAGACGATCGCCGAATGCGCCCGCAGCCTGCTTGCGCATCCCGAGGGCGCCGCCGCCCCGGCGGCCTGAGGCGCGACGGCGGCCCGTGCGCGGGCAGTGCCTGCGCGAGAACTAGAGGGCGTGGGGGTATCCGGAGGGCGTGCGATCGCCAGGGGGCCGATCGGCTTGTGCGTGCTCGTGAACAGCCCGGGAGGCGGCGGTCGAGAGGGCCCGGTCAGCTGGCTGCGGCGGGACGGGGACAGGGCGTGCAGATGACCGTGTCACACGATCCCGGCTTGGTGCACATTGAGTGTGATGGCAGATGCGCGGGATTTCGACGACCTCTACCGCCGCGAGAGCATGGGTGTGCTGGTGTACTTCGCGCGCCGCACGCTCGACGCCGAGGTGGCCTTGGAACTGACCGCGGAGACCTTCGCCCTTGCCTACCTCGGCTTCGGGCGGCTGCGGGGCCGGGCACCTGAGCAGCGCCAGGCGTGGGTCTACACGATCGCCCGTCGCCAGCTCGGCCGCTACCGGCGCCGGGGACGGATCGAGCGCCGCGCGATTCAGCGCCTCGGCATCCAGACGCCCGCCGCCCATGAGGACGATCTGGCCCAGATCGAGGAGCGCACCGGGATCGTCGAGTTGCGCGCCGCGCTGCGCGGAGAGCTCGAGCGGCTGAGCACCGGGCAACGGCAGGCGCTCGAGCTGCGGATCGTCCAGGAGCGCTCCTACGAGGAGATCGCCTCGGCACTCGGAATCTCCGAGCCGGCGGCCCGGACGCGGGTCTCGCGGGGCCTGAAGGCGCTCGGTCTGGCTCTGGCGACGGCTCCCGCCTCACGCTCGTGCGGCACGGTCGGAGATGCGATCGGGGAGAGCCCATGAGTCAGCGTCCCCTCCCTGTCCTCGAGTCGCTCGGAGCCGAGTTCCGGGCGCTGGGTGAGCCGCCGCCGGGTCGGCGCCCGATCGCCCGTCGCACGGTGGTCATCGCCCTCGCGCTCGTGATCCTGCTGGCGGGGGTGGCGACGGCGGCGGTCCTGATCACGCAGGGCGCGCCGCTGCCGGCACCCAACAGCCGTGACCTGCGATCGGAGGGCGTGCCTCTGCCTGCCAGCGCACTGCTCGCGGGGCTGGACGCACCCGACCCGAAGGCCGGAGAACCAGCGTGGGACCTGCGGCTGTCTCGCACGGCGGCGGGTGAGACCTGCACCGCCGTCGGCCAGGTGCTCGGGCGCCAGTTCGGCATCGTCGGCCTCGATCACGTCTTCCGCGCGCTGCCCCTCGGCGGGGTCGATGCCTGCGGTGTCTCCTCGCCCGACGGTCCGCTGTTGGCGGGGGCGCGGGTGTTCGTCGGCGCTGATGTCTCCGAAGCCAGGACGGTGGTCAACGGCGTCGCCGGCCCGGGGGTCCGGTCGGTGATCGTCTCCGGGCCGGGCGGCGCCCGGCCGCTGCGACTCGGCCCGGACGGCAGCTTCATAACCGTGTATCCCGGCTACGTCGAGGAAGTCCGCCCACGGATCCTCCTGACCATGGACGACGGGCGCAACAGGTCGATCGAGCTGTCGCCGTCCTACGCGTTCGAAGTCGCCGACCCGACGGGCCGCTACGACTGGCAGGTCAGTGGAGGCGCGGATCTCGGCCCGGGTGCGTTCCCGGATGAGAACTGCTCGCAGGCGGGGGAGCTCGTCGGGCGCAACGACCCGAGCCAGTTCGAAGCGTCACTGACGCCCGTCGTGTGCGGGCGGCTCGGCTCGCGGCCCCTGTTCGCGTCCTTCCGGCGCTTCGTCCCGGGCAGCGGCGAACACACGGGCTTCCCCTGGGGCAACACCCCCTCGCGGACGCTCGTGTACGGCGCCGCCGCGCCGCGCGTCGCCGCCCTCACGCTGCTCGGCCACGGCGCGCCTCGGCCGCTGGCGATCGACCCGCAGGGCGGCGTCTTCCTGGCGGTGCTGGACGGCCACGTCGACCCCCGCTCCCTCAGCCTCCAGGCCCGCCTGCGCGACGGGAGCACGGTCACCTTCAGGCGCTCGACCCCGCTGTACGGCGAACGGCTCAACAAGCTGATCGCTCCCCCGCCGGTGCCGGCGTACAAGGAACCGCTGCCTCGCGTCCAGGCCGAACCGGCGCCCGCCGACATCCCGATCCCGTCGACGATCCGCGAAACCCTGCGGGCGCTCGACCCGGCGGGTGGCCCCGAATGGGTCCTGCGCAGCTGGCAGGGGCGGCGCAACCCGCATGCGAACTTCGGGCCGGGCTACGCTCCCAGCCGCTTCTACTGCTACGAGGTCGGGGTCATCGAGCACGGGCGCCTCGTCCAGCCTCGCCCCGGTTCACAGTCCGTGGCGCTGACGGTCGGCGGACAGGAGTTCGGAACGGGAGGATGCGATGACCCCGGGAGCATGGAGCGCTTTCCGCCGCTCGCCGAAGCAACCACCTACCTCCAGGATCCCTACGCGTACTCGCCGCGTCCGCTGAGCACGGTCATCAGCGGGGTGCTCAGGCCCGATGCCAGCGACCCCGTGTTGAGGGGCGCCGGCCCGCCGCGCCCGCTTCACCTCGACCCCAACAGGGTCTTTCTCATCGTCCTGCCGGGCCGATATTGGGACGCCCAGTTGCACGTCACCGCGATCGTCAAAGGCCGACGGATCGGCGGGCGGGGGAACACGCTGCCGGTCTCGCCCTACCTCACTGTGCCGCAGGCCCGTGCGCCCGACCCGAACGGGGGCGCCCCGTGGGGCTTCGCTGCGGACGCCGACGGCAGCGCCTACGGACGCATCGTCGAAGGACGGTTGGCCGTCGTCGAAACGCAGACCGGCACCCTCCACACGGGACCTCAGGGATCCAGCGGCGGTGGCAGTGAACCGAGGCTGCGCCGGCGCCAACCCGTCCTGTTCGACGCCCAGGGGGGCTCGGAACCGCAGCTGCCCGGGCAGGAACAGGCGGCGCCGTCGGAGCCCCAGATCGAGCGGCGGACCCTCCCGGGCAGGACGATCATCACCGGCATCGCCCAGCCCGACGTCGTCTCGGTGACGATCGCGACGCCGAGTGACGTGCGGACCCTGCGCCCGAGCGGTCCCCACCACGTGCTGATCGTCGTCTACGACGGGCAGTTCTTCCGCGGGCAGATCACGGCCATCATCCGGCTGACCGACGGGCGGACGGTCGATGAGCAGATCCCCAACGGCCCGGGAGGGGGCCGCGCCCCGGAATCGAGGGTTCCGTCGCTCGCCAGTCGCCTTCACTCCGACGAGAGGACCCTCGCGCAGATGGAAGCCCAGGTTCGCGACGCCCGGCGCCTCCGCGGGCGAGAGCCGACGAAGGCTCTGCACGGCGGGTCCTTCTCGATGATCCTCGAAGGGCTCAGCCAGATGCGCGGCGACGTCGCGGCCGAGCGGGGCCGCATCGCCTACGAGGCCGCCCACCCCGGCCTGTTGCCGGCCGAATAGGGCCCCGGTCCGCGCGACCGCATCACCCGCGCAGGGAGTCCGGGAGAGGCGACGACCAGAATCGAACCGGTGTAGACGGCTTTGCAGGCTGCCCAGAACCGGTGTCCTTGGCTTACCTAAACGGCCTTCGGGGACGTTCGCTGCTCTCGGACGCTCTCATAAGTCGGTCGGTTGGGGCGCCTTTGGGGCGCCCTCTCCCGTGGCTTGGCATCTCGTCGTTCCCGGTGCCCGGCCGCGGGTCTTACCATCCAGACCCAGTTCTCCTTCGCTTGTAGAACTCGCCGAACGCTTGGCCATCCCCGCCGCGCGCGGCGAGCAGCAGCACCTCATCCGGACGCGACGAACCATTCATCTACAAGGATTGACGCACAGGGCGCACGGTGTGACCGACGCTGACGCGGCGCCTTCAGCGCGCGGGGATCCAGCGGAGTGTTTCGCCGTTTGACGTGAGCCATCTGATGTCGGGCGTCCCGCCCTCACCGTTGCTCAGGATCAGCGCGAAATGGTTTTCGTGGACCGGGATCGTTACGGTCCTGCCTGTTGGGAACGTGAGCCGGATCCGCTCGACGCGGTCAGGGACGATCCCGCTGGCGATCGTGGCGACCACGTGCCCGGTGCCGAGCCTCCCCGCCGCTGGCGTGCTTGGTGTCTCCGGGGCGACGCGGTATACACCTACGGTCGTGTAGTCGGTGCCGGCTGCGATTTCGCGAGCGCTCGCGCAATCGTCGATCTCGGGGCTCGTTGACGAGATCCCGACCAGACACGCACCGGGCTGACTGAGAAATGCCCGCAGGTGTTTGCGGATGGCGCCGAGGCTCAGCCGCTGCTTGGCGCTCGGCGGGTGGCCGTTGAACATGACCTTCCCTGTGGAGGCTTCGCCCAGACCTTCGCTCGCGACCAGCCGGGCACGCGAGCGGTACGGAACCAGATACAGCGGGTCACCGATCGGCGAGATACCGACGTAGCGGATGTCGCTGACGCTGACGGCACTCAGCGGCCCGCTCTGCGCGAGCGCCAGCGCCGCGTCCTGTGAGCGGTCAAGGGCTGTGGCGGGGCGGCGAAGGGCGCCCAGCTCGGCCAGCAGCGGTTCAACCGGAGGGCGGGTTGTGAGTGTCGGGGCGGAGGACCCGGCGAGCACGCCGCGCCAGATGCCCGGGACGCCCGCGAGTGCTGGGGCTGCGAGAACGAGCAGCACGGCCAGCGCGCCCAGGAGCCTGAGTCGGTGGGAGCGTCGCCGGTTCGGCTCGGCCTGCAGCGACTGTCGCTGCAGTCGGTTCGCGGCTTCCAGAAGATCTCGCTCAAGGGTCTCGACAAAGGCGCTCATCGGTGTCCCTCCTCGGCCATTTGGGTTCGCAGCGCAGCCAGGCCTCGGCTGACGCGCTTTCGGAGGACATGCTCCGAGGTGCTGATGCTGGCGGCAATATCGGAGTAGTCGCGTTCTTCTAGTACCCGCGCTCTGATGGCCTCCCGCTGGTCGACGGGGAGGCTCTCCAAGAGCTCGCGCGCCTCATGAAGCTGGGGGTCCTGCAGCGTCTCGATTCGCTCCAGATCCTCATCTTCTAGTTCGATCGCGGGCATCGAGAGTCGCTGCCTTGCCCGGTCTTCGACCGTTCCCCGGCGAGCCGCGTCGGTCAGCCGACTGGATGCCATATTGAACAGCCATGCCCGCGCCGGCCCCCGCCGCTCGTTGAAGCGCTCGCTCGTCTCCAAGGCGGCAGCGAACACCTCGGCGCAGATGTCGGCTGCCAGATCGGGTCTGCCGGTACGACCCACCAGGTACGCGAGAACAGCGCCGACATGACGGCGGTAGAAGACCGAGAACGCCTCGCCGTCACCGGGCGTCACCGCGAGCAGCGCAGCGTCTGATCGCTGATCCTCGTGAGCCATCTGTCATCACTACGAGCGACGCCCACAGCCTGTGACCGCTCGCCAGTGCTCCTCAGCGCTCCTGGTGCTCGGTGTCCGCGGCCGTTGCGAGTTCCGTGGCATGGCCGCCGTGGCTTGCGGTAGGCGCCAACCGCCGAAACCGGAGACCGCGCTCACGCGGAGCTGGACGCCACGCTCCGACGCGCTAACGCCGGACACGCGATCTTGTGGAGCCCAGCAGAACGAGGTGTTCGCTTGAGGCGGTTCGGGCAAGCTCGCGATAGCGGACGAGCCGCGATTCGATCATCGTCGGGTGCCCGGGCCGGGTCAGATCCACCTGCCGCTCCATCACCGGCAGATACGTGTGCGGGTCGACGAGGACAACCTCGCCGAAGACCGGGATCAGTCGCGAGCCCAGATGGTGGGTCTCCCACGCGACCACGCCTTCAAGCTTCCAGAGGAGCTGACCGCCGAGACGTTGCCGTCCCACTACTCTGATGCCCCGCCCCTGGTAGAGCTGGCGATAAAGGGCAAGGCCGTTCACGGCAAGGCCGTCAACCGTAGGCACTTTTCCTCGAGCCGTGCGAACGCGCGAGGGGATGATGGCCCCTCCCGCGCTAATCCGGACTTCGGCCGACCCCGGAGCCGTCGCTAGTTCCCAGGAGACCATGCCGTTGCGGTCGAGTGTCTGCTCGCGGCGCCTACCCGTCGCAGCATCCAGCCATTCCCGGCGACGGAACAGCGGCGTCCGGGAGACTCCCGGACGTGCGGATCTGACGATGAATTCCGCTTCGATTACGCCGTTCCCAGCGGACGTCGCCGCATACGCTGCAGCGGCGACATCCACGCCGGGGCCTGAGGAGCCCGCCGAGAGCGCAAAGGCGGTGCCGCCGGCCACGACAGCGGCGATGATCGCTGCACGCAAGGCGAGGCCTCGCGGCCGCCGAGGACGCACGACTCCCGCCGCGCGGGCCGGCTCGTTCAGGAATCGCAGGCTCTCGACCGGGGCGACAGGTGGAAGCTCGCGGACGGGATTGGAGGCCGCGAGCAGATCGAGTGGGTAGGTGTTCATGGCGACGCCTCCATCGCTAGTTTTGGTCGGTCCGCAGCCTCGGGGCCGGTCTGGAGAAGGGCGAGCCTGAGCCGGTTCCGCGCGCGGTGCAATCGCACACGAACCGTTACGGGCGCGATCCCCAAGACCGTTGCGGCCTGCGTCGGAGTGAGGCCGTCCCACGCGATCAGGAGGAGCAACTCTCGGTCGCTCTCACGCATCAGCTCGAGCGCCGCTCCCAGGCTGGCCGGCTCGAGCGGAGGCCCCTCCCAACCAGCCGTGGTCTCGCTGTCTGCCAAGCGTTGGCTCAGGCGGTCGCGGCGCGTCTCGGTGCGTCGGTGTGTTCGCAGCACACGAGCTGCGACCCCGATTAACCAGGGCAGCGGGTCGGCGGGGACATCCTCCAGGCGACGCCAGCAGACCGTGAAGACATCCGAGACGATGTCGTCCACCGTCGATGCGGGAGCGCGACGCATCGCGTAGGCCTTCACGACCGGCGCATGCTTGTTGTAGATCAGCTCGAACCGGTCGCGTGCACTCATTGCCTGATAATGACCGGCTACCCGCCGAGCGTTACACGCCACGCCGGCCGACGACACCCCTACGTCCAAGCCTCACGTGCCCGCGAGGGCACCGAGTGGTTTCTCGCGCGCGAGGAGCTCGGCCAGGAAGGTCAGGACGAGCGACGCATCTACCAGCTCGCGAACAAAACGCGCGCCAGCCGGCGACACACCCCGTCGCTCGATCATCGGGAGCTACCCGAAGCCGAGTGGGACCTCGGGTTCGCGCGTGCGACCGCGTCGAGTCGCCTGCGGATACCGGCGGTCGGCCGCCCACCCGACCGTGGGTCGCATCGAGATGGCGCGCCGGAGCGGACGCGCTGAGCGAGCGCGGCAGACAGTGCTGCCCACCGGCACGGTCGCGCCGCAGGAGCTCGCGCCGGACGCGCCCGAGAACAGTGGGCGTAGCGGCGGGGCTGCGCCGGCGAACATGTAACGACGTGGACGATCGAGCCCACCTACAGGTTGTGAGCCACCAGACTGGCGAGGCCCTCTCGAACCGTGAGGCTGCCAGCGAGCGACTTCGAGGCTTTGTACCGGTCTCACATGAGTGCCGTGATGGCGTTCTTCGCGCGCCGCAGCCGCGACCCGCAGGCCGTCTTCGATCTGACAGCCGATACGTTCGTCGAGGCGATCAGGTCCTTCGGATCCTCGCCACCCGCACGGGGCAGCGAGCGCCCGTGGCTGTTCGCTATCGCCCGGCGCGTCTACGCCAAACACTGCGAGTGTGAGGCCCGTCGCCAGGACGTTACGCGCCGCGAGCAGACGAGCCGGATCCTGGATGCGGACGAGACGGACGAGCTGCTTGAGCGGATCGACGCTGAGCGCGCGGGCCGCGAGCTGCTTGGCCAGCTTGCAAGCCTGTCCGTCTCCGAGCGCGAAGCCGTGGAGTTTGTCGACCTGGCAGGTATGGCTCCCAACGAAGCAGCGGCGGCCCTAGGCGTATCGCCGGGTGCGCTGCGAGTACGGCTATTCAGGGCGCGAGCGCGCCTGAGGAAAGGAACATGAGAACGATGTCCACGATCGAGGACCGACTCTGGACCGATCTCCTCGGCGAGGCCGAGGCGGACCGAGCACTCGCCGCCCGCCAGCCCCCGCCAAGGCGCCGGTCGCTGCGGGGGATCCGGCTCGCCGTAGGGAGCGCGATCATCCTCGGCGTGACCATCGCCCTGGCGCTGACGGGCGGGACCAGCACAACGCCGGCCTACGGCGTGGCTGTCAACGCCGACGGCTCGGTGACGCTGACACTCAACGAAGTGATCGGCGTGTCGGGCGCCAACGAAGCGCTCGAAAGGCTCGGCGTGAGGGCACGGATCGCCCGGATCGAAAGCGGCTGCATCCAGACCGCCGAACCGATACACGGCCCTCCGGGAGAACAGTCCAACCAACAGCTCCAGCAGATGGTCGAATCGCAGAAAGCAGGGGAAGGGCTCTCGGGCCTGGAGTGGGTCATCCACCCGCACGCGATCCCCCCGGGAGACACGGTCCTAATTACGGCCCAGCTCGCCAACGAAGGGCGCCCCGTCGCCACTTATCACGGCAAGGCGATCTCCGCAGTGGGGTCGAGCCTCGGGCTATACCGGGGAGCCGCTCCCACCTGCCAGCCCCCCGCAGAGACCTACGCGGGGTAGGTGCCGCTGACGGTGGTTGCCCGCGGGGCTCCGTCGCGAATGCGCTTCGCCCCGGGGCACCGTGGTGGACGCGGTGAGTATCTGCCCGTCACAACGGTCGTGTGAAGCCGCAATACATGGTTGTGCGGGATCGAGACCGCAGCGATGAGGACCTGTTGCGAGACCCGTCGGGTGACCCCGAGGGCTTCGGGCTCTTCTATCGGCGTCATGAGCGGGTCGTGCTCGGCTTCTTCGTGCGGGCGACAGGCCGTGGTGATCTGGCGCTCGACCTGACGGCCGAGACGTTCGCGCGTGCCCTGGAATCCCATCAGGGATTCGACCCGGGACGGGGAGAGGCACGGGCCTGGCTGCTCGGCATAGCCCGACACGTGCTCGCGGGAAGCCTTGCCCGCGGTCGGGTGAAGCGAGTGCTCGTTCCCGCCAGGGCATGGGATCGCTCACGCTCGATGACGCGGCTTGCCGCCTCTATCGAGGAGACCGCCTGCCTCGTCGCCGAGGACGAGGCCGAGGAGTGGCTCTCGGCCTTGACGGCCGAGCAGCGCGTGGCCGTCCGAGGACGCGTGATCGACGAGCGCCCATACCGCGAGCTGGCGAGCGAGCTCGAATGTTCTGAGGCGTGGTGCGCCAGCGCGTGCACCGCGGCCTGTCGCTGATACGCAAAGGCTTGGAGGGACCACGATGACCGAAATGCTCGAGAGATGGATCGCCCGGCGTTCTGGTACGCGAGCTCGAAGCGCGAGCTCATCGACGCCGCCCGGCAGAGGACCGCGGCTCGTCGCCGCGGCTCGCGCGCCGCTCGTCGGGACCAGGGTCTGGCGGCGCTCCCCGCTGCTCGCGCGCCGCTGGTGCTCCTGGCGTCCGGCGCCGCCGCGCTGGCCGCCCAGAGCCTGTTGCTCAGCGGCGCCCCGGTCGCTCTGCCGCGCGGGGTCCCGCTGCAGCCGCGCAGCGGGTTGGGCGTGCCGCTGCCCGGCAGCTCGCGGCGATCACCTTGCAGGTGAGCGATCCTGCCGGCGGCCCGCCTTGGGGGGCACGGTTCATCGCCACGACCCGCGGTTACGGATGCCTGCAGTTCGGTCGCGTCGTGCGCGGAGAGCTCGGAGTCATCGGCCAGGACGGCGCGTTCTCAAACGATGGCCGCTTTCACGCCCTTCCGCTCGACTATCTGCAGGCCCGTTCCCGTGTGGCCCCTCGATGCCGTGGCCAAGCGTTCGCGGGCGTGTTCATGGACGGCACACCCGCCAGCGGGCAGTCGTCGAACAGTCCTGCTCGGCTCCCGGCAGGCTATCACACCGCCGCCGCCCGTCTGCCCCGCAACGCGACGAGCGGCTCGTGATGGCCGGCATGGCAGGGCCCCTGGCGCGCACCATCACCTACGCAGACCCGAGCGGGCAGCTTCATACGGTCTCGACCGTTGGCGCGCAGGGCGCCTACCTGATCGTCGATCGAGCCCCTGCGAAGCTCGGCCTGGAAGGCGGCGGAGTATGAGCCAGGCGGCCCAGGCGTCGGCACCGATCCGCCGGATCACCTACGCCGACGGGCAGGTCTGCCACACCGGACGAGGAACTCGGGCGGACAGCACGAGCCTGCCCGCCCGTCGGCGAAAAGCCCGATCGCCCCGCCGGGCGTGACCGCCTCGAGCGTCGCGTCTCCGGTGTCCGTCGTCCTCGCCGACAGACGAGTGCGGCTGCGCTACAAGAAACGAGGTGCTGCCGATGTTCCTCATCAGCTTCCGCGCCCGCGTCCCGGTTACCAGCGGCGCCTCGGGGTACCTCGTCTCGGTCAGCTGCCGCGACACGACGCAGGAGGGCCCGGTCCCCTCCGATGTCCGCGCCGGCCAGATCGTCACGCAAGCAGATCGCTCAGAACAACTGCCGGGGCACCGCTCGGATCAGCGTCCGCTACAGCTACGGGGCGCACAACAACGGACCGCTGTTCTACCCGGCCGGCACGAGCCTCACCGTAGGCACGCGAACGATCACCGTCCGCTAGGGACAGATCCAGCGCGTCAGCGGGATCGTCACGCGACTACTGACCGCCGACGAGGTCGCCGCTCGGTGTTCAGCCCTCGTGGGTCAGCAAAGCCTAGAGGCGACGACCGGAATCGAACCGGTGTAGACGGCTTTGCAGGCCGCTGCGTAGCCACTCCGCCACGTCGCCCGGAGGGACAAGGCTAGCGGCCACGGGGCGAGAGCGTGGGAGCGCAACCTCGGGCGGGTAGGCGTGTCTTAGCTCCAACGCCTCGGCGCCGCAGCGGCCGCGCGCACCGGGTCCCCCAGGAAGGCCGCTCCCCCGACGGAAGCGAGGAACGATGCCGCGTCTTCGAAAGCTGCTCCGAGCCGTGCTCGCCCTGTCCGTGCTCGGCGCCGCGCTCGGCACGTCCGCGCTCGCCTCGACGGGGCAGGTGACCTACTTCGAGGCTCCGAAGCTGCTGCTGACGCCCTCCACGCGCCCGTCGACGATCGCGACCCTGCAGCGGCTCGGCGTCTCCGCGCTGCGCGTCGAGCTCAGCTGGCACGAAGTCGCGCCGCGTGCGAACAGCGTCCACAAACCGTCGTTCGACGCAACCGAACCGGGCGCCTATCACTGGGGCCAGTACGACGCCCTGATCGAAGAAGCCCACCGGCTGGGGTGGAAGGTGCTGCTGACGGTCACCTCGCCGGTGCCGCGCTGGGCGACCGGCGAACCGCGCCACGACAACCTCGTCACGAGGCCGAGCAGCCTGCAGTTCGAGCGCTTCATGACTGCTGTCGGGCGCCACTACGGCGGTGAGGTGCAGCTGTTCTCGATCTGGAACGAGCCCAACCACCACGAATTCCTCGCGCCGCAGTTCAATCGCAACGGCTCGCCCGCCTCGCCGCGCCTGTACCGGAGCCTGTATCAGGCCGGCTACGCAGGGCTGCAGGCGGCGGGGATCGCGCAGCCGGCCGTGCTGATCGGCGAAACGGCGCCGGAAGGCGAAAGCTATGTCCGCACGCCGGTCGGCGCCCACGCGGGCTACAACATGTCGCCGCTGCTGTTCCTGCGCGAAGCGCTGTGCCTGAGCGGCAGCTGGCACCGCGCGCGCTCGTGCGGGGCGCTCCCGACCGCCGGCTGGGGCGTGCACCCCTACCCGAACGCGATCGGCCCGCTGCGCCAGCCGCGCAACCCCGAAACGATCAGCATCGCCACGCTCTACAAGCTCACCGCCGCGCTGGACCGCGCCGCGCGTGCGGGCGCCCTGCCGGCACACCTGCCGGTCTACATCACCGAGTACGGGATCATGAGCAAGCCGAACCTCTACCAGGGCGTGCCCGCCGCCGAGCAGGCCGAATGGGACGCGATCTCAGAGCGCATCGCCTACGTGAACCCGCGCGTCGCCTCGTTCTCGCAGTACCTGCTGAAGGACGACCCGATCCGCCGGCGCGCGGTCGGCTTCCAGACCGGCCTCGAGTACGCGACGGGCAGGCAGAAGCCGCTGTTCAAAGGCTTTCGCCGTCCCGCTGGTCGTTCTCCGCAACGGCGGGGGCTACTCGCTGTGGGGGCTCGTGCGCGCCGGCCCGCGAAGCGACGAGCCTGACCGTCGAAGTGCAGCGGCGCGGCGCGCGCCGCTTCACGACGCTCGCGCAGGTGCAGACCGACTCGCGCGGCTACTGGACGCTCGCCTCTACGGTGGCGGGAGTGCGCTGGCGCGTGCGCTGGGTCAACCCGCAAGGTGTGACCTACACAGGGCCTTCGATCGGCTCGCGCTGAGCCGGGGGCGGCTAACGTCGGTGCATGGCCCCGTTCTCGCCGATAAGGCGCGCGAGCAAAGCCGTCCCGTTCGGGTGGCTGCTGCTGGCCGGTGACCTCGCGATGATCGCCGGCCGCCACGTCGGCCGGCTCGAGCCCGACGAGCGCCGGCGGCTGGCCGCGCTCGTCGCGGCGGGTGCGCGGCGCCGCGGGGCGCTCGAGGAGAGCGAGCGCCGCGAGCTCGAGCAGCTGATGGAGAAGCTCGAACCGCGGCTGCTGGTCGGCAGCGCCGCCAAGCGCGTCAGCCCGGTGCCGCTGCCCGCGCGGCTGCTGTTCGGCCGTCGCGGGAGTGCCGCTCGCCGGGCAGCCAAAGACCGCCGCTGAGCGCCGCCGGCGGTTGGCGGTCTCTTATCTGGCGCTTCGGTGGCCGTAAGGATCTTTTTCAGGATTCCTTAGGGAACCGTTCCCGCGCTGTTAGCGAGTGCTCAGCGTCGTCATCCAGCATGACCTCGAACCCACGCGAGAACCGAGGTCGTAGATGAAAAGCAGAGGACTGGTCGCCCCCTTCCTGATCGCCGCCGCCATCGGCGCGGCGCTCGCCGTCGTCGTGACGCTGCTGGTCGGTGGCGACTCGCGCTCGGTGAGCACCACGCAGGCCGCCGCCGCGGCGTCCGGCACGCGCTCGGGCGCGACGCGACACGAGGTCGCCAACACCGCCCCGAGCGCGACCCAGATCTACAAACAGGACTCGCCCGGCGTCGTGTCGATCACGGCCCGCACCGCCGAGGGTGAGGACAAGGGCACCGGGATCGTCCTCAATGAAAGCGGTCTGATCCTCACCAACGACCACGTCGTCCAAGGCGCCACGCAGCTCGCGATCACCACGGGTGGCAGCGCGAGCACCTCGCGCTCCGCGACGCTCGTCGGCGAAGAAGCCAACAAGGATCTCGCGCTGATCAAGGTCAACCCCGAAGGGCTCGGCCTGAAAGCGCTGAGGCTGACGTCGGCCAAGTCGGTCGAAGTCGGCGACCAAGTGTACGCGATCGGCAACCCGTACGGCCTCGAAGAGACGCTCACGAAGGGCATCATCTCGGCGCTCGGCCGCCAGATCAGCGCCCCCGACGGCGCGAGCATCACGGGCGCGATCCAGACCGACGCGGCACTCAACCCGGGCAACTCGGGCGGCCCGCTGATCAACGCCGAGGGCGAAGTCATCGGCGTCAACTCGCAGATCGCCAGCGACGCGACGCGCTCGGAAGGCTCGCAGCCCGGCAGCACCGGCGTCGGGTTCGCGATCTCCTCAGACACCGTCGCCGAAGCCGTCAAGGCGATCCAGTCCGGCAAAGGCGTCGCCTACGCGAACGCAGTCCGCTCCGGGATGGGCGCACACGAAGAACAGGCCGGCCGCGGGCTGTTCGGAGAAGGGCAGGGTGCCGAAGGCTCCGGAGGCGCAGGGTGCGGAAGCCTCTGAAGGCCAGAGCGAAGCCCGCGGCGCGCAGGGCGTCGAAGGCTCCGAAGGCGGTGAATCGCCGTTCGGGCGCCGTGAAGCCGCCGAACCGCAGACCGAAACCCAGTCGCCCGAAGCCGGCGGCGGGGCGCGCGAACTGCTCGTCCCCTAGACCTCTTGACTCCAACGACCCCGGTCGCCGCTGGGAGAGCGGTTGGCGGCACCGGGGCATGGGGCCAGGGAACCGGGCGGCGTCGCCCCGCCGCCCGGGCCAGGCCTCCTTCGGCGCTCGCTCGGAGCGCCGCGCCGTTGATACCCTTGGCCTCTTCCCAGGGCGATTAGCTCAGCTGGGAGAGCGCCGCCTCGACAAGGCGGAGGTCACTGGTTCGAGCCCAGTATCGCCCACTTGTTGCACTGAGTGCGAAGAAGCGCGAATTTCGCGCTCCTGCAGGGGTTTCTTCGGACAGGTGGCTGCGAAGCACTCCGAACGAAAGTCCCCAATTTGCGGGACGGCCGAGGTGCCTACGTACGCAGAACGGTCGCAGCTGTGCGCACGCTGCGTACGTCCCGTGGTCGCAGCGCCGGCGACGGATTCCATCGCATGGGTGCCATACGCTCGCTCGCAAACGTATTAAGCGGCCCCCGCGCAGCTGGAACTGCCGGGGGCCCGGCACGGAAAGGAAGAACCTTCCCATGCGCGAGCAGCGTACTCCCGCCCCGAGCGAGGAGGACGAGACCACCGACCGCACGGTGATGCTGATCGTCCTCGATCGAGAGCAGCCTTGGCCGCGCTCCGTAGAGGATCTCGGTCGCGAGCTCGGTCGAGACCCCACCCACAGCGTCACACGGCTGAAAAGCGCCGGCCTGCTCTACACGCTGGACAGGTTCGTTTGGCCGACGAGGGCCGCGGTGCGAGCCGAGCAGCTTTGTCTCTGACTCGACTCACGCTAGATGACTGTCTTTCGGCGTACCCGTCGCGCTCTAACCCGAAGGTCGCGGGTTCGAATCCCGCCCCTGCTATGGAGAAAAGGCCCTGGACATCAGGGCCTTTTTTCGTGGGGCGGGTCCGTCGGCGGCTAGGTGAGGTTCCAGTAGGGTTCCGTTTGCGCGTGTGTCAGCGCCGTAGCGGTGGCCGGGCGGTCGCCTGATCTAAGCCCGGCGCCCAGTCATTGACGTCACTCCCCAACGTCGTAGGTCTCAGCCGCGGCGTGCTGGTGGTCGGGATTCCCATACTCCCCGTCTCGGGTGGACGCTAGCGAGAGGATCATGCGGACCCGGTGGCCCAGGTGCCCTCCTTCGCGCAAGCTGAGGACGTCTACTGAACTGGTCCATTCCACCCGAGCGCTATCCGGCGCAGCGGAGGAGGTCGAAGTGTCCACGCCCCTTGCGTCAGATTTCCACGGTCCCGAAGCGCATGTCGTCCGACGCAAGCACTTCGCTTGCCAGGGCCAGCCGATCCGCCCGGCGCGCGGGGCACTTGACCTGGCCGTCGCACTGGTGGCGATGGCGCTGGTGCTTATGGCGACTGGAGCGACCACCGCGCTGGCGTCCAGCGGCTACGTCTACACGCACGAAGAGATCGCACTGACGGATTACACGAGCACCGGGCAGATCACGCTGGCCACGACGGAGTTCGCGCCGAGCGTCAACGTGGCAGCCGCGCCGAATCCAAAGGTCTACTGGGGCGACGGCAGTGAGGAAGAAGCGCACAGCTCGCTGGCGGGCTTCAACTGCGACCAATGCGAACTGCGCGGAGCTCACACCTACTCGGCGCCGGGCACCTACAACGTCACGGTGGTCTACAACACGGGGGCGTCGGTGTGGTACACGACGACGTTCACGATCGTCGTGAGCGAAGCCGAATACACGTTTGCCTCGATCGGCGACTCCGTTGCATCGGGTGAGGGCAACCCGAACGGCTCGACCGGCGGAGCGCTGCCGCAGGCCATCTGGAGCGACGGCCTCGGGCCGACAATCCTGCAGACCTACCCTGCTGGGACCAACCCAAGTCCCTGCCACCAGTCAGAACACGCGCCGCCGACGCAGCTCGCGCAGCAGTTCCGAGAAGAAACCAACCGGGCCGTATCCTACACGCAGCTGGCGTGCGCGGGCGCCGACGTCCAGGAAGTGATCGCCAAACAGGTACCCCAGCTCGGCTCCAGGCATATCACCGCGCTAACCATGACGCTCGGGGCCAACAACATCGACGGTGGCTTTGCCAACCTGATCGAGAAGTGCCTCGCGGAATTCGGCTTCTGTCAGGAAAACGCGAGCTTCACCAAAAGCGTCAAGGAAAACGTTGAAGAACTCCCCGGGCTCTTCGAAAAACTCGCCAAGGCGCTCGGCGAACACGAAATCAGCAACGTCTTCATCAGCGAATACTACGATCCGACGCACAACGCCGGCGGCACCTTCGGCACCTACCAGTCGAACTACGAATGCACCCTGGAGGTGCTGAACCCAGCCACATGGCAGTGGGCCTACGAAGACGTGCTCACGCCGCTCAACGAAGCGATTACCGAAGCCGCGCACCGCTATGGATGGCATCTGGTGAGCGGCATCGCGAGCGCGTTCAAGCAGCACGGCTTCTGTGCCTGGACAAGCAACGAAGGCCAGCCCGACGAGGCATGGGTGCGAGCCTTCACCCCCGGCACATCGCTGAACATCGCGAACCTCCTCACCAGCGTTGAATCGCTCGGCATCGAGCAGCAGGTCGGTGGCGAGGCACATCCCAACGAAGAAGGCGAGCGTGTGATCACCGAATACATCGCCGAAAGCGTCTACAGGGAACTCGGCGCGCCACAGACAGAGCTTGACGGGACTCTGCCCTACGGCAAGGGGTTTTACGACTTCGGGAGCGAGACCACAGAACAGGTAGGCCTCAGCTTCCGGGCGCAGACCGCGCTGCCGACGGTGTCGCGCATCAAGGCTACCTACTACTCGGTCAACGACGCGGCCTGCTCGCCGCAGGACTTGTCGGCCTGCACCAAGTACAACGCGCAGTCGCCGATCGGGCTGCACGAACCGGGCATCTACAACGTCAAGTTCTTCTCCGAGAACAACCGTGGCCTGTTCGAGACGCCGAAAACAGAAGTCGTCCACATCGTCGCTGCGACGCGAAACAGCCTGCCCGTGTCCGCCGAGGCCGTCAATCACGTGAGCGCCGCAGACGACGGCAACTATCAGTTCGGAAGCTGGACCGCCGACGACGTTGTCGTGACGGTCGGGGGTTCGGGCTCGGCAGCGTACGGGATCGACAGCGGTGAATTCTGCAACGAACCCAAACCGGGCGAATGCAAGGAAGTCAGCCTGCCCGCGACATTCAAGTTCAGCGCCGAGGGAAAGCACACGATAGCCCTGCGCCAGGGCGGCAGCCCGACCGACGTGCTCCCGATCGACATCGAGCGCACCCCTCCGACGATCACGTTCCGCGGCGATAGCCCAGCGGCCAACGGCGCCGGCTGGAACGACAAGCCGGTCACGCTCACATGGTCGTGCGCGGCATCTGCATCACCCACGATCGCCTCATCGGTCACCACAACGGTCAGCCGCGAAGGCTCAGGGCAGCCCGAGACCGGCATCTGCAGCGACCAAGCGGGCAACAGCGCGAGCGATACCCAGATCGTCAACGTCGATGAGCAGCCGCCCGGCAACGTCATCGTCAGGACCAGTCGCCCGCCCGACGAGATCGCAACCAACGGCGTGCCGGTCTTCACCGCTCCGTTCACGGTGACCGCCGGGGCCGTGGACAGACTTTCCGGTCTACACGAATGTACGTCGGTGACCTACAGCGGACCGGCCGTGACCGGCGATGACCTGACCGGCGATTGCGTCGACAACGCCGGCAACAAGGTCGGCTGGTCCTACTCCTTCGACTACGTCGTGCTACCGCCCCAGACCATAGCCTTCACATCGAACGCGCCGTCACCTGGGACGGTCGGTGAAAGCTACTCCGTCTCGGCAACGGGTGGCGGCTCCGGCAACCCGGTCACACTTGCCGTCGCCACCAGCTCCGCCAACGTGTGCACGCTCACAGGACGCACGATCCACTTCGCCCACCCTGGTACCTGCACGATCAACGCCGATCAGGCCGGCAACAGCAGCTATGCGCCCGCCACTCAGGCACAGCAGAGCGTCAACGTCGAACCGGCCGCGCTCACCGTCATCGCGCCAAGCCCCACATACACCAACGGCGAAACGCTGCCCACCCAATACACACCGACCTACAACGGCTTTGTGGACGGCGAAACACCCGCGAACCTGACCGCGCAGCCCACCTGTCAGACGACCAAGACCGTGACCGGACCGGGCAGCTACACGATCGTCTGTCGCAACGGCAGCTCGCCCAACTACAGGTTCGACTATCGAGCGGGGCTGCTCCACGTCAGGCCCGCCCCCTCAGAAGAGGACCTATACCTACTGTCGGCGGGCGCTCGCGTGAGCACCCACACGCCAGTCACCCAGCGCATCCAGTTCGATGGGCGCTGCGAACTGGAAGCCGAAGGCAAGGTCGCGAGCAGCGGCAAGCCCACCGACACGGTCACGTTGAAGACGCCCCTGCGCGACGAGTGCGGCCTGTTCTACTCGATCTCCGGCTCGATCGGCGCCGAGAGCCTCTCCACCGCTGGCAAGGCAGTGTTCAAAGCTCGCCCGCGGATCGTCTTCAGCGAACTCGGATCGTGCGTTTACGAATACACGAAGTTCGAAGGGAGCTTCAGACCGCAGACCATCACCTACGTAACCGCAACCGGCGTTGGAAGGCTGAATCGCGCAGCCAGCAGCGGACTGTGCGAAAAGACCCGCACCGTCGAAATCGGGGTCGAGATCTACGACCGCAACAGCGACTACTACTTCACCACGGAAATCCCCAGCGAACCGATCGCCGAATTCTGATTCGGTGGACCACGCCCCGTTGTCGCCGGCGGCCGACGACGGAGAACCGGTCGAGGCACTCGCGTCTGGGGTGCCCGACGACACGCTCCGCTGACACCTTGGCTGTCGGCGCAGGGACCGACGCGCGGATACCCGGAGCCCCTCCAAGATGAGGACTGTGTCGAAAGCGCGGTGAACTGCCGTCGTTGTGCGGATCAAGGTTTCCACCGGTGTTCTCGTTCGGGGAGCGCGAACACGGAGTTACTGGCCTCGCCGCGCTATCGAAGCACCGTGCGGTTCTCGGTGATCCCGTGAACCGCGGTAGCCCCGAGGAGGATCACCCCCGGCTGGACCTCGGGAAATCACGAGCTCAGATCTCGGGCGCCCGCGAGAGCGAGCCTAGGGAGCACCCGGTGGCCGAAGGGCACACTCGCCGGCAGGCTGCAGAGAACAACCCAAGCTGAGCGGTGCCCGTCTGCGAACCCAGTCCGCCAGCCGAGCACCCGATCCAAGGAGGCACAAATGAACAAGCTCATCGTCAGACTCATCCCGATCCTGGCAGCCGCCGCACTCATCGCGGTGCCGGCAACGGCGCAAGCGGAATCGAGTCTTCACTGGTACAGCCATCGTGAGCTAATCCCGGCAGGAGAGACCGTCCCAGTCGCCTCACACGGAGATCTGACGTTCCACATGCCCGAGCTCGAAGCGGGCGTGAGCTGCCGCGTGAAGACCAACGGTACGATTACAAATCCTCCGGAAGGCGGCCCCGGGACGGGCGAAATCAGTGAATTCGAAGCGTCACGCTGCTCTTTCTATCCGAAGTCGCTCCCTTTCTGCCCGATGCATTCCCACGTGACCATCGAAGCGCGTGGGCTTCCTTGGGGCACCCATCTCCTTCATGGGCTCGTCCCCAAGAACGACATAGACGGAGTTGCCCTGCTGCTGCAATGCACCGGCACCTTTGAGCCGGTCGCCTTGGCAGGATCGCTGGCCCCTGCGGTCGGCACAGATGATCTGGAATTCGGCGAATCCGCTGGCTACCTCACAGGGGAACCGGCGGTTGTGGTGACCGGTATCGAGAGACTGACCGGCCGAACCGGGCTTGGCAGCATTACCGCCCGCTAAAGCGCCCTAGAGCCAGGAGCAGGTAGGGGAGGTCGGCTCGATCTCGCCACCTGCTCCTGGCCGTCGCTCGGGCGGCAGTGGCGGCTCGTGAGCGAGGGCGAAATGTAGGGCGGCCCCTACCCCCACGCTGGAGTTCCGGTGCAATGATCGCCTCGATGGCAATATCTGTCCTGATCGTAGATGACGAAAGCGAGTTCCGCACGATCGCCGGGCGGCTGCTGCGGTTGCGTGGCTTCGAGGTCGCCGGCCAGGCCTCTGATGGTGCGGGGGCGCTCCGTCTCACTCAGTCCTTGCGCCCGGACGCGGTGCTCTTGGACGTGAACCTTCCGGACATGAGCGGCCTGGAGGCGGCCCGTCGGCTCGCTGCGATGCGCGTCTCGCCGCTGGTGCTGCTGACCTCCGCCGACGAGGACGTGAGCGAGGCGGGGCTCGCCGACTGCGGTGCGATCGGGTTTGTGGCCAAGGAGCGGCTGCCCGTCAGCGACCTCGACGAGCTGTTCGGTGTTGCCTCCGAGGCGGAGCGCTGAGGCGATCGTGACCGGAGAACCGCTGAGGGTAGTGATCGGCGAGGATCAGGCGCTGCTGCGTGAAGGGCTGGCGCGGCTGCTGGAGGGCGAAGGTTTCGAGGTGGTCGCCCAGGCCGCTGACGCTCAGGACTTCCTGCGCAAGACGAAGGCCCATCATCCAGACGTCGTGATCGTCGACGTGCAGATGCCGCCAGAGCTCACTGACGACGGTATCCGCGCCGCGGTGGAGGTGCGGGAACTGGGGGAGGGCATCGGGGTCCTGGGGCTTTCGCAGTTCCTTGAGGAGCGTTACGCGCTTGACCTGGTCGGGGACAGCGCAGAGGGAGTCGGCTACCTGCTGAAGGACCGCGTCAGCGATCTTCCGGCGTTCATCGACGCGCTGCGCCGTGTCGCAGCAGGTGGCTCGGCGCTCGATCCGGAGGTCGTGGCACGCATGGTTGGCCGGCGCCGGTCACAGAGCCCCATCGACGAGCTGACCCCCCGCGAGCGGGAGGTGCTCGAGCTGATGGCACAGGGCAGATCCAACCAGGGGATCGCCGAGCAGCTCGTAGTCACGGTCGCCGCCGTCGAGAAGCACGTCACCAGCATCTTCTCCAAGCTCAACCTCAAGGGCGAGCCGACCGACCATCGTCGCGTGCTCGCCGTGCTCACCATGCTGCAGGAGTCCTGAACGCGAGCGACCTGCTCATGCGTCTATCGCGACCTTCCCGGGAAGAGGGGTCGGGCCGCTGGGCGAGCGGGATCCTGCAGCTCAGGGTGGTGCCCTTGCGGGGAGGGCTCGCTATTGCAGCGCCCCGTTGAGCGCCGCGACGCGATCGCTGAGACCGGTGAGGCCGGTGCCCCTGGCGGCATCGGCGGCGCCATCGCCGTCGTCAGTCACGGTCACCAACAGCTGTCCGTCGGCGACGAGGGTGCGGACGATCGCCTCGGAGGCGTTCGCGTGCTTGACGACGTTCGTGAGCGCCTCGCAGATCACGAAGTAGGCGCCCGCCTCGACGCGGCTGTCGAGCCTTGGCTCGTAAAGCTCGTCCAGTCGGACTGGCAGCGGCATCCTGGCGGTGAGCGAGGTCACGGCGGCCGCGAGCCCGCGATTGGTGAGGATCGCCGGATGGATACCGGCCACGAGCTCTCGGAGCGCGGCCGTGCCGGCTCTGGCCTCGTCGCGGGCGAGCTCGATCGACTCCCTCGCGCGTGCAGGATCGCCGCTGAGCTGCTGTGCCGCGAGCTCCAGGTTGAACGCGAGGCCAACGAGCTGCTGCTGAGCGCCGTCGTGCAGGTCGCGGGCGATCCGGCGGCGCTCCTGGTCAGCCGCCTCGATCACGCGGCGCCGGGCCTGGCGCAACTCCCACTCGGTGCGGACACGGTCGGTCAGATCGCGGTAGTAGGTCGTGTAGCCGATCGCCCCCGGGGTGGTCATTCGCGCGACAGCGAATTCGATTTTGAACTCCCGCCCGTCGGAGCTCATCGCCCACGCTTCGTTCGCTCGGGCCAGCACTTCCTGGTCTTCTCGCTGTCGGTCAAGCCACCAGGAGCGGTAGCGCTCCTGCAGGCGAGGGGGAACGATCAACGGCACCGGTCCTGCCCCAGAACCTCCTCGAGTGAGTAGCCGAAGGTGTGCAGAGCGGCCCGGTTCATATAGGTCACGCGTGTCTGCCCGTCGATGCTGACGATCGCGTCAAACGCGGCCTCAAGAATCGCCCGGTAACGCAGCTCGCTTGCTCGCAGCTCGGCGTTCCTTGCCTCCATCACCTGGCTCTCGCGCCGCGCCTGCTCGACCTGCACACGCTCGCCGATGTCGGTGAATGCCACCACCGCCCCGAGCCCGGAGGGCGTCTCGATCGGCGCCGACACGTAGCTGACCGCGAACATCGTCCCGTCCTTGCGAAAGAACCAGTCTTCGTCGGAGCGCACGGTCTCACCGGTGGTCCGCGGCCTCAACATGGGGACTCGCTGGCTGGGAACGGCCTCCCATCGGGATGGCTGTAGTGGATCGTTTCATGGCTGTGGCGCCCGAGCAGTTCCTCCAGGCTGTCGTATCCCAGCGTCGATATCGCGACGGGGTTGGCAAACACGATCAGGCCGCCGTGGTCGACTACCCAGACCGGCTGGGCGACGCACTGAAGGATGGACGCGAGGAACCCTTGGGCGTCCAGCGCCCAACCCGCCAAGTCGCTCGACTCTCGCGCCTGCAACGAAACCCCCTGGGAGCTTGCCCGCCGATGTTAGCCAGCATCTGACTCGCCCGGAACGCTCTGCCACACCTAACCCGGGGGGTTTGCCCTAGGAACCTCTCCGGTCGGCGCTAGGTGTCGACTCCGCCCGCCCCCATCGCCAGCTTCGGCGCGAGCCGGGACGCTTGTGCCATTCCCTTTTCGAACCAAGGAGTCAAGATGAAGATCCGCTTTCCACTCGCCAGTCCCTCGTTCGCCGTCAGCGCCTGCGCGCTGTTCATCGTCC
>CAWAKI010000005.1:0-316964 GCA_963782575.1 uncultured Solirubrobacteraceae bacterium | reverse complement strand
GGCGGGAGTGACGCACGCTGGATGGTGATTACTGGCGACGAGTGAGTTCTTCCGCCATCACAAAGCGTCTGCACAACCGAGCTTCACCGGACACGATGGCGACGGCGGGACCCTGGGCGAGGCCGAGCGCACCGCCTATGAGCGCTGCTGCGATGAGAACGCCCAGCTGATGGCAGCGCGCATTCGCCCCGCGGACGTCGTGCTGCTGCACGATCCGCAGACGGCCGGCATGATCCCGCGGCTGCTGGAAACGGGCGTGCCGGTGATATGGCGTGCACACGTGGGCATCGATCCGCCCAACGATCTCGCGCGCGAGGCTTGGCGGTTCCTTATCCCATACGTCGAGCGGAGCGATGCCTATGTCTTCTCCCATCCGGACTACTTCTGGGACGGGCTCGATCCGCCAAGCTGCAGTGATCGCGCCCTCGATCGATGCCTTCTCGCCGAAGAACCATGCGATGGCGTTCACCAGCGTGATCGCGGTGCTGCGCGCCGCCGGACTGGCTGCAGACCGCCACCACCACTATCCCAGGGCGGTCTTCGAGCGACTCGACGGCACGGCCGGTCACGTCGAGGTCAAGGCGCGACTTGTTGAGGAGGCACAACTCTGGCTCGGCGTCCCGCTGCTCGCGCAGGTCTCGCGCTGGGACCGCCTGAAGGACCCGCTGGGGGTGCTCGCAGCGTTCGTCGAACATGTCCACTGCGAGGACGAGCCGCACCTGCTGCTGGCGGGCCCCGATGTGACGGCGGTCGCCGATCACCCTGAGGGCCAGGAGGTGTTCACGAGATCGAGGCGGCCGGTCTGAGCTCCCGCGCCGGGTCCGCCGCCGCGTGCACCTAGCCCTGCTGCCGATGAGCGACGCTGACGAGAACGCCGTGATCGTCAACGCGCTTCAGCGGCGCGCCGACGTCGTCGCCCAGAAGAGCCTGGCGGAGGGCTTCGCTCACGGTCGCGGAGGCGATGTGGAAGGGCCGCCCGGTAGTCGCCTCGGCGGTCGGCGGCATCCGTGAGCAGATCGAGGATGGCCGCACCGGCTTCCTCGTGGACCCTGCGACCTGAGCCTTCGGCCGCGCGTGAGCGGGCTACTGGAGGACCCGCACGACGCGGAGCGCATGGGCGCCGCGGCCCAGACGCGCGTACGGACTTGTTCCTGGGCCCACGGCACCTCGGCCATACGGCGAGCTGCTCGAGGGCGTGTTGGGCCGCAGGCATGAGCTCTGCGAGCGACTGCCCGGACGAGCACGCGCAGCTCGTCACGCTGCTACAGCGTCTCGCAGCTCAGCAGATCGTCCCACTCGGCGTACGTCCGAGCTCGGCCACAGCCGGTGAAGGACGCGGGGCCGGCGGGGATAGCTACCCGATCGGGTCTCGGGCGCGGAGGTGGGCAGCGGACTCCCTGCCGAGGAGGCGCTGTCCTAGGAGGACCGAGCCAATTCGGGGGCTACGGCCGGTTGCGGCCGTAGCAGGTCGTGCGCTCTGACCCACTCTTCGGCGAGGATCGCCCAGCCGAGCGAGAGCTCGCCGCAGAGCACCGTCGCCGCGACGATCTCGGCGAGCTTGCGAACCTTCCCGGTCCCGTAGCAGCCGAGCAGCTCCAGGCACTCGCGCTGGGTGGCCAGCCCAGTGCCGCCGCCGTAGGTCGCGACGATCAGCGAAGGGATCGTGATCGAGCCGTAGTAGTCGCCGTTGGCAAGCAGCTCGCTGAAGCCGAGGGCCGCCGAGGACTCCGCGACATTGGCCGCGTCCTGGCCGGTGGCGATGAACAGGGCGGCGATCCCGTTGGCCGAGTGCAGGCCGTTGTTGTTGACCCCGGACATGAACCCGCCGAGGTTCGACACCTGCCGCGCACGGAACAGCTTCTCGCCGTTCGTGTGCATGTGCTCCTCGATCAGCGCGGCGGGGATCGTCGCCTCCGCGACGACACGCTTGCCCCGAGTGCGCAGGATGTTGACCTGCGAGCTCTTCTTGTCGGTGGCGAAGTTCGACTCCAGATAGAAGTTGGTGATGCCCTCGTAGTTGGAGGTGATCCACGCGCACGCCGCGGCGGTCGCCTTGCCCGTGAGGTTCTGGCCGGCCGCGTCGCCGGTCGTGTAGTCAAAGCGCGTGAACAGGATCCGGCTGGCGGAGTACTGCTCGATGCCGCGCAGCCGGCCGACCGCGTGGTGCGTCTCCGCCGCCTGCTTGATCTCCGCGAAGTGCTCGGTCAGCCATTCCCCGAACGCGCGCGCCTCGCGGGCGCTCTCGAACACGAAGGCGGGGGCGCGCTGCATCGCGTCGTCGAGGATCGTGGTCTTCACGCCGCCGGCCTCGCGCAGCATCTTCATGCCGCGGTTGTAGCTCGCGACCAGGGTGCCCTCGGTGGTCGCCAGCGGAACGTAGAACTCGCCCTGCGCGTGCTCCCCGTCGACGAGCAGCGGCCCGGCGACGCCGATCGGCACCTGCGCGACCCCGGTGAAGTGCTCGACGTTCCCGGGGAGAACCGCGGGTCGAACGAGTAGTGGGAGACGTGCTCCAACGCCACACCCGTCTGCTCGCAAAGGAACGCGCGGCGCGCCGCCGCGGCCTCGAGCGTGTAGTCGTCCTCGCGATCACGCGGGATCTTCTTGCGCCTCGTCTGGGCAGTTGCCATGTTGTCTGCTCCTGTCATGTCGTCTTCGACGTGGGCAACCTAGGCCCGCCGGCTCAGCGCGCTCTCGAGCAGCTCGCCGTAATGGCCGAGGTGCCGTGGGCCCAGGGACAGGCCATCTCGGTTGCAGTCGCACTCACCCCGACCATCATCCCCGCATCAGGACATCGCTGCAACGACTCGACGCGTAGCTAGCCCAAACCGCCTCTCGGCACGCCTAGGCGCCACGGCCCCAGCCTCACCGACACGCGTGCTCGCTTAGGATTGCCACGGGCCGCCCGGACCTCCGCCCCCGACGCGGTCCGTCTGAACGAAAACGAGCCATTTGCAGGTCCCAACTCTATGCGCTCGAGTGGACTCGAACCACCACGGGCCGTTAAGCCCACAAGGCCCTCAACCTTGCGCGTCTACCAATTCCGCCACGAGCGCAGAGGGCGCGAGTATAGCCCCGCGGCGCGGGCGGGGCGGGGGCCCACGTTCGTCACTTGTGTCCGTCCAGGGGCGGCGATACAGTGCGAACACATGTTCGTCGCAGCATCCCATCCCCCCGAGTCCGGAGCCGACCCCACATGGACCTGACGAAGCGCCAGCAGGAGATCTTCGACTTCATCCGCAGGTATTCGGCCAAGTACGGCTACCCGCCGACGGTGCGCGACATCGGCAAAGCCGTCGGCCTGGCGTCCTCATCTACTGTGCACGCCCACCTCGCGAACCTCGAGAAGCTCGGGCTGCTGCGGCGTGACCCCTCCAAGCCGCGCGCGATCGAGATGCTCGAACGGGGCGTCGGCAACGCGGTCGAAAGCGTCAAGGGGATCGTGAGCGCCGAAGGGCTGCCGGTCCTCGGGTCCGTCGCCGCCGGCCAGCCGATGCTCGCCGAGGAGAACATCGAGGACTACGTCTCGATCCCCGACCTCGCGGGCGGCAGTGAGGGCGAGTACCTGCTCCGGATCCGCGGCGACTCGATGAAGGACGCGGGCATCCTCGAGGGCGATCACGTCGTGGTGCACCCGCAGGACACTGCGCGCGACGGCGACATCGTCGTCGCCCTGCTCGGCGAGGAGGCGACCGTCAAGCGCTTCTTCAAGGAACCCGACCACATCCGCCTTCAGCCCGAGAACGACGCGATGGAGCCGATCCGCAGCAAAGAGGTCAAGGTGCTGGGGAAGGTGGTCGGGCTGCTGCGCAAAGTCTGACCTGGCGGACGTATGCCGGAGCGAAGCGGCGCCCTCGGTCGCTCATGCGCGGAGCGCGTCTCGCTCCCTGCGTCCTTCCTCATTTGGCCTCCGTCGGCCGGGAACCCGCAAATTCCAAGACAGCCGCCTCGACAGAGCGCCCGCTCGGCGCTACCTTTGATCGCGCGGGTCAGGCAGCCGCGGAGGCGTTTCGCCTTCGAGGAAAGTCCGGACATCGAAGGGCAGGGTGGTCGGGAGATCGACCCGGGGAAACCCGCGGGAAAGTGCCACAGAAACAAACCGCCTACGTCCGCCGTCCCACGTGAACGGCGGGCCGGCAAGGGTGAAATGGTGCGGTAAGAGCGCACCAGCGTCGCGGTGACGCGGCGGCTGGGCAAACCCCACCCGATGCAAGGCCAAACAGGACCGTTCGCAGGTTGCCCGCCGAGGTCCAGGTAGGCCGCTCAGATGGATGGCTGCTCGAGACAGAATCCGGCTTATCGACCCGCTAAGGAAAAGCCCCGCTCCGGCGGGGCTTTTCTATTGCGCGGGTGACCGGTTCACGCCCGCGTCAGCCTGAGCCCGGCGAGCATCCCGGAGATGCCGAGCGCGGTTCCCAGCGCCCAGGCCGCGGCGGCCTCGCCGGTGGGGGTTGAGAGCTCATAGAAGTCGCGCAGGAAGGGGACGATGAGCGCGAGCGCGAAGAGCAGCGCCATCAGCCCACACACAACCCAGAGGGCGAGGCGCCGCCGCCCGGACCCCCTCTCGAGGCGCATCACGACCGCGAGCCCGCAGACGACGACGATCCCAGTCGCAACCGTGCGCGAGCGTTTCAGGCCAAGGTCGAATCCGTAGCGTGCGAGCAGGTAGCCGGCGATCGATCCCGATCCCGATCGCCCACTCCCGCCGGGATCGCGAAGCGGACGACAGACTCAGTGAAGCCCTCCGGTCGCCACGGCCCGGAGCTCGGCGCGAGCGCGAGCACGAACGCGGGAATGCCGATCGTGACCGTGGAGGCGATCGTGAACTGGCGCGGCAGGAGCGGGAAGGTCGCTGTCGGGATCGCCACCGCGAGGCCCACCACCGCCGTGAACACGGTCTTGGTGATGAACAGCCGCGCCACCCGCTGGATGTTGCGCAGGATCTGTCGCCCCTCGGCGACCATCCCGGGCACCACACCGAAGTCGTCGCGTACGAGCACGAGGTCTGCGACCGAGCGCGACATCTGCGCGCCCGAGCCCTGGGCGATCGCCAGGCGCGCCTGCTTCAGCGCGGGCACGTCGTTGACGCCGTCACCCACCATGGCGACGTAGCGTCCGGCGCCGGCAAGCGCAGCCACCACCGCCCGCTTGCCCTCGGGCGAGATTCGCCCGACGGCCGGGCGCCGAGGAGACGGCGTCGCGCAGAGCGCCCGACTCGGTGGGCAGCGCCTCGCCGTCGAGTGCCGCTGCCGAGCCGGGCACGCCGGCGTCGTGGGCGATCGCGCCGACCGTGGCGGGTGCATCACCGGAGAGCACCTTCAGCTCCACGCCCTGGGCGATGAAGAAGGCAACTGTCTCGGCCGCGTTGGGGCGCAGGCGCTCGGCGAGCACCACGAGACCGAGTGGCCTGCACGTCGTCGGGAAAGCCGGCGGCTCGGAGCCGCCGGCGGGCAGAGGCGACCCGCTGCGGCCGAGCGCCAGCACACGCCGCCCGGCGCTCGCCTCCTCGCGCGCACGCGCGAGGAGGGCCGGGTCCGCGATCGACGAACCGCTCCGGCGCCCCCAACACGAGCCGCTCATCGCCCAGGTCGAGCGCGCTCCAGCGACGCCGCGAGGAGAACGGCACTTGAGCGATGACACGCCGTCGCTTCGGACATCCGTCCAGCCGGGCGTCAGCGATCGCCTCGAGCGTCGAGTTGCGAGATGGGGCGCTCGCGGCGTAGCTCGTCAGCTCACGGGCGAGGGACGTCTCGTCCTCACCCTCGGCAGGCACCACCCCGACAACCCGCAACGTCGGCTCGGTCAGCGTGCCCGTCTTGTCGGTGCAGACGACGTCAACCGAGGCGAGCGACTCGATCGCGTTCAGCTGCTGCGCGAGCACGCCCCGCTGAGCCATCTTGAACGCCGACACCGCCGCGGTGACGCTGATCAGCAGGATCAGTCCCTCGGGGACGAGGTTGACGATCCCGGCGGTGACGGCCTGGACGCGGGCGTTGGCCGACTCGTTGGCGGCGAAGACCGAAACCGTCAGCCCGATCGCCAGCGGGACCGCGAGCACGATCAGCCACAACAGCAGCCGATCGTTGGCTCGCTCGAGCGGCGAGCGCGGATGACGAAAGGCGCGCGCGGTCGCGGTCAGCCGCTCCGCGCGGCTGTCCGGGCCCACCGCCGTGGCCTCGAACAGCGCGGCGCCCTCGACCGCGAACGAGCCCGACCACACCGGCTCCCCAGCGGCCGCGTCACGGCGGATTCGGACTCGCCGGTCAGGTTGGCCTCATCCAGCGCGAGCCCGTCCGCCGAGGTGACGGTCCCGTCGGCGACCACCTGGTCGCCGGGCGCCAGGCGGACGAGGTCCCCCACCACCACTTGCTCGACCGGCACCCGGCGGTCGACCCCGTCTCGCACCACAACCGCCTCCGGAGCGACCAGCGCGGCGAGTCGGTCCAGCGCCCGCTTGGAGCGGATCTCCTGAAAGGACCCGATCGCGATGTTCGAGACGAGGATCCCGAGAAACAGCGCGTCCCGCCACGACCCGAGGGTGATCGTGAGCACGCCGAAGAACGAGCAGGATCCCGTTGGGAATCGTTGACCGTGTTCGCGCGAACGATGCTCGCGTAGGAGCGGCTCGACGGGGGAGAGGTGGGCTTGCCGCGCGCGGCCAGTCGCTGGGCTGCTTCGGCCCCGGTGAGCCCTCGTGCCGCGGGCGGCGTTCCGAGAACGTGCTGGTCGCGGCTCATGCAAGGGGCATGGTGCCGGTCTCGCGGCATCCCCGCCGCCAGACGGGGGGTGGGGCCCGGAACAGGCCTCCCGGCGGGTGGCGGCGAGGTGATCCCGATCGCCGGCGCCGTCCCGTCGCGATGGGCTTCGCGGCGTCCGGGCATCTCGTGCCCGACGCCGGCGCCCTGCTCCAGGAGCTGATCGACCTGGCGGCGATCATCAACTCGCTTCGCGCCCTGCGTGGTCGAGGAGCGTTCCGTGGTCGGGGACGGCTCCCTGCTAGTCCGGGCCTCCGAGCGCCAGGCGCGCCCCGACCCCCGAGACCTCGAGCGACGCGGCGCACCGGCCGGCTGAGCGTGCCGAGCTGCAGACGGCAGCCCGTACGCTCGCACGCGTCGAGGCCCAGCAGCAGGTCGCGTACCCCCGTCGAGTCCATGAACGACAGCTCGCCGAGCTCGAGCACGATCGAGCGCGCGCCCTCCGCGCACAGTGCGGCGATCTCGCCGTCGAGCAAGCCGGCGTGCGACAGGTCGAGCTCGCCGACGAGCCGCAGCGCCCACTGCTCGCCCTCGCCCTCTCGCCGGATCACGAGCTGGCTGCGGCTCCCTGATACGCCGCGGGGGACCGCGCGGGCGCCGGTCTCCTCGGGGGACTCCTGACCCCCGTCATGGGTGCTGGCTTCGGGCAATGCCTCCTCGACAAACCTGTGAATCGGTCTTGCCGGTCTGCCCTGGACTGCTGTTGCAGCGTGCTTCCCGGTGCGGGCATCTCTCTCTCGCCCGCGCGGCTCATATTAGCCGCCCCCGTCGGGCTTGCTCACATCCGCTGCCCGGGCGACGCCGTCGGCGGTCGGGGGCAGCGGAGGGGCCTGCCTGTGGGCGGGCGCGTCACGGGTACGCCTGCTCGCCCGTCTGCTCGTCGACATCGATGATCGCCGCGGCGGGGCAAGCCTCGGCGATCGGCGAGCAGCCGCTCGAAGGGGCGCGCCCCCGATCACGGTCGCGACGTCGCTCGAGCCGGAACACGTCAGGCGCCAGCTCGGCGCAGTCGCCGTGCGCCAGGCAGGCCGACTCGTCGATCACGGGGTACGTAGGTCATCTGTCTGCTCCTGTCGGGTTTGCGGGGGTTGGGGCGGCTGGAGGCTCCGCGCCGGTGATCCAGCGCCGCGCGGCGGGGAGCAGATCGGGGCGGTTGACCAGCATCGCGGCCGCCGGCCGGCCGGCGGCGCTGATCCACGCGGCGAATGCTCCCGCGGCCCGGGTCCGCTGCAGCTCGATCTCGCATCGCGGCGGGGCGTGCCCGACCACCTGGATGCGGTGTCCGTGCTGGTCGCTCCAGAACATCGGCGGCGTGCGCGGCGGCGCGGGCGTCTCCGCGATCGCGTGCGCGACCGCCGTCGCCCTGCCTGACCGCCGCCTCCCAGTGGGGTGTCGGCAGAGGGTCGCCCGTTGGGGGTCGGGGAAGCTCGCCGCGTCGCCGGCCGCGTACACGCCGGGAAGCCGGTGCGGCCCGCCCGTCGGTGCGGCATCGACCGGCCCGAGCCGCTGGCGGCCAGCCACTCCGTCGCCGGGGCCGTGCCCGCGGCGACCAGCACGGTCTGCGCCTCGAGCGATGTGCCGTCGCTGAGGCGGAGCGCGCATCGCGCCGGCGCAGCCTGCGCACGTGCTCGACCCGTCGTCGCGAGCCGCACGTCGACCCCCGTGCCGCGGTGCAGCTCGGCGATCCAGCGGCCGAGGCCGGGCGGCAGCGCGCGCACGAGCGGTGTCGGCGCCGCCTCCATCAGCGTCACCTCCAGCCCGAGCGCGCGCGCCGAGGAGGCGACCTCCATCCCGACCAGTCCGCCGCCCCGACGACGCCAGACGTCCCCCGCGCCCGCGCAGCGCCTCGCGCAGCGCGAGCGCGTCGGCGCCGGTACGCAGCTCGTGCACGCGGCCGCCCGAGCTGCCAGCCGGGCAGCCGGCGGGGCCGGCTGCCACGTGGCGACGAGCAGGCGCCGGTAGCGCAGCCGGCCCGCCGGCTCGCGGGCGCCCTCCTCGCCGTTCCGCCCCGCGTGCGCGCAGCACAACCTCTTCGCGTCGGCGGTGTCGAGCTCGCTCGCGCGCGAGCCGAGCAGCAGCTCGACCTCGTTCTCGGCGTACCAGCTCGGCCGGCCGGAGGGCGAGCTCCTGCGAGCCCGCGTCCGTCGGTCAGCACCGCCTTCGACAGCGGTGGGCCGGTCGTAGGGGGCGCGCTGGCTCCTCGCAGACGCACGCGACGCGCCCGTCGAAGCCCGTCGCGGCGCAGCCGCTCGCAGCAGCGCTGGGCGGCCAGCCCGCCGCCGACGATCACGAGCACGACGCGCGCTCATGCGCGCTCCTCGGCAAGCGCCGCCGTGCCCCCGCGCGCGCGCGGCTCTCGCGCGGGCCGGGTGTGCGGGTCAGAGCCTGTCGGCTCGGGGCGCCCGGGCACCGCCGGGGAGTCCGGCGGCCGGCGCCCGCCGAGCGTGCGCAGCACGAACAGGTAGACGATCGGTATCGCCGGCGCCAGCACGAACGCACGCAGCCAGCTGCTCGCCGCGTCGCTGCCGGCTCCCAGCGTGTGGATCGCGCCGAGCACCCACACGAGCAGCGTCGCGCGGTGCAGGCTCGGCGCCACAGCCGACGCCGATCCACCGCCGCGCATAGAAGCTCAATCCCAGCAGCGCCGCCAGATAGCCGGCGATGATCCCGAGGCCGGTGCGACAGCGGCCGGTAGGACATCGCGAAGGGAACCGTCAGCCCGGCCAGCCCGGGACGCAGCCACGGGTCGCCCAGCAGCGCGAGCCCATGAACGCCGATCGCGCCGAGCCCCACGAGCGCGATGTGCTCGTGCAGGCCCATCAGCGTCCGGCCCGACCCGGGCGGCGCAGCAGCTTCGAGGACATCGTCGAGCCCGAGCAGCACGGTGGCCGTGATCAGTCCGAGCGCGACGATCCCGGAGGCGCGGCTGACCAGCCACCACAGGTACCGGCGTGGGGTCGCTGCCGGCGCTCATCCGCGCCGCCCCGTGCCCTGCCAGCAGCGCCGCGTGGGCGCGTCGAGCGGGCCGAACTCCTCGACCTCGCCGTCGTCGCGGACGATCAGCCCGCCGTGCTCGGCGAGCACCGACGCCGCGCCCGTCCGGTCCGAGCAGCAGCGCGAGCTTCGCGAGCGTCTCGGCCTCCAGCGCGCTCGGCGCCAGCGCGGTCGCGCCGACCACGCCGGTCCACGCCGGCCGGCCGCTGCTCGGGTCGAGCAGGTGGTGGGCGAAGTCGCCGTCGGTGTCCTGCCAGACCCGGACGTTCAGCCCCGAGGTCGCCACGCCGCCGCGCGACCCCGCACGGTGCGGATCGTCTCGCCGCGTGAGGGGATGCTCGATCTCGACCCAGTAGGGGTCGAGTTGCGCGCCGACGCCGCCGATCGCGAGGTCCCCGCCGCAGTCGACGACGTAGCGCGTGTAGCCCGACAGGCGGTGCGCGACGGCATCCGCGCACAGCCCCTTGCCGGTGCCACCGGTGTCGAGCGTGAGTCCCGCGCGGTCGCGTGCACCTTGCCGCGTCGGGTCGTCGACCGCGATCCTGCGCCAGGCCCTGCGAGGGGTGCGGCCGGGCCGGCGTCCGCGGCGGCGGCCGATCGCAGCGCCCGGCTCAGCGGCGCCGGCTTGGAGCTGGTCGAGCGAGTGGCAGTAGCCCGCCCGCTCGAGCGCCCCGACCAGTGTCGGGTCGACGAGCCCTCCGCTGCGCCGCGCCGCCCACACTCCGGCCTGGACGGCGGTGCACAGCAGCGCCGAGGCGGGAACCCGCTCGCGAGGGTCGCGGTTCAGCGCGCACAGCTCGCTGTCCGCGCGAAAGCGCGACAGCCGCGCGGCGAAGTCCTCGACGTAAGTCCCGCTCGCGCACGGCAGCCGCTCGGGTGCCGGGCTGGAGCGTGCGCAGCAGCGGCGCCGACCAGCAGCCGGACGTCGCTGCCCATCGCATGGAACGTGAGGTCGAACTCGCCGCTCATGAGACGCGGGTCACGGCCGCCGCCGGAGCTCCGCCCGAAGGCGGCCCGATCGTCTGGCTTTCGGATGTCCCGCCGCCGTGCGCGTGCGAGCCGGCGCCGATCACGCGTTCGACGACGGTCGTGTCATATACGCGCCGCAGCAGGACCGCGCGCGGATGTGCCGCCGAGCGCGAGCTGCCGCCGGCCTGGGCGCCCAGCAGTGCGAGCACCACCAGGAAGCCCGCCAGCGAGAACAGGCCGACGGCGACGCGGTCGGGGCCGGCGCGGCGCGCCGTCTGCTCGCGTAGCCTCAGCCATCCCCCGCTCCGCCCCGCGCCGCTCGCGCGCGTGGTGATGGGAGCGCTGGGAGCCTGCTTGACCGCGGCGCCGGAGGCCGGCACGGCGATCACACGCCCGCTGGCGGTGGTGCGAAGGACCGTTGGCCGCTGCCGCTCGTCAGGTTGGACCGCCGCCGGGCGGATTGCCGGGTCCGAGCCGGAGATCACGCGCGCGCTCAGCAGCGCGAAGACGACCAGAAAGGTCGCGAGCGCGCCGCTCAGGACGGGCAGCAGGCCGGGCGAGCGCCGCTGCCGCGCGGGCGGAAGGGGGGCGACGGGCGGTCAGTCATCGTGACCCCCTCCACCGTCGCCGCTCGAGCGTGTCCGCACGGACGTGCCCGCGCCGCCCCCGGCGGCGCCGGAGCTGCGCGTGCGCGCCGGAGTCGTCGAGCCGCCGCCCGTGGCCGACCCGGCCCCGCTCGTCCGCGAGCGCGGTGCCGTGCCGCTGGCGGCGGGGGTCGAGCCGGAGAGGGCGCTCGTGCGGCTGCGTGGGGCTTCGGCCGTGGCGCCGCCGGCGGCGTGGGACCCACTGGCGCCGGTGTGGACGGCGGGGAGGCCGCGGAGGCTCCGCCGCCGGTCGCCGGGGGGCGCTCGCGTGCGGGCGCGGCGGCCGTTCGTGGTGCACGACATGGATCGTGCGCCGGATGACCTGCGTGCGGACCTCCGCGACCTGCGCCGCGGCGCCGGCGGAGGACCCGGCCGCGTGCGGCCCGGGCCGGAGCGCGAGCGCCGCCAGGACGCCCGCGGCGAGCGCGGAGACGAAGGCGGCGATCCGGGTGTTGGAGGGGCGGCGTCGCATCTCTTCTCTGCCCGTGACTCTGGCGGGTGGTCCCCCAGCGCCAGCCCAACCGCGGGCAAAGCTTCGGCAAAGCTTGCGCGTCAGTCGTCGCGGCGTTCGCGGCCCGCCCCGGCCTGGCGAGCGGGCTGCGATCCATCGTCGCCCTGACGCCCCGCGCGGGGTTCACGCGCCGGTTCGGCCGGCTGGGCGCGTTCGCTCGCGGCCGGCGCCGCCGGCGTGCTCGCGGTTGCTGTGCCGACGGTGCTCGGCGCGGGCGTGGCCCCGCTGGAGGTCGGCTGGGTGCTCTCGCGCGACCGGCGCCGCGGCTCCCCGGTGCCCTTGGGCGACGATTCCGGCGGCGGGGCCAGACGCTGCCCCGCGGTCAGCGGTTCGGAGGCCAGCCCGATGTGCTGGCTCGTGAGCTGGCTCGTCGCCCAGCTCAGCCCGGCGGCGAGAACGATGCCGAGGATCGCGGCGAGAACCCAGATCGCGGTGCGCGCTCTCATCGGCCTCAAGCTAGCCCCCGGCGGGTAAAGGGTTTGCAAGGGGCTCCCGCACGGACTGCGCCTGCTGCGGCAGGGTCACCGTCGCCACGGCGCCGCCCCCCTCCCGGTTGGCGAGCGTGATCTCGCCGCCCCACTCGCGCGCCAGCTCGCGCGCGATCGAAAGGCCGAGGCCGGTTCCGGGCGCTCCCGCGCGCGCCGCGCTGCCGCGGTGAAAGCGCTCGAAGATCGTCCCGAGGTCCTCATCGCTCAGGCCCGGGCCGCCGTCCAGCACCTGCATCGCGCCCGGGCGCGCAGGTCGAGGATCACGCTGCTGCCCGGCGGGGCGTAGGCGATCGCGTTCTCGAGCAGCACGTCGAGGATCCGCTCGGCGTCCGCCTCTGCGCACCATGCGCGCGCCGGTTCGGTCGGAGCCGGCACCAGCTCGATCCCGCGCTCGCCGGCCGCCGCGCGCCAGCGCGCTCCGGCCGCCGCGAGCAGCTCGGGCAGCTCGAGCTGCGCGCCGGGCTGCTCGCGCTCGCCGGCGCGACTCAGCACGAGCAGCTCGTCGATCACCCGTGCGAGCCGGTCCACCTCGCCGACGCCGGCGTGCAGCTCCTCGGCCGCCTGCGCGGAGACACCGGCGGCGAGCGCCTCCCCCAGCCGCAGGCGCAGGCCGGTGAGCGGTGTGCGGAGCTGGTGCGAGGCGTCTGCGACGAACTCCCGCTGCCCCTCGAGCAGGCGCCGGATCCGGTCGGTCATCACGTTGAAGGACGCCCCGAGAGAACGCTGCTCGCGCGAGCCCTCGATCGGCGCCCGCGCCGTCAGATCGCCCTCGGCGACTCGTCGCGCGACCGCCTCCAGGCGGCCGATCGGCCGCGCGATCTGCCGCGCGATCACGCCACCGAACAGCAGGCCGAGGGCGAGCACGACGAGGCCGATCAGGCCGAGGCCGAGCTCGACCCGGTTGACTGCGCCCTGCACCGACGCGACGCTCTGCGTGATCCGCACCGCGCCGATCGTCGAGCGGCCCTGGATCACCGGCACGGCGGTCGCGAGGATCTGCTCGCCGAGCGTGCGGCTCGCGCGTTGCAGTTGCACCGAGGTTCCGTGCAGCGCGCTCGCGATCTCGGGGCGGCCCAGGTAGCTCGTGCCGAGCTCGCCCGGACCGGCGCTGTCGGCAACCACGATCCCGCGCGAGTTCGTCACCAGCACCCGGCCCCGCACAGCCGCGGCCGAGGTGCTCGCGACGTTCGCGAGCTCGGCACGGTGCGCCGGTCCCATCAGGCCCGAGGCCGTCGCCGCCACCAGGTCGGCCTGCCCGTGCGCCTGCGAGCGCACCTCGTCGTTGACACGGGAGCGAAGACTGAGCGCGAGCGGGATCCCCAGCGCGAGGATCGCCAGCAGCAGCACGTAGGCGAGTGCCGCCTGCAGTCCGGTTCGCAGCCGCACGCCGGCCCCCTAGGCGAAGTCGCCGAGCCCGGGGTCCGCCGCGGCCAGCCGGAAGCCGACCCCCCGCACGGTCTCGAGGTGTCGAGGGTGCGCGGTGTCCTCGCCGAGCTTGCGCCGCAGCGAGGCGACGTGCACGTCGAGCGTCTTGGTCGAGCCGAACCAGTTCTCGTCCCAAACGTCGGACATCAGCGTCTCGCGCGAGACGACCTGGCCGGGCTCCTGCGCCAGGCGCGCGAGCAGGTCGAACTCCTTACGGGTCAGCTGCAGCTCGCGATCCCCGACCCAGGCTCGGCGGGCTCCGCCGTCGAGACGCAGATCGCCGACCACGACCGACCCCGTCCGCGCCGTGCGCGCGCGGACCGTGCGGCGCAGGATCGCGCGGATTCGCGAGATCACCTCGTCCGGGGCGAACGGCTTGACGACGTAGTCGTCCGCTCCCAGCTCGAGCCCGACGACCCTGTCGGTCACGGTGCCGCGCGCGGTCAGCATGATGATCGGCACCTCCGACTCGCCGCGCAGCTCACGGCAGACATCGAGGCCGTCGCGGTCCGGCAGCGTCAGGTCGAGCAGCACCACGTCGGGCCCAGAGCTGCGGGCGAGCGCGAGCGCCTCGCCGCCCGTGTGCGCGACGAGCGCCTCGAATCCGCTGCGGGCGAGGGCGCTCGCAAACGGCTCCGCGATCGAGCTCTCGTCCTCGACGAGCAGGACCCGGGGTGCACCCGGATCGGCGGGCGCGCTCATGTGCGTGCCACCACGGCGCACGCCGCTGCGGAGCGCGCGGCCAATAGCGCGGCGGCGGGGCCGGCGGGGGTGGGGAGGGCCATCCAGCTCAGCGTCGCCCAGCGCCGGGGCGGTCACATCCGGCCCCAGCACCGCCCCGAATCAGTGGTTTTCCGAGCCCGCCGCGCCTTTGGGAGTGTTCCGCTGCGCGGCCTGGGGCGTGTCCCCTGCGCGCTCAGCCCTTCCGGCGCCCGGGGTCCCTAGGAGTCCGGCTTGATCTCCTCGTCGGCCTCGCCGTAGTCCTGGCCGTCTTCCTCGGTCTCGGCAGCCGCGTCGCGCATGATCCGGACCGGGTTGTGCTCGTCGCCGTGCGAGGTGTGTTCGACCATTTCCTCCTCGGCCAGCTCGAAGCCCTCGGCCTCGCCGCCGCCGCCCTCCTCGACCGCTTGCATCTCTTCGCGGCGCTTCAGTTCCAGGTCGAACTCGTCCAATTGATCTACCGCGTCCCCCTCGTCGACGTCTTCGATCTCGCCGACGTTGTCGATGTCGCCTGCGTCACCCATCTTCACGGCTGCAGTTGGCGGCGGGCGGCCGCCATCAGCGTCTCGCTGCTCTTCAGCTCCTCGAGCGCGGACATCATCGCATCGCGCTCGCACTCGATCTTTTCCGGCCACGGCTTCGGCGGGTGGTCGTCGAGCGTCTTCATGCCGTTGCCCGTGATCAGCGCCACGACCGTCTCGTCGGCGCCGAAGCGCCCGGCGGCCGCGAGCTTCTCGAGCACCGCGATCGTCGTGCCGCCGGCCGGCTCGGTCAGGAGGCCCTCGGTCGCCGCCAGCAGGTCGATGCCGGCGAAGATCTCGGGGTCGGAGGCGAACGCCGCAGTCCCGCCGCGTTTGTGTACTGCGTCGATCACCAGGTAGCCGTCGCCGGGCGCGCCGATCGCGAGCGAGTGCGCCGCGGTCTCGGGCATCACCGGCACGACCTCGGCCTCCTCGGCGAGGATCGCGCTCGCGATCGGGTTGCACCCGCTCGGCTGGGCGATGTGGATCTTGGTGCCCGTCGGTCTCCGCCAGGCCGAGCAGCTGCAGCTCGCCGAGCCCCTTGTGCATGCGCGATGACAGCGTCCCGCCGGCGGCCGGGCTGAGGATGTGCTCGGGCGCGCTCCAGCCGAGCTGCTCGACGATCTCGAAGGCGGCCGTCTTCGCGCCCTCGGCGTAGAACGGGCGCAGCGTGATGTTCGCGAAGTCCATGCCGGTCGCTTCGGCGACCTCGCGGCTGCGGCGGTTGGCTTCGTCGTAGTTGCCCTCGACCTGGCACACCTTCGCGCCGAGCGCCATCACGCCGCGCGCCTTGGTCGCCTCGAGGCGGCTCGGGTACACGACGTAGGCCGCGACGCCGGCCTTGGCCGCCAGCGAGGCGACGGCGGTGCCGACGTTGCCGGTCGAGACGCAGCCGATCTCGCTCTTGCCCTTCTCGAGCAGGCGCGCGATCGACATCGACACGACGCGGTCCTTGTAGGAGAAGCTCGGCCGCTGCGAGGAGTCGTCCTTGAGGTACAGGTTGGCGATCCCGAGCTCGGCGCCGAGGCGCTCGGCGCGGATCAGCGGCGTGTGGCCCGAGTACTGCCCGACGCGCGCCTGCGCGCGTGCGTCGACGATCGGGAGCAGCTCCTCGAAGTGCCAGATGTTCTGCGGGCGCTCCTCGCTCGGTACCTCGGCGAAGTGGCGTGCCGCCAGCTCGTAGTCGTAGTTGATGTCGAGGCCCTTGCCGCAGTCCGGGCAGGAGAACACCTCGCTCCCGAGCGGCCAGTGGTGCTCGCAGCGGTGACAGACCAGCTCGGTCGCGCACGAACGCGTCCGCTGCCGGGGCACCGCCGGGCTGTGTGCGGTCTGTGTGCTCATGCGGGCACCTTGAACGATACGCCGGGCCACGGCGTCTGTGCGCCGTGCTCCTCGTTGCCGAGTGCGACCCACAGCTCCTCGGCGACGTGCGGGGCGAACGGGCCGAGCATCGCCGCCAGCAGCCCGAGTGCGCCTCGCAGCGCATCCAGGTTGGCCTGGCTGAGCTCTGGCTCGCGCGCGAGCACCCGTTTCTCGAAGTCCTTGATGCGGTCGAACAGGCGCATCACGTTGCGCACCGCGCTGTGCATCTCGAGCTCCTGCATGTCCGCCGTGGTGCGCTCGACCGCCGCCTGGCACCACTGGGAGAGTTTGAGCCGCAGGTGCTCGCTGGTGTCGCGCTCCGGCTCGGCGTGGGCCCTGGGCGATGTGCGCCTGCGAGTAGTCCCAGAGGTGCGTCAGGAAGCGGTGGCAGCGCAGCACCGCCGAGTCGCTCCAGTTCAGCGACTTCTGCGGGCGCGCCGCGTAGAGCACCGCGAGGCGCACCGTGTCGGCGCCGTAGGTCTCGACGAGCTCGTCGGGGTCGACCACGTTGCCGAGATGCTTGCTCATCTTGCGGTGCTCGCGTGTGACCATCTCGTGGAACAGGCAGCCCGCGAACGGCTCGCCGTCGGCGAGGAACGCGAGCGGGCCGATGTCGCGCAGCGCCTTTGTCACGGTGCGCTGGTCGAACACGAAGTTGCCGCTGTCCGAGCCCGCGACGAGCCGCTCGGAGGGCAGCCAGTGACGCAGGTCGGGCAGCGCGAGGATCTCCTCGAGCGTCCTCGTCGCGCGACTGCGGCGGCACGCAGGCCGGGATCCAGAGCCACAGCGCGTCGAAGTGGCAGTCGAGCGTGTCGGTCTCGCGCCGTGCCGCCCCGCCGCAGCCCGGGCAGCTCACGTGCACGAAGCTGTCGAGCTCGGCGAGCGGGTTGCCGGTGCCGGTCGGGCGCACCTGGAGCGGCAGCACGACCGGCAGCTCGTCCTTCGCGACCGGCACGGTGCCGCAGCGCTCGCAGTAGACGATCGGGATCGGGGTGCCCCAGGAGCGCTGGCGCGAGATCACCCAGTCCGAGGCCTTGTAGCGGACCGCCGGGCCGAGCGCCGCGAGCGCTCCGTCGGCGCCCGCCTCGGCCTCGGCCTCGGCCTCGAGCCCGAGGCGACGGGCGAGCACCTCGTCGGTCTTGTCGTCGGCCGGCACACCGAGCGCGATCGTCGTGCCGAAGCGAGCGTCGACGATCGGCGAGATCGCGACCGGCAGCCGCGAGCCGCCCGGGGCGGCGAGCCTCGCCCCGGTGTCGATCAGGGGGATCGCCTCGGCGTCGCGCGCGCTGCGCTCCCAGCCGCCCGAGCGCATCTGCTCGAGCGCCAGCCGCGTGGCCTCCTCGACCGCCCACGCCTCGGCCTGCGGGTGGCGCGGGGAGACGAGCACGAAGCGCGCCCGCCCGAGCGACTCCGGCGTGCGGGGTGAACGCGGTCACCGCCGAGCCGTCGGGCGCTGCAGGTCGAGCTCGACGCCGTCGACCCGGCCGAGCACGTCCAGCTGGGAGTCCAGCGCGACCTTGTCCCATTTCCCGCTCGCCTCGCGCTCGGCCAGGCGGGCGTCGTTCTCCTGCACGTAGGCGCTGATGCGGAAGTACCACTGCGGCAGCTCGATCAGGCGGACCGGGTTGTGGCAGCGCCAGCAGGTGCCGCCGGGCTCGACCTGGATCGAGGCGAGCGTCGTCTGGCAGTGGTCGCACCAGTCGACCGTGCCGCTGCCGCGGTACACGAGGCCCGCCTCGTAGAGCGTCAGGAACAGCCACTGCGACCAGCGGTACATCTGCTCGTCGGAGCTGAGGAACGATCGCTCCCAGTCGAACGAGAAGCCGAGCCGCTCCAGCTGGCCGCGCATGTGGGTCGCGCAGCGCCCGACCCACTCGCTCGGGGACTCGCCGCCGGCGATCGCGCCGAGCTCGGCGGGCAGGCCGAACGCGTCGAACCCGAAGGCGAACAGCACGTCGTCTCCGCGGGCGCGGCGGAAGCGCGCGTAGGCGTCGCCGACCGAGTAGCTGCGCACGTGTCCGATGTGGACGTTGCCCGAGGTGAACGGAGCTGAGGGCTTGATGTAGAGATGCTCCGGACGCCCTGCGGCCCCCTCGGCGATCGGCGGGGTGCGGAACGCGTCGCGCTCGGCCCAGGCGCGCCTGTCGGCGGGCCTCGATCGCGTGTGGGTCATAGCGCCTGTCGTTGCCCGTCGCTCACGGTGCGACGAGGATAGCCAAGGGCCCCGGGCGGCAGGCCGCGAGACGGGGGCCCGTTGCTATGCTCGAACTCCTTGGCTGCCGTCGCCAGAAAGGCGCTCGCGGCGTTGCGCCGCACATCATCCGGCCCCGCCGAGCGCGGGGTCTTTTCGTCCGTGCCGACTGCGAGGATTCCCAGATGGAGATAGAGATCGGACGTGGAAAGAAGGGCCGGAGGGCCTACGGCTTCGACGACATCGCGATCGTGCCCTCTCGGCGCACGCGCGATCCCGACGACATCGACATCTCCTGGAAGCTCGGCCCCTACCAGTTCGAGCTGCCGATGCTCGCCTCGGCGATGGACGGCGTCGTCTCGCCCGAGACCGCCGGGATCGTCGGCCGCCTCGGCGGCCTGGCGGTGCTCAACCTCGAGGGCATCTTCACCCGCTACGAGGACGCCGACGAGCAGCTCGAGCGGATCGCCGCGCTGCCCAAGGAGGACGCCACGCGGGAGATGCAGGAGATCTACCGCGAGCCGGTCAAGCCCGAGCTGATCGCCCAGCGCGATCAGCGAAATCAAGGACCAGAAGGTCGTCGTCGCCGCCTCGCTGACCCCCCAGCGCGTGCTGCGAGTACTACGAGATCGCGCTCGAGGCCGGGCCTCGACGTGCTCGTGATCCAGGGCACCGTCGTCTCCGGCGAACACGTCTCGACGGTCTCCGAGCCGCTGAACCTCAAGGAGTTCATCCCGACGCTCGACGTGCCGGTGGTCGTCGGCGGCTGCGCCTCCTACCACACGGGCCTGCACCTGATGCGCACCGGCGCGGCCGGCGTGCTCGTCGGCGTCGGCCCGGGCGCGGCGTGCACGACCCGCGGCGTGCTCGGCATCGGCGTCCCGCAGGCGACGGCGATCGCCGACGTGGCGCACGCGCGCTCGACGCACATGCTCGAGACGGGCGAGTACTGCCAGGTGATCGCCGACGGCGGCATGCGCAACGGCGGCGACGTCTCCAAGGCGATCGCGCTGGGCGCCGACGCGGTGATGATCGGCTCGCCGCTGGCCCGTGCCTACGAGGCCCCGGGCCGGGGCTTTCACTGGGGCATGGCGACCTTCCACCCGACGCTGCCCCGCGGCGCGCGCGTGGCCACCACGCAGAACGGGACGCTCGAGGAGATCCTGGTCGGGCCCGGCGCGCGAGAACGACGGCACGTTCAACCTGTTCGGCGGCCTGCGCACCTCGATGGCCACGTGCGGCCACAAGGACCTGGCCGAGTTCAACCGCGCCGAGGTCGTGGTCGCGCCGTCGCTGCAGACCGAGGGCAAGGCGCTGCAGCGCGACCAGGGGTCGGCATGGGCGCCACCAACGGGAAGGTAGCCGCGCTCGTAAATGACTGACGCCGCCGCCACGGCCCTGCGCCGGAGGCCGAGCGGCGGCAGCGGATCGCGCCTGCGCCCACGGCGGCTGCAGGAGATCGTCGTGCTCGACTACGGCGGCCAGTACTCGCAGCTGATCGCGCGCCGCGTGCGCGACTGCGGGGTGTTCAGCGAGCTGCTGCCCCACCACGTCCCGCTGGAGGAGGTCGCCGCGCGCAAGCCGCGCGGGATCATCCTCTCGGGCGGACCGGCCTCGGTGTACGCCGAGGGCGCTCCGCCGCTCGACCGCGGGCTGCTGGAGCTGGGCGTCCCGGTGCTGGGCATCTGCTACGGGATGCAGCTGCTCGTCCACGACGCTCGGCGGGCGCGTCGAGCAGGCGGAGGTGGGCGAGTTCGGCCGCTCCGAGCTGACGGTCCTCGAGCCGGGGGTGCTGCTGCGAGGGCCTGCCGCAGGAGCAGACCTGCTGGATGTCCCACCGCGACACCGTCTTCGAGCCGCCGCCGGGCTTCACCGCGCTCGCCTCCTCGACGCGGCTCGCCGGTCGCGGCCGTGCGAGGACGCCGAGCGCGGGATCTACGGCATCCAGTTCCACCCCGAGGTCGTCCACACCCCCTACGGCCAGGAGATCCTCACGCGCTTCCTGACCGAGGTGTGCGGCTGCGAGCGCACCTGGTCGGCGGCCTCGATCGTCGAGGAGCAGGTGCGGCGGATCCGCGAGCAGGTGGGGGACGGGAGCGTGATCTGCGGCCTCTCCGGCGGCGTCGACTCCTCGGTGGCGGCGCTGCTCGTGCACCGCGCGGTCGGCGACCAGCTGACGTGCGTGTTCGTCGACCACGGCCTGATGCGAAAGGACGAGGGCGAGCAGGTGGTCAGCACCTTCCGCGACACCTTCAAGGTGCCGCTCGTGGCGGTCGACGCCGAGGAGCGCTTCCTCGAGAAGCTGCGCGGCGTGACCGAGCCCGAGGCCAAGCGCAAGGCGATCGGCGCCGAGTTCATCCGCGTCTTCGAGGAGGAGGCCGCCAAGCTGGCCGACGCCGATCAGCCCGGCGAAGGCGCGCGCTTCCTGGTGCAGGGCACGCTCTACTCGGACGTGATCGAGTCGGGCGGGCGGCACCGGCGCGGCGACGATCAAGTCCCACCACAACGTCGGCGGGCTTCCCGAGGACCTGCAGTTCGAGCTGGTCGAGCCGCTGCGGACGCTGTTCAAGGACGAGGTGCGCGCGGTGGGCGCCGAGCTGGGTCTGCCCGAGCGCCTGGTCTGGCGCCAGCCGTTCCCCGGCCCGGGCCTGGCGATCCGCGTCGTCGGCGGCGAAGCGACCAGCGAGCGGCTCGACGTGCTGCGCGAGGCCGACCACATCCTGCAGGAGGAGATCCGCAAGGCCGGCCTGTACCGCGAGCTGTGGCAGTCCTTCTGCGTGCTCCCCGACGTGCGCACCGTCGGCGTGCAGGGCGACGAGCGCACCTACGGCTACGTGGTGGTCGTTCGCGCCGTCACCAGCGACGACGCGATGACGGCCGACTGGGCGCGGCTGCCCTACGACCTGCTCGAGACGATCGCCTCGCGCATGATCAACGAGCTGCGCGAGGTCAACCGGGTGGTGCTGGACATCACCTCGAAGCCCCCGGGCACCATCGAGTGGGAGTAGTCGGGACTGCCTCTGCCGTCCCTGGCGGCGTCGTTACCCCATTCGGGGCACTTCGCGGTGGCTCGCGTGCCAAGCACGCCACGCTCCCTGCGTCCTTGCCAGGAACGACGATCCTTCGCCCCTCCGCTGAGGGCGCTGTCAGAGTGGAAGCTCTCCGGCGTTGCGCGACGCACAATAGGCTCGGCTGCATCCAACACGAAGGGAGACATGATGGCCCGCCTGTCACCGGCTCGCAGGGCGGACGAGGCGCGCCGCGCAAGCATGTCCGCCGGCGTGCCGAAGCGCCGATCTGCCTATGATGTCCGCTTCGCCGCGCGGCGATCTACGCGTGGCCTTTTTCACGCCATGGCACCCTCGACGAAGACCTACGTTGCGAAGCCGAGCGACCGCGAGCGCGAACTGGCTGCTCGTGGACGCCAACGGCAAGACGCTCGGTCGCCTGGCGACCCAGATCGCCGACATGCTGCGCGGCAAGCGCAAGCCGGAGTACACGCCGCACATCGACACCGGCGACTTCGTCGTGGTGGTCAACGCCGAGAAGATCCATGTCAGCGGCAACAAGCGCCAGGACAAGCGCTACTACCGCCACTCCGGCTACCCCGGCGGGCTGCGCTCGCGCACGTTCGAGGAGATGCAGGCGCGCCGGCCCGAGGAGATCATCAGGCTCGCGGTCAAAGGGCATGATGCCGCGCAACCGCCTGGCGCGGAAGCAGCTGACCAAGCTCAAGATCTACGCGGGGCCCGAGCACCCGCACGCGGCCCAGCAGCCGCAAACCGTCGAGATAGAGGTGTGATGGCAGACGAGCAGACACCGCAGGACGCCGAGCCGGGCGCCGAGGAGACCCCGCAGCACGCCGTGCCCGGCGAGGACGCGGCCCAGATCGCCGGCTCCGCCGAGGACGCCGCGCTCGAGGCGGCTCAGGAGGCGCAGGAGGCCGGCGGCCAACCCGCGCCCCGAGCCCGCCACCGTCGAGCCTGCCGGCGAGGGGCACGCGGTGCCGACCGCCGAGGCGCAGGAGATCGCCGGCTCGGCCGAGGATGCGCCGCTCGAGGCGGCGCAGGAGGCGAGCGAGGCGATGCCGCGGGCGAGCAGACCGAGACCCCGCGCGAGAAACCCGCCGTCCCGGGCGCCCACCTCGAAGTCGACATCGTCCCCGAGGGCGTCGACCCGCTCGGCCGCGAGGAGCAGCAGTACGCCGACCCGTATGCGATCGAGGAGGAGGCCGAGCAGGCGCAGGCGGCCGAAGAACAGAGCGAGCAGGAGGAGCCGATCGCCGAGCCGATCTCGACCGCGGCGATCGACCTCGCCTCCGGCGCGCGCTACCGCGCGACCGGCAAGCGCAAGACCGCGATCGCGCGCGTCACGCTGCGGCCGGGCACCGGCACCTACCTCGTCAACGGGCGCGCGCTCGACGAGCACTTCCCGCGCAACACGCTCCAGCGCAACATCCGCCAGCCGCTCGAGACGGTGGGCTACCAGGACCGCATGGACGTGGTCGCGCGCCTTCACGGCGGAGGCATCTCCGCGCAGGCCGGCGCGCTGCGCCACGGCGTCTCGCGGGCGCTGCTCGAGGCCGACCCGAACCTGCGCGGCGAGCTGAAGCGCAGGGGCTTCCTGACGCGCGACTCGCGCGCCAAGGAGCGCAAGAAGGCCGGGCTGAAGAAGGCGCGCAAGCGTCCGCAGTTCTCGAAGCGCTAGGCCGGCGCCGAGGCGCATGGCCCGCAAGCTGTTCGGGACCGACGGCGTCCGCGGCGTCGCCGGCGAGTTCCTGAGCGCCGAGCTGGCGCTGTCGCTGGCGCACGCGACGACGCTGCAGAGCGGCGCAGAGCGCCCGCAGGTGCTGATCGTCAGGGACACGCGCGAGTCCGGCGAGATGCTGCAGGCGGCGGTCGCCGCCGGCGTCGCCGAGGCCGGCGGCGATGCGCTGCTCGGAGGCGTGCTGCCGACGCCCGCCGCGCCGCTGCTGCTCGCGCGATACGGGCTCGACCTCGCCGTCGTGCTGTCGGCTTCGCACAACCCCTACCGCGACAACGGCGTCAAGTTCTTCGGCCGTGACGGCTACAAGCTCTCAGATGAGACCGAGCTCGAGATCGAGCGCCTGCTCGAGCGGCCCGACGAGCTGCCGGCCCTCGAGACGGTCGGGCGCGTGCGCGAGCTGCACGGCGCCGAGGAGGACTACCTGCGCGAGCTGCACACGCGCTTCTCGGGCCTGGCGCTCGAGGGCCTGGACGTGCTGCTCGACTGCGCCAACGGTGCCACCTACCGTGTGGCACCCGAGATCTTCAAGCGCCTGGGCGCCTCGGTGACGGTCCATGCCGCCGAGCCCGACGGGCGCAACATCAACGAGGGCTGCGGCTCGACGCACGTCGGCGAGCTCGCCCGCATGGTGCCGGCCGGCGGTCATGCTGTCGGGTTCGCGTTCGACGGCGACGGCGACCGCGTGCTGGCCGTCGACTCGCGCGGCCAGGTGGTCGACGGCGATGAGCTGCTTGCGCTCGGCGCGCTGCACCTGCGCCGCAGCGGCCGCCTGCCGGGAGACGGCGTGGTCGTGACGGTGATGACCAACTACGGCTTCCACGCGGCCATGGAGCGCGAGGGGATCGACGTGCAGGTCACCGGCGTCGGCGACCGCTACGTGCTCGAGGAGCTCCGCGCGCGCGGATGGACGCTCGGCGGCGAGCAGTCCGGTCACTTGATCGAGATGGGTTTCAACCGCACCGGCGACGGCATCGCCGGCGCGCTGCTGACGCTCGAGGCGCTCGGCGGCGAGTCCCTGTCAGAGCGCCACGCGATGCACAGGCTCCCGCAGCGGCTCGTCAACGTGCCGGTGCGCGACCGCGGGGCGGTCGAGCAGGCGGCCGGGGTGCAGGCGGCCGTGCAGGCGGCGCAGGCCGAGCTCGCCGGGCGCGGGCGGGTCCTGATCCGCCCGAGTGGTACCGAGCCGCTCGTGCGCGTGATGGTCGAGGCGCCGACCGAGGACGAGGCCGTGGAGGTCTGCGACCGGCTGGTCGCGCTCGTCGAGGCCGAGCTCGGTTAGCGCGGCCTCAGGACTCGCGGCGGCCGTGGAACCACGATCCGTCGGGCAGCACGAACGAGCCTCCGACGAACCCGGGCGGGTCGGGGCGCCGGCGCGGGCCGGGCACGCGCTCACCGCGCCCTCCTGCGAGGGCCGTGCGCAGGCGCGCGAGCGCCCGCGAGAACACGGGTCCACGGTCCGGCGAGCCGTCGCGCTCGGCCGCCGCGCCGCCGGCCAGCTCGACACGCGCCCGCGCGAGCTCGCGCGAGAGCGAGCCGGCGTCGGCGAACGCGGCGCCGGTGAGCAGCAGCCGCACGCGGGCCATGCCGTGCGCGTAGACGGGCTGCCCGGAGAGCAGGCGTGCGCGCAGCTCGCGCAGGTCCGGCTCGTTCTCGGCGAGCACACTGCGGCGCGGGAGCCATGGCCTGCGCCGGTGCGCGTCGCCGGCGGCGTCGGCGAGTCCTCCGAGCCCCTGCGCGAGCGCGCGGCGCGAGCGCGCCGAGGTCAGCCGCGCCGCGCGCGCCGCCAGCACGGCCGAGCAGGACGGGTCCTCGCCGTCCAGCAGGCGGCGGTCGAGCCGCTGCGGGGTTCCGGCTGCGAGCACGCGCGCGAGCGGGCCGGGGCTCAGCGGGATGCGCCCGGAGAGGGGGGCCGCCGGGCGCGTCAACGGGGGATGGAGCAGATCCTGAGGTAGCATGGTCTTGACACCTCCTACACGCGATTACTGGTGTCAGTAACCTACCACATTCATACGATGGTTTCAGAGGCGCTTCTACGATGAGCGAGACCCCGGCCCCACACGAGCTCGAGCTCGTGATCGACTTCGTCAACACGCTCGACGTCGAGACCGGCGAGGAGGCGCTTGCGAGCCCCGAGCAGCTGGCCGGGTGGCTCGGTGAACGTGGCGTGCTCGCCGCCGGCGGGCAGCTCGGGAGCGCCGAGCTGCGGCGGGCGCTGCGGCTGCGCGAGGCGCTGCGCAGCGCGATGCTCGCGCACAACGGCGCGGCGCCGGAGCCTGCGGCCGAGGCCGAGCTCGACGAGGTCGCGGCCCGTGGCGGGCTCGGAGTGCGCTTCGGCGCCGCCGGCGAAGTCGGGCTCGCCCCGCGCGCGGACGGCTTCGATGGCGCGCTCGCGGCGCTGCTCGTGCCGGTCGCGCGAGCCGCCGCCGACGGCACCTGGGCGCGCGCCAAGGCGTGCCGCGCGGACACCTGCCGGTGGGCGTTCTACGACCGCTCGCGCAACCGCTCGGGGACCTGGTGCGACATGGCCGTGTGCGGCAACCGCACCAAGGTGCGCGCCTACCGCGAGCGCCACACCGGCCCCGCCTGAGCCGCCCCGCACCCCTGGTATCTTCGGGCGCGTGTGCGGGATCGTTGGCTACGTCGGCGGGCGCCCGGTCCGGGAGCTGCTGCTGGCGGGCCTGACCCGGCTCGAGTACCGCGGCTATGACTCGGCCGGCATCTCGGTGATCGCCGACGAGCACATCGAGTCGGTGCGTGCGGTCGGGAACCTCGCCGCGCTTCGAGACAAGCTTGCGGGCGGCAACGGCGCCGTCGTCCTCGCCGAGCGCGCCGCCACGACCGGCATCGGCCACACGCGCTGGGCGACACACGGACGCGTCAGCGAGGAGAACGCGCACCCGCACTTCGACAGCGGCGAGCGCATCCACGTGGTCGTCAACGGGATCGTCGAGAACTACGTGGCGCTCAAGGAGCGGATGCTCGCCGACGGCAGCGGTCTTCACGTCCGAGACCGACGCCGAGGTGATCGCGCACCTGATCGCCGAGCTCTACGAGGGCGACCTCGCCGAGGCGGTGCGGGGCGCGTACGGGCGCCTGCAGGGCCACTTCGCGTTCGTCGCGATGAGCCTCGACGAGCCCGAGGTGCTCGTGGGCGCGCGCAAGGAGTGCCCGCTGATCGTCGGGCGCGGCGACGGCGAGCACTTCGTCGCTTCGGCGATCCCCGGGTTCCTGGCCGAGACCCGGCGCGTGCAGTACCTGGCCGACGGCGAGATCGCCGTGCTCAGCCCCGCGGGCGTGCGCATCATGACCGCCGCCGGCGAGCAGGTCGCAGCGTGAGGAGGAGCTCGTCGACTGGGACGAGGCGACGGCCGAGAAGGGCGGGCTATCGAGACGTTCATGCTGAAGGAGATCTCAGAGCAGGCCGACGCGGTCGCCGACGCGATCGCCGACCGCACGGCCCGCGGCGACGGCGTCGACCTGCAGGAGGACGGCGCGCTCGATGAGTCGATCCTCGAGGGCGTGCGCGCGGGTCGTGATCGTCGCCTGCGGGACCAGCTACCACGCGGGTCTGATCGGCCGCTACGCGATCGAAGAGTGGGCGCGGGTGCCGGTCGAGATCGACATCGCCTCGGAGTACCGCTACCGCAACCCGGTGGTCAGCCCCGAGGACCTCGTGATCGGCATCTCGCAGTCCGGCGAGACCGCCGACACGCTGGCGGCTATGCGCCTCGCGCGCGAGCGTGGCGCGCGCGTGCTGGCGATCACCAACGTGATGGGCTCCAGGCCACGCGCGAGGCCGACGGCGTCCTCTTCACGCGCGCCGGTATGGAGATCGGCGTCGCCGCGACGAAGACGTTCACCTGCCAGGTCGCCGCCATGTACCTGCTCGGGCTGCGCCTGGCCGAGCTGCGCGGCGAGCTGCCCCGCGATCAGCTCGCGCGGCTCGTGGGCGAGGTCAAGCGGCTTCCGCACTGCATCGCCGAAGTGCTCGAGGACGCCGCCGGGCAGGTGCGCCCGATCGCCGAGCAGCACTGGCAGGACGAGTTCTTCCTGTACATCGGGCGCCATGTCGGGCTGCCGGTCGCGCTCGAGGGCGCGCTCAAGCTGAAGGAGATCTCCTACATCGCAACCGACGCCTACGCGGCGGGGGAGATGAAGCACGGGCCGATCGCGCTGCTCGACGAGTCGACGCCGGTCGTGTGCGTCGCGACCGACTCGCCGGTGCTCGAGAAGGTCGCCTCGAACATGCAGGAGGTGCGCGCCCGCGGCGCGCACGTGATCGCGATCGCGACCGAGGGCAACGACGAGATCGCCGCCCAGGCCGAGGCGACCATCACGCTGCCCCCAATCGACTGGATGCTGCAGCCGATCCTGGCCGTGATCCCGCTGCAGCTGCTCGCGTACCAGATCGCGCGCCTGCGCGGGCTGAACGTCGACCAGCCCCGCAACCTCGCCAAGACCGTCACGGTCGAGTAGCCGCCGCGGCCTCGCGGGGAGGCCGGCGGGCCAGGGGAGCCGGGAGGGCTACCAATTAGCATCGCTGCTGTGCAGGAGCTCGAGTCCTGGCTCACACCGCTGCCCGACGCCCAGGCGATGCGGGCCATCGACCGCTGGGCGATCGAGGAGCAGGGGGTCCCCGGCGTCGAGCTGATGGAGCGGGCGGGCGCCGCCGTCGCGCGCGCGGTGGAACGCATCGCGCCCGACGGCCCCGTCGCGATCGTGTGCGGGAAGGGCAACAACGGCGGCGACGGGCTGGTGGTGGCAAGGCTGCTGCGCGAGGCCGCGCGAGAGGTGCGCGTGATCTGCACCTCCTCGCCGGAGGAGTTCCGCGGCGACGCGCTCGCCAACCTGCGCCGCCTGCCGGGGCCCGGCCCGCTGCAGCTCGACGGCGAGCCCTGGGCGGGGGGCGACCCCGCCCGCGCGGGGACGCCGCCGCTCGAAGGCTGCGCCGCGATCGTCGACGCGCTGCTCGGCACCGGCTTCGAGGGCGAGCCCCGCGGCGCGATCGCCGCTGCGATCGAGGAGCTCTCCTCCGCGGGCGCGCCCGTCGTGAGCGTCGACGTGCCGAGCGGTGTCGACGCCTCGAGCGGGGTCGTGGCCGGCGGTGCGGTACACGCCGCGGCAACGATCACCTTCCATGCTGCGAAGCCAGGGCTGTGGATCAGGCCCGGAAAGGCGTACGCAGGCGAGGTCGAGGTCGCCGGCATCGGCATCCCGCGCGGCGCGCCGAGCGACGCCGAGGTCGGGCTGATCGACGACGCCGTGCTGGAGCTGCTCCCCCGGCGCGGGCCCGACTCGACCAAGTTCCGCTCGGGCCACGTGCTCGTCGCGGGCGGCTCGCGGGGGCTGAGCGGCGCGCCCGCGATGGCCGCTCGCGCGGCGATGCGCGCCGGCGCCGGATACGTCACAGCGCTCGTCCCCGAGTCCCTGCAGCCGGTGCTCGCCGGCTCCGGGACGCCCGAGCTGATGACGCGCGGGCTCTCCGAAGCGGACGGGGGCCTCGCGGAGCCGGCCGCCGGCGACGTGCTCGCGGCGGCCGAGCGCGGCGGAGCGCTCGCGCTCGGGCCGGGCCTCGGGCGACTCGAGGGCGCGGCGGCTTTCGCTCGGCGCCTCGCGCGCGAGGCGAGCCTGCCGATGGTGCTCGACGCCGACGGGCTGAACGCGCACGCCGGCCGGCTGGGCGAGCTCGCCGGCCGCGCGGCCGGCACCGTCCTCACGCCGCACGCAGGCGAGCTCGGGCGGCTGCTCGGGGTCGACAGCGAGGCGGTCGAGCGCGAGCGCCTCGCACACGCGCGCGAGGCCGCCGCGCAGGCGCGCGCGGTGCTCGTGCTGAAGGGCGATGACACGATCGTGGCCGCGCCCGGCGGGCGCGCCGCGGTCAGCCGCGGAGCCAGCCCCGCGCTTGCGACCGCGGGCACCGGCGACGTGCTCACGGGCGTGATCGCCGCTCTGCTCGCGCAGGGCCTCGAGCCGTTCGCGGCGGCCGCAGCGGGCGTGCTGCTGCACGCGCACGCCGGGCGCCTGGCCGCGCGCCGGCTGGGCGCGGCCGAGTCCGTGATCGCGACCGACGTGATCGAGGCGCTCGCGGGCGCCCGCGCCGGGGACGCGGAAGGCGATGGCTGAGCCGCGCACGCTGCCGCAGGACCCCGCCGCGAAGGCGCCCGCCGAGCGCGTCACGGCGCCCGTCAACGTCGCGGCGATCGAACGCAACTGCGCGCGGCTGCTCGGCGCTGCCGCGCCGGGCGCGCGACTGTGCGCGGTCGTCAAGGCCGACGGCTACGGGCACGGCGCGCTCGCGAGCGCTCGCGCCGCGCTGGCCGGCGGCGCGAGCTGGCTGGCGGTCGTGAGCGCGCGGGAGCTGCTCGAGCTGCGCGAGGAGGGCGTCGGCGAGACGCCGATCCTCGTGATGGGGGCGCTGACGGGCGAGGAACTGTCGCAGGCGCTCGGCGCGGGCGGCGATGTCGTCGTGTGGAGCGAGCGCGACGTGCAGGCGGTCGCGGCGGCGGGCGGCGGGCGCGTGCACGTCAAGTACGACTCGGGCATGGGGCGGCTAGGGACGCGCGACGCCCAGGAGGCCACGCGCGTGGCGGCGGCGGCTGAGGCCGCGATCGGCGTGCAGCTCGCCGGGGCGATGACGCACTTCGCGACCGCCGACGAACTCGACGACGAAGGCTTCTTCGACCAGCAGCTGGCGCGCTTTGCTAGCTGGGTGACGGCGCTGCGCAGCACGCGCCCGGATCTGCTCGTGCACGCCGCCAACAGCGCCGCGATGCTGCGCTCACGCGAGGCGCACTTCGACATGGTCCGCTGCGGCATCGCCGTCTACGGGATGGACCCGTTCGGAGCCGACCCGCAGCAGCGCGAGCTCGAGCCGGCGCTCGCGCTGCGCTCCTACGTGGCAGACGTGAAGCGCTGCCGGGCCGGTGAGAGCGCGGGCTACGGACGGCGCTTTCGCGCCGTGCGCGACACGGTCGTCGGGCTGCTGCCGATCGGCTACGGGGACGGCTGGCGGCGCAACCTGTCGGGCAACGCCGAGGTGCTGATCGCGGGCCGGCGCCTGGCGCTGGTCGGCACCGTCAGCATGGACAGCGTCGCGGTCGACCTCGGCCCCGACGCCGGCCCCGAGATGCTCGGCGAGCAGGCGGTCCTCATCGGCGCCCAGGGCGGCGAGCGGATCACGGCCGAGGAGCTCGCGCGGCGCCTGCAGACGATCAACTACGAGATCACGTGCGGGCTGACGCAACGCGTGCCGCGCCGCTACCACCGCGACGGCGCGCCGCTCGCGCAGGGCGCGGACGCGCAGCGCGGGGCCTCCGCGTGATGAGCGCCGGCCTCGAGGCGGCACGGCGGGCGCTCGCCGGCAGCCCGGCGTGGCTGGTCGGCGGCTCGGTCCGCGACGAGCTGCTCGGGAGGGACACCGCCGATCACGACCTGGTCGTCACGGGCGACCCGGCGCGCGCGGCGCGCGCGGTGGCGGCCGCCGCCGGGCGCGCGGCGTGCTTCCCGCTGTCCGAGGAGTTCGGCTCCTGGCGCGTGGTCGCGCGCGACGGCAGCTGGCAGGTCGACGTCGAGCCGCTGCGCGGCGAGACGCTCGAGCAGGACCTCGCGCTGCGCGACTTCACCGTCAACGCGATCGCCCGGCCGCTCGAGGGCGGCGACCCGATCGACCCGCTCGGGGGCGCCGAAGACGTCCGCGCGCGCCGGCTTCGGGCCGCCGGGCCGGCGAGCTTCGAGCACGACCCGCTGCGCGTGCTGCGGCTGGTGCGGGTCGCGGTCGAGCTCGAGATGGAGCCGGACGCCGAGGCGCTGCGCGCGGCGGCGAGTGCCGCCCCGGGACTCGCGCGCGTCTCCGGCGAGCGCGTGTTCGCCGAGCTGCGGCGGATCCTCGCCGCTGCGCGCCCGCGCGAAGGGCTCGAGCTGCTCGGCGCGATCGGAGCCGCCGCGGTCGTGCTCCCCGAGCTCGAGGCGCTGCGCGGCGTCGAGCAGAGCCGCTACCACCACGCCGACGTATACGGGCACACGCTCGAGGTGCTCGATCGGACCGTCGAGCTGAGTGCGGGCGCGCGGGACCCGGACTCGGCGGGCGAGGCCGCGAGCGCCCTGCAGGGCACGGGTGAGGCGCTCGACGCGTTCCTCGCGCGCCCGCTGGCCGACGAGATGACCCGCGGGCAGGCGCTCCGCTGGGGCGCGCTGCTGCACGACGTCGCCAAGCCGCAGACGCGCGAGGTGCGTGCGCCTGACGGTCGCGTGACGTTCCTCGGCCACGACCGCGCCGGCGCCGAGCAGGCGCGGGCGCTGCTCGAGCGGCTGCGCTCGAGCGAGCGGCTGCGCGCACACGTCGCGGGGCTCGTGCGCAATCACCTGCGGCTCGGCTTCCTCGTGCACGAGCCCCAGCCGCTGCACCGCCGCACCGTCTACGCCTACCTGCGCACGTGCTCGCCGGTCGAGGTCGACGTCACGCTGCTGTCGGTGGCCGACCGGCTCGCGACGCGCGGCGCGCGGTCGGAGGAGGCGATCGCCGCGCACCTGACCCTGGCGCGGTCGATGCTCGGGGACGCGCTCGCGTGGCACGAGCAGGGGACGCCCTCGCCGCTCGTGCGTGGCGACGAGCTCGCGCGCGAGCTCGGGATCGAGCCCGGGCCGCAGCTCGGGCGGCTGCTCGAGGGGCTCCGCGAGGCGGGCTATGCGGGGGAGATCTCGACTCCCGAGCAGGCGCTCGAGCACGCGCGGTACCTGCTCGCGGCCGGCGAGGCTTGACGAGGATCCCGGCCGATGTCCGACCCCGACTGCATCTTCTGCAAGATCGTCGCCGGCGAGCTGCCGGCGCGGATCGTCGACGAAGACGAGCGCACTGTCGCGTTCATGGACATCGCGCCCGCGACGCGCGGCCACGCCCTGGTGATCCCCCGCGCGCACGCACGCGACCTCGGCGAGGTGGGGGCTGAGGACCTCTCGGCCACGGTCGCTGCCGCCCAGCGGCTGGCCGGCACCATGCGCGAGCGGCTCGGAGCCGACGGCGTCAACCTCCTGAACTCATACGGCGAGGCCGCCTGGCAGACCGTGTTCCACTTCCACATCCACGTGATCCCCCGCTACCACGATGACCCGCTGCGACTGCCATGGGTGCCGGCGCAGGGGAACCAGGACGAGATCGCCGCTGCGGCGAAGGAACTGGCGGGCGGATAGCGAACAACCAGCGACCACCGCTACAAACGGCGGTAGCGCGTGTTAGGGGGCCCAATGAAACGCACACGGACGGTCATACTCGCGAGCACGCTGCTCGCCCTCCTGCTGCCGGCGATCGCCGCAGCGAAGCTCACCGAAGTCGGCGTCATCGGCGCGACCAGCCCGGCGACGGTGCCGAGCTGCCCCGGCACCCCGTGCCTCGCGGTCAGCCGCACGACGGGCTTCCAGGTCAAGGTCGGAAGCGTCCACAACCCGTTGAGCGTCCCGCGCAACGGCACGATCGTCGCCTGGACGATCACGCTCGGGAAGCCCAATGCGACGCAGATCAAGTTCTTCAACACCAACGAGGGCGGCGCCTCGGAAGCCGGCATCGCCGTGCTGCGCCCCCAGCCGAAGCCGAACCTCACCTACAAGCTCATCGCGCAGAGCCCGCTGATCAAGCTGCAGCCGTACTTCGGCCAGACCTCGCAGTTCCCGCTCGAAACCACGATCCCCGTCAAGAAGGGCGACCAGATCGCGCTGACCGTCCCGACGTGGGCACCGGCGCTGGCGCTCGGCTTCGGCAACGACACCTCCTGGCGCTCGAGCCGCCAGAAGAAGCAGTGCACGACCACCAGCACGCAGACCGCGCACACGCAGGTGAACACCTCGGTCCAGTACTACTGCCTGTACCAGACCGCTCGTCTGACCTACAGCGCGACCCTGATCTCGACACCCTGAAGGCGGGTGCGAGCACCCGTACCGTGCGAGCGCCGCGCCGCTAGGGGGCGCCGGCGCCGCCGGTCGGGCTCGAGCCGGCAGACGACGATTCTTCCGGTTTCGAGCCGCCGCTGGCGGAGGTTTCTTTTTCGCCTTCGGTCCCGCCGGCCGAGCTTTCAGAGCTGCCGCCGCTCGACGATTCCCCTTTGGATTCCGATTCGGAGGATTCGCCTTTGGATTCCGATTCGGGGGATTCCCCGGAGCTGGTTTTCGTCTTGCTGGTGGTGCTCGTCGTCGAGGTCGTCGCGGCGGCCGCCTTTTCGGCGCTCGTGTCCGTCGGCGGGATGATGTCCGGGGTCGACTTCGGGATCGTGTCCGAAACGGTGCTGCTGCCGCACGCGGTCAGCGCCAGCGCGCACAGGAGGGCGGTGCAGGCGGCTAGAGCGCTGCGCCTGATCGCCGCACCCATCGGACTCAGGCGGACCTCGCGGGCGCCCCGAGCGGCCCCATCCGCCGACCGCACGTCGGGCAGTCGTTGAGGTCCCGCTGGGCCATCTGCCGGCACCACGGGCAGAAGCGCAGGTTCTCGACCGCCCACGGCAGGCGCGAGCTCGACGGGGCGAGCGGCAGCACCTTGCCCACGACCTCGAGCTGCTCGCCGGAGTCGCGGTCCCTGTAGATCTCGCCCTCCTGCGCCTCGAGCAAGATCTCGCGGCCCGTCGAGGGGTTGCGCAGGCGGTAGCGCTGTCCGGAGCTCATGTCCGGGGACTCTAGCGGAGGCGGTGGCGGCCCGGACGCTGCGCAGGGGGAGAGGTCGACCGGGGCGGGGTTAGGCTGGGCGACCGTGCGGATCCTGATCTTCCACGGATACCTGCTCTCGGGTACCGGCTCGAACGTGTACAACGCGCGGCTCGTCGAGGCGCTCGTGCGCCAGGGCCACGAGGTCGCGCTGCTCAGCCAGGACCGCCACCCCGACCTGCATCCGTTTCTCTCGGCCGCGGGCGACTGGGAAGGCGGCTCGCTGCGCATGCGCCCGCTGCGCGAGGGCGCGAAGTCGCCGGGCGCGGACGGCGCCGGACGCGCGACGCTGTACCGGCCGGACATCGGCGGGCTGCTGCCGGTCTACGTCGCCGATCGCTACGAGGGGCTCGAGGCGCGCACGTTCGCCGAGTGCACCCCGGAGGAGGTCGAGCGCTACGTGCAGGCGAACGCCGCCGCGGTCGCCGAGGTGCTCGCGCGCGAGCGTTCGCAGGTGGCCCTCGCCAACCATCTGGTGATGGGCCCCCTGATCCTCGCGCGCGGGCTCCCGAGGGTGGTGCCCTACGCCGTCAAGGTGCACGGCAGCGCGCTCGAGTACACGGTCAAGCCGCAGCCCGAGCGCTTCCTCGGCGCCGCCCGCGAGGGCCTCGCGCCGGCACGAGGCGTGCTGGTCGGCTCCCACCACACCGCGGCGAGCCTGTGGCAGGCGCTCGGCGACCCCGAGCTGCCGGCCAGGACGAGGCTCGGGCCGCCCGGCGTCGACGTGCTGCGCTTCGCGCCGCGCACGCGCGAGGCGGCCGCGCGCGGGCTGCGCGAGCTGCCGGCGCAGCTCGCGGCGGCGCCCGCCGCCGCGGGGGGTGGCGCGTTCGCGCGCGACCCGCGCGAGGCCGCCGCTGCGCTCGAGCGCCTGGCGGCCCGGCCCGGGCCGCTCGTGGCCTACGTCGGCAAGCTGATCGTCAGCAAGGGCGTCGACCTGCTGGCCGCGGCCTGGCCGCTGGTCCTCGAGCGCCGGCGCGACGCGACGCTCGCGGTGGTCGGCTTCGGCGCCTTCCGCGAGGGGCTCGAGGCGCTGCTCGCGGCGCTCGCGGCGGGCGAGCTCGAGCGGGCCGGCGAGCTCGCGCGGGCCGGGCGCGCGCTCGAGCGCGACGGGGCCGCCCCCGAGCCGCTCGGGCACCTGCTCGCCTTCCTCGCCGGGCTCGAGGGCGAGCGGCGCGAGCGCTACCTGGCGGCGGCGCGGGAGCTGCCCGAGCGCGTCGTGCTGACCGGCCGCCTCGAGCACGAGGAGCTCGCCGAGCTGCTGCCCGCGTGCGAGGCGCTGGTGACGCCCTCGACGTTCCCGGAGGCGTTCGGCATGGTGGCCGCCGAGGCGGCCGCATGCGGGGCGCTGCCGATCGTCGCCGAGCACTCGGGCCTCGCGGAGGTCAGCGGGGTGCTCGCCGCGGCGGTGCCGCCCGAGGCGGCGGCGCTGCTGTCCTTCCCGGTCGACGACGGCGCCGTCGAGGCGCTCGCGAGACGCGTCTCGGGGTGGCTCGGCGCGAGCCCCGAGCTGCGCGAGCGGACCCGCGCGGGGCTGGTCGCGACGGTCCGCGAGCGCTGGTCCTGGGAGCGCGTCGCCGACGGCGTGATCGACGCGGCGCGCGGGCGCCTCGAGGGCCTGCAGCGCCCGTGATCACGGCCCGGGAGGCCGATCCGCGGCTCGGCGGGCCAACCGGCCGTTCGGATAGTGTTCCGCCGTCCGATGAGCTTTCGCGAGCAGACAACCGCCGTTCGGCGCGCCGGCGGGCGCACTCGCAGGCGCGCGCTCGCGGCCTGCCTGCTGCCCGCGCTGGCCGCCGCCGTCGCGGGCTGCGGCGGGGTCAAGGGCGCCGAAGATGCCAACCTGATCGCAGGCAAGAAGGTGTTCGTGTCCAAGTGCGGCTCGTGCCACACGCTCGCGCACGCCGGCACCAAGGGCACCGTCGGGCCGAACCTCGACGAAGCCTTCCGCGCGAGCGTCGACGAAGGCCTCGAGCGCAGCACGATCCGCGGCGTCGTCGAAGGGCAGGTCAAGTTCCCCTACCCCGAGGGCGCGATGCCGAAAGACCTCATCAAGGGCTCGACGCTGACCGACGTCGCGGCCTATGTCGCCGAAGTCGCCGCCCGGCCGGGCAAAGACTCCGGGCTGCTCGCCAGCGCGGTCGAAGCGCCGGGCTCGGGCAAGCCGGCTGTCGAGAAGGGCGGCAAGCTCTCGATCGCGGCGAGCCCGAGCGGCCAGCTCGCCTACGTGACCAACAAGGCGACTGCGACGGCCGGACCGGTCACGGTCGAAATGCCCAACATGTCCGGTGTCAACCACAACATCGCGATCGAAACCGGCGAAGGCGGCGCGGCCGCGAAGGGGACGAAAGTCGGCGCGAGCGCGTTCACCTCGAAGGGCACGGCGACCGTCAGCGTGACGCTGAAACCGGGCACGTACACCTTCTTCTGCGAAGCACCCGGCCACCGCGCGGCCGGCATGTACGGCACGCTGACGGTCAAGTAGGCCGCCGCTGGATCCGGCCGCCACGGTCGGCTCGCTGATCGCGCGCCGGCCCGGCAGGCGCGCCATTGCGCCACCGCCGCGCCCGCGCACGCCCTGGTGGACTCCCTGCCTATCCTCCGCGGAATGGTGGATGCGGGCGAGCTCCTCGGCCTCTACGACCGGCACCTGCGCGAGGGTGCCGATGCGCCGAGCGCGATCGCGCGAGACAGGCTCGGGCCACTGTGGCTGCTGGCGTTCGATGGCGGGCGAGGCTTCATCACCTACGGGCCCCCGCGGGGATCCGATTCATCGGCGCTCCCGGCACTCGTCGAGCCGGCGCTCGATCACTACCGTTCCTCGCCCTCGATCCTCCGCGTCGAGTGGAAGACGCGCGGCCACGACGTCGTACCCGGCCTGCACGAGGCGCTGGCCGCGAGCGGCTTCGTGGCCGACGAGCAGGAGTCGATCATGCTCGGCCCGGCACAGGCGCTCGATGTCGAGGTGCCGCTGCCGCCGGGGGTCACGCTGCGCACCGTCGGCGAGGAGGCAGACGTGAGGGCCATGACCGCGATGGAGGACGTAGCTTTCGAGAGCGAGCTCGCCGAGGAGATCGCCGCCGCGCTCTTGGCACGTCTTGCGCGGCGGGACGGAATGGAGCTGTGGGTGGCGGAGGCCGGCGGGCAGATCGTCGGCGCCGGCCGGCTCGAGCCGGTCGCGGGAACGCCGGTCGCCGGGATCTGGGGTGGTGCGGTGCTGCCCGAGTGGCGGGGTCGCGGGATCTACCGCGCGCTCACGGCCGCCCGTGCCCGTTCCGCATTGGCCGGCGGCTCGACGCTGATCCACAGCGACTCGACCGAGTACTCGCGGCCGATCCTGGAACGCGCCGGTCTCGTGAAGGTCTCGACCACGACTCCATACCGCTGGAGGCGCTGACCGTCAGCCGGCCGGCCTCGGCGCGGGCCGGCTTCTAGAAGATCGCCCGTCCGATCAGCACGAGCGCGATCACGACGACAGCCACGACGAGCACGTAGAGGAGCAGCCTGAAGGCCTCGCCCTCGCTGCGCAGCGGATTCAGCACTTCAGGCGATCGATGGCCGCCGAGCCGCGCAGGCCCACGCGCCTCAGATGATGTAGACGGTCGTGTAGACGACTATCCACATGATGTCGACGAAGTGCCAGTAGATGCCCGGCACCTCGACGCCGCGGTGCTCCTCGGGGCTGTAGTGGCCGCGGAAGGCTCGGATGTTGACGAACAGCAGCAGGCACAAGCCGATGAAGACGTGCGCCCCGTGAAGTCCCGTCAACGAGTAGAAGATCGTCTGTTGCGCGCCGTCCTGGGGGGCGAAGCCGATGTTGGCGTACTCGTTGATCTGAATCGTCAGGAACGAGCAGCCGAGCAGGAAGGTCAGCAGCATCCCGGCCTGGAAGCCGAGCCGGTTGTTCTTCTTGATGCAGTGCTCGGCCCAGTGCAGCGTGAAGGACGAGGACACGAGGATCGCGGTGTTGACGCCCGCGACCTCGACCGGCAGGTGCGTCCCGGGCGCCGGCCACGTGTCTCCCTGGGCCACCCGGATGAAGAAGTAAGCCGTGAAGAAGGCCCCGAAGACCATGATCTCCGAGATGATGAAAAGCAGCATCCCGAGCAGCTGGGGCTCGACACGGGAGCTGCGGTTGGCCGGGGGCGGCCCGTGGTGGTGCTCCCCGGCGTGTGCGACGCTGGCTGCCTCCATCGTCTGGGCGCCTCGCTAGGCCGCGGACGCGGGGGTCGGGGACTTGGCGTCGACTACGACGTGCTCGACCTCGGCGGCGGTCGTGCTGCGAACGCGCTCGATCAGGTTCGAGCGCAGCCAGCCCGAGCGCTCGCCGGGCAGCGTCGAGATCACGATGCTGTCGACCATGAACAGCTCGAGCGCATTGATCGTGGCGGTGTAGGGGTCGGGGTCGCCGATCATGCCCGAGCTCAGCAGCCCGGCCTCGCCGAGCCGGTCGAGCATGCGTGCGAGCCGCTCGCGCGCCTCGCGCGGCGCGTCGCCGCTGCCGTCGGCCTGCGGCACGACCGCGATGAACAGGTGGGCGCCGTCGGAGGCCATGCCCTTCAGGTGCTCGATCAGCTCCTCGCCGCTCGAGGTCTTGTTCGCGACCACCAGCGTGACCTTGAACGGCAGGCCCTCGCCCTCGAGGTCGACGACCACGTGCTCGACCGGCAGCCCGGTCGCGTTGCGGATCCGCTCGATCAGATCGCGCCGCAGCCAGCCCGAGTGCTGCGCCGGCAGCGTCGAGACGATGATCTCGTCCGGGCGGTGCTGGGCGACCGCGTCCATCGTGGCCGAGAACGGGTCGGCGTCGCCGACCTCGCCGGTCGCCTCGATGCCCTCGGCGGCCACCGCCGAGAGCGCGAGGTCGACGCGCACCTGGGTCGATTCGCGGACCGCCTCGTCGTAGATGACGAGGCCCGCCGACGGCTTGGTCTGGGGGACGACGAGCCGGAAGCGCGTCGGCTCCTCAGCGGCTCGCTTACGGACCGCATCCAGCAGCTTGCCACCCCCGATCGTGCGGCTCGCGACGACAACCACCTCTCTCACGGCATCCTCCTCATCGGCTCGGCTCCCGCAGCACTCCCGCCCCGGCCGCCGCCGGGGTCGGGGCGAAGATCCCGTGAACCGCGCCCGGGACGCCGTACTCGTACGGTCCGCCCACGACGGTCGGGACACGGTCGAAGTTGAACACCGGGGGCGGCGAGGAGACCTGCCACTCGAGCGTCATCCCGCGCCACGGGTTGGCTTCCGCGACCGGGCCGCCGCGCCAGCTCGTGACCATGTTGTAGACGAACACCAGCGTGCTGGCGCCGAGCGCGAAGCTCGCCAGCGAGATGAACAGGTTGAGGTCGGCGAACTGCGCCGCGTAGGTCGCCACGCGGCGCGGCATCCCCTGCAGGCCGAGGATGTGCATCGGCGCGAACGTGAGGTTGAAGAACACGAACGTCGTCCAGAAGTGCCATTTGCCGAGCCGCTCGTCGAACATCCGCCCGGTCATCTTCGGGAACCAGTAGTAGACGCCCGCGAAGATCGTCATCAGCGAGCCCCCGAACAGCACGTAGTGGATGTGCGCGACGACGAAGTAGGTCGCGCTCACGTGGATGTCGAACGGCACCATCGCGAGCATCACGCCGCTGATCCCGCCGAGCGTGAAGGTCGTCAGGAAGCCGAGCGCGAACAGCATCGGCGTGTCGAGGTGCAGCACCCCGCGCCACAGCGTCGCCAGCCAGGAGAAGATCTTGATGCCGGTCGGCACCGCGATGATCGCGGTCGTGATCGCCATCGGGATGCGGATCCAGTTCGCCATCCCGGAGGTGAACATGTGGTGCGCCCAGACCGTGAAGCCGAGGCCGACGATCGCGAGCAGCGAGAACGCCATCATGCGGTAGCCGAAGATCGGCTTGCGCGCCTTCACGGCGATCACTTCGCTGACGATGCCGAACCCCGGCAGCATCATGATGTAGACGGCTGGGTGCGAGTAGAACCAGAAGACGTGCTGGTACATGAGCACGTCGCCGCCCTTGGCCGCGTTGAAGAAGTTGAAGCCGAGCCCGCGGTCGAGCAGCACGAAGAACTGCGAGGCGGCGATGAACGGCGTCGCGATCACGACCAGCAGCGAGGTCGCGAAGTTCGCCCACACGAGCAGCGGCATCCGGAAGAAGCTCATCCCGGGCGCGCGCATCGTGATGATCGTGACGAGGAAGTTGAGCGCGGTCATGATCGAGGAGGCGCCTGCGAACTGCACGGCGACCGAGAAGAAGTCCTGCCCGACGGGGGCGGTCGTCGACAGTGGCGCGTACGCCGTCCAGCCGTCCGCGAACGCGCCGCCGGGGACGAAGAAGCTGCCGAGCATCATCAGGCCCGCGATCGGCAGCAGCCAGAACGACAGCGCGTTCAGGCGCGGGAACGCCATGTCCGGCGCGCCGATCATCAGCGGGATCACGAAGTTCCCGAGCCCGGCGAACACGGGGATGATGAACAGGAAGATCAAGAGCGACGCGTGCACCGAGAACAGGCCGTTGAATGTGTTCGCGTCGACGAAGTGCGAGCCCGGCTGGGCAAGCTGCGCGCGCATCAGCAGCGCGATCAGCCCGCCGATCAAGAGGAAGATGAACGAGTTGACCGTGTACTGGATCCCGATCACCTTGTGGTCGGTGTTGATCCGGAAGTAGTCCTTCCACGTGTAGGCGCCGTGGCCCGAGTGGTCCTCGGGGCGCGTCTTGCGCCCGGCCGCCCAGTAGAACCAGTAGTCGAAGCCGCCGAAGCCGACCAGGAACCCGAGCGGCGCGGCCAACAGCGCGACGATCGTGATCGCTTCCCAGTCGAGGTAGTGGACATAGGTGGCGTGGCCCGTCGTCATGCGCACGATCCACGTCAGGAAGGTCGCGAAGGCGATCCCGGCCAGGAAGCCGATCGCCCCCCGGATGAAGCCCGGGTGTTTGATGCTCGCCGCGACGCCGCTGTGCGTCGGGGGGGTGTGCGTCGGAGGGGTGTGTGCCGGGGCGGTCGTGGTGGCCATGGAGCTGCTCGACATTATCCCCCACTCCCGCCGGCGGCGGTCGTGGCCGAAGAGCTCGTCTGGCTGGCGATCCACGCGTGGAAGGTCTGCTCGCTGACGACGTGGACGGTGGAGCGCATCAGCGAGTGGCCGAGCCCGCAGAGCAGGTTGCACACGACCGGGTAGCTGCCGAATTTGTCGGGCGTCGCGCGCCAGTGGGTCGTGATGCCCGGCACGGCGTCCTCCTGGATCCGGAACGCCGGGATCCAGAAGGCGTGGATCACGTCTCGCGAGTGGATGTTGAACTCGACCGATTCGCCCTTGGGGACGTACAGCTGGGTGCTCTGCAGCGGGGCGCCGCCCGTGATCGAGCGCGGGTATTCGTAGCTCCAGGCGAACTGCTGGCCGTAGACGCCGACCTGGATCTCGCGCGCGGGCCGCTTCTCGTTGTTGTGCAGGACCACGAACGAGTACCCGACCAGGCCGAGCAGCAGCACCGTCGGGATCGCTGTCCAGAACACCTCGAGGCGGGTGTTGCCGTGGATCGGCGGTCCGTCCTTGAGCTCCTCGCCCGGTTTCATCCGGAACTGCCACACGGAGTACAGGATCACCGTGACCACGAGCACGAAGATCGGGATCGAGGCGATCACGAGCACGTGGTAGAGCGTGTCGGTTTCGTGCGCCTGCGTCGAAGCCGCCGCCGGGAACCAGTGGATCGCGTAGCTGAGGACGATCCCGATCCCCACCGCGACCACCGCCGCGGCGGCCGACAGCACGACCGAGCGGCGTCTAGACACGAGCGGCTCCGGGTCCTTTCGGCGCGCGGCGCGCGGGTGCTTGTCCGAGGCTCCTCCTCATCGGGAGCAGGATCCTAATGCCTCCGGTCCTCGGACCGCAGCGAGCTTGACCCGGGGCGCCGGGCCTAGTAGATTGAGGCAATAGTTGCAAGCCGTCGGCGGCCGGTTGCGGCCCCAGCCCAGCGGGTACCGAGACGGCGCGACAGGTTCCCCGACAGCGGCTCCCCGGAGGCGCAGAGGCAGCGATGCAGGTTCGCGAAGGCATGAGTCGCATGGTCCTGACGGTCGGCCCCGGCCACACGCTGGAGGCGGTCGCCCGGCTCATGTCCGAGCGCCGCGTCGGCGCCGCCGTCGTGATGGATCCCGACGGGCACGGTCCGGGCATCATCACCGAGCGCGACATCCTGATCGCAGTCGGTGCGGGTCAGAAGCCCGTGCAGGAGACCGTCGCCGAGCATCTCACGCGAGAGGTCGTCTACGCCGCCCCCGACTGGTCACTCGAGGAGGCGGCTGCGGCGATGGTCCGAGGAGGCTTTCGCCATCTGATCGTGCTCGACGGTGGAGAGACGGTCGGGATCCTTTCGGTCCGCGACATCGTTCGCTGCTGGACCGACGACGGCGCGATCTGTCCGGTTCCGACCCGGGTGGCCGTGGGGTGAGAGGGGTGGTGTGCCCGTCGGGGGGCGGGCACACCCTCGCCGCAGCGGCGGGCGCGGTCGAGGGACCGCGCCCGGCGCTCACGGATAGGGCGGCACCTGGCCGGGGGGCTAGCTGCGGCTGAGCGCCGCGCGGCGGGCGCGCGCGCCGGCCATGACTGCCGGCCACAGCGTGAGCGCGGCGGCCGCGAGCGCGAAGCACAGCGTGACGCGCGTGCTCAGGCCGAGTGGGCCCGACGCGTCGGCGCCCGCGCCCGGGACGCTCCACAGCACCGCCACGTACAGAGCGATGCCCCCTGCGACGAGAAGAATCGCGCACGTCAGCGCCTGTCCGGCCCATGCCGCAAGCCGGAGCAGGCCTTCGGGTGGCTGCGCGCGCCGCATCACGGCTTTCGGCGCCAGCGCGCCGACCAGCGCGCACCCGATTGCGCCGAGCGCGACGGGCACGAGCAGCCCGAGCACGAACGCGGCCGGGAAGCCGGCGCCGCGAGCCGGCGCCAGCGACGCGAGCACCACCGCCAGACCGATGAGTGCGGCGCCCGCGATCGCCGGAGAGGCGAGCAGCAGCGCGAGTCGACGGTCGCGCCGGCGCAGCGCGCTGTCGAGTGCCTGCCACACGAGCGGCAGGCCGCCGATCGCGATGGCCGCCGCTCCGATGCACGCCCCCAGCACGATCGCATCGCGCGCGCCGCTCAGCACGGGGTGTTCGTGTTGGAGGGAGTCGAAATGCTCGGTCAGCTTGGCGAACGCCGCGCCGGCCACCGAGACGAGCATCCAGCACGCGAACAGCGCGCCGACCGACAGGCGCATGGCGGCGCCGGCGCTGAGCCCGTCCCGCCAGGGGCGCCGCGGGTGCACGTGCGCGGCGGCCGCGCCGCCGAGCAGCGAGCCGAGCCCGCGCGCGCCGGGCGGGTCGTCCTCGAGCAGCGCGCGCATCTCATCGCCGTAGCGCTCGCGCCACGGCTCGGGGTAGAGCGCGAGCAGCTGCTCTCCCGTGCGCGTCCGGGCGCTGTGCCGCGCCGGGCTCACGCCGCCGTCCCCGCTGCGCGCAGCCGCGTGAGGCCCGTCTCGGCCACGTCGGCGATCGTCGTCAGCCGGCGCTGCAGAGCCTCGGCGCCGGCGGCCGTGATCCGGTAGGGCCGGCGCCGCCCCTCGCTGCCGAGCGGCTCGATCAGCCCCTGCTCCTCCAATCGAGCGAGCGCGCCGTAGAGGGTGCCGGGGCCGAGGTGCGTGCCCGCGAAGGCCTCGATGTCGCCGACCATCGCGTAGCCGTGCTTGGGGCCGGCAGCGAGGCTCGACAGCACGAGCACGCCCGGGTCGGAGAACCTGCCGAGATCCTGATCGTGCCTTGCCATCCCGCGCCCTCCTCGAAACCGCTAGTACGTCGCACGATGCATCGTATCACGCAACAGCGCGGCAGGCGCCCGGATGCGGGCACGGCGAAGCAGCCGCGCCTCGACGGCTCATCGGGCGCGAGGCGCGCGCCGGCGCTCAGCCTTCGTGCGCGTCGAGCGGAAGCTCGTCGACTTCGCGGCGCGTGTCTTTGATCCAGCGGATCACGCACACGACCGTGAGCACCACGCCGATCACCGTCAGCTCGATGAACGTCGTGATGCCGATCAGCGCGAGCGTGATGCCGACCGCGGTCAGCACCGGCAGGATCGAAGGGCCGGGGAGATGGATGTCCTCGCCGACCGGGGGGACGTCGGGCTCGAGCGGGCTCACGCCACGTACACCGCGGCGACCACGAATGTCAGACCGAACATGAACATGCAGATCGCGCCGACGATCAGCGCCGTGCGGATGTTCTTGCGTGCCAGCCGACGGGTCATCATGGGCGTCGGAGGATACCTGCTGAGCCGGGTGCGGGCCTGTCGCAGGGCAGTGCCCTAGAGGTGGACATCGGCGACCATCGAGCAGAACAGCAGCGCCAGGTAGGCGAGCGAGTAGAGATACACGCGCAGCGCGCTGCGGCGGTCCGCGCGGCGCTGCAGCACCCACGCGAGCGCGATGAACCCGAACCCCAAAAGCAGCGAGCTGACGAGGTAGATCGCGCCGAAGCCGCCGGCGCAGAAGGGCAGCTGCGTGACCGCGTAGAGCAGCACCGAGTAGAGCAGGATCTGCCGGCGCGTCTCCTCCTCGCCGCGCACCACCGGCAGCATCGGCACGCCGACCTTCTCGTACTCGTTCTTCATCAGCAGCGACAGCGCCCAGAAGTGCGGCGGCGTCCAGAAGAACACGATGAAGAACAGGATCACCGCCGTGCCGCTGACCGAGCCCGTCACCGCGGCCCAGCCGACCAGCGGCGGGACGGCGCCGGCGGCGCCGCCGATCACGATGTTCTGCGGCGTGCGGCGCTTCAGCCACACCGTGTAGACGAACACGTAGCCGAGGAAGCCCGCAGAACGACAGGCCGGCCGCCAGCGGGTTGACCGTCAGCGAGAGCAGCAGCACCGACAGCGCCGCGAGCGTGCAGCCGAACAGCAGCGCCGAGCGCGGCGCCACGCGCCCGGAGGGGATCGGCCGCGTCGCGGTGCGCGTCATCAGTGCGTCGATGTCGCGGTCGAACCAGTGGTTGACGGCGCCCGCGCCGCCCGCCGACAGGTAGCCGCCCAGGCAGGTGAGCGCCACCAGCCCGACCGACGGGTCGCCGGCGACGTACATGGTCGCGATCGTCGTCAGCAGCAGCAGCGACTGGACCTTCGGCTTGGTCAGCTCGAGGTAGTCGCTCAGCACCTGCAGCGTGCGCGGCGCCAGCCCGGCGCGCGGCGTCTCCAGACACGGAGGCTGCGCCGGTGCTCCTGGCGCCGTCCATCAGACGCCTACCTGGCGGGCGCCGGCGGGCACGGTGGCGCCACCGGCGACGGGAGCGCTGGTCCGGCGCCCGATCTCGCGGCGGTAGTCCTTCATCGGTTCGGCCGAGCGCACCAGCGGGATCACGTCGAAGTTGTTGACCGGCGGCGGCGAGCTCGGAACCACTCGAGCGTGTTCGCGCGCCACGGGTCGGGGCCCGCGACCGGGCCGTGCTTCAGGCTGCGCACGACGTTGATCACGGTCAGCAGCACCCCTAACGCGAGGATGAACGCGCCGACGGTCGAGATCAGGTTGTAGAGGCGCAGGTGCCCCACGTTGTCGTACTCATAGACGCGACGCGGCATCCCGTCAAGCCCGAGCACGTGCTGTATCAGGAAGGTGACCAGGATCCCGATGAAGATCAGCGCGAAGCTGGTGCGTCCGAGGCCCTCGCTCGAGCATCCGCCCGCTCATCTTCGGGAACCAGTAGTAGATCGCCGCGAAGATCGGCAGCACCGCCCCGCCGAGCAGCACGAAGTGCAGGTGCGCGACCACGAAGTACGTTTCGTTGACCTGCCAGTCGACGGGGAACGTGGCGAGGAATATCCCCGAGAGGCCGCCGATCAGGAAGATCGAGATGGCTCCCACGCAGAACAGCAGCGGCGTCTTGAACTCGATCGCGCCGCGGAAGAGGGTCGCGACCCAATTGAGGATCTTGACTCCGGTCGGAACCGCGATGAAGTACGAGCTGAGCATCACGAACACGAGCAGCGCCTCGGGGATCGGGGCGGTGAACATGTGGTGCGCCCAGGTCAGGAAGCCGAGGAACGCGATCGCCACAGTCGAGGCCGCGATCGCCTTGTAGCCGAAGATCGGCTTGCGCGCGAACACCGGCAGGATCTCCGAGATGATCCCGAATCCGGGCAGCACCATGATGTAGACCTCGGGGTGCCCGAAGAACCAGAACAGGTGCTGCCAGAGGATCGGCGAGCCGCCGAGCGCCGGATTGAAGAAGTGGGTGCCGAAGTGCCGTTCGGTGAGCAGCAGCGTGACCGCCGCGGCGACCACCGGCAGCGCGAAGATCAGCAGCACCGAGTAGGTCAGGATCGTCCACATGAACAGGGGCAGGCGCCCCCAGCTCATCCCGCGCGCGCGCATGTTCGCGATCGTCGCGTAGAAGTTGATCGCCCCCAGCAGGGAGGAGAGCCCGGTCAGGTGGATCAGGTAGATCCAGGCGTCCTCGCCGCCGCTCGGCGAGTAGGTCGAGTTCGCGAGCGGCACGAAGCTGACCCAGCCGGCTTCCGGGGGGTTCCAGAAGATCGAGGAGTAGAACACGATCCCGCCCGCCAGGAGCAGCCAGTAGGAGAGCGCGTTCAGACGCGGGAAGGCCATGTCGCGCGCGCCGATCATCAGCGGCACGAAGTAGTTGGCGAGACCCGCCATCATCGGCACGACGAACAGGAACACCATCGTCGTGCCGTGCATCGTGAACAGCTGGTTGTAGACGACCGGCGAGACCAGCGTGTTGTTCGGGTCTCCCAGCTGCAGGCGCATCATCAGCGCCTCGACCCCGCCGAGCAGGAAGAACGCGAACGTCGTGACGATGTACATGATCCCGATCCGCTTGTGATCGGTGGTCGTGATCCAGCTCGTCCAGCCCCGGGCTCGGGCTTCACCGCATGGGCGCTGACCTGGGGGACCGGGGGTGCGTACGTGGCCATGGGGTGCGCGGGTCTCCTCGTGTCCTAGGGGGTTTCGACCTGGCCTGCGCCGGTTTCGTGGGACAGCTTCGCGCGCGATTCCTTGGCAGCCTGGTTGGCTTCGGCGATCTCGGACTTGCGGTTGGCGAGCCATTCTTCGAACTGGGCTGCCGGCACCGCCCGCACCGTCGCGATCATGCGCGCATGTCCGCGACCGCACAGCAGCGCGCATTGGCCCGTGTACACGCCGGGCTTGGAGATCTTGAACCAGGTGTAGTTGTTGTAGCCGGGCACCGCCTGGAACTTTCCGCCGAGCTTCGGGATCCACCACGAGTGCACGACGTCGCTCGAGACGATCTTGAGGGTCACGGTCGTGTCCGTGGGGACGACCATTTCCTGGTAGGCGTACGGCGCGCCGAGCCCGTCCGGTTCGGTCGCGCCGGGGTAGACGAACTGCCAGATGTACTGGCGCCCGATCACGGTGATTTCGAGCGATTTGCCGTTCGGCGGCAGGCGGCGCTCGGCGCTCGCGTACAGCAGGCCGTCTTCCGCGCTGAGTTTGGCGCCTTCGGGGCCCGAGTTGGGCGGGTTCTGGATCGAGGACAGCTTCGAGAAGGTGACCACCGCGAGCGCGATCAGGATCACTGCGGCGGCGATCGTCCAGCCGGCCTCGAGGCGCGTGTTGCCGCGGATCTGCGCGGGGACCGCGCCCTTCCTGGCGCGGTAGCGGATCAGCGCGTAGAGGAGCGCGCCCTCGACCGCCACGAAGATCACGAGCGCGATCCAGAGCTCGATCTTGTACAGGCTCGAGATCTGGTTCGCCTGCGGTGAGCCGCCCGACTGCGGCGTGAAGAAGGCGAGCGTTGTGTGGAGCAGGTGGCCCAAGGCGGCGGTGATTCTATTCAGGCCCGCGCCGGAGGCGCTTGATGACGTTTGACACGAGTCGCGGGCGCTGCGGGCGGCGTTCGCTCATCTAGCGGCCAGTGAACCGCGGCGGGCGCTTTTCGACGAACGCCAGCGCGCCCTCGGTCGAGTCCGCGCTGCCGACCATCTCTCGCTGGATCTGGGCCTCGAGGTCGAGCTGCTCGTCCATGCGCCCGTACAGCCAGCTGTTGAGCTGGCGCTTGGTGCCCGCGTAGCTGAGCGTCGGGCCGGCCGCCAGCCGCGCGGCAAGTGCGCCGGCCTCCTCGAGCAGCTGCCCGTCGGCGACGACGCGGTTGATGAGGCCCCACTCGAGCGCCTGCGCCGCCGGAAGGCGTTCGCCCAGCATGCACAGCTCGGTCGCGCGCGCCATGCCGATCCGCGTCGGCAGCCACACCGAGGAGCCGCCGTCGGGGACCAGCCCGATATTCACGAACGCGAGCAGGAAGTAGGCGCTCTCGGCGGCCAGGATCAGATCGCAGCACAGCGACAGCGAGCAGCCGATGCCGACCGCCGGCCCGTTGACAGCGGCCACGACCGGCTTCGGCAGCTCGCGGATGCCGGTCATGATCGGGTGGTAGACCTCGGTCAGCTGCCGGTAGACGGCGTCGGGTGCCTCCTCGGGCGAGGCCGCGCCGGCGCCGAGCTCGCGCAGGTCGGCTCCGGAGGAGAAGCCGCGACCGGCGCCGGTCAGCAGCACCGCCCGCACCTGATCGTCCTCGCGGCAGCGCGCGACGGCTGCCAGCAGGTCGTCGCCGAACTGCCCGTTCCAGGCGTTCAGTGTCTCGGGCCGGTTGAGCTCGATCGTCGCGACGCCGTCCGCGATCGTCAGGTTGACCGTCTCAAGCTGGGTCTGCGACTCGCTCATCTGCGCTCCTCTCATACAGGCGTCGCTCGCGCCGGGCCCGGGCCGCGACGCCCATCTCTGGCGCCCGGGGCGGGTTGATCCTATGGTGTATCCGATGGGACGACCCGTGATCGGCATCTGCACAGTGCTCGAGAAGGCGAGCTGGAGCGTCTGGAGCCTCGACGCCGCGCTGCTGCCGATGGCCTACGTGCACGCGGTTCAGCGCGCCGGCGGGATGGCGCTGATGTTGCCGCCCGACGAGCTGCTGATCGAGGAGCCCGAGGAGGTGCTGCGCCTGCTCGACGGGCTGATCCTCGCCGGCGGCGCCGACATCGACCCGTCCTCCTACGGGGAGCCGCGCGACCCGCACACGGTCGACACGGTGCCCGAGCGCGACCGCTTCGAAGTCGCGCTCGCGCGCGCGGCGATCGAGCGCGACGTGCCGCTGCTCGGCATCTGCCGCGGCATGCAGCTGATCAATGTCGCCTGCGGAGGGACGCTGATCCAGCACCTGCCGGACCGCTTCGGCCACGGCGAGCACCGTCGCGTGGTCGGCTCCTTCGACGGCTCCGACCACGATGTCGCGCTGCTCGACGGGACGCTCGCGCAGGCCTCGGCCGGGCAGACGGTCCACACCACCAAGTCCCACCACCACCAGGGCGTCGACTGCCTCGGCGCGGGGCTCGTCGTGAGCGGCGTCTCGGCGCTCGAGGACGAGCTCACGGAGGCGATCGAGATCCCCGGCAAGCGCTTCGTGCTCGGCGTGCAGTGGCACCCCGAGGCCGACGACGAGAGCACGGTGATCGGCTCGCTCGTAGCAGCCGCCGCACGCTCCGAGCTCGCCGCCGCGCAGGACTAGGCGCGCCCGGCGCGCGGCCGATCGCCGCGGCGGGCGGGCCTATACTCCCGGCGCGTGCGGCTGTCGAGGGCGATTCGAGCGACCGCGTGGGGGATGGTCGCGGCGGGCGTCGCCGCTCCGCTGCTGCGCAAGCGGCTGCCGGTGGCGCCGCTCGTCACGCAGACGGTCGCTTTCGCCGCGCCGCTCGGGCTGTCGGTCGCCGCTCGCCGCTCGCCGCGCCGCGACGTGGCGGTGTGCGCGCTGCAGATGTGGGCCTACCTGGCCGCCTACAAGTCCCCCCACGACGACCCCGGCGGGCAGGAGCGGCGCGTGCACGTCAGATACCCGATCGTCGCCGACAAGCTGCTCGGGCTCGGCGAGCTTCCGAGCACGCGGCTGCAGCGCGCGCTCGCGCGCAGCGGGCCCGACGGCCCGCGCTGGCGCAGGCTCGACGCGGTGCTCGTGTGGGCGCACTGGAGCTGGTTCCTGGTCCCGCACGGCGCGCTGCTGTACGTGATGGTGCGCGACCCGGCGCGCTTCCCGCGCGCCGCGGTGCTCACCTACGCCGTGTTCGACCTCGGCGCGAGCGTCTACTGGGTGCTGCCGACCGCTCCGCCGTGGTACGCGTCGGTGTCGGAGGCCGGCGAGGCGCGCACCGGGCGCGAGGTGCAGGTGCGCCGCATGATGGTCGAGTACGGCGAGCATTTCTGGCGAGACGGCTGGACGTCTCTCTACAGTGTCTTCGGAGGCAACCCACTCGCCGCGATGCCCTCGCTGCACTTCGCCACAACCCTGATGGCCGCGCTCCTGCTCGCCGAGACGGGGCCGATCGCCGGTGCGCTCGGCTTCACCTACGCCGCGACGCTCGGCTTCGCGCTCGTCTACCTGGGGGAGCACTACGTCGTCGACCTGATCGCCGGCGCCGCGCTGACCGGCGCCGTGCGGAGCATGGAGCCGGTGGCGGCCCCGCGGCTGGCTCGCTTCGGGCGCGCCGTCGGGGCGCTGGAGGAGATCGCGCACCGGATGGCCTGAGGGGGGAGATGGCGCGCAGCGTGCGATCCGCGGGTGCACCGGCGGCCGGGCCGCCGCCGCAGGCGCGCGCGCAGCCGCCGCCGGCCGCCCCGCGCGCGGCCCGCCCGGTCGAGGAGGAGATGCCGCGTGTGCGGCTCTCGCGGCGCCAGCTGGTCGCGTTCGGCGTGTTCATCGCCTCGGCGATCGCGTTCCTGTACTTCGTGCTGCCGAAGCTCACCGGCGCCGAGACCGAGGTGCGGCGCATCGAGCGCGGCAACACCTGGTGGATCGCGATCGGCGTCGTCTTCGAGGCGTTCTCCTTCGGCGGCTACGTGGTGCTGTTCCGCTCGGTGTTCGTGACGCGCTCGAACCCCGGGCGCATCGGGTGGCGTGTCAGCTACCAGATCACGATGGCGGGCCTCGCGGCCACGCGCCTGTTCGCCGCCGCGGGCGCCGGTGGCATCGCGATGACCGCCTGGGCGCTGCGCCGCTCGGGGATGGAGCCGCGGCTGGTCGCGTGCCGGATGGTCGCGTTCATGGTGCTCCTGTATGTCGTCTACGCCGCCTCGATGCTGATCGACGGCGTCGCGCTCGCGACCGGCGCCTTCCCTGGCGGCGGATCGTTCGCGATCACGGTCGTGCCGGCGATCGCCGCCGCGGTGATGTTCGCGCTCGCGGGGCTGACCGCGCTGCTGCCGGGCGACATCGAGCGCCGCATGGCGAGCCTGTCCTCGGGCTCGGCCCGCGTCACCCGCTGGGCGGCGCGCGCTGCGACCGTCCCCGCGCTCGCCGCCAGCGGCATCCGCACCGCGTGGGCGCTGCTGCGCACGGGCGACCTGGGCCTGCTCGGCGCGCTGGCCTGGTGGGGCTTCGACATCGCGGTGCTGTGGGCGATGTTCCACGCCTTCGCCGGCACGCCGCCGCCGTTCTCGGTCATCTGGATGGCCTACTTCGTCGGCATGCTCGGCAACCTGCTGCCGCTGCCCGGCGGCCTCGGCGGCGTCGAGGGCGGCATGATCGGCGCCTTCGCCGCCTTCGGCGTGAACCTCGAACTGGCGGTGCTCGCGGTGCTCTCCTACCGCGCGATCTCGTTCTGGCTGCCGACCGTGCCGGGCGCGATCGCCTACTTCCAGCTGCGGCGCACCGTCGCGCGCTGGCGTGAAGTCGACCGGGCCGTGTACGGTGAGCCGGGCCGCAACGAGGAGCCGGCGCCGCAGGCCAGCGCGGTCTAGGAACAGCTATCGCCGGGGCCGGCGACGGGGCGGCGCGCGGGAGCGCCGGGCGCGACCGATTGCTACACTATAAAAAGTAAAGTGATGGGGAGTGGACGGCTGTCGCGACGGCGGCGGCGCCCGGGAACGGAGAAACAATGAGCGAGATCGAGAACGTTGTGATCGTCGGCAGCGGCCCCGCCGGGTACACGGCGGCGCTCTACACCGCGCGCGCCAATCTGCGCCCCCTCGTGGTCGAGGGATTCGCGTGGGGCGGCCTCCTGCAGCAGACGACCGACGTCGAGAACTACCCCGGCTTCCCCGACGGCGTGATGGGGCCCGAGATGATGCAGCGCTTCCGCGACCAGGCCGAGCGCTTCGGGGCGCGGCTGCTCACCGACCAGGCCGACCGCGTCGAGTTCTCCGCCGACCCCGGCGGAGTCCACAGCGTGTGGGTCGGCGACACCGAGCACCGCGCCCGCACCGTGATCCTCGCGATGGGGGCCGAGCACAAGAAGCTCGGCGTCAGCGGCGAGGAGGCGCTCTCCGGACGCGGGGTCAGCTACTGCGCCACCTGCGACGCCGCCTTCTTCAAGGAGGCCCCGACGATCATCGTCGGCGGCGGGGACTCCGCGATGGAGGAGGCGATCTTCCTGTCGAAGTTCGCCTCCAACGTCACCATCGTCCACCGGCGCGACGAGTTCCGGGCCTCGAAGATCATGCTCGAGCGCGCCCGCGCGCAGGAGAACGTCGAGTTCCTTACCCCCTACACCGTCAAGGAGTTCGTCGCCGCGGACGGCGGCGCGCTCGGACACGCGCTGCTCGTCAACGTCGAGACGGGCGAGGAGCGCGAGCTGCCGGTGTCGGGCACCTTCATCGCGATCGGGCACGAGCCGCAGTCGCAGCTCGTGACAGGCAAGCTCGCGCTCGACGAGAACGGCTACGTGATGACCGACGGTCGCTCGACGCGCACCGCGCTGCCGGGCGTATTCGCCGCCGGCGACCTCGTCGACCACACCTACCGCCAGGCCATCACCGCCGCCGGCTCGGGCTGCCAGGCGGCGCTCGACGCCGAGTGGTACCTGCGCGACACGCCGGGGATCCCGGTGCCGGCGGACATGCCGCTCGGCGACCCCGCCGAGGAACAGTGGGCGCCCGCGGCGGACGCGGCGTCCTAGGAGCGGTCCTCGCCGCCGAGTCGGTGCGGGCGCCGGCCGATACGCTGCCCGCATGGGGCACGGAGGCACGAGAGCTGCGCTGGTGGGGCTGTTCGTCGTCCTGGCGCTGGCGGCGAGCGCGCCCCTCGCCGGCGCCGCGCTGAGCCCCGGCGAATCGCTCACGTACATCCCGTACGGGTTCGTGCACAACCTGCGCCCGGCGTCGCTGATCGACGAAACCCTCGCCGAGCTCGACTCCTACGGCGTCGGCCAGGCGCTGCTGCCGATGCCGAAATTCAAACGCGATGGCACGCTGCGGCTGCCGAAGCACTTCGCGCAGATGGTCCCGCTCTGGGTGCAGCGCACCGCCGTCTACGACGAAGCGCACGGCACCGCGATCACGCTCGGCGCGGTCTTCAACGGGCGCGTCAAGGGCGCGAGCCTGGACCTCGAACTGCCCTCCACGCGTGCGAACATCATCGCCGCGATCGAACCCGTGGTCGCGCTGGGGATCGGCGCGGTGCAGCTCGACCTCGAGCCATATCCGCGCACGGCCGGGTTCCTCGCGCTGCTCGAAGAACTCGACGCGATGCTCGCGCGGCGCGGCTTCGCCGGGCGCGTCTCGGTCACGGCGCCGGCGACGACGAGCGTCTGGTCGCCGTCCTACCTGGGCGAGGTCTCGGCGCTCGTTTCGCAGCTCGATCCGCTCTTCTACGACGGCGAATTCACGACCGTGGCCGGCTATGAGCGCTGGGTCCGCGAAGGCCTCTCCTACTACGCGGCCAACAGCGCGCCGGCGACCCGGCTCGTGCCCGTGCTGCCCTCCTACGGACCGAACCGCTGGCACCGCCCAGAAATCGAAGACATCGCCACCGCGAGCACCGCCGTCGGCGAAGCGCTCGAAGCGGGGACGCGCGTCGATGGCGCGGGCATGTGGTCGTGGTGGGGCTTCTTCTACGACGAAGAAGGCGCTTACGAAGCCGCCGCCGACCGCGCCGCCTGGCAGTCGCAGACGCGCGCGCTCGCGTTCACGCCGTGATCCGGCTCGAGGCGGCTCCCGAGCGCGCGAACTCCGCCTGACGCCAGGGCAGCTTGCGCTTCATCGCCGGGCGCTCGACGAACCGCCACGACAGGTCGGCGGCGAGCAGTGTGACCGGGATGCCCGCGAGCAGCAGCAGCGCGAACGTCGTCCCGCGACCGAACTGCTGCCCGATGTGCGGCAGGATGTGGGAGAGGATCGCGAGGTGCATCAGGTAGATGCCGTAGGAGCGTTCGCCGACCCAGTGCATCGCTCGCGTGTCGAGCACCCGCGGGACGCCGCCGTTGGCCCACTGCAGGCATGCCGCCGAGCCGACCAGCGCACCGCAGCCGACCGTCACCGCGATCATGCGCATCCCGTACTGCGGTCCCGGCAGCGTGATGTAGACGGTCAGCAGGCCGACCGCGGCGGCGAGCAGCGCCCACGCCCACGCCACACCGTGACGTGAGGCGCGCGCGCGCGGGGCGGCGAACGGCTCGATCGCGCCGAGCGCCACGCCCGGGATGAACGCGAACAGGTACTCGGCGATGTTGAAGTTCAGCGCGGGAGACCGAGCACCCGCGTCGTGCTTGAGCACGAGGCTCACCGCGTACGCGGCGAGCAGCGCTCCGAGCACCACCGCCAGGCGGCCGCGTGGAGTGCGGGGCCGTTTGGCGATCGTCGCGAGCACGATCGCCGAGACGCTCGGGATCAGGATGTAGAACGCGACCTCGAGGTTCAGCGTCCACGCTTGCGGCAGCACCACGGAGCTCGTCTCGTGGTAGTTCTGCGCGAAGCCGAAGTCGGCCAGCAGCCCGTCGATTCCGCCGCCCGTCCAGGCGCGGTCCCAGAACAGCAGCAGGATCGTCACGAGCCAGAACGCCGGCAGGATCCGCAGGATGCGATTGCGCGCGTAGCGCCGCACCGAGGGGCGCGGCGTGCCGATCGTGTAAGCGGCGACGAACCCGCGCGAGAGCAGGTAGCCGGACAGCACGAAGAACACGTAGATCGTGATCCGCATCAGCTGCAGCAGCGGCGCGGCGAACCCGACGAGCGGATGGAACTGCGAGCCCCATTCTTCGTCGGGCGAGAACCCGGGCCAGTGCTTGAACAGCATCACCATGATCGCCGCGTGCAGCGTCAGGCCCATCAGCGCCGCGATCGCGCGCAGGGCGTCTCCCGCGAGCAGCCTGCGCGGCACCGCGTCGCTCACCATGCCTCCGTTGTCGCGGCGCGGTGTCCCGGCCGTTGCCTCCATGCTCCCCCCGTTCTGCGCTTCGTCGCAGACCTAACTGTTACCGATAGACGGGCTTTTGTCGAGGGCCGGGCGTCAGGAGTCAGACGCCCACGGCGCCCTCGAGCTCGAGCAGCCAGCGCTTTCGCGGCAGTCCGCCGGCGTAGCCGCCGAGCCCGCCGCCGGTGCGCAGCACGCGATGGCACGGGATCACGATCGGGATCGGGTTGGCGGCGAGCGCGTTGCCGGCCGCCCTGTGGGCGCGCGGGTTGCCGATCTCGCCTGCGAGGCGCGAGTACGTGAGCACGCTCCCATAGGGGATCGCGGAGGTGGCGCGCAGCACGCGCGTCCCGAACGGCCCGATCACCGACCAGTCCGCGCGTGTCCGGAACGTGCGCCGGCGCCCGGCGAAGTACTCGTCGAGCTCGCGCCGCAGCGGATCGAGCTCGCCGGGCGCGTGCAGGACCCGCGGCGAGACGCGTCGTGCGAGCAGTCCCAGCACCTCCTCGGCCGGCTCCTCCGGGAACGCGAGGCGCACGAGCCCGCGCGGTGTGCGCGCCGCCAGCAGCGTCCCGAACGGCGACTCGACCGTGTCGTAGGCCACGTCCAGCAGCCCGCGCTCGCGGGCCCGCGCCGCCAGCCGCTGCGCCGCCAGCTCCGAATCGCGCCGCGCCGCGCGCGCTCCCGGGTCGCGCTCGGTGGGGCCCGCCGCCGCGCGCAGGGCGCGACCGATCTCCGCCTCCTCGATCTGCCTGTCCGCGCTCATGCGCCGACCTCCTTTCGCAGCTTGTTCAGACCCTCGTGCAGCGAGCGCCGCGCGGCCTCCTCCGAGCACCCGATCGCCACCGCGATCTCGCGGTGGGGCAGATCGCCCAGGAAACGCAGCACGACCGCCGAGCGCTGCCTGTGGGGCAGCCGGCGAACGGCGTCCCACAGTGCTCCGTCCGGCGCGGTCGCCGGTGCCACCTCGCCTGCCTGTGGCTCCGGCACGGGCGTCGCCGCCCGCGCCCGCGCGCGATGCACGTCGAGCGCCTTGCGGTGCGCGATCGTCATCACCCAGGCGCGCAGGTTGTGCTCGCGCTCGGCGCCGCGCAGGCGCGGGTAGGCGCGCAGCGCGGCGATGAACGTCTCCTGGAAGCAGTCGTCCGCGTCAACGCGCCCGACCGCAGAGACAAGGAACCGCCACACCGCCTCACGGTGCTCGTCGAGAAAGCCCTGGAAAGGGGGCAGCGTGGCGCTCACACGAGTGAAACGGTGGCCGGCACCCGGGCGTGAGGCGCCTCAGGCCGGGTAGTCGAAGAAGCCTGCGCCGGCCAGGCGGCCGGTGCGCCCCGCCGCGACCAGCCTGTGCAGCGCGGGCGCCGGGCGGTAGCGCTCCTCGCGGTACTCGTCGCAGAGGCCGTTGAGAACGTCGAGCACGTGCTCGAGCCCGATCTTGTCGGCCCACTCGAACGGCCCGCGCGGGTGGCTGAGGCCGAGCAGCATCCCGAGGTCGATGTCGCGCGCCCCGCCGACGCCTTCGCCGAGTGCGAACGCCGACTCGTTGATGACCTGGCAGACGATCCGCCCGAGCACCAGGCCGGGCGCGTCGCCGACCCATGTGACGTGCTTGCCGAGCGCGTGCAGCAGGCGCTCGGCGCGTTCTGCGGCGAGCGGGGAGGAGGTCTCCGACAGCGTCAGCTCGACCAGCCGCGCCTCGTCGAACGGCGCCAGCACGTGGAAGCCGACCGCGCTCCCGCCCGCGTCGAGTACCGACAGCGAGCCGCGCGCGCACAGCACGAGCCGGGCGGCGCCGCGGTCGGCGGCCGGCGGCTCGCCCGCGGGCGTGCGGTCGCATTCGACGATCAGAGAGGGCAGCACGCCGCCGCTCGGCTCGTGCGGCCCGCGTACCTCATAACCCGCCCGCGCGGCGGCCGCGCGCAGCTCTCCGGCCAGCACACCGTCGCCCGTGATCACGACGACGCCCTCGGCGGCGTCGGGCTCGGCCGCCGGAGGCTCGGGGTCCTCCTCGCGGTAGCGCCCGCCCTCGGCGAGCGCCGAGTAGTCGTAATAGCCGCGTCCGCTCTTGCGCCCGTGCAGCCCGGCGGCTGCGTAGCGCGCGGTGATCGGCGACGGGCGCCAGCGCGGCTCCCCGAAGCTCAGATCGTAGAAGCTCTTCGAGACCTCGAAGCCGGTGTCGACGCCGACCAGGTCCATCAGCTCGAATGGCCCCATCCGGAAGCCGCCCTCCATGCGGCAGATGCGGTCGATCGTCTCGATCGGGGCGATCTGCTCGCTCAGAAGGCGAAGCGCCTCCAGTCCGAAGGGGCGGTTGCAGCGGTTGACCAGGAAGCCGGGCCCGTCGCTGGCGTCGATGACGGTCTTGCCCATCGCCTCGCCGGTCGCACGCGCGAGCGCGAGCGCGCTCTCGCCCGAGCGCACACCCGCGATCACCTCGAGCAGCGCCATCACCGGGGCGGGGTTGAAGAAGTGCATCCCGACTACGCGCTCCGGCCGGCGCGCGCCGGCCGCGATCGCGGTGACCGGCAGGGAGGAGGTGTTGGTGGCGAGGACGCACTCGGCGGAGACGACCTCCGACAGGCGCCCGTAGATCTCGTGCTTCAGCTCGATCCGCTCGGGCACCGCCTCGATCACGAGCTCGCACGGGGCGAGCGCCTCGAGCGAGTCGACCGTCTGCAGGCGCCCGGCGGCGGCCTCGGCGTCCTCGGGGCTCAGGCGGCCTTTCGCGGCTTCGCGGCGCAGCCCGTCGTGCACGCGCTCGGCGCCCCGCTCGAGCGCCTGCGGGATCGGGTCGAACAGCAGCGTCTGCGCGCCCGCGCGGCAGGCGAGCTGCGCGATCCCGGCGCCCATCGTGCCGGCACCGAGCACGCCGACGATCCGCGCCGGCTCGCCGGCCGGGCCCCGCTCGGCGACCGCCTGCTCCTCGACGCCACCCGCCATCGGCGCCTCAGGTCGGGACCATCGCGCTGATGCCGGTCATCTGGCGACCGATGATCAGTTTCTGGATCTGCGAGGTGCCCTCGTAGATCGTCGTCACGCGCGCGTCGCGCAGATAGCGCTCCACCGGGTGGTCATCGACGTAGCCGGCGCCGCCGTGGACCTGGATCGCCATGTTGGCGCATTCGAGCGAGGACTCGGTCGCATGCAGCTTCGCGATCGAGGTCTCGAGTGTGTTCGGCTTGCCCTGGTCCTTCAGGTAGCCGGCACGCCACACGAGCATCCGCGAGGCCTCCGTTTTGACTGTCATGTCGGCGATCATCGCCTGCACCAGCTGGAAGCTCGCGATCGGGCGGCCGAACTGGTGGCGCTCCTGGGAGTAGCGCACCGACTCCTCGACGCACCCCTGGCAGATGCCGACGCAGCCGGCGGCGACCGAGTAGCGCCCGGAGTCGAGGTTCGACATCGCGACCTTGAACCCGTCGCCGACGCCGCCGAGCATGTCCTCGTCGGAGACCTCGACGTCTTCGAGCGCGATCGAGCCGGTGTCGGAGGCGTGCAGGCCCATCTTGTGCTCGATCAGCTGCGGTTTGAAGCCGGGCTGGTCGGTGTCGACGAGGAACGCGGCGAGGCCTTTGCTGCCGAGCGCCGGGTCCGTCTGGGCGAAGATCACCGCGACCTTGGCGTGGTTGGCCATCGAGATCCACATCTTGTTGCCGTTGATGACCCAGCCGCCGTCGGTCCTGGTCGCGCGCGTGCGCTGGTTGGCGGCGTCCGAACCCGTGTCGGGCTCGGTCAGCCCGAAGCAGCCGAGCCACTCGCCGGAGCAGAGCTTGGGCAGGTACTTCTGCTTCTGCTCCTCGGTGCCCCATTTGACGAGGCCCGAGCAGACGAGTGAGGTCTGGACGGAGATCACCGTGCGGATCGCCGAGTCGCCGCGGCCGATCTCCTCGACGATCAGCCCGTAGGAGAGGTAGTCGAGGCCCGCTCCTCCGTACTCCTGCGGGACGACCGCGCCCAGGTACCCCTGGTCGGCGACCTTCTTGACGAGGTCGAGGTCGAAGTGGTGGTTGCGGGCGTTTTCCCGCGACTGCAGCACGATCTCGTTGTCGGTGAACTCGCGTGCGGTCTGCTTGATCAGGCGCTGCTCGTCGGTCAGGTCGAAGTCCATCCCGCTCCTATCGGGTCGATGCGAGGTCTGTGCGCGGCGGTCCGGGTCGCCGGGTAAATGAGTCTTGTGCAGCCTTCTGTCTCATCGAAAGCTACACGTTGGCGGCGAGCTTCGGGGTGCTCCACGGTGCGCTCACCCGCCGCTCGATCTCCTCCGCGATCCCGTCGATCGGCAGCCGCTCCTGCGTGAGCGTGTCGCGGTCGCGCAGCGTCACGGTGCGGTCCTCGAGGCTCTGGTGGTCGATCGTCAGGCAAATGGGGGTGCCGATCTCGTCCTGGCGGCGGTAGCGGCGGCCTATCGCGCCGCCGGCGTCGTACTCGGACTGCACGCGCGCGCGGAGGGCGTGGTGGACCTCGCGCGCGAGCTCGGGCTGCCCGTCCTTGCCGACCAGCGGCAGGACCGCCGCCTTGACGGGCGCGAGTCGCGGGTGCAGGCGCAGCACGGTGCGCAGCTCGCCCTCGCCGGCGCCCTCGCGCTCGACGGTTTCCTCGTCGTAGGCGTCGACCAGGAAGGCAAGCGTCGCGCGGTCGGCGCCGGCCGCCGGCTCGATCACGTGCGGCACGTAGCGCTCACCGCTCGCCTGGTCGAAGTACTCGAGCTTCTCGCCCGAGAACTCCGCGTGCCGGCTGAGGTCGAAGTCGCCACGGTTGGCGATCCCCTCGAGCTCGGACCACCGGGCTCCGCCGACTCCGTCGGTGGACGGGAACAGGTATTCGACGTCGCTGGTGGCCGAGGAGTAGTGCGAGAGCTCGTCGGCGTCGTGCGCGCGCAGGCGAAGGTGGTCGGGGCGCAGGCCGAGATCGACGTACCAGCGCATGCGCTCGGCCAGCCAGTGCTCGAACCACTGCTGCGCCTCGGCGGGCGGCACGAAGTACTCCATCTCCATCTGCTCGAACTCGCGCGTGCGGAAGATGAAGTTCCCCGGTGTGATCTCGTTGCGGAACGACTTGCCGACCTGCGCGATGCCGAACGGCGGTTTCTTGCGCGAGAACTGCAGCACGTTCTTGAAGTTGATGAAGATGCCCTGGGCCGTCTCGGGCCGTAGGTAGGCGGTCGAGCCCGACTCCTTGACGGGCCCGATCGTGGTCTCGAACATGAGGTTGAAGTCGCGCGCCTCGGTCAGGTCGCACTCCTCGGCTTCGCCCGGGTGCTTCGACGGTTTGCGCCCGCACTGCAGCTCGCCGATGTGGTCGGCGCGGAAGCGCTGCTTGCAGGTGCGGCAGTCGACGAGCGGGTCCGTGAAGCCGGCCAGGTGGCCCGAGGCCTCCCACACGCGCGGGTGCTGGAGGATCGCCGAGTCGATCGCCACGATGTCGTCGCGCTCCTGCAGCATCGCGCGCCACCACTCCGCCTTGACGTTGCCCTTGAGCAGCACGCCGTAGTGCCCGAAGTCGTAGGTCGAGCCGACGCCGCCGTAGATCTCCGAGGACGGGAACACGAAGCCGCGGCGCTTGCTCAGCGCGACGATCTTGTCCATCGTGACGACGTCGCTGCCAGGGGTCTCGGTCGAGGGCATCGGGCGAAGGATGCTAACGAGCGGGGCGCGGCGGACGCTCGCGCGTGGGCTCCCGGCCGGGCCGGCGGCGGCTGGAAGGAGGCTTTCGCGCCGGGCCTCGGCGCCGGCGGCGGGCCGTTACCCGCTGCCGGCCGCCGGCACGGCGCGGGTTTGCGTGCGGTGCTGCGCTCGGGGGCTGGGCGGGCGCTTGCGCCCCGGCTGGGCGCGGCGTTGCGCCCGCCCGGCGACCGGCGGGCCGGCGGCGCCGCAATCGCCCGCCGCTGCTGGCCGTGCGGTGCTTCCCGCGGTTCGATCCCGCGCCGGACGCTTGTATGAGAGGTGTCCAGTGGGGTCAAGGTCTGCGCAGGTTCTGCCGAAGTCAAAGGTGTCCGACCCGGAACGCCCCGCCGACTCCGGTCTCGGATCCGTGACACCTCGAGGTCAGGAGCCCCCCATGCACGCCGTCGGAGACAACCAAGGCGAGAACGACCGGGAGTCGATCAACTTCCTGGTCGACCGCCGCGAGCTGGCACAGGACACGACGGTCCTGAGCGTCGAAGGCGAGCTGGACCTGGCGTCTGCGCCCGATCTCAAGTGGGCGCTCGAGGACCTGCAGTCGGCGGGGACCGGCAAGCACGTGGTCGTCGACCTCTCGAACGTGAGCTTCATCGACTCGACCGCGCTCGGCGTGCTGGTCGGCGCGCAGCGGGCCCTTGACCCGGGCGTGCGGCTGGCGATCGCCTGCGACCAGGAGAACGTCCTGAGGATCTTCGAACTGACCGGCCTGGACGGGATGTTCGAGATCGTGGCGACGCCCGCGGAAGCCCTCCAGTACGTCCAGGGGAGCACGACGGCGGCCGGCTGATGCCCCCGCGCAGGCGTGCACCCCTGCTGACGACGACGCCCGCGAGTCTGGCGCTCGCGCTCACGATCCTGCTCGGCGGTGCCAGCGTCGCCGCCGGCCGCTCCGGAACCGCCGCGCACGCCGACCGGCGCGCCGGCGCCGGCACCACGACCGAAGCGGCGCCCGCCCCGGCGGCGGTCCCGGCCACGACCACGACGCCCGCGCCGGCGAAGGCCCCCGCCGCGGCCGCCAGAGACCAACGTCGCCGCGAACGGGCCGCCGCGGCAGAAGGCGCCACGAGCGGCTCCGCCCAGCCGGCCGCGCAGGCGCCGGCCCGCGAAGCCCGACCCCATCGTGAACCCGGCTCGCTGCCGGCCGCCGTCAAACGCGCCGAGCGCGCGCTGGAACGCGCCGCCTCGGGCGCCGCCGGCAAGGCCCGCGGCTCAGAACGCGGCGGCGCGGCCAAGGGCGCGGCGGCCCCCGCAGCACGGTCGGTGCCGAGCCGCGAACAGCGCGAACGCGAACGCGAACAACGGATCAGCGAACGCGAAGAACGTCGCGTGCGCGAAGGGCACAAGGAAACCAAGCGCGGCCGCGAACTGCGCCAAGCGCGCGAAGCCCGCGAAGCCGTCGCCCGGGGCAAAGGCCCGAAACCGGCTCCCGCGCCTGTGACGGCAGCCGCCGCCACGGCCGCGCCCACCGTCGCGCCCGCTACGCCCGCGAGCACGGCGCCGCCGTCGATCGCAGCACAGCACAGCGTTCGCGCCACCGCCGGCGCGGGTGCGCGCCGGAGCGCCGGCGCCACGCAGGTGCGGACCCACGGCTCGCGCACCGGGAGCGCCCCTGCGGCCGCGCCATTGACGGCGCCCGCCGTCGGCGCCGCCGTCGCGAGCTCCACGGCGCCCGCGGCCGACCACCCGCAGCGCCAGCGGCGCTCGGGCTCGGGCGGGCACGGCAGCTCGCCGATCGTCACCACCGTCACGCGGATCATCGGCGTGATCCCGACCGCGCTGTGGATCCTGATCGGCGTTCTGGCCGCCATCGCGCTCGCGTTCGCCGCCAGCACGCGCGTCGCCGCGGTCCGCGCGCGGCGCCTGGCCAGGCAGCGGCGTGAGCTGCTCGAGGACGTCGGCCTGCTGCAGGGCGCGCTGCTGCCCGAGCTGCCGGAGCGGCTCGGCCCGGTCGGCACGACCGCCGCCTACCGGCCCGCGTCCGGGCCCGGGGCGGGGGGCGACTTCTACGACGTGTTCGCGCTCGGCGGCGGCCAGCTCGCCGTGCTGGTCGGTGATGTCTCCGGCCACGGCCGTGCGGCCCTGCCGCACACGACGCTGCTGCGGTTCACGCTGCGCGCGTACCTCGAGGCCGGCCTCTCGCCGCGCGAGGCGCTGCGCGCGGCCGCTCCGGGCCTCGAACGCCAGCTCGGCGGCTACTTCGCCACGGTGGTGCTCGCCGTATATGACCCGCGGCGCCGCGAGCTCACATACTCGTGCGCCGGGCACCCCCACCCGATCCTTACCGGCCTGTCGGCCGAGGCCCCGATCATCGCCGCCTCGGCGCCCCCGATCGGAGCCGGGCAGCCGACGGGGACGCGCCAGACGGTGGTCTCGATCCCGGGTGCCACGGTGGCGTGCTTCTACACCGACGGCGTCGTCGAGGCGCGCACCGGCGGCGAGCTGTACGGGACCGAGCGGCTCGAGGCGGCGCTCGGCTCGCTCGACGGCGAGGCGGCGGCCCCGGCGCTGCTCGACCTGGTCCGCGAGCAGACCGACCGGCGCCCCGACGACATGGCGGCGTGCCTGATCGAGATATCGGGCCCACCCGCCCCCGCGCAGGCGCCGGAGATCGTCATCGAGGAACTCGAGCTCGACGGACGCGAGGAGTCGCGTTCGCGCACGCGGCGGTTCGCAGCCGCGGCGGGCCTCGACGAGCGCGACGCCGACAAGATCATCGACTCGGCGCGCGCGATCGTGACCGAGCACGGCAGCGCGCTGTTGCAGATCCGGCTCGACCGGGGCCAGCCGCAAGCGACTCTCACCCACGACAACGTCGCGCCGCTGAGGGCGCGCGCGATGGCACGCACCCAGGAGGTGGCGCTTTGACCGAGCAACTCCAACCCGATCTCGACGCGGCCATGGTCATCGGCATGGCCTCGACCGCGATCCCCTTCGCGCGCTCGCGCGAGGCGCAGGCCGAGCGCTGGCTGAGGATCCTGCGGCTGCACGGGGAAGCGGGCGCGGCGCTGCAGGCGCTCGGCGTCAGCGAGGCCCCGCTCGAAGCGCACGCCGAGGGCGGGCCGCCGGCCTCGACTGCCGGCGGCGAGGACGTCGTCGCGACCGTGTGCCGTGACGCGTCTGCGCGCGCCGTCTCGCGCGGGGCGCAGTGCTTCGGCACGGTCGACGTGCTGCTCGCCACGATCGACTCATACGGAGAGGACTTCGACTCCGTCCTGCGCGCGCACGGCACCGACCGCGACGAGGTGCTCGAGCGACTGGAGCTGCAGGCGGCGTAGAGCCTGCCGGCGCGGGGCCCGCAGGGCTTCGCGGCGGGCGCGCCGGTGCCGCGGCCCCCGCGTGCGGGTCGCGGCTCTCGCGTGCGGGTGTCGCTCTTGCGTGCGGGTCGCCGCGCGGGTGTTGCGCCGGGTTGCTCCGCCGCGGTGCGCGTCGATCGCGGCGAGTGCGCCTAACATGCGCCGCCGTGGCGCGGATCATGATCGTCGGTGGGGGCTGCCGCGGCAGGCGCCTCGCCGCCGGGCTGCTGGCCGCCGGGCACGCCGTGCGGATCACCACCCGCAGCGAGGACGGCCGGGCGGCGATCGAGGCGCTCGGCGCGGAGTGCTGGGTGGGAACACCCGACCGGCTGCAGACGCTGCGCGGGTCGCTCGACGGGGTCGCCGTTGCGTGCTGGCTTCTCGGCACCGCCTCCGGCGAGGAGGCCGCGCTGCGCGCGCTGCACACGACGCGGCTCGAGCTGTTCCTGACGCAGGCGATCGACACGACCGTGCGCGGGTTCGTGTACGAGCCCGCTCGCGCCCCGGCGGACGTACGCGCCGAGGGCGAGCTGATCGCGCGTGCGCTGACCGAGCGCAACCAGATCCCGTGCGCGGTGCTCGACGCCCACCCGGCCGGCGAGGAGGAGTGGACGGCGGCCGCCGCGGCGGCGGTGGCCGAGCTGCTCGGGGTCAGATGATTGATTCCGCGGCGGTGTGCCGCTTTTCCGCTGGTGCGGATGGTCGAGCCTGCCGCGGACGCAGGCCGAAGGCCTTGCTGGCGGCAAGGCGAAGGCCGAGGAGGAAGGCAGGCGAAGGCCAGACGTGCCAGCGGCGGTGCTCCGTCGTGGAATCAATCATCCAGGCCGGGCGGCCTCGTACCTGAGCGCAGAACGGCGCGCGCAGGTCAAGCCCCGAGCGACGCCGGTCGATGCACCAGTGCGATGGAAAACGGCCGATCCCGATACGGGTTGCTGGTCTCGGCGCTGGGGGCGATCCTCCTCGCGGTCTCGGTCTTCCTTCCCTGGTATGAGCTGAGCCTCACGGCGACGGGCGCGGCCACCGCCTCGCACGTCGGCACGGGGCTGATCCAGCAGTACGGCAACGCGGCGCTGCAGTCGCACCTGGCAGGTCTGCAGGGGGCGTTCGCCGCGCTCGCCGGCCACGGCCTCGGCGCGGTGAGCGCGCACCAGGTGCTCAGCGACCTCAACGTGATCCTGCTCGTGCTCGCGGGGCTCGCCCTGCTCGACGCGCTGTTCCCGCTCGCGCGGGCAGCGAGCGGCGTGCCCGAGGGCGCGGGCGGCGCGGTGGTCCTGCTCGGGCTGCTTGCGAGCGCCTGCGTGATCTACCGGATGGTGTTCCCGCCGGTTCCGGCGGGCGGGATGGTCGCGTTGTCGCTGCGCGAGGGCGCGTGGCTGTCGCTGTTCGGCTCGCTGATGATGGCGCTCGGCGGCATCTGGCCGCGGCGGCTGCCCGGCGTCGCGCCCGGCGAGACGCTCGGACCGGACATCTGGGCGAGCCTGTCGGGCTGGACGCCCGGCACCTGATCGGCTGCTGCGCGGCGCGACTCAGCCGCGCAGGCGCGGCGAGCCGTCGTCCGCCTGCTCGAGCCGCGCCAGCAGGTGCTCGATGATGCGCGCCGTCGCCCCCCAGATCAGGTGCTCTCCGACGACGTAGGCGTCGGTCAGGAAGCTCACGCCGCGGCGCTCCAGGCGGGTCACGGTGCGCCCCGCACCGATCTCGCCGACAGGCAGCTCGAGCACGGCGTCCACCTCGAGCGGCGAGAGCTCCCACGCGACGCCGGCCGGGACCGAGGCGACGAACGGGTGGATCAGGTAGTTGGTGACGAACGTCGGCACCGGCGGGAGCGGGCCGAGCACGCGCACGCCCGCGCGCGGCAGGCCGATCTCCTCCTCGGCCTCGCGCAGCGCGGTCTGGAGCGGGCCGGTGTCCTCGGGGTCGGTTCGCCCGCCCGGGAAGGAGATCTCGCCCGCGTGGCTGCGCAGGTCCAAGCGCCGCCGGGTGAGGACCATGTGCAGGCCGCCCGGCGCGCCGTACAGCGGGACGAGCACCGCCGCCGAGACCGGCTCGCGCGCTGAGGGCTTGATGCTCGCGGAGGCGGAGGGGTCAGGCGGCCAGGTGTACGCGCTCAATGCGCTCCTGGAACATGACCTCGCCGTCGAGCGCGCGGTGCACCGGGCACTTGGCGGCGATCACGCGCAGGCGTTCGACCTGTTCCTCGGGCAGGTCCTCCGGCAGGCGCATCACGAGCTGGAACTTGGTCGGACAGCCGCGCTCGGCGGGGCAGTACTCGACGTCGACCTCGATCCGGCCGATGTCCCAGCCCTTGCGGGCCGCGTACATCTCCATCGTGATCGCGGTACACGACGCCAGGCTCACCGCCAGCAGCTCGAGCGGGTCCGGGCCCGTGTCCTCGCCGCCTTTTTCGTGGAGCTCGTCGACGATCAGCTGGTGGTCGCGCACCTGGACCGTGTGGCGCAGCCCCGAACCCTCGCGGCGAGCGGTGGCTTTCATCCTCGAAAGACCTTGCGTCTGGGTCATTGACATCCCTTCGATCGAACTTCCCGCTCACCTCGATGTTACCCCTGCGCGCGGATAGGTGTGGCGTGCGGACCTTTTGCTCACGCGAGCGGGTTGAACAGCAGCCCCGTGAGCAGCTTCGGGTAGAAGAAGGTCGACTTCGGGGGCATGTTCTCGCCCTCGGCCGCGAGTTCGCGGACCTGGCGCACGGGGGTCGGGCGCATCACGAAGGCGGCCTGGTAGGAGCCCGAGCGGACCATCTCGACCGCCTCCTCGGTGTCGCGCGCGTAGAACATGCCGTTGAAGTGGGAGATGTCCTCGTCGCTCATGCCGAGCGCGCCCTTCAGGATCAGCGACTCGAGCACGCCCGTATCGAGATGGCGGTAGGGCTCGGAGTGGCCGGCGAGCGCCGCGTCTGCGATCGACTGGTCCTTGAGCGTGAGCCGCACGGGGCGTCCCGAGCGCGCGTCGATGTAGCCCATCTGCAGCGGCGAGGGCTGCTCGCCCATCGGCGCGGGCGCGAGCTGCTCGAGCGGGACCTCCTCGATCTCGAAGTCACGCCGCAGCGCCTCTTCGAGCGCCTCGGCGCGGGCTCCGTCCAAACCGCGCACGAGGCGGTGCGTGGGGAAGACCGTGAGGCCCGGGTCCTCGAGCGCGACCAGGCACATCAGGATGTAGCGGTGCTCGCCCTCGCCGCCGACCTCCTCGGCGTAGGCGTCCATCGTCTCGTAGCGGTGGTGGCCGTCGGCGATCAGCAGCTCGGCGTCGGCCGTCGCCGCCTGCACCGCCGCGATCGCGGCCGCGTCGGTCACCGGCCAAAGCCGGTGGCGCGTGCCGTCGCCGTCGCCCACGTCGGCCCATGGCTCGCGCTCGGTGGCCGGCTCGATCGCCCGCCACGCGGTCTGGCCGGGGTCGGAGTAGAGCGAGAAGATCGGCGAGATGTTCGCCCGCGTGGCACGCGTCAGGCGCAGGCGGTCCTCCTTGGGGCCGGGATGCGTGCGCTCGTGCGGGCGAACGCGGCCGGGCCCGTAACCCTCGATGCGCACGCGGCAGAAGAAACCGCGGCGCGTGCGCGCGATGCCGTCGGGGCCGGAGTAGTCCTGCGTGTGGGCGAAGAGCGCAGGCTCGGCGTCGCGCGCCAGCGCGCCCTGCAGCTGCCAGCTCTCGAACAGCTCGCCCGCCGCCCGGTACTGGTCGCCCCCGCCGGGGTCTGGCTGCGGCAGGTCGACGGCCACGACGTTGAACGGGGATCGTGCCAGCAGCTCGGCGCGCTGGGCGGCGTCGATCACGTCATACGGGGGCGCGACGACCTCCGACAGCGGGCCGACGACGGCGGTGTCGTAGCGGAGCGCGCGCAGTGGTTGGACGTCGGCCATGGCGGGTGCGGAGGCTAGCAGCGCTCGCTTCGGCGGTCGCGCCGCGCGCGTTCACGCGTATCGTCGCGGCGGCCGGCGAACATATGTTCGCATGGCACATCCCGCTTATCTCCGCGAGAAGGCGCGGGCGCTCCGCGCCGAGCACCGCCTCACGATCGACGAGCTCGCCGAGCGCCTGGCGCTCCCGCGGACAACGGTCTATTACTGGGTGCGCGACATGCCGATTCCGGGGTCCGGGCCGGGAGGGCCGTGGCCTGAGGGTGCCCGCCGCAAGGGGACGCGCGCGATGCAGCGCAAGTACCGGCTGCTGCGCGAGGCTGCGTACCGGGAGGGTCTGGCGGAATACCCGCTGCTGATCGCCGAGCCCACCTTCCGCGATTTCGTGTGCATGTACATCGGGGAGGGGTACAAGCGCAGCCGCCACACCGTCTCGATCTGCAACTCCGATCCGGCCGTCGTGGTTCTCGCGGACCGGTGGATCCGGCGGCTCGCGCGCAGGCCACTCGACTACGCCGTCACCTACCACCCAGATCAGCGGCCTGAGCATCTGGCTGCGTTCTGGAGCGAGCTTCTGGGCGTCCCCGCAAGCGCGATCCGCTGCCAGGCGAAAAGCAACAGCGGTCGGCTTTCGGGCCGCGTCTGGAGATGCCGGCACGGGGTCATGGCGGTCGCCTCACACGACACCTACTGTCGGGCAAGGCTCGCGGCGTGGGTGGATCTGATCAAGGAGGAGTGGGCCCCGGAACCCGGGTAAACTGGACGCCTCGCGGGGCGTGGCGCAGCCTGGTAGCGCGCGGCTTTTGGGGAGCCGAGGTCGTCGGTTCGAACCCGACCGCCCCGACTGCAGGGAGTAACGCTCGCCGGTTCGAGACCCTCCGCATCGCGACGCACGACAGGACCGGCCGGATCTGCGCGCTAATAGCGCAGAAAGCGCCAGATGTGGGCGTCTGACGCTTTTGTTGCAAGTTCGGCGGACCGATAAGAGACTGATGGGCCCCTCCCTGTCAAAGCTCGCGCGCAACAAACGGCTGATGGCCTACACGGGCGCGCTGATGTACGGGGGCGCGGCGTTCGACGGCGCGCTCGAGGGCGTGATCCCGGGTGACCCGAGCTTCGCGATCACGCCGATCGTGATCTCCGCCGTCGTCGTGACGCTGCTGGTCGTGTTCGGGCCGCTGCTGCCGCGCCCGGCGCTGTTCATGCTCGGCCCGATCGGCGTGGTGCTGATCGCAGACGCGTTGGCGAACACCGTCGGCGCCGGGGACGGCGCGCTGCTCTACATCTGGCCCGTGCTGTGGACGACGTTCTTCTTCGGCCGCCGCGGCGCGATCGCGATCGTCGCGTGCATCGGCGTGGCGCACGCGCTCGTCCTGATCTCCCTGCCGGCGTCCAGCAGTTACCCCGGGCGCTGGGTCGATGTGATGGTGTCGGTGTGCGTGGTCGCGATCGTCGTCCTGACGCTCGTGCGCCGCAACGACGAGCTGCTCGGCGAACTGAGCAGCGAGGCGCGCACCGACGCGCTCACAGGCCTGTTCAACCGGCGCGGGTTCGACGAGCGCGCGAGCCTCGAGCTCGCACGCTCGCGACGCGAAGGCGAGTGGATCGCGGTCGCCGCGTTCGATCTCGACTACTTCAAGCGGATCAACGATGAGTGGGGCCACGAGGTGGGCGACCGGGTGCTCGTTCGCGCAGCCACCGTGCTCGCAAGGGAGGCGCGCGAGATCGACGTGGTCGCGCGCTTCGGCGGCGAGGAGTTCGTCGTGCTGCTGCCCGGCACCGACCCTGCCGCCGCGCAGGTCTTCGCGGAGCGCGTTCGCGCCGAGATCGCCAAGCACCACCCCGAGCTTCCGCTCGTGCAGGCGAGCGCGGGCATCCGTGCGGCGCTCGCCCCGGACTCGGTCGAGGAGCTGCTGCTCGGTGCCGACTGGGCGCTCTACCAGGCCAAGCGCTCGGGGCGCGACCGTTCGGTGCTGTTCACGCGCCAGCCCCGCTCTGAGGAGTCGGCGATGGCGGCCGGCGGCCCCACGCTGCTGCGCTGAGCGCTACTGGAAGCGGTCGCGCGAGCCGTCGCGTCGCGACCCGGCCCGCCTCAACACGAGCATCACGCCGACCACGGCGATCACGACCAGCGCCGGGGTGCGGTCGTGGCGCGGGCCCACAGCGAGCAGCACGATCGCCGCCGCAAGGATGAGCACCATCGCCGCGCCCGCCGCGCTGGCCCGCCCGTAGCCGGGACCGGTGTCCATGCGGCGAGTCTAGGCCCGCGCGTCGCCGCCGCCCGCGACCGCGTCGTGCGGAGCCGCGGCCCCGTCGGCGGATCCGAGCGGCGCGGGCGGGCGCGCGCCGAGCGAGAACAGCGGCCAACGGCCCGGCACGCCCTTCAGCTCGTGGAAGCCGCGGTCTGTGAACTCGAAGGGGCCGCCCACCACGGTCCCGAACACGGTGCCCGAGACGAGCACTTCGCCGGGCGCCGCCAGGCCGCCGACGCGCGAGGCGATGTGCACCGCCATCCCGCCGACGTCGTCGCCGATCAGCTCGCACTCGCCCGTGTGGATCCCGATCCGGACCTCCACGCCGAGCTCGCGCGCGGCCTCGGTGATCGCGAGCGCGCAGCGCAGCGCGCGCGAGGGCGGCCCGTCGAAGGTGGCGAGGAAGCCGTCGCCCACCGTCTTCACCTCGTGCCCGTCGAAGCGGCTGAGCTCTTTGCGGATCGTCTCGTCGTGGCGTGCGAGCAGGTCGCGCCAGCGCCCGTCGCCCAGCTCGGCGGCGCGTGCGGTGGCGTCGACGATATCGGTGAACATCACGGTCAGCAGCGCCCGCGCGAGCTCGCCGCCGCGGCGGCCGCCGGTCAGGAACTCCTCGATCTCCTCGACGATCGCCTCGCTGTCGCCGACGAACGGGAACGAGTCGATCCCGTCGAGCTCGACATAGCGGGCGCCCGGGATGTGCTCGGCAAGGTAGCGCGAGTGGAGCACGTTCCAGGTGCGCTCGCGCGGGCGGTGCATGACCAGCGTCGGCACCCGGATCCGAGGCAGCGAAGCACGCTCGTCGACGCTGTCCATCGCGCGCTGGATCTGGCGCGCCTCGCTCGGGCTCGCCGCCAGCCGCTGCATGCGCGCGAACCACTGCGCGATCGTCGGGTCGTCGGCCAGCGAGGGGACGAACGCTTCCACCAGCTCGCGGTTCGGCTCGCCCCAGCTCGCGATCGCGTGCTCGCTCATCTCGGCGCGCTGCTCGAGCGTCGGCGCCCAGTCGTAGTCGGGCGCCCACGCCATGCGCGCGACGGAGGCGTACAGGATCAGCGCGCCGATTCGCTCGGGGTGCTCGGCCGCGAGGCGCACGCCGACCAGGCCGCCGGCGCCGTAGGTCATCACCGCCGAGCGTTCGCTTTCGGCGGCGTCGAGCACCGCGATCGCGTCTTCCATGTCCTGCTCGACGGTGTAGCGCTCCAGCACGTGCTCGGAGAGCCCCGTGCCGCGGCCGTCGTAGAGGATCAGGCGGCCGAACACCGACAGCCGTTCGAGGAAGCGGCGGTTCGCCGGCGCCTCCCAGAGCTGCTCGATCTGCGCGATCCAGCCGGTGAAGAACAGCAGGTCCAGGTCGCCTTCGCCGCACACCTGGTAGGCGATGCTGGCGTCGCCGCTGCGCGCGTAGCGGGTGGGGGGGACGACGCTCCCGCTCACCGGACCAGGTCCTCTTCCACGAGGTCGCGAAACGCCGCGGCGGCCTCGACGGTGGCGCCGAGGGCGCGCACGCGGTCGCCGAGCCACACGTCGGAGGTGACGACGCGGAACAGGCCCGGCTCGGGCGCCTCGCGCAGCAGGCGCACGATCTCATCGTCGGCCGCGTCGCGCCGCGGCTTGGGCGCGTGCGCGACGTCGATCACGGTCGAGCGGATCGGCGGCACGGGCGGCTTCTCGAACACGACCGTCACATCCTCGCCGCGCGTTGCGGCCCATCGCTCGAGCATGTCGACCAGCCCGACCATCGCGCGATGGCGATCCTTCCACCACGCGTCGGGGCGCGTTCCGATCACGTTCATGCCGTCGACGATCCAGCGCACGCGTCCAGCCTATGCACTCGGGCGCCTGCGACCGGCCGAGCGCGGGCGGCGCGATGTGCTGGAGTTCAGCCCGATGCGACTCGAGGGCATCCAGACGGGCGACATCGTCGAGGTCGACCGCAAGGGCCGCCGCTTTCACGCGATCGTCACGGGCACCGCGCCGGGCGGCCTGGCTCTGCAGCCGACCGACCGCCGCGTCGGCTACTACAGCTGCCGCAGCCGCGAGGTGATCGGCCACTGGTCAAAGCGCGGGCGCCCGCGCGAGACCGCGGAGCCGCTGCGGCCCTCGCCCCGCCAGCTCGAGATGGACCTCACGCCGCGGTCCGGTGCCGGCGGATGAGCCAGGCGGCGCCGGACCGGCCCCCCGTGGACAGATAGGGTGCCGGGGGTGAGCGTCCGTGTGCTGATCCTCTCGTGGGAGTATCCACCGGTGATCGAGGGCGGGCTCGCGCGCCACGTGCGCAAGCTCGCCGAGGGTCTCGCCAGGGGAGGGGTCACCGTCGACGTGCTGACCCGCGGCGTCGGCCCGGAGCCCGAGTCCGCGTCGCGCGGGCGCTTCGCGGGCGTCAACGTGCACCGCGTCCCCGAGCCCGGCTGGCCGCGCGACCTCGACCGGTTCGTCGCGTGGGTCGAGCGCATGAACGAGGACATGCTCGCCGCCGGCGAAGCACTCGCGCAGGAACGTTCCTACGACCTGATCCACGGACACGACTGGCTCGTCGCGCACGCGGCCGCCGCGCTCTCGGAGCGGCTCGGTATCCCGTACGTGACGACGATCCACGCGACCGAGCACGGGCGCCACCAGGGCTGGGTGCAGAACCCACCGCAGTCGCACATCCACTCGGTCGAGCGCTGGATGGCGCGCCGCGCGGACCGCGTCATCGTCTGCTCGCACTACATGCGCGGCCACGTCGCCGACATCTTCGACATCGACGAGCGCCGCCTGACGGTGATCCCCAACGGCGTCGATCCGAACGACCTGCGCCCGGTCGAGGACCTGCAGGCGCTGCGCGAGCAGTTCGCCCGGCCGCACGAGCGGCTGCTGCTGCTCGTCGGCCGGCTCGTCTACGAGAAGGGCTTCCAGCTCGCGCTCGACGCGATGCCGCAGCTGATCGAGCGGGTCGGCAACCTCCGCTTCCTGGTCGCCGGCAGCGGCACCCACGAGGGCGAGCTGAAGGCGCAGGCCGAGCGCCTCGGGCTGCTCGAGCACGGCACCTTCCTCGGCTGGATCGGCGACGACGTGCTGCACTCGCTCTACCGGATCGCCGACCTGTGCGTCGTGCCGTCGATCTACGAGCCGTTCGGGCTGGTCGCACTCGAGGCGATGGCCTCGGGCTGTCCGTGCATCGTGGCCGACACCGGCGGGCTGCGCGAGGTGGTCCCGGTCGGCGAGCGGGTCGGCCTGCGCTTCAACGGCGGCGACCCCGAGCACCTCGGGGCGATGATCGAACGGCTGCTGCTCGACGAGGCGCTCCGCGACCGGCTCGTGACCGAAGCCTCCGAGCACGTGCTGCGCTTCGACTGGGAGGATGTCGCCCAGCGCACGCGCGCGATCTACGATGCCCTGGCCCCGCTCGCGCCACGCGAGGGCGCGCGCAGGGGATGACGGAAGCGAGGGGAGCACAGGGGATGACGGAGCCGAGGGGAGCACAGGGGATGACGGACATGCTGCAGGGGCTGATGCAGGACGACTTCCCGCTGACGCTGAACCACATCCGGCGCCGCATGCGCTCGTGCAACGAGGGCGCGGAGGTCGTCACGCTGCTGCCCGACGGCACGGTGGCGCGCATCTCACACGCCGCGCTCACCGACCGCGTCGACCGGCTGGCGCGCGCGCTGCGTGCGCTCGGCATCGAGCAGGGCGACCGCGTCGCCTCGTTCGCGTGGAACAACCAGCGCCACCTCGAGCTCTACTTCGCCGCGCCGTGCCTCGGCGCGGTGCTGCACACCCTGAACATCCGGCTGTTCGAGGAGCAGCTGACCTACATCGTCAACCACGCCGAGGACCGCGTCGTGTTCGTCGACGACTCGCTCGTGCCCGTGCTCGAGCGTCTCGCGCCCAGCTTCGAGGGGGTCGAGAACTATGTCGTGATGGGTGAGGGCCCCCTCGGCGAGCTGCCGAACGCGCTCCGCTATGAGGAGTTGCTCGAGGAGGCCGGCGCGGGCGGGTTCGAGTACCCCGACATCGACGAGCGCCAGGCGGCCGCGCTCTGCTACACGAGCGGCACGACCGGCAACCCGAAGGGCGTGCTCTACTCGCACCGCTCGATCAGCATGCACTCCTCGGCGACGCTGTTCAGGGACGGCACCGGGCTGTCGCGCAACGACCGCGTGCTGGCGGTCGTGCCGATGTTCCACGCCAACGCGTGGGGCCTTCCCTACGGCGCGGCGCTGGCGGGCTCGGACCTGATCCTGCCCGACCGCTTCCTCGGCGCCGAACCGCTCGCGAAGCTGATCGCCGCCGAGCGCCCGACGCTGATGGGCTGCGTGCCGACCATCTTCGCCGACCTGCTGCGCTACGCCGACGAGCATCCCGAGGTCGACCTCAGCTCGCTCGACAACGCGGCGTGCGGCGGGTCCGCCGTGCCGAGGCAGCTGATGAAGGACTTCCAGGAGCGCCACGACGTCCGCATCTTCCAGGCCTGGGGGATGACCGAGACGAGCCCGGTGGCGACCTACTCGCGCCCGCCCGAGAGCGAGGACGAGGACGCCTACTGGGACGACCGCGCCAAGCAGGGCCGGCCGCTTCCGTGGGTCGAGCTGCGCCTCGTCGGGGACGAGGGGGAGGAGGTGGCCTGGGACGGCGCATCGACCGGCGAGATCCAGGTGCGCGGCCCGTGGATCGCGGCCGGCTACTTCCACGATCCCGACCCCGACAAGTTCGACGGCGGCTGGCTGCGAACCGGCGACATCGCCTCGGTCGACGAGAAGGGCTTCGTGCAGATCACCGATCGCGCCAAGGACGTGATCAAGTCCGGCGGCGAGTGGATCTCCTCGGTCGAGCTCGAGAACGAGCTGATGTCGCACCCGGCGGTCGTCGAGGCGGCCGTGATCGCCAAGCCGGACGAGCGCTGGGCCGAGCGCCCACTGTGCTGCGTGGTGCTGAGCAGCGATGGCGCGGCCTCCGCCGAGGAGCTGCTCGAGCACCTGCGGGGGCGCGTCGCGAAGTGGTGGCTGCCGGACGAGTTCGCGTTCGTCGAGGAGATCCCGAAGACGAGCGTCGGCAAGTTCGACAAGAAGGTGCTTCGCGGGCGGCTCGCCGAGGACACCCTCGAAGGGCGCGTCACGGTCGCCTGAACTGCCGCTCTTAGCGCGGTTTCGGCGCCCGGAAGCCGTTTTTCGGGCCCGTCGACCGACGTGGGTGATAGACATCCCGCAACCGGGAATAGAAGGGCCCGACCTGTGCATGGCGAACCAGACCCGGTAGCTTCCCAGTTGCACGGCAGCAACCGGCACTAAAGGAGGCTCTCGCAGAGGGCCGAAACACCCACCACACCACCAAACGGAGGTTGGCATGACTCGGACCGATGTCATGGCCTCGAGCAGGCCACGGGCAGAAGGCGAAGCGCCGAAGACGATCAGGAGCAGGGCACGGAGGACGCTGGTGGCGGTCCCCGTCGTATTCGCGCTGGCAATGCTCGCACCGGGTGCGGCCCTCGCAGCCGAACCGACGTCCGGCTACACGACGACGTCGCCGCCGCCGACGACGCCCACCACGCCGACGACGCCGACCACGACGACGACGCCGACGACGCCGACGACGCCGACCCCGACGACGACTCCGGAAACCGGGACCTCGCCGTCGAAAGAAGAAGGCACGCCGACCAGCACGACCGGCAAAGAAACGACTCCGACGACGAGCTCGAGCCCGGCCAAAGAAGCGTCCGCCAAGACGCTTCCGTTCACCGGCTTCGACCTCCGCTGGACGTTCGGCATCGGTCTGCTGCTGATCGCGGCCGGCGGGTCGATCGTGCTGATGCAGCGGCGCCGCCGCGAGTCGGGTCGCTAGAGCGACCCGCTCCGACACCAGTTTCGACAGGGACCGCCGGCCGCGAGGCCGGCGGTCCTTTTTCGTGCCCACGCAGGGCGCCCTGGCGCGAGCGGGTTTCGTGAAGAGACTGTGGTAGCCTGGACCTAGTTAGTTTCATCACAAGACTCAGCTAGGAGGCTCGCGATGTCAGACCGAGAGGCCGGCCGCCAGACGGGACGTGAGGTGGTGATCGTCGAGGCCGCGCGCACCCCGATCGGCCGCGGCCACAGCTCGAAGGGGATCTTCCGCGACGTGCACCCGAACGAGTTGCTGGGCACCGCCTACCGCGCCGTGATCGATCGCGCCGGCATCGCCGCCGAGTTGGTCGAGGACGTCGTGGCAGGCTGCGTGACGCAGGCCGGCGAGCAGTCGAACAACATCGCCCGCAACGCATGGCTGCAGGCGGGCCTGCCGGTGACCACGCCGGCGAGCACCGTCGACCGGCAATGCGGCTCGGGCCAGCAGGCTGTCAGCTTCGCCGCGGGCCTGATCGCCGCCGGCGTCCACGACGTGATGATCGGAGCGGGCGTCGAGCACATGGGCCGCGTCCCGATGGGCTCGGGTGTGGCCGGCGAGCAGCTCGGCACGCCGTTCCCGCGCGAGCTGATGGAGCGCTACGAGCTGATCCCGCAGGGGCGCTCGGCCGAGCTGATCGCCGAGCGCTGGGAGGTCCCGCGATCGGAGCAGGACGAGCTCGGCCTGCGCTCGCACGAGCTGGCCGCGAGGGCGACCGAGGAGGGGCGCTTCGACCGGGAGATCATCCCGATCGAGATCGACGGAGACCTGATTGCCACGGACCAGGGGATCCGCTACGACACGAGCCTCGAGCAGCTGGCGGCGCTGAAGCCCGCCTTCAAGGAGGGTGGCACGGTCACGGCCGGCAACTCCTCGCAGATCTCAGACGGCGCCGCGGCCGTGCTGCTGATGGCGCGCGAGAAGGCCGACGAGCTCGGGCTGCGCCCGCGGGCGCGAATCTTCGACGCCACCACGGTCGGTGTCGACCCCGTGATCATGCTCACGGGCCCGATCCCGGCCACGCAGCGGCTGCTCGAGCGCAACGGGATGACGATCGGCGACCTCGACCTGATCGAGATCAACGAGGCCTTCGCCGCCGTCGTCTGCGCGTGGCGGCGCGAGCTGCACCCCGACATGGACAGGGTCAACGTGAACGGCGGCGCGCTGGCGCTCGGGCACCCGCTGGGCTCCTCCGGTGCCCGGCTGCTGACGACGCTGCTGCACGAGCTCGAGCGCTCCGACGGCGAGCTCGGCCTGGTCACGATGTGCACCGCCGGCGGGACCGGGACGGGGACGCTCCTGCAGCGGTTGTGAGGGGCGCAGGCGGGATCCGGCGCACCCGCGTGTGCTCGCCTGCGGGCTCCGCGCCGGCCGGCTCGCGCAGGTGCGCCGGGAGCGCGGGCGGCCCCCATGCCCAGAGGAGCCCCTCGTGCGCGTCGCGCTCGGCGGCGAACAGCACCGACTCGCGGCCGCTGAACTCCCACGCGCGCGGATATTCGCCCGGGTAGGCGCGGCAAGCGCACAGCAGCGCGTCGGCGCGCGCGGCGCACAGCCGCGCGCGGTGGCGGTCGCGGCACACGAACACCGCCACGGCGTCGGCGCGGCCGTGGGGGCCGTAGCGAGCGGTGTGCTCCCGCCAGCCGGTCAGGAAGTGGTCGTAGCGCTCGAGCTTGGCCGCCCACGCGACCGCCGAGCAGCGATCGTCGAGCTCGACGAGCACGTCGAGCGCGCGCGAGCCGCCGCCGCCGGCGAGCAGGACGGTCGCGTGCGGACGCAGCGTCTGGAACCGGTCGGCCTCGCCGCGCTCGCCCGCGGGGCTCGTGCGCCGGAACTCGTGCGCCACGCGCCCGCCCGGGAGCCGCAACTCGCCCGGCCCGAGCGCCCGGCGCCCGTCGGCACGCGGAACCGGCAGGGTCGACCGCCGCGGGCCGCGAAGCTCGGCCGACGCGACCAGTCGTGCGAGCGCGAGCGCCCAGCCGGCCGCGTGCACCTCGCGCCGGGCGCGTGCGAGCTCGGCGCCGGGGCCCCCGCCCTCGGGCGGTGAGGGCGGCACCGGCCGCCCGGCGTGCTCGAGCAGCGCCACGCCCGCGGGGGCGATCCGGTAGCAGACCGGCACGCCCCCGCCGTCGCGGCGATGGAACTGGAAACGGTCGACCAGGCCGCCGTCGGCGAGCCGCTTCAGGCGGCGCTGGGTGGTGCTCGGCGCGCGGCCGGGGTGAAAGCGCCGGTGCAGCTGGCTGCTGAGCACGTGGCCGAAGTCGGCCAGCAGCTCGAGCATCTCGAGGTCGAGCGCGTCGGTGCGCGGCTCCGCGCGGCGGCGCCAGGGGAGCGGGCGGACGCTGTGCGCGTGGTCGAGCTCGACCAGCTCGCGGTAGCTCGGGGCGAGCTCGGGCGGCGGCGATGCGGGACTGCCGGGGCAGGGCCCCGCGGCGGCGGGGTCGGCTTGCGCCTTCGGTGCGGGCGCGGGCGCCGGGCGTGCGGCTTCCGGCTCCGGCGAGGCGCGCGGGAGCGGCTCCCGCGGCCGGGCGCCGCGGGCGTGCGCGGCGACCCGGCAGGACCCTCGGCCGCGGGGTCCGTGTGCGGCTCCCGCGCACTGCCAATGCGGCTGGCGCAGGTCCTCGAGCCGGCGCCCGCCGCGGCGCTCCTGCGCGCGCGCGTGCTCGGCAGGCGCTCGCGGGTCGACCCGCAGCGGCATCGTCTGCGCGATGAACGCGGGCTCGCGGCCCTCCGGCGTCGTCCAGCTGGCGATCGCGTGGTGGCGCGGCAGGTGCAGCCGCACGTCCGGGCGCCCGAGCGCCGAGAGCCGCGCGATCCCGGCGCGGACGGTGTCGGAGAACTCGGACATCAGCAGCGCCGCCGCGTTGCGCGCGTCCTGCGCGGAGGCGGTCGCGAACTAGACGCGATGGGCGAACAGGGCGTCGAGCTGGTCGCGCAGCTCGCGATCGGCCCACTGCGCGTCGGTCTGCCAGCAGGCGACCGTCTCGAGGCCCGGCCGAGCGCTTCAGCGCCATCGTCTGGGCGAAGCCGCGGTTGATCACGAGCGGCGCCTCGTCGACCTTCAGCGCGACCGCCCGCGCGCTCGTGCCGGCGACCGGTCCTGCAGGCGCGCGAGCGCCGCGTCGAGCATGCCGACCAGCAGCTGCATCAGCACCGAGACGTTGCCCGCGCCCATCGCGCCGAGCGCGCCCTTCGCACGACCAGCACCTCGCCGCGCGCGATCAGCTCGTCGAAGTCGATCCGCAGCGAGTCGTTGAGCAGCACGCGCTTGATCGCGGGCGAGTTCAGCACTCGGGCGAGCTTGTTGACCGGCGCGTCGAGCTTCGCGGTCGTGGCGCTGCGCGCGTCGGCCAGCTGGGCCGCGAGCTCGTCGGCGAAGAACGTCGCGATCTCCGTGAGCTCCGGCAGCTCGCGCACGCGCGCGGCGACGCGCGCGCGGAAGGCGTAGCCCTCCTCGCCGACCGAGAGCAGTCGCGCGACGTCCCACAGCGTGGCGCGCCGGTCGCTACGCGAGCACGGCGATGATCGCGTTGCGCAGGTAGCGGTCCGAGGCCGCGCGGACCTCGCCGTCGCTGAACAGGTTGCGCAGCGCCGCCGACGACGTAGTCGGCGATCACGTCGGCGGGCGCGTCGACGGCGAGCGGGTTGAACCCGCACGTCGGGCTCGCCAAGTCGAGCAGCGTGCACGTCGCGGCCCGGCCGGCACGAGCTCAGCACGGCGTCGGCCGCGTCGCCCTTCGGGTCGAGCACGATCACGGCGCAGCGCTCGCGCAGCAGGTCCTCGGCGACGCTCGCGACGAGGAAGCTCGACTTGCCCTGGTCGACGGTCCCGGGCACCGCGGTGTGCTGCCGGCGCACTCGCCAGGTGGATCGAGACCGCTCCGAGCTCGTCGCGCAGCATGCCCGCGCCCTCGCGCGGGCGGTGGACCCCGGGCGGCGCCGGCGCGAGCGGCAGCGCCGCGCGCGCGAACGGCACCGCCGTGAAGTCGACCGACGGCAGCTGCCACAGCTCGGCGAGCTCGAGCGGAGCGAACACCGCGCGGGCAGCCCCGGCAGCGGGTTGCCCTCGCCGCGGGCAACCCGCGCGTACAGCGTCCGGCAGGCCGGGCGCACGGCGGTGCCCGGCGTCGCGACGAGACGGTTCTCGGCGCGCTGCGCGCGCAGCGCCGCGGCGATCCGCTCGCACTCGCGCCGGCTCCCCGCCGCGACACGGATGTCGCAGAAGAACAGGCCGGTGTGCTGTACGTCGAGCCCGCCGCGCAGCTCGGCCTCCGCAACGAGCGGGCGGCCGATCCGGGCGGTGGGGCCGCCGCGAGGGCGGGCCAGTCGCGCCTCTCGGCGCTCGAACAGCCGCTTCGCCGCCCACTCGAGCGCCGCCGGGCCCGGCGTCAGCGCGATCTGGACGAGCGCCGGCCCGCGACACGAGCCGAGCGCCGTGAGGATCGCGTTCATGGCCGGCCGCGGCTCGGTGGGCGCCCGCGGCGGAGCGGTCAGGGTCCGGCGGATGAACTCGTGGCGCTTTCGCAGGCGCAGCAGCGCGGGTGGCAGCCGGGAGCGGGGCGCGCCGGCGCTCGAGGCGCAGGTTCGGGTAGGCGACCCGAAGTGCCGCCTCGATCGCTTCAGCGTCGCCGGCGGCGCAGCTGACGGCGAGCCACGCCTGCGCGGGCACGCCGGGCCGCGCGGGGGAGTGGTGTGCCTCGAGCGCGGCCGAGGGCTGCCCGCGCAAGAGGCGCCGCCAGCCGGTCACCCCGAGTGCGGCGTGCAGGCCACCGAGCGCTCGCGCGAGCGCGTGGGCGTCGGCCGCGTCGGTCATGTAGGCCGCGACGCTCCAGCGCGCGTAGCGACGCCGGGCGCGGGCTCGCACACGCAGCGCGAGCATCACGAGCTCCGCGAGCACGAGCACGCCCGCTGCGCGCGGTGCCCAGGCGAGCAGCGCTTGGCCCGCGCGGGCCGGGAAGGCGAGGATCGGGGACAGGGCGGCGCCGGCGCGGGCGCCGTGCCCGCGCAGCGCCGCGCCGAGCGCGCCGTGGCCCAGCGCGAGCAGCGCGCGGACGGCGAGCAGCGCCGCGACCAGCGCGAGCACCCGCCAGAACAGGAGGCGAAGCACCGCTCGCCACTCCGACGGGGCCGGCGCCCGCGTGACCGCGTGCGCGGGGGTGGGTCTAGCGCGGTCTCGTGGCCCGCTCGACGGCGACCCCGCGGGGGGTCAGGTGCCAGGCGTTCGCTGCGCCCTTCTCCTGCCCATCGCCGCGGTTCTCGATCAGCTCGAGCCGCGCCAGCCGCGTCAGGAGCTTCGAGATCTGTCCCTGGTCGACGATCCCCGAGCCCTCGGCGATCTCGCGGTTGCTCGCGCCGGGCTGTTGGGAGATCACCATCAGCACGCGGACCGTCCTGTAGGTCAGGCGCATCTTCAGCCCGTCGAGCGGGTCGGGCGCGCGGCCGCGCCGCGAGTCGCGGGTCGGTGGCGCCGGGCGCGCGAGCTCCTCCGCCGCCGCCACGCTTCCGAGGTAGGGGAGCACGATCAGGCTCATCAGCTCGCCGAGCAGCGCGAGCAGCGGCTCGCGCCCGCCCTCGAGGATGCGCGTGTGGAGCACCTGGAAGATCGCTCCGACGACGCCTTCGGCGGTCACTGCGGGCGGGTCGAGCGCCCCGCGCTGCTCGCGGCCGCGGTCGATCGCCGAGGCGAGCTGCTCGAGGACCGCCGTGCGCCGGGCGAGCACGCGCTCACCGGCGGCGAGCGCGTCGACGACGGCGAGTTTCGCGAGCGCGGGTTCCTCGTCCATCGCGCTGAGCAGCCCGGCGAGCGCGGCGCGCGTGCCCTCGCGCCATCCGGTGCGGTCGCCGTACTGCTCGGCGGCGATCGCGCGGCCGGACTCGACCGCTTCCTCGAACGCGGCCAGGAAGCAGTCTTCGCGGTCGGCGAAGACGTCGTAGAAGGTCTTGCGCGAGACGCGCGCGCGACCGATCACCTGGGCAACGGTCATGCCCGCGTAGCCGACTTCGTCGACCGTGTCGATCGCGCCGGCGAGCATCCGCCCGCGCTGGATCTCGGTCACCTGCCCGCGGGGGAGGTTGTTGGGTCCCGGGCGCAGCCTGCCGGACCCCGGACGTGGTTCATATGTCAATGCCATCCGATCATGCCTCGTGTGTTTGGCCTGGTTCCGGGGCGCGCCCGCAGCTCGAGACCCCCGCGTCGGCTGACGGCGCGGCGCCGGCCCTCACCCGTTCGCCTGGCAGGGACAGCTTGCTCGCTGTGGATCTCAAAGTCGAGACGCGTTTCTGACTCTCTCGCCGGCTGTTGGGGATGGCGCGGCAGACCGGCGCCCGCGCGGGTTCCCTCAGCGGCTACCCAGGTTTGCGTTGCCGCACACCTCTGACGACAGAATGGCAACCCCGCGGACGGGCGAGCTCAGGGAAGACGGACGTCGCGTTCGCTCGCGGCGCGGCGCAGCTCGCCGCGGCTGAGCCCGCCGCGGTCGACCGGCGCGACGATGCTCCAGTGGTGGCCGACGGGGCAGCGCTGCACCCGCCAGGGGCCGAGGCGCAGCGCTTTGACCGAGCCTCCCGGGATCCAGATCGTCGTGAACAGGTGCCCCTCGCCGCAGCGCACGACGACGTTGCCGCCGAACGGGTAGCCGCGCCGGCGCAGCGCCGCGAGCTCGACCGCGAACGCGACGGTGGCGATCAGCAGCGTTCGCGTCCGCCGCCTGTTGCCCCGCCGGGGACCGGATCCGTTCTGCAGCGCGGGCATTCGCGCACCGAGCATGACACGATCACCGATCGCGTGTGCGCCCGGCGCGCGGCGCAGCCTAGGTGTCCTCTTCGGGCGGTTCGGGCAGGTGCCGGGAGGCCGCCGGGACCGGAGAGCGCCGGAACCGGAAGGCCGCGGTCGGTGTCTGCGTGTAGTCGAAGGCTTCGGAGAAGTCGTAGGCGTTCGCGTCCTCTTCGTCGACCGGGTTGACGTGCAGCACGTTCTCCATGTAGGCGAGGATCGAGCTGTTGGTCGCGACGTTGGGGTCGGTGAAGCCGCGTTTCGCGTACGGGCTGACGATCACGAGTGGCAGGCGGATGCCGAGGCCGGACGGCGGCGTCACGTTGTCGTAGAAGCAGCCGCAGTCGTCGTAGTAGATGAAGATCGTCGTGCTCGCGCCGTCGGGCCCTTTCTGGATCGCAGAGACCTCTTCGCCGATCCAGTTGTCGCCGACCTTCATCGAGGTCCCGTTGTGCTGGCTGGTCGGGCCGCTGACGCCGGCCGTCGGCGTGACGATCGAGAAGTTCGGCAGCGTGCCTTCTTTGGCGTCGCTGAGCAGCTGCTTGGCCTCGTGCAGGTTGTTGCGCTGCGGGCCGTCCAGGCACTCGGCGAACGTCGGGCAGATGGCCCATTTGTACGGGCCCTTGTCCTTCTTCTTGGTCGGGTCCACGGCGCCGTAGATCGCCCACGTGCGCCCGGCTTCTTCGAGCCGGTCCGCGACGGTCGGGACGTAGGGGACAGGCGTTTCCTCGTAGGCGCCCTTGCCTTCCTTGTTCGGGACACACGAGGGCACGCTCTGTTCCTTGTGCGTTTCGGGATTGATCCAGATCGCGTTCAGGTTCGAGTCACAGCCCCAGCCGGCGCCGGCCGGCGGCGCGCCTTTGACGTGCTTGGGGTTGTTGCCGACGAAGCCGTCGAGCGTCTGCGCGAAGAAGTCGAGGTGCCCGCCCCACGAGGGCACTATGTCGCGCGAGAAGAACGCGTCGGAGATCGCGCCTTCTTCGGCGAGCTTCGCGAGCGACGGGATCTCAGCAGGCTGGAACTGGACGTAGCACTGCTGCGAGCTGCAGCCGCTGACCTGTTCGAAGCCGTCCATCTTGCCGCCGTCCATCGCGGTCAGCTGCGCGCTCTGGCTGTGGTCGACTTCCGGCGTCACGTCCGGCGCTTCTTTGAGCGGGATCGTTTCGCCTTTCTTGTTCTTGCCGGTCGAGGTCGCGTTGCATTCGCGTTTCTCCTGAATGCACAGCTGGCCGAGCACGTTGTTGAAGCTGTGGTTCTCCTGGAGGATCACCACGACGTGTTCGATGGGTGTCGAGGTCGTGCCGCTGCTGGCCGGCGCGCGTGACAGCAGCGCGAGCGTGCCGAGCGCGGCGGTGGCGCAGGCGAGTGCGAGCAGGCCGACACGGCGCCTGCGGTTGATCCGGCCGAACGCTGCCATGGTCTTCCCCCCGTCGTCGCCTCCGGCCACGGCCCCCCGCAGCCCTGTGTGGGGACATAACGCCCGCCTGGTTCAAAGGTTGGGCCGGAACGCCGCGCGCTCGCGCCTCTCGCGGGGCCCGGCTGTGGTGCGTGCCGTGGGCGGACGGTGCGCTCGGTTCGCCCACCGCTCGCGAGCACGAGGCCGAGGCCGCTGCGGAGCTCGCGAGGATGCCGCGTGGCCGGGGGCGCTGAGCGGGCGCGGCCCCGAGACGCGAGAACCCCCGGTGGGCCGGGGGTTCGTGAAGTACCGCTACCGGGATTCGAACCCGGGTTTCCGCCATGAGAGGGCGGCGTCCTAGTCCCCTAGACGATAGCGGCGCGCTCGGGACGGGCATCGACGCTAGCAGAGGCGGCTACCGGAGGTCATCCGCGCCGCGATCCCCGGCCGTCAGCGTCACCGCCGCCGATGAGGCCTCTTCAACGCGCCCGCCGCCGCGCCGCGTTGCGGTATCTTCGCTGCCCCCACGCGGATGTGGCGGAATTGGTAGACGCGCACGGTTCAGGTCCGTGTCCGGGAAACCGGGTGGAGGTTCGAGTCCTCTCATCCGCATCACAAGAAAAGCCCTGCTTAGCGGGGCTTTTTTGATGCCCGCGTAGTTGCGTCCCATCTCGGAGCTACCGTACATGTTGTTGCCATTGGCAACGTCGTACAATTCTCCGTACATCGTCGAGGCGATCTGGCCGTGGAGGAAGGATGAGCTACAGGCTTGTGCAGGGCCGATACGAAGTGCGCTGGCGCGACAGCTCGGGCCGGCATCGCGCCAAGCGCTTCCGCGACGAGGATGCGGCAAGGGAGTTCGACGAGTCCATCCACGATCACGACGTCCCGGAGCGCAGCAAAACCCGGCGACACGGGCAGAGTGGCGGCGTCTATCCGTACGAGACTTCCTCGGGCACGAAGTGGCGGTACGTGGCCCGGCGCTCGGACGGCACGGCCACCAGCAAGCGGGGCTTCTCGAGCGAGTCGGCTGCGCGTACGGCGCGGCGCCGGATCACCGAGCGCAGGGAGCGCGGCGAGGCGCTTCACACCAACCGTACGTTTGGGGAGTGGTGGGAGGCGTGGCTTCGTCAGCGCAAGCCGTATCTCGAGCCGAATTCCTGGAGGGCCTATGAGGTCGATGGCCGCAAGCGTCTCTTGCCGGAGTTCGAGTCGGTCCGTCTGGACAGGCTCGATCCAGAAGTGGTTCGGACGTGGATGGTCGATCAGGCTGAGAGCGTTGAAGCCGGCGAGGTCGCCGCGAAGACGATCAACAACACGCTCGGCACTTTGGTGGTGTGTCTGAACGCTGCGGTCAGGGACCGCGTTATCGCCAGCAACCCGGCGCTTGGGATCGAGCGCCTGCCTGCTGCCCATATCGAGCACGACTACCTGCGCTTGCACGAGATCCCGCTCTACCTCGATGCCTGCCTGCAGGTCTATCGGCCGCTCGCGGAGGTACTAGTGCGTGCGGGCTTGCGTATCTCCGAGGCGATCGACTTGCAGATCGCCGATCTCGAGCTCGAGGAGACAGGCGGGTTCATGGTCATCTATCGCTCCCACAAGAAGACGCGAACACGAACGACGGCCAGCGGATCGACCAAGGGCGACAGGTTCCGCAGTGTGGAGATCGGTCCCGGCTTGAGCTGCACGCTGCGGGAGCAGCTTGCGCGGCGAGCGGAGATGGCCAGTGGCGACCAGAAGGACGCGCCGCTATTCGTGATGCCGGTGCGTACCCGCAAAGCCGACCGGGGTCGTTGGGCGAGCGCCGGTGAGCGCGAGCGCTTTGACCGCAACACCGTCTCCCAGGAATGGCACAAGATCGCCTTGCAGGACGCTGCGCTACGGAACATGCCGCTGCACTCGCTTCGCCATACCGCCGCGGCCGCGTGGCTGGCGGGCGGCAACTCGCTGATGTATGTGCAGCGGCAACTCGGGCATGCCGACATCGGCATGACGGAGCGTTACTACGGTCACCTGGAGCGGCACGTTCTCGCCGCGGGCGCGATCGCCACTGAAGAGGCGATCGAGCGGGCTGCTCGCCCGTCGGCGTAGCCGCTGAGTGCTCTAACGGCGTCGGCGCGAGCGCGAGCGGCCCGCGGGCGGACCGACGATGTCGACTAGGTCAAGCGCGGCGGAGCTGTTTGAGCGCGCGGCCCGTCTCGGGATTGAGGCGGCACGCGCGTCATCTATCCACCGCTCAAGATCGGCGGGGACGAATCGGAGTGGGCCATCCTTACCGCCTATGCGAATCGACGGTATCCGCCCTGTACTTGCAGCGTCATATAGCCAGGTCCGTGAGACCCCGAGACGTGCAGCTACCTCGGCGGGCTTGAGCAGCTCGGTGATGCTCGGTTCATGGGTGTCCATGCGGTTACTGACCCCAACCGCCGCGGACCGGCCAACGACTTGCTCGCTATGGGCCGGGCGCGCACGGAGCACACCGTCCGGCAATCGCCGCCTTTTCATCGGCCGCGGTCTGGTGATCGGTCGGGTTGGGTGATGCGGTGGATGGTGCGCGCGAGTCCCGGCAGGCGGCTGCGGCTCGGGGCGAGCGTCGGCTTGAAGCCCTCTCCCCACTCTGGGTCTGGTAGTTCGGGGTGCGCGAGTGATGGTGTGTGGGCGCGGCTGTTTCTCATCTTGTCGGCGAGGTTCGTGACTCGCCGCTCGTCCTGGCCCTCGAGGCCGAGCTCGTCGCGGGCGAGGAACCACTCGGTGCCCTGGCGGGCGCGGCTGGCCTGGACGTAGGCGGACTCCTTGCTGGTCTGCCAGCCGCCGGTGACGACGACGGAGCGCTCTACGGTCGCGCCCTGCTGGCGGTAGACGTGCTGGGCATAGGCGAGCCGCAGCCTCTCAAGGTCCTGGCCGGCGAGTGTGACCTCGCGCTGCGAGCCGTCGAGCAGAACGGTCACGCCGCGGGTGTCGTGGGTTCGTGTGACCTGGCCGCGGGTGCCGTTCTCGACCCTGGGCTCTCCGGGGATGCGGTGCTGTTTGGTGAACGCGATCAGGTCTCCTTCGCGCAGCCCGTAGTGCTGGTGTGGCAGCGGGACCTCGGCGCCCCGAGTTCGCCGCGTTCGGCGCGCAGGTGCTGGGCGCGGGCGTTGAGCCGGTCGATCTCGACGTTCGAGGCGTCGGCGATCAGCGCGACCTCGCGGATGTCGCGGGTCTTGGTCAGTTCGGCCCAGCGCTGCACCGCGGCCTCTCCCGCCTCATCGCGGGTGTCGTTGAAGAACAGCTGCCCGCGGGCCTGGTAGTGCGCCATCGCACGCTCGGGCTCCCCGGCACGCAGCGCCGCCCACGCTTTGCGCTCCTCGGGGTCGCTGGTGCGGCGGACATCTGCCAGCTCCGCGGTGGGCGCTCGGCCGGCGATCCGGTCGAACATGCCGCCGGGTCCGATCGATGGGAGCTGCTTGCCGTCGCCGACCGCGATCAGCTTCGCCCCCGAGCGGTCGACCAGCTCGGTGAGGGCGTCCATGCGTTTGTGGTCGACCATCCCGGCCTCATCAAGGATCACCGTCGTGCCGGCCCCGATCTGGACCCTCCCCGTGTCCGCCCGCGCGGCCAGGGCGTCGAGGGTGAGCGTGCGCCCCGCGAGAGCCGGGCTGTCCGCGCCGAGACGCTCGGCTGTGGACCCCGACACCGCGATCCCGATCGTCTCCCGGCCGGCGATCTGCTCGGCCCGCGCGGCGGCGTCGATCACGACACCCTTCCCGGTGCCCGCCGGGCCGACGAGCACCGCCAGGCGCTCCGGGCCCGTCACGGTGCGCAGGGCCTGCTCCTGCTCGCGGGACAGCGGCGCGGCGATGCGCTCCGCCACCTCCCTGCTCGCGCTCGTCCGGGCGGGCTCGCCGACATCCCGGCCGGCGGGCTGGGCGAGCAGCCCGGAGCGTCGCTCGATCGCCTCCTCCCGCGCGCGCACAGCAAGCGTCGTCATCCGCCCGCCCTCCAACGTCAGCACACGACGGTCGGCAACCATTTCGCGTGCGACCGCCAGCGCCTCATCGGGGCTCATCTCCCCCGCTGTCTGCTCCAGCGCGACGGTCCGCAGCGCTCCAGCGTCGAAGACGGCCTCTTGCTCGGTCAGCTTCGCTTCGATGCGATCCTCCAACGCCTGCTCAGGCGGCGTGTGCACGGGTGAGCCGATCAGATGCACCGCCTCATCCGCCCCGAACCCGTGACGCTCACCCGTCCGCGCCCAGACACGCTGCAGATCCCCGCGGGTTGTGAGCTCCTTGGCGCGGCGGTTCTCGAGCGCCAGGTCGCGCAGCTCCCCGCGTTCCGGCGCACGGCCGTGCTTGGCACGGAAGCGCTCCGCGGCCTTTGCGATCTCACGATGGCGGCCGGAGAACGCGTCGCGCAGCTCCCTGGGGACCCCTGCGATCTCGAAGTACCGGCCGTCGCGGCCGGTGCCCTGCTCGATCGCATACCCCTCCCCCGCCAGCTCCTGCGCCAAAGCGGAGCGGTAGAACGCCCCCACCTCCCGCGCGCCACGGAACACCGGCCGGGAGGCGACCGCGACGATCCGCTCATCCTCACGCACCGCACCCGAGATCACGACATGCGTATGCAGCTGCGGGTCCGGCGCCTCAGCACCCGAGACACCCCTCGCGGTCGTGTGGCGGTACGCGGCCGCGATCAGGTCCTTTGCGGGCTCCTCGATGACCTCGGCGCCATAGCGGCGGCGAACGACCGGCACCCGCTCACGCAGATAGCCGACCGAGCGCTCGACCGCCCGGGCGTGCGCTGCCTCGATCTGCTCACGCTGCCACGGATCCCCCAGCGCCCAGACGACCGACACCGACTTCGGGGCGCTGAACGTCACATCGATCCCACCACCCCGCGAACCATCCGCGCCAGCCCGGCGCAGCAACGCTCCGGTGCCGGGGTGCCGGCCCTCCATCAACGCGATGAAATCCCCGCCATCCACCGGCGCAGCGGGTCGACGCCCAGACGGGCCAGCGTCTCCGGGGCCGAGAGCCAGCTGCCCGGCGCCTCCGCCAGCTCCCCACCCGGCGTGAGGTAGTAGTCCCCGCGCTCAGGGGCGACCGTCTTGCCCTCCAGATAGCGGGCGTAACCCCCACCCCTGCCGGCACCGATGCTCGAAGCGCTCATCATCCACCGGTACAGACCCCAAGCACCCGAAACCGGCCAACGAATTCGACAGCGATCGCACAGCGCCCGCACCCCTGTGCATCTTGTGTGGACGGGCTGGTGGCTGTAAGAGTCGGGGAGATGTGCGACAGATCGTTCTCGGCTGATGCGTGACGGCGTTCTCGGCACATTTGAGACGTTCTTTGGACTTCTGAGACGCCGCGGTGGATCAGGCTGGCTTGCATTCGTGATGGCTAGCGACGGAGGTCAGCGTGGCGCTGAAGGTGGTCTCGATGAGGGATCTGAAACTGGAGTTGTTGTTGGAACCCCGACCGCACGGGCGACTCGGTGGCTGAGGTGTGCCGCAGACGCGGCGTTTCGCGTGCGAGCTTCTACCGCTACCGCGCCAGATACCTGCGCGAAGGCGCCGCGGGCCTGGCGGAGCGTTCGCGAGCTCCGCGGAGCTTTCCCGGCAGATCGACCCGGAGCTCGAGGCGATGATCTGCGCGCTACGCAGACGCCGCGGTTCGCGAACGCCCGCCGCTCTATTTGGCAACTGCGGGTTCAGGGAGTGCCAACGATTCACTGGTCGTGCCTTGGGCGGTCGCTGCTTCGACGGCGAGGGCCCGTGTGTGACCGGGCCACCAGGCGGCGAACCAGCCGCCTGCGATCGTGGCACGCACCTTCGTCCCGCCCTCGAGGACCAGCGTCACCGCGTTCACGCCCGAGCCGACGGTACCGTCGAGGAAGTAGGTTGGTTCGCCGTCGATGCCAGGCCCGCCGCCTGCCAACTGCCAGATGATCCGCCCCGCTGCAGGGAGCTGTTCGCTCTCCCCGCCGCTGGTGGTACCCGCAGCGCCGGCGCGGCCAGCAAGGCACACATCGTTCGTGTCATGGTCGAGGTAGACCAACATCGTGGAGGTCCCGCGCGTGTCAACGATCGTCGGGCGTGCCCGGCAAGGTCGGCCTCTACACGTCTGCATGCCGCTTCGGCAGCCGACATCTGGCCAGCAAGCGGTGCAGTCGGTGTCGCGGTCCAGGCTGCCAAGGCGTTCTCCGTGCCGCCGCCGAGACCGCCGCGACCACCTCCGCCTCCGAGGCCGAGGACGACGGCGAGGGAGACCGCTGCGACCGCGCATGCGCCGCCGAGCAGAAGCCTGCGCGACGGGCGCCACTGAGACATCTCACCGTGAGCGCCCGCCGGCTCCGCGGCCGTCATTGCCACGAGATGCCTCAGCGCAGCCTCGGTCTGCGCGGCGGACGCCCGCGGCTCACCAGCCAAGGGATCGGCCCGGGCCACCAGCTCGAGCAGCCGCTCGTCGGTCAACGAATTACCACTGGTCACTGGGTCTCTCCTTCGGTCGCGGTACGGGAGGCCGCCGACAGCTCGATCTCCCGAGGGTCTTCCAATGCCAGCCTCAGGCGGCCCCTTGCACGGTGCAGACGTACCCGAAAGGCGCCTGGTGACTCGCCAAGAACGGCTGCCGCCTCACTCGGCCGCAGGCCCTCCCAGGCGATCAGCGTCACGGCTTCGCGGTCCTTCTCTCGAAGACGCGCGAGCGCCGCAGTCACCGGCCCGCCCTGGCCCTCCGCCAGACACCAATCATTGGAATCAGGCGGCTGCCCGGCGAGCTCGGTCCAGCGGCTCGACAAACGTGCCGACAACGCGCTACGGCGTCCCGACCCGCGCCGATGGGTGGCGAGGACATTGCGGGCGACGCCGAGCAGCCACGGGAGCGGCTGGTCCACCGGCACCCGCTCAAAGCGCCGCCAGGCGACAAGAAACGTCTCGGCTACAACGTCATCCACGCCCTCCGCAGGAGCCCGACGGCGCACATAGGCGAGAACGGCCGCGTGATGGACACGGAACAGCTCCTCCCCGCGCTGCTGCGCGGACCGCTCCTGGAAACCATCGCTCAGATCGGGCATCACACCTATCTTGCCGGCAGTCCGGCCAGCGTTACAGCAGCCGCCCTACGGACGCACCGTCAAAGGGTCAACCCGCTCCTCGAAACGGAGCGGGTTCGAGCTCGCAACGACGGTGAGGGCGGGAGTCCGGAAGGCGAGGCCTCTCCGCAACGAAGGCGTAGTGCGGTAGCCGGACCGATCGCCAGAACCAGCGGCACTCAGGATGATGCCTGCGTCGCATCGAAGACCGAGCTCTCCCAAAACTCTCCCAGCCGGACCGTTTTTGGAGGTCACCTGAGGGCACCGGACGACTCTAAAAACAGTCTAGATAAGCCAACAACAGGAGCTTCGGGCGCTCTGCAAAGCCGTCTACACCGGTTCGATTCCGGTCGTCGCCGCTAAGAGAAGTGCCTGCAAACCGTAGATTTTCGGATTTTCGACGGCTTGGCCGGACCCCCTGGGTTCGGTCCGGTTGTTTTGAGAGCTTCGATGACCCTGGAGAATGGGTCGAAGGAGCGATCGCATGTCGCGACGCAGGCATACGCCGGAGCAGGTTGTCCGCAAGCTGAGGGAGGCCGACCGGCTGCTCGGCGAGGGGATGCGAGTTGCCGGAGGTGTTCAAGCAGCTGGAGGTGTCCGAGCAGACGTATTACCGGTGGCGCAACCAGTTCGGCGGGATGAAGGCCGAGGACGTGAAGCGGTTGAAGGAGCTGGAGGCGGAGAACGCCAGGTTGAAGCGGATCGTCGCCGACCAGGTGCTGGAGAACCAGGCGCTGCAAGGAGTGTCGCGGGGAAACTTGTGAGCCCGCGCGCCGGCGCCGGGCGGTCCTGATGCTGCAGGACCGTCTCGGGCTCTCGGAGCGGCGGGCGTGCCGGTATGTCGGGCAGCCCCGCTCGACGCAGCGGCGTGAGCCGTCGTCGCGGAGGATGACGCGGCGCTCCGGGCGCAGCTGCGTGCGTTCTCCCGCAAGCGGCCGCGGTGGGGGTACCGCCAGGCGCATCAGCATCTGCTCGAGCAGGGCTGGAGCATCAATCGCAAGCGGGTGCAGCGGCTGTGGCGCGAGGAAGGGCTGCGCGTGCCGCAGAAGCGCCGCAAACGCCAGCGGCGCGGGGAATCGACCGTGCCGGGCGATCGGCTGCGGGCGCGAGCGGCCCGATCACGTGTGGGCGTTCGATTTCCAGTTCGACGTGACCGACGACGGCCGCGCGGTGAAGCTGCTCTACGTCGTTGACGAGTTCACCCGCGAGGCGTTGGCGATGGAGGCCGAGCGCCGGATCGACGGCGACAAGGTCGTCGACGTGCTCGACCGGATCGTCGCCGAGCGCGGCACGCCACCCGGAGTTCGTGCGCTGCGACAACGGGCCGGAGATGACCTCCAACGCGCTGCGGGACTGGTGCCGGTTCACCCGGACCGGCGCGGCGTTCATCGAGCCCGGCAGCCCGTGGGAGAACCCGTTCGTCGAGAGCTTCAACAGCCGCGTCCGCGACGAGCTGGTCGGACGGAGCGGAGTGGCCGGGACCCACCGAGCCTGCTCCAGAAGACCGGGCGAGAGGTTGTTCGGATCGAACCCGAACGAGCCGACCCGACCGCTTCAACGACGCTCCCAGACTACCCCGACGGACCAGTTCCCGCGGCAGATGTGTCCAACGGCTGCCTCGCTCGATATGCCGGGAATCATAATCCGCAGGTCGGGGTTCGAGCACTCTCTCCTCTCATCTTGAGTTCTGGTCTACGCATCGTGTCGCAGTACGCCGCGGCTGGCTCAGTCGTCTAACAGTCGCCTCTCAAGCTCTCCGAGGGCCCGGGCGATCGTGCTGTAGATGTCGCTGCTCAGCCTGGCCAGCGAGTGCGGGAAAATTGTGCCCGCCTCCTCGGCGGCGCTGGAGATCGGCATGACCTCTTCGCGGATGCGCGCCGACTTCCGCTTCGTGGCTCTCGCGAAGGCGGCGCACGAGCGCGATCTGATCATCTCGCGGCAGGGCGTCTGCGAAGAACAGACGCACTCAGCCGCTCGTCGCGGACCTGCGGTGGCTCATCGTCCGGATCGCGCAGCCACTCGAGTAACGCCTCGTCTCCCTCGGCGGTGATCGTGTAGGCGCGCCTGGCGCGCGCCCCGTGCGGGTCATCGCGGCCCGTAATCAGGCCGGCCTCCTCGAGCCGGGCCAGCTCGGGATAGACCTGCGCCAGAGACATAGGCCAGAAGTGCTTGGTCGAGCGATCCGCACCGCGCTTTATCTCGTAGCCGGATCGCAGGCCGATCCGCAGCATCCCCAGCACCAGGTACGAAGGCGGCCTCAGCTTCATGCCGGTCCTCCCCGATCGGTCGGCGCAGACCGGTCGCGCGAACCCCATTGCCTTCTTTCGCCAGATGCCTTTGGATGCATCAAGCGTGTTATATCGGGACCGACAGGTAACTCATCAGGCTTGGTGGCGGCCGAAGGCGGGCGCACCAGTGGTTAGAGCTGTCACCGAACGCCTCCAAGGCTCCAGTCGAGGGCTGCTCGAGGAGATCGGGGACATGATGCTCCTGATGGGCAAGACCATCTGGTCGGCCCTGCGACCTCCTTACCCTTACGGCGGCGAGTTCGTCTCCCAGTTCCTGTTCGCGCTGCGACTGTGCTGGTTCCCGCTGCTGATATCCACCGTCTGCATCTGCTACGCCGCCCCGGGCTGCAGGCGGCTAACTTCCTGACCGATCTTCGGCGCGCTTGACCGCCTGGGCGGTTTCTTCGTGCTCGGCGCGGTTCGCGAGATTGGGCCGAGCGTGACGGGCATCGTCGTTGCCGGCGTCGCCGGAACCGCGATCACGGCCGACCTCGGTGCCCGCAAGGTGCGTGAGGAGCTCGACGCCCTGCAGGTCCTCGGTGTCGACCCCGTCAAGAACCTAGTCGTCCCGCGCTTCCTGGCGTTAATGATGGTGACCGGCCTCTTCGACATCTACGCGCTGCTGTTCGGGATCTTCGGCGGGATCATCGCCGAGCTCGTCAACGGCCAGCCGCTCGGCCCGTTCTGGGCCACCTTGTTCGCGAACGCCTCCACGACCGACCTATGGGGCTCGGTGCCTGAAGACCACGATCTACGGCGCGATCATCGCGATCGTCTGCTGCTACAAGGGCATGGCCGCCTCCGGCGGCGCCGAGGGCGTCGGACGCGCCGTCAACGAAGCCGTCGTCATCGCCATCACCGGCATCTTCGCGTTCGACTACGTCTTCACCCAGACCCTGCTGGCCACGCACCCGCAGATCCTCATCATCAAGTGAGCGGTGACGTTTCCTGCGCGGACCGTGACTGTGGGTGCGACCCCAACCTAATCCCAAGGACGAGGGATGAACGGGGGATCCGACGGCCGCGAGCTGATGCATCTAAGAACTCTCCCACGACTCTCCCAAAACGGGCGTTTTCGGAGGTCGTTTGAGAGCACCACAGGGGCGGGAAGACGGCATCGGGAAGCCAAAGGAGCCTTTCCGGCTCAGACTCGAAAGCCGTCTACGCCGATGAGAACGCGAATAAGGGCACAGACCCCAAGAAGTCTTGACTTATAAGAAGTTGTCCCTTATAATCCCGGGGTGGCGTGGGACATCGAACTGACCGAGCAGGTCGAGCACTGGCTGCTCGATGAGCTGGACGCCGAGAGCCGGGCTCAGATCATCCCGGCGATCGACAAGCTCGAGGAAGTGGGTCCAACGCTGGGGCGGCCCGGCTGTGGACCGCATCAAGGGCAGCCGCCACCACAACATGAAGGAGCTCCGCTCCACCGGAGGCAACATACGCATCCTGTTCGCCTTCGACCCCGAGCGCAAAGCGATCCTCCTGATCGGAGGCGACAAGACCGGCCAATGGAAACGCTGGTACGCCGAGAACATCCCCGCGGCCGACGACCTCTACGACGCACACCTGGAGAACATCTCATGACCAACACCAAGATCAAGACCACCCCCTGGAAAGAGGTCCGCAAACGGGCCGTCAAACCTGAGGACGAGCCACGCATCGCACGCGAGCGCGAGGCCCTGGAGGCCGAGCTACGCCTTGCGGCACTCCGCAAGCGCCGCAAGGCCAGCCAGGCAACCGTCGCAAAACGACTCGCCGTCTCCCAGTCAAACATCTCTCAGCTGGAGCGCGGAGCCGACCCCCGCCTCTCCACCGTCGCAAGCTACGTCAACGCGCTCGGCGGCAAGCTCGAGCTCGTCGCCGTCTTCGACGACGAGCGAGTCGTCCTCTGACCCACACCTGACGCGCACAGCGCGGTCCGCCGTGGCAACACCGTGGCAACACTCATATCGTCCGATGCGTCCGATCCGTCCGCGAAACTCCGGACGATATGGACGATCCGAACGCCGGCGGAGGCATCTGCTCGATCTCTACACGGTTCAGGTCCGTGTCCGGGAAACCGGGTGGAGGTTCGAGTCCTCTCATCCGCATCGCCGGGGAGTCGCCCCGGCGCTCCTCTCTCAGCGCCCGCGGCTCAGAGCGCCGACTCGAGGATCTCGGCCCGCTCGTCCTCCGGCGGGTGGCCGTGGGCATACAGGAGCAGGTCCTCGGCGCCGTGGTTGGCGGACTGCAGCGGCGTCCCGGCGCCGACGTGGATCACGCCGCCGGGCTCGACGACGACCGGTCGCGGCGGGTCCTCGACGTACATAGTCAAGGTTCCCTTCAGGACGACGAAGGTCTCCTCCTGGCGATGGTGCCGGTGCCGGATCCCGGCGGCGCCCGGCTCGTATCGCCACAGGTTCGCGCGGGTGTGCTCGGTGCCGAGCGCGTCGCTCAGCTCTGCGACGTGCCGCGCCGGCTCGCCGGCTCCGTGCGGGCGGGTGATCCAGTCCAGGTCCCGGAGGCGAACGGTGCCGAACGTCACCCCGCGAGCCTACCGTGAGGCCGAATTCGCGAGGCCGCCTCCGCGAACGCCGGCTGTGCGATTGTTCGCCCGGCGATGGTCCGTGGGCGCCCGGGCGGGACGAGGACGAGCGCACGGTCGCCGGCGTGCCGCGCCCGTCCGTGCCTCGCCCTCGCGCTGTGCCTGCTCGCCGGCTGCGGGCAGCAGGGCGGGAAACCGGCGGCGCAGAAGTGCGAGGGCTCCGCGGCGCTGTGCGCCCGCCCGCTGAACGACGTCTTCTTCGCCGCGACGCACAACTCCTTCGCGGCCTCGAGTGAGCCCGGCTGGTACTTCGCGAGCCAGACCTACCCGATCCCGCGCCAGCTCGAGGACGGTATCCGTGGCCTGCTGATCGACGTGCACACCGGCGTCTACGACGCGGCCAGCGGCCGCGTGCGCACGGACCTGGCTGCCGAGGGCTCGGACCGCAACAAGGTCGCCGAACAGCTCCCGGCGAGCGCGATCGCGCTCGCCGACCGCCTCGCCGGCGGCGTCGGGCTGGGGACGCTCGCCGGACGGCGCGAGCTCTATCTCTGCCACACGCTGTGCGAGCTCGGGCTCAGAGCCGCTCGAGCGGGAACTGCGCTCGATCGGGAGCTTCCTGGAGGCGCACCCTCGCGAAGTCCTGATCGTGATCGTCGAGGACTACGTCCCGCCGAAGGAGATCGCCGCCGCATTCGAGCAGGCGGGGCTGTCGAGCTACGTGGCGACGCTCCAGCGCGACCGCCCGCCGCCGACGCTCGGCGAGCTCGTCTCGAGCGGGCGCCGCCTGCTCGTGTTCGCCGAGGAGAAGGGGGGCGAGCCGGCGTGGTACATGCCGGCGTTCTCGTTCATACGCGACACCCCGCTCGGGGCGCTGCACCCGGGCCAGCTCAGCTGCGCGCGCTACCGCGGCGAGGCGAGCAGCCCGCTGCTGCTGATCAACCACTGGATCCCGCCGTTTCCGCCGAGCCCCTCGATCAACGCCGAGATCGGGCGCAGCGCATTCCTGCGCGGGCGCGTCGAAAGGGTGCCTGCGCGACGACCACCACAAGGGCGCGATCGTCGCGGTCGACTTCTACGACCGCACGTCCGTTCTCGCCGTTGCGAAGGCGCTCAACGAACGCTGAGCGCCCGCTCAGGAGACCCAGCTCGCGAGCAGCGGGTCCTCCGCCGCCGCCCGCCGCAGCCGCTCGGTGCTGGCCACGCGGAAGTCGCTCTTCGTGCGCGCGTACACCTCCGCGGGGAAGCTCGCGAGCGTGCCGGCCAGCTCGATCGCGCGCGGCAGCACCGCCTCGGGCTCGAGCGCCTCGTCGAACACGCCGAGCCGCACGCACTCGGCGGCGTCGAGGAGCTCGTTGCCGAACGCGAGCCTCCGCGCTGCATGCGGCGCGAGCTCGGCGCGCACGACGCCGAGCGCTGCCTGGGGGTAGGGGACGCCGACCTTCACCTCTGTCAGGCCGTAGCGGCCGGACGTCGAGGCGACGCGCAGGTCGGTGCACAGCGCGAGCACGAGACCGCCCGCGATCGCGTGCCCGGTGACCGCGCCGATGACAGGGAACGGCAGCCCGTAGGCGGCCAGGGCCATCTCGTTGATGCCGTCGACTGAGCGGCGCTGCTCGGCCGGGCCGTAGTCCGGGCACGGCCTTCAGATCGACGCCGGCGGAGAAGAAGCCCTCGCGGCCGCTGAGCACGAGCGCGCCGGGCGGATCGGCTGCGACCGCCCGCAGCTCGGCGACGAGCTCGTCGAGCAGCTCGAGGCTCATCGCGTTCGCGGGCGGGCGGTCGATCGTCAGGATCGCGATCTCGCCTGCGCGCCCGAGCTTCGTGTGGGCCATCCCGGCAGGCTATTCCACTCTCACAGCGAGCGCTGGTAGCTGGCGAACGCGCGCGTGGCGAGCACCCCTGCGAGCGCCGCGAGCGCGGCGAGCAGGCCGAGGCGCAGACCGACGAGCCCCCGGGTGCTGATCGAGCCGACGCGGCAGGCGCGCGAGCTCGGCGCGCGCTTCTACGCCGAGCACAGCCAGATGGCCGAGCGCCTCTACGACCGCTACACGGCCGCGCAGCTGCAGCTGCTGCTCGAGTTCGTGAGCACCGGACGCGAGTTCAACGAGCCTCGCGCGGGGGAGGTCGAGGCCGAGAACCGCGCCCGCGAGCAGGCGCCGGCCGCAGGCTAGGGGCAGCGCCCGCGCTCGGCTAGAGTCGGTTCCAGCCGCACGGGCAAACGACCAGGAGGCACGCGATGGGACCGGTGATCAAGGGTCAGGCACACCTTCCGGCACTGGGGGCGCACGAGCGCGACCAGGTGGGCGACGAGCTGCAGGCGATGCTCCTCGAGCTCGTCGATCTCTCGCTGCTCGGCAAGCAGCTGCACTGGAGCGTCACAGGTCCGCACTTCCGCTCGCTTCACCTGCAGCTCGACGAGCTGATCGACTCGTGGCGGACGCTCGCCGACACCGTCGCCGAGCGGGCGGTCGCGATCGGCTCCTTCCCCGACGGCCAGGCGGCCGCGGTCGCCGAGGGCAGCCCGCTCGCCGGCGTCGAGCGCGGGCCGATCGAGGACCACGTGCTCGTGCGCGAGCTGACCCAGCGGCTCGCCGAGACGGCCGAGCGCGGGCGCGAGCGCGCTGCGCGGCTCGCCGAGCTCGACCCGGCCAGCGAAGACGTGCTGATCGAAATGCTGCGCGCGCTCGAGGAGCAGCTGTGGATGATGCGCGCCCAGCTGCCCGCCGGCCGCTGAGCTCGGGCTCAGCCGCATGAGCCTCGTCACGACCTCGAGCCCGGACGCCGTCGATCCGACGGTGCAGCGGCTGCTGGCGGCCCTCGGCCGGCGCGGGATCGAGGTGTTCGCATGCATCGATCACGCGGCCGGCGCGCGCGCCGCAGGCCTCGAGCTCGCCGACGAGCAGCTGGTGGTGTTCGGCGATCCGCGCGTCGGCACGCTGCTGATGCAGGCCGACGCGAGCGTCGGCTACGAGCTGCCGCTGCGGATCCTCGTGTGGGACGAGGGCGGGCAGACGCTGCTCGCCCACCGCCCCGCCATCGAGCTGCTCGAGGGCTACCGGCTCGCCGAGCGGCGCGAGGTGCTCGAGCGCATGGACGCCCTCGTCGCAGAGCTCTGCGACGAGGCGGCCGCAGCCGCCTGAGCGGCGCCCGCGCTCAGCGGTGGGCCGCTCGCCCATGACGGCTCGCGCGCGTGAAGACGCAGCAGCGCTCGCCAGCTCGCCGCGTCGAGCACGCCGGTGCGACGCAGCCGGTGCCGTCCCTGGAAGGTGGCCAGCGCGTGCGCTGTCTGCGGGCCGAAGAAGCCCCCGACCGGCAGGTTGGCACCGGCTGCGTTCAGCAGCTCCTGAGCCCACAGGACCTCGTCGCCGTCGGCCCCCGGGCGGATCGTCGCCGGCGCGCTCGTGCGCGTATGGCGGGCGGCCGGGGCGCCGCGGAGCGCCGCCAGCTGCGCGGGTTCGGCCACGTCGAGGTCGAAGAAGCTCGACGCCGGGCACCCGTCGCGGCCCGCGACCGTCGCGAAGCTGGCGGCTTCGGTCCCGCTGACGCCGCCGTAGAGCTGCCCGACCGGCGCAATCGGGCGCCCGTAGATCGCGTTCTGCGCGATCGCGGTCCGCAGCGCCGCCTGCACGCCGAGGCCGAGGTCGCGCCAGTAGAGGAGCGGCAGGTCGGCCTGGAAGCCTCCCGGCCCGAGGAACACCGAGTAGGGGAACCCAGGGTGCTCGAGCACCTCGGCCTGGCCGGCGAGCGCGATCGGGAAGGCCGCCCCGAGCTCTCGGCGCAGCGCGCGCACGAACGACTGCGCCGCGCCATAGCGACCGTCGTAGGCGCCCTCGGCGTCGACGATCAGGCACTCCGCCCCGCTTCGGACTGCGGCCACCGCCACGCTCGCCTCGCCCGCCGGATCCGCCCCGTAGGCGAACGTCCACGCGCACACCGACATCCCCTGCGCGCGCAGTCCGGCGACGAGGGCGGGGGTGAACTGCGGTTCGGGCGAGCTCCCGTCCGCCGCCTTCACGAACAGCGTCCGCACGCCTGCCGCGCCGGCAGCCGATGCGAGCGCGGCGGGCGTCGAGGCGTGCGTCACCCACAGCGCGCGCGACAGCAGCGGCGAGGCATCGGCGCGAGCCGGGGCGCCGAGTGTGCACACGGCGAGCGCGAGCGCCGGCGGCGCGAGCGCGCGCAGTCGCCGCGCGGCTCGCCGCCCCCGAGAGGCTCGTGGCCTAGGAATCGGACCCGAACGGGTCGTCGCGCTCCTCGCGCACCGCCTCGGGGTGGCGCCCTTCTTCCATCGAGCTCCCCTTGCGCTGGAGCCACATCCCGAACATCCGCAGCGGCACGAGGATCACGAACGCGCCGACGACGACGATCGCGAGTATCGCGAGCAGCGGTATCGACGCCAGGAGACCCATCCAGCAGGGACGATATCCCCGTGGGCGGGGCGCCGCCAGTGCCGCCACCGCGCAAGCTGCGTGAAATCGCGCCACCGGAACTTGCATACGTCCGGCGAAGGGTCCATAGTGGTCCTGGGGGGAAACCCCTCCTTCCCTCTGGCGCAGCGCCGGATGGAGATCTGCACTGGGTGCCCGGCGCTGCGCCTGCTAGCAGTGGGTCAGAACCCGAACGCGGTTCGACTTTGGTTCCCGCTAGGCTGCGAGGTCGACGACTCTAAGGGGAGGGGTTGCGTGGCTTTCATGAGGATCGTGCGGCCGCCGCTGGTCACGGCCGAGATCTACGACGCCGTCTCGCAGGAGTTGGACATCGCGTCCCGCCACCCGCTCGGCCTGATCTCCCACGCGGCAGGACAGGCCGACGGCTGCTGGCAGATCGTCGAGATCTGGGAGTCGCAGGACTACGCGCAGCGGTTCGACCGCGACCGCATGGTGCCCGCGATCGAAGCCGTCACGGGGAGCGCGCCGCCGGGCGACGCCCCGACCGTCGCCTACGAGCTGCACCAGCTGATCACGCCCTAGCGTGCGCCTCGCGCGGCGCCGTCCCCGCACTCGCGGGCGCGTGCAGTCGCCCGGCCCGTGCGCGCAGGCGCCCCGGCCTGCGCGGCAATCGCCCCCGCGGCGCGCGCAGTCACCCGGCCCGCGGCGGACCGGCGCCTGCCGGACGCGCCTGCCTGCGGGCGTTCGTCGCATGCGCCGGAACGGCGCCGGGCGACTGCGCCCGCGGCACGCGCGAGCCATCGCCGCCCGCCGCTACCGTGCGCGCCCCCCTCGATCTCCCTTCCGCACACGAACTCCAGCCCTCACACCGGTCCGCGCCCGCCGACACGTGTCCCTCGCCCGCGCCCACAGCCGATGTCCCGGCCGCCGCCGCGGCGGTCGGACAAGGGGCAGGCATGGCCGACGCGACGCTTCCCGAGACCCGCGCGCCCGCCCGCCGTCAGAGCCCTGCGACCCGGAAGCCGACCCCCGCACAGCTGTCCATCGGCAGCTACCGCGACGCGCGCGGTCGTGCGCACGCGATCCTCGGCCGGAGCGGGGCCGGAGGCAGCCGGCTCGTCGTCGATCGCGACCTGGAGAGCGGAGAGGAGCGCCTGGTCGCACACATCGGGGTGGATGAGCCCGAGGCCAATGCGGCGCTCGTCGCGCGTCTCTACCTGGAGGCCGCGCCCGAGCTGCGCGGTTGCCGCCGCGCGGCGCGGTGCGACGAGCTCGTCGACCCGTTCCCGGCCGACGCTCTCGGCGGCGGGCCCGGCGAGCGGGAGGAGTGGCCGATCGTCGGCGGTCGCGGCGCGGAGTACCGCCTCGCGCGGCTGCCCTCGCGCATGTCGATCCCGCAGCTGCGCTGGAGCGTGCCATCGGCGGCTGATCCGAACAGCCCGGTCAGCCTCCGCGAGGCGATCGCCCGGCTGGAGCGCTACGAGCCGCTGTGCGCCCTTACGCGCGCGGCGATCGTGCGCCACCGCGAGGACCCGGCCGTCTCGACCACGGTGCTGCGCGCCGAGCTCGCGCGCGTGCTCGACAGCCCGATCGTGCTGAACCGCGCGCTGCGCGAGGCGGTGCTCGCGCGCGTGGCGAGCAGGCGGAGCAGCCTCAGTGAGATCGCGATCCGCTGCGGACGCGTCAAGCGCGATCGCCGCGGCAACGTGTCGGGCGAGACGAGCTGGCTCGCGCGCCGCATCGGGCTGTTGCCAGAGGGCGGTCGAGTCCGCGCCGACGCCGTGGGTCCACAGCGACGTGCTCGCGCTGATCGCGCGCGAGGGGCTCGGGATCAGCCCGCGCGAGGTCGAGCTCGGTTGAGCGCCCCGACGGCGATCCTGCTCGTCGAGTCCGACCGTTCCCGCGCCGAGGCGCTCGCCGTACAGCTCGCCGCCGACGGCTACCGCGTCGAGCTCGCGCGCAGCGTCGCGCACGCGCGCAGCCTTGCGGCGGCGGGCCGCCCGCAGGTCGCGATCCTCGGGCGTATCGAGATCCCGCGCGGCGCGATCGCGCTGATCGAGGAGATCCGCGCCGCGGGCGAGGACGCCTCGTGCTGGTGGCCCTCGCTGCCCGCGCTCGTGCTCGGTTCGCCCGCCGGGGAGCTCGCAGCCGTACGCGCGTTCGAGGCCGGCGCGGACGACTTCATGCCGGCGGGCGTCGGCTACCTCGAGCTGCGTGCCCGCATGCGCGCGGTGCTGCGCCGCTCAGAGCCTGCACGCGCCGAAAACGGGGTGCTGCGCGTCGGCGCGCTCGCCGTCGATCAGCCGCGACGGGTCGCGACCCTAAACGGGCGGCGCCTCGAGCTGCGGCGGATGGAGTACGAGCTGCTCGTCGAGCTGGCCCGCGAGCCGGCGCGGATCTTCGCCCGCGAGGAGCTGCTGCGCACCGTGTGGGGCTTCCGCTGCCCGGGATCGACACGGACCGTCGACGCCACGCGAGCCGTCTGCGCCGAAAGCTCGGCCGGCGGCCCATGGGTCATCGGCGTCCGCGGCCTCGGCTACCGCCTTACCTGATCCCACTTCGGCCGCCGCGTCGGCCGCGCGGTCGTCCGATCGGCGCCCCGGCGGGTGCCTCCCCCTTCGCGCGGACGCACGGCGGGATTCCGCCCGCGTGCGCGCCGTCACCTCCAACGCGGCCGCCCGCCGTGCGGCAGAACTGCGCCCGCGAGCGCGGGCGCCAAGCGACGAAAGGAGACGGACGATGTCCGACACCGACCTCGGCTCCTTCGAAGGAGCCTCCGCGGCGCGCTCGCTCGAGCGCTCCGCACACCTGCTGCTCGCAGGCGCTCCGGCGCTCGCGGCCGCGCTGCTCGGCGGGCTGCTGCTCGCGCGGGCGATGCGCGCCCGTCACCTGCACTGGGGCTTCACGCTGCCGCCGCTGGCCGCCGCCGCGTGGCTGCGCGGCGTGCTCGGGCCGGCTCGCCCCGGAGCTGCTCGTGCTGCTCGCCGCAGCCGCGGTGCGGGGCCGCCGCTGGCACCGCCTCGACCTTCGCGCCGGCGGCGACCTGGCTCGCCTCGCGCGCGAACGTCGCACCGCCGCGCGGTTTGCACGAGGGGTCCTCGCGCGCGCCGGGGACGCGCTCGGCGAGCGCGTGCCGGCGCGCCCGCGGGAGGCGCGTGCGCTCGCGCTCGGACGCGACCGAGCGGGTCGCCGCGTGCCGATCTCCCTTCGGCGGTGCGGCGGCCGCCACACGCTCGTGGTCGGCGCGACCGGCTCGGGCAAGACGGTCACGCAGACGCTGATCGCGGTGCGAGCGATCGAACGGGGCATGGGCGCGATCGTCGTCGACCCCAAGGGCGATCGCGGGCTTGCGCGATGCGCCTGGCGCTCGCCGCGCGCGACGCGGAGCGCGAGCTGCTCGAGTGGACCCCGCACGGGCCGAGCTTCTACAACCCCTACGCGCGTGGCGGTGACACCGAGATCGCCGACCGCCTGCTCGCGGGCGAGCGCTTCACCGAGCCGCACTACCTGCGCCAGGCCCAGCGCTACATCGGGCACGCGGTGCGGGCGCTGCGCGCCGCGGGCGAGGTCGTCGATCTCAGCCACGGTCGTGCTGCTGCTGGATCCCGAGCCGGCTCGAGCTGCGCCTGCGCGAGCTGCCCGGGGAGGCGGCCGCGCCGAGCCTCGCCTACCTCGACTCGCTGACGGCACGCCAGTTGCGCGACCTGGCCGGCGTGCGCGACCGGCTCGCGATCCTGTCCGAGTCCGACGTCGGGCGCTGGCTGGCGGCGGGCGAGCCCGGCGCGCACGACGATTCGACCTGCTCGCCGAGCTGCGCGCGGGATCGTCGTCTACTTCGCGCTCGAGTCCGACATGCGGCCGCTGCTCGCGCAGATGCTCGGCGCAGCGATCGTGCAGGACCTGCAGAGCGCGGTCGGGGCCCTCCAGGACGGCCCGGCCGAGACGCTCGTCGTGATCGACGAGTTCTCGGCGCTCGCGGCCGAGCACGTCGTGGCCCTGTTCGGCCGTGCCCGGTCGGCCGGCATCAGCCTGCTGCTCGGGCACCCAGGAGCTCTCCGACCTGCGGCTCGCCGGGCCGCGAGCGCCTGCTCGAGCAGGTGCTCGGCAACCTCTCGCTGCTGATCGCCCACCGCCAGGTCGTGCCGGCCTCGGCCGAGCTCGTCTCGCGGCTGGCCGGGCTGCAAGGGGGCTGGCGCGTGAGCACCTCGAGCGACGGGCGCACGAGCCGCACTCGCGTCGCAGGAGCCGCTCGTCGAGCCCGACGCGCTGATGCGGCTCCCGACCGGCTGGGCCGAGGTGATCCCGCTCGCGGGCGCGGGAGCGCCGCGCCTGACGCGGATCTCCCCGGCCGGAGGGCCGCGGTGATGGGCGGCGCCGGTGGTGTCCGCTCGCTCCACGGCCGCCCGCGCCGAGCTGCTGCGCTGGTGCGCCGCGACCGGGGCCGTCAGCGCGCCCGCGCTCGCGGCGCGCTCGCAGACCGGGCTCGGCTCGGCGCGAGGGCGCCTCGCGGGCGCCGAGCGCGCCGGGCTGCTGCACGGCGTGGCGGCTGCTGCACGGGGAGCCGCGGCTCTACACGGCGACGCGCGCGGGGCTCCGCGCGATCGGCGAGCACGAGCTCGAGCCGGCACGCGTCGCGGCGGCCGGTGCCCGGCACGCGGTCGCGCTGCTGCGAGGCGGCGGCCGCCCTCGGGCTCGCGTTCGCGGATCATCGCGGTGCTCGGCGAGCCGGCGATCCGGCGCGAAGAGCGCAGGCGCGGAGGGCCGTTCGCGCGCATGCCGGGCGGCGGGCCGGCGGGCGGGCTCGCGCACCGGCCCGATCTGCTGCTCGCCGGCGGGCGGCCGGCGCGCCGCCGATCGCGGTCGAGGTCGAGCTGACCGTCAAGGCCCCACGGCGCCTGCGCGCGATCTGCCTCGCGTGGGCGCGCAGCCGGCACGTCGAGGGTGTCCTGTATCTCGCCGGCCCCGGAGTCGCCGCGCCGCTGGCGCGGGCGGTCGAGGCTGCGCAGGCGGACGGGCGGATCGTCGTGCTCGAGCTCGACGCGCTCGGCATGGCGGGTCCGGGGCGCCGCTGAGAGCCATCCCGGCCGGCGGCTACCTTCGCCGCCGTGGGGGTCAGCCATCGACCGAAATGGAGATCAGATGTTCAGCATCAACCGAGTGGTCCTGATTGGCCGCCTGACGCGCGACCCCGAGCTGCGTGCGCTTCCGTCCGGGCGCAGCGTCTGCAACATGCGGATAGCGTGCAACTCGAGCGGGCGCGATGCCGACGGCGATCGCACCGAGCGGCCGAACTTCTTCGACGTGGCGGTGTTCGGCGGCGCGGCCGACAGCGTCGGCGCCTACATGCGCAAGGGCAGCCGCGTCGGCGTCGACGGCCGCCTCAGCTGGCGCGAGTGGGAGGTCGAGGAGCAGAAACGCCAGGCTGTCAGCGTGGTCGCCGACTGGGTGCAGTTCCTCGACGGTCCCGGTGAGCGCGGCGGTGAGGAGCCCGCCGCCGACGGCGAGCTGGCGGGCGTCGGGACGGGCGGCGAGGAGCCCTTCTAGAGCCGGCGCGAGCGGAACGCCGCCGGCGCCCGGGCGCCGGCGGTCCGGCCGCGCGGGCCGCCGGAAGCAGATCGGAGACGGCCGCGGCGCGCGCCGCGTAGACTCGGCCGCCCCGCGACCCCAGGGCAGGCCAGGAGGCGGCGAGCATGCCAGTCAAGACGAGCGCAATCGGCAAGACCTACGACCCTGTCGCATACGCGGTCGGGCGCGAGAAGATCCGCGAGTACGCGCGCGCCGTGGGCGAGACGAACCCGGTCCACCTCGACCTCGACGCCGCGCGCGCGGCCGGCTACGAGGATCTCGTGGCGCCGCCGATGTTCGCCGTCGTCTACAGCGCGCCTGCGGTCGGGCCGCCGATCTTCGACCCCGAGCTGGAGCTGAACTTCGCGATGATGGTGCACGGCGGCCAGGAGTTCGTGTGGGGCGCGCCCGTCGTCGCCGGCGACGAGATCACGACGGTCGCGTCGGTCAAGGACATCTCCGAGTCCGACGGCCGCGGCTACTACGTGTTCGAGTCGGTCTCGACCAACCAGCGCGGCGAGCAGGTGTGCCGCGGCACGTGGACGAACATCGTCAGAGGAGTGTGAGCAGATGGCCGAGTTGACGCAGGGCGAGCCGATCCCCGAGCTGCGCGTGACGCCCGACAGGTTCCTGACGGTCCGCTACGCGGGCGCCTCGGGCGACTACAACCCGATTCACATCGACGAGGAGTTCGCGCGCTCGGTCGGCCTCCCCGGCCGGATCCTCCACGGGCTTTGGACGATGGCGCAGGTGGCACGCGCGCAGACCGACGCGGCGGGCGGGCCCGAGCGGCTGCGGCGGCTGTCGGTGCAGTTCCGCGGCATGGGCGTCCCCGAGCACGAGGTGACGGTGACGGGAACCGTCCGGGAGGTGCACGACGGGGTCGCGATCGTCGACACCGTCGCCGAGCAGGACGGCAGGCAGATCATCCGCAACGCCGAGGCCGAGGTGGCGCTCTAGCCGTTTGGAGCGTCAGCGCGCTGCCTACAATCAGCGCATGCTCACTCCACGCCAGGAGCGGATCCTGGGCAAGCTCGTCGAGGAGTACCTGCACACCGGGCAGCCGGTGCCCTCGCGCACGCTTGCGGCCGACCCGGAGCTCGACTGCAAGCCCTCGACGGTCCGCAACGAGCTGGCGGTGCTCGAGGAGCACGGGCTGCTCGCCCATCCGCACGTGTCCGCCGGCCGCGTGCCGACCGACGCCGGGCACCGCTACGTCGTCGACCGGCTCCTCAGCTCTCAGCAGCCCGCCCTACCGGTGCCCCGCTCGCAGCTCGACCTGACCTCGATGCGGCGCGAGGTGGACGAGGCGATGCGCGCCACGACCGAGGCGCTGTCGCAGATGACGAACCTGCTGGCGGTCGTCTCGGCGCCGTCGCTGAACGCAGCCACGATCCGCCACGTAGAGGTGCTCGCCCTGCAGCCGCGCGCGGTGCTGGTGGTCGTGATCACCTCGACCGGCAACGTCTCGAAGACGCTCGCGACGTTCGAGCGCGACGTCGACCCGGGGCTGGTCGCGTGGGCCGGCGAGTACCTGAACGAGCGGCTCGTAGGCATGGGGCTCGGCGCGCGCATGCTCGCCGCGCGGCTGTCGGACCAGGGCCTGTCCGAGACCGAGCTCGGTTTCCTGACGCGCTTCGCGCCCGCCTTCAACCAGCTCGCGGCCGAGAGCGAGGAGGCGCTCTACCTGGAGGGGACCGCGCGGCTGTTCGGCGCCGGGCAGATCGAGGACGCCGGTCGCGTCAACGAGCTGATCGGCCTGCTCGAGCGGCGCGTGGCGCTGCTGAGCGTGCTGCGTGAGGCGCTCGTCGAGTCGGGCGTGTACGTGCGCATCGGGCATGAGAACGAGCTGCCCGCGATGCAGTCGCTCGGGATCGTCGCCAGCGGCTACGGCATGGCGCGGCGCAAGCTCGGCACCGTGTCGGTGATCGGGCCGGTGCGGATGGACTACGCGATCGCGATCGCGACCGTGCGCGAGGCGGCGCACGAGCTCTCGCGGTTCGTCGAAGACGCGTACGCCGAGAACTGACCCTCGCATGCCGCGCGACCCCTACGAGGTGCTCGGCGTCGGCCGCGACTCGAGCGACCAGGAGGTGAAGAAGGCCTTCCGCCTGCTCGCCCGCGAGCTGCACCCGGACGTCAACGCGCACGACCCGCAGGCCGAGGACAAGTTCAAGGAGGCCGCCGAGGCCTACGAGATCCTCTCCGACCCCGAGCGCCGCGCGACCTACGACCGCTTCGGCCACGACGGGCTGCGCTCGGGCGGCTACGCGCCGAACTTCGAGGGGTTCGGCTCGATCGGCGATCTCTTCAACGCGTTCTTCGGGGCCGCCGGGATGGCCGGCTTCGGCTCCGCCCAGGGGGCCGATGTGGCTGTCGCGGTCGAGATCGACCTGCTCGATGCCGCCAACGGCACGACCGCCGAGGTCTCCTACGAAGCGGTCGAGCGCTGCGCGCGCTGCCACGGCAACGGCGCCGAGCCGGGCACGCCGATCGAGACCTGCTCGCGCTGCGGCGGCTCGGGGCAGCTGCAGGCGGTCAGCCAGACGCTGCTCGGCCAGATGGTGCGCACGTTGCCGTGCGACGTCTGCCACGGCGACGGCCGCGTCCCGACCGAGCCGTGCCGCGAGTGCGCGGGCCGCGGCGTCGTGAGCGCGACCCGCACGCTCGAGGTCCAGATCCCGGCCGGCATCGCCGACGGGCAGCGGATCAGGATGAGCGGCCACGGCAGCGCGGGGGGCTCGGGCGCGCCGCCGGGCGACCTGTACGTGCTGGTGACGGTCCGCGAGGACGAGCGCTTCGTGCGCGAAGGCGACCACCTCGTCACGGTGATCGACGTGCCGGCGCCGCTCGCGGCCCTGGGCGGCTCATTGGAGGTGCCGACGCTCGACGGCGCCACGAGCCTCGAGCTGCCGGCCGGCACGCAGCCGGGCGAGGTCCTGACGATCCGCGGCCAGGGGATGCCGGGCTTGCGCCGCTCGCGCCGCGGCGAGCTGAAGGTGGTGGTCAACGTCGTGGTGCCGAGGCGGCTGAACGCCGAGCAGCGCGAGCTGCTGCAGCGGCTCGGCGACAGCCTCACCGATGAGAACCTGCGCTCGCACGAATCGATGTTCTCGAAGCTGCGCCGCGCGCTCGGCGGACAGCCGGCGTGATCCGGCTCGCCGTCCGCGTCCCGCGCGCGGAGGCAGAGCTGGTGCTGGCCGAGCTGTTGGAGCTGAGTCCCGGGGGCCTCGAGGAGGTCGAGGTCGACGCCGCGACCGTCGAGTACGCGGTCTACGGGGCGCCGGGCGAGCTGCCGGCGCTCCCGGACCTGCGCGCGCTCGCAGGCGGCTCGGTGATCGAGGTGTCCACGACCGAGGTGGCCGACGACTGGCGCGAGCGCTGGCGCGACTTCCATCGTCCGGTCCTGATCGGCGCCCCCGCGGCCGGGAGCGGTGCCCCGCCGTCGCTGCGGGTGCGCCCGCCGTGGGAGCCGCCGGCGAGCGGCGCCGGCGACGCGCTCGAGATCGTGATCGATCCTGGGCAGGCGTTCGGGACCGGAGCGCACGCGAGCACGCACCTGTGCCTCGAGCTGCTGCTCGTGCTGGCTGCGCAAGAGGGCACCGGGCCGGCCGTGCTCGACGTCGGCACGGGCTCGGGAGTGCTCGCGATCGCCGCCGGCCTGCTCGGGTTCTCCCCGCTGCTGGCGCTCGACAACGACCGCGAGGGCGTGCGCGCGGCGCGCGCCAACGCGGCCGTCAACGGCGTCGAGCTCGAGGCCCGGCGCGTGGATCTGCGCGCCGAGCCGCTGCCGTGGGTGGGGCCGGGCGCCGCGGCGCCGGTCGCCGCCGGCACGGTCGTGCTCGCCAACCTGCTGCGGCCGCTGCTGCTCGAGCTCGCGGGGGCGATCGAGAGCGCGCCGGCTGCGCTGATCGCCGGCGGGCTGCTCGAGGGGGAGCTCGACGAGGTCAGGGCGGCGTTCGCGGGCGCCCTTGGGCTCGCCGAGCGCGAGCGCCGCGTCAAGGGCGGCTGGGGAGCCCTGCTGCTGTCGGCTAATGCGAACGCCTTCACAGGCCGATAGCAACACCGACGGCTCTCGCGCGGGACACTCTCGCGCGGGCATCGCGACCAAGGAAGGCGAAACGGATGAGGCACGGCAGCGCATCGATCGGTGTGGCGGTCCTGACGGCGGCGTTGGCGCTCGCCGGCGCCCCGGCGGCATTCGCCGGCAAGACCTCGGAATCGAGCCCGCACTCCCGTGCGCTCGCTGCGGCGCGTTCCGAAACGCGCACCCTCGCCGACGCGATGCACACGGCGGCACACGCCTACCACCGCGCACACTCCGAGCTGCGGCGCCTGAACGAACAGCGCCGGCACGCCACCGGCCAGCTGCGCCGGGGCCAGATCGCCGCCGCCAAGACGGAGCGCCGCTCGGCGCGGGTCTCGACGCGCCTTGCCACGCTGCGTGAACGGCTCGCGCACACCGAGGCGCGCGGCGCCGTGACCCCCGCCGTGGAACGGATCGAAGAACAGATCGCGGAACTCGAAGCGCGCGCCGCCGCCCTGACGCCGGCGAGCCCGGTCTCCGACGGCGCCGGCGCCGAAGCCGCGCTGACCGCGTCGATCGCGGCCGAGGAGGCGAGCGAAGCGACTCTGCGCGCCGAACTGCCCGGCCTGCAGGCCGCCGCCGAACAGGCGCAGGCGGCCTACCGCGAAGCGCTCGCCCGCCTGCACGCGGTGCAGGCGGAATAGGGGGCGTTCAGGAGGCGTCCGGCCGCGCGGTGGCGGCCAGCACGTTGGCGCGGTAGACGAGGTCGATCGCCGCGCGCAGGCCGTCCTCTTCGGCGAGCAGCACCGCCGCGGCGCGGAGCGCGCCCGCGACCGTTTCGAGCGCCTCGGCGTCCTCGCCGGGATCGGGGTCGCGGGTGGCGGCGATCGCCATTTCGAGCATCGCCGTGGCCTGTTCGGTCGCGCCGGAGAACAGCGCCGGCCCGACGAGGCTCGAGTAGCCGTAGACGCGGATCAGCCGGCCGGAGACCGTGATCGTCGAGCCGCGCCGTGGCGCCGTGCTCGCCGGCAGCGGCTGCCCGTCGATCAGCGCCGCCATCGTGCCGCCGAGCACCAGCCGGGTCGTGGCCTCGTCGAGCCGCGCCTGGCGCGCCGCACGCAGTGCCAGGTACAGCGTCGTCGCGGGCCGGCCGTAGGGCGGGTCCGACGCGAACACGATCCGCTCGGCAGGAACCCGCGCGAACAGCTCGATCACGTCGAGCGGGAAGAAGCAGGACATGTCGTAGAGCACCCCCGGGTGCCCCGCCAGGCGCGTGGAGAGGATGCCCTGGTCGCAGATCGCCCCGTGCGCGAGGATCAGCACCGCTCCGGGGTGGCGCAGCGCAAGGTCGGCAAGGCCGTCGGCGAGCGGCGGCAGCCCGCGGCCGGCGTGGATCAGGATCGGCACGCGGCCCTGCTCGGCGAGCTCGAACACGGCGTCCAGGCGCCCGTCGTCGAATCGGAAATCCTGCGCGCGGGGGTGGAGCTTGATGCCGCGCGCGCCCGCGCCGAGCCCGCGTTCGCACTCCTCGAGCGCGCCTTCGGCCGGGTCCAGGCGGCAGAACGGGATCAGGCGGTCGCCGCTCTCCGCCGCCCACGCGAGCACGCGGTCGTTCGGGAGCCGGTAGGCGGGACGCCGCTCGGGGTCGTGCAGCGGGAACACGCACGCCCGGCGCGCCTCGGCCATGTCGAGCTGGTGCAGCAGCTCCTCGAGCGTGAGCGAGCGGCCGTCCTCGTCGAGCCCGAGGTGCGTGTGGGCGTCGATCACTTCGGCCTCGGCCGGGCGCAGCGCGGCGGTCTCGGCGAGGAACGGGGCGAGCGCCTGGGCGTAGAGCGTCTTGTTCACGCGCGGCACCTTAGATGATCGATTGCGCCGCCCGGTGATCGGTGCGATGGCGGGGTAGCCTTGGCGGCACTGGATGCAGACGGCAAACCCACACCGCGTGGTCGTCGTCGGCGGCGGCTTCGGAGGACTGCAGGCCGCGCTGCACCTGCGCGATGCGCCGATCGAGGTCACGCTCGTCGATCGGCGCAACTTCCATCTCTTCCAGCCGCTCACCTACCAGGTCGCGACCGGGGCGCTCTCGCCCGGGGAAATCGCCTATCCGCTGCGGGCGATCTTCAAGCGCTCGCCCAACGTGCGCGTGCTGATGGCAGAGGTGCAGGCCCTCGACGCACCCGCGCGCCGGCTGTCGCTGGCGCCGGTCGCGGGTGTGCCCGCGCCGCCCAGCATCCCCTACGACACGCTGATTGTCGCGGGCGGGTCCCGCTACTCGTACTTCGGCAACGACGAGTGGGGGGAGTTCGCCCACGAGGTCAAGACGCTCGAGAGCGCGCTGGTGACGCGCTCGGCGATCCTGAGCGCCTTCGAGGCAGCCGAGATGGCGCCCAGCCCGGAGCTGCGCGGATCATGGCTCTCGTTCGTGGTCGTCGGCGCGGGCCCGACGGGCGTCGAGATGGCGGGCCAGATCGCCGAGCTCGCGCGCGACAGCCTGCGCCGCGACTTCCGTTCGGCCGACCCCACGAGCGGCCGGATCGTGCTCGTCGAGGCCGGCGAGCGGGTTCTCAGCGGCTTCCCGCCCTCGCTCTCCCGGCGGGCGCAGCACTCGCTGGAACGGATCGGCGTCACCCCGCTTCTGTCCCGGATGGTCGTCGACGTCGACGCGCGCGGCGTGACGGTGCGCGACCCGGACGGGCACAGCGAGCGCGTCGCCGCGCGCACGATCGTGTGGGCCGCAGGGGTGACGGCCTCGCCCCTCGCGCGGACGCTGGCCGATCTCGCCGGGACCCAGACCGACCGCTCCGGCCGGCTCACCGTCGGACCCGACCTCTCGCTGGCGGGCCATCCCGAGATCCTCGCGCTGGGCGACATGGTGTCGGTGCGCGACGCCGGCGGCCGGACGGTCGTCTACCCCGGCGTCGCGCCGGTCGCGATGCAGCAGGGCCGCTATGCGGCGCGCCTAGTGCGGGCGCGGCTGGACGGGCGCGCGATCGAGCCGTTCCGCTATCACGACAAGGGCAACCTCGCGACGATCGGCCGCGCGGCGGCGGTCGCGGACCTCAAAGGCTTGAAGCTCAGCGGCCTGCCGGCATGGATCGCCTGGCTCGCCGTCCACCTCTGGTACCTGGTCGGCTTCGCCAACCGGCTGTTCGTGTTCATCCGCTGGTCGGTGGCGTTCGCCACGCGCGGCCGCGGGGCGCGTGTGATCACAGTCTCCGAGGCCTACGCGGAGGCGAGCACGGCCCCCGCCCGCCGCGGCGAGGCGGGGCTGGCCGACGCCGCGGCGCAGCACGCGCAGAGCGCCACCGGGGCGGCGGACGGGTGAGGAGCTCGGGCGGCGTATCCTGAGCGGAGGATGGCGATCGTCGAGCAGATCAAGACCGACCTGCAGGGCGCGATGCGCGCCGGGGAGCGGGAGCGGGTCGGGGCGTTGCGGCTCGTGCTCTCGGAGCTGCAGAAGGCGGCCAAGGAAGGCGGCGAGGACGAACTCGCGGTGCTCAGGCGCGAGCGCAAGCGGCGCCTGGAGGCGGCGCGCGCGTACCGTGACGGCGGCCGCGAGGACCTCGCCACCGGCGAGGAGTCCGAGGCGGAGCTGATCGGCGGCTACCTGCCGGCCGAGCTCTCCGACGAGGAGCTGCGGGCGATCGTCGAGCAGGCGCTCCGCGACAGCGGCGCAGAGTCCGCGAAGGACATGGGGTCGGCGATGAGGACCGCGATGGCGGCGGTCGACGGGAGGGCGGACGGCAAGCGCGTCTCGGGGCTCGTGCGCGCCGCGTTGCAAGGATGAGGACGCAGATCGAGCTGTCCAACGACGTCGCCGCCGAGCTCGCGGGCAGCCAGGATTCGGTGCTGCGGGCGTTGGAGGCCCATCTCGACTGCCGCGTCTACCTGCGCGGCAACCTGCTCACCTTCGAGGGCGAGGAGAGCGAGACGGTCGCCGGCGAGCGCGTCGTGCGCGAGCTCTCGGACCTGATCGCGCGCGGCCACCAGATCGGGCCCGGCACGATCGCCGCGGTCACCGGAGCGCTGGACGCGCACGAATCGCCGGCACGCGTGCTCGAGGACGTGGTGTGGTCGCATCGCGGGCTGCGGGTGGCCCCGAAGACCGTCAACCAGAAGCGCTACGTGGACTCTGTCCGCGGCAACACGATCACCTTCGGCGTCGGGCCGGCCGGCACCGGCAAGACGTTCCTCGCCGTGGCGATGGCGGCCGCGGCGCTCTCGCGCCACGAGGTCAACCGCATCATCCTGACGCGCCCGGCCGTCGAGGCGGGCGAGCGCCTCGGCTTCCTGCCCGGTGACCTGATGGCCAAGGTCGACCCGTACCTGAGGCCGCTGTTCGACGCGCTCCACGACATGCTCGATCCCGAGAAGGTCTCCCAGCACATCGAGCGCGGCGTGATCGAGATCGCGCCGCTCGCGTTCATGCGCGGGCGCACGCTGAACGACTCGTTCGTGATCCTCGACGAGGCGCAGAACACGACGCCCGAGCAGATGAAGATGTTCCTGACCCGGCTCGGCTTCGGCTCGCGCATGGTCGTCACGGGCGACATCACCCAGGTCGACCTGCCGCGCGAGCAGCAGTCGGGCCTGATCGCGGTCGGCGAGGTGCTCGACGCGGTCGAGGACGTCCGTTTCGTGCGGTTCGGGGGCGAGGACGTCGTACGCCACAAGCTCGTGCAGCGGATCGTCGAGGCCTACGACGCGCACTCGCAGCAGGCCCAGGGCGCACAGGCACAGAGCGCGGCCGGGCGCTCTGCGATCCGAAGCGCCTGAGCGCGATGCTCGACGTCGAGGTCCTCGGCCTCGAGCTCGCTCCGAACGGTCCCGGTGCGGGCGAGCTGCGTGATCTGTGTGCGACCGCGGCCGCCAGCCGCGGCGTGCGCGAGGGCCACGTCGCCGTCGAGTACGTGACGGCGGAGCGGATCGCTGAGATCAACGCCCGCCACCGCGGCCGTCCGCAGCCGACCGACGTGCTGTCGTTCCCGATCGACGGCGCCGGGCCCGCCCGATCGGGGCCGCCGCGCGAGCTCGGCGACATCGTGATCTGCCCCGAGCACACCGCCGACCTGCGCGAGGCGGTCGTGCACGGCATGCTGCACCTGCTCGGCATGGACCACGAGTCAGACGCCGGCGAGATGCTCGCGCTGCAGGACGAGTTGCTGAGCGCCCACCCACCCCGCGCGCGCCGGTGACCCGCAGCGGGTTCGTCGCGCTCGCGGGCCGGCCGAACGTCGGCAAGTCGACGTTGGTCAACCGCGCCGTGGGGGAGAAGGTGGCGATCGTCTCAGACCGCCCGCAGACCACCCGGCGCGCGATCCGCGGCGTGCTCCGCAGCGGCGACAGCGAGCTCGTGCTGGTCGACCTGCCCGGCATCCAGCGCCCGCGCGACGCGCTCACCGCCCGCATGGCGCGCCGCGTCCAGCAGGAGCTCGAAGGCTCCGACGCCGCGCTGCTGATCCTCAACGCCCAGCAGGGGGTCGGTCCCGGCGACCGCTTCACAGCGCGCACGCTCGCCGGCGCGGGAGTGCCCGCCGCGATCGCGGTCAACAAGATCGACCGGATGCCGCGCCACGCGCTGCTGGCGGCGCTCTCGGACGCGGGCTCGCTCGAGCTCGCGGGCGAGGTGTTCCCGATCTCGGCCCGCACCGGCCAGGGCGTGCCCGAGCTCGATCGCCCACCTCGGCACGCTGCTCCCCGAGGGCCCGTTCATGTTCGAGCCCGACGCCGCCTCCGACCAGGCGCCCGAGCTGCTGGTCGCAGAGCTGATCCGCGAGGCGGCGATCAGGCGCACCTTCCAGGAGGTGCCCCACGCGATGGAGGTCGTCGTCGAGGACATGGAGCGAGCGCGCGATGACCTCATCCGCGTGCGCGCCCTGATCTGGGTCGAGAGCCCGTCGCAGAAGGGCATCCTGATCGGCGCTCGCGGGAGCATGATCAAGGCCATCGGCAGCGCCGCGCGCAAGGAGCTCGAGCGCGCGCTCGGCGCGCGCGTGCACCTCGACCTGTCGGTGCGCGTCCGCCGCGACTGGCGCGCCGACGACGCGCTGCTCGACCGCCTCGGGATCAGCTAGAAGACTGCTGGGCGCGCGCGAGGGCGTGCCCGAGGCGCGAGGCGAGCTGGTGCAGCTCCGCGAGCCCGAGCTCCGGGCCCCACATGAACGGCACCCCCAGCACCTCGAAGCCGCGCCGGCGAAGGCGGGCGACCTGGGCGTGCTGGAAACCCGCGCGGTCATGCACCTCGCGCGCCGCGCGCGCCGCCGCGTGGACCGTCGCGGCGCCCGCCGAGCCGTCGGGCTCGAAGGCCTCGATGCGGTCGAGCTCGGCGCGGCTGAAGCGCCGCGGCAGCAGCGCGTTGACGACCACGCCCGAGAGGTCGCGCCCGAGCCCGTCGCGCAGCGCGCTCTGCAGCTCGATCGTCTCGGTCACGGCCATCTCGCTGCCGTGCGCGACCGCCACGTAGGCGCTGCGCGCCTCGTCGCCGAGCAGCTCCTGCACCTGCCCGGTCTGGCGCGCTACCGCCCCGACGCGCGCGATCGCCCCGAACGTCTGAGGCGAGCGCAGCATCCCGAGCGCGTGCCCGGTCGCGGGCGCGTCGAGGATCACGAGGTCGTGCGCCGGCGAGCCGCCGCGGCGCGCCGGCTCGGTCATGCGCCAGACCTTGACCATGCTCACCACCTCGCGCGCTCCGGGCGCGGCGGCGGCGAAGTACTGAAAGGTCCCGCTGCCGGCGAGCACGCGCCCCGACACGCGCCCGCCCAGCGCCTGCAGCCACTCGAGCAAAGCGCGATCAGGGTCGATCGAGATGCTCGACAGGCCGTGCGCGAGCGCGACCTCCGAGCCGCCTTCGGCGCCCTGAGCGCCGAACAGCTCGGCCAAGCGGCTCTGCTCGCCGACCTCGACCACGATCGTGCGGCGTCCGCTCTCGGCGGCGAGCAGCCCGAGCGCAGCGGCGATCGTCGTCTTGCCGACGCCGCCCTTGCCGGTCACGACAAGCAGCCTGCGGTCCAGGAGTCCCTCCATCGGCAGGCAGTCTGGCTCAAAACCGCCCGCGAGCGGTCCTACCTACAATCGCCTGCATGGGGGCGCCCATCGACGACATCGACGCTCAGGTCTCCTACGACCGCGACGGCCTCGTGCCGTGCATCGTGCAGGACTGGAGCAGCGGCGAGGTGCTGACGCTCGCCTACATGAACGCCGAGGCGCTGCGGCGGACGCGTGAGTCGGGCGAGCTTCACCTGTACAGCCGTTCGCGCGGCGAGCAGTGGCACAAGGGCGAAACCAGCGGCAACGTGCAGGCCGTGCGCGCGCTGCGGCTGGACTGCGACGGCGATGCGCTGCTGGCGCTCGTGGAGCCGGCCGGGCCGGCGTGCCACACGGGCGAGCGCACCTGCTTTCACCGCGGCCGGCTCGAGCCGCCGGCGCCGCACGAGGTGCTGCCCGGGCTCGAGCGGACGCTCGAGCGCCGCGCGCGCGAGCGTCCCGAGGGCTCCTACACCGTCGCGCTGCTCGAGGACCCCCCGAAGATCGGCGAGAAGGTGATGGAGGAGGCCGAGGAGGTCAGCCGCGCCGCACGCGAGGAGAGCGACGAGCGTGTCGACGAAGAGGCCGCCGACGTGCTCTACCACCTGCTCGTGCTGCTGCGCAGCCGCGGGCGCTCGCTCACCGACGCCGAGCGGGTGCTCGATGGCCGTCGCGCCTAGCGCACAGCCGCCCGAGGGCGCGCGCGTCGGTCCGCTGCCGGTGGCGCCGACGCTCGATCGAGCGCGCGAGCTGGCCCGTGAGCACAACATGATCCCGCTCGCGGTCAGCTTCGTCGACGACTGCGAGACGCCGGTGTCGGCGTTCCTGAAGATCCGCGCGCTGGATCCCGAGGACCCGGGCTTCCTGCTGGAGTCGGCCGAGCAGGGGCAGCGCGTCGGGCGCTGGTCGTTCATCGGCTTCGAGCCGCACGAGGTGCTGCGCTGGTCGCTGCAGGACGGCGGGGACCCCTACGCGCTCGCGGCCGAGCGTGTCGCTCGCGTGCGCCAGGCCCCGCTGCCGGAGGGCCTGGACGAGGTGCCTTTCACCGGCGGCGCAGTCGGGCTGTTCGGCTACGACCTGGTCCGCACGGTGGAGCCGCTCGGCGAACCCAACCCCGATCCGGTCGGCGTGCCCGATCTCGCGCTGATGCTGACCGACGGCCTCGTGATCTTCGACCACCTCAAGCACACGATCACGATCCTCGCCAACGCCGACCTGCGGGCGCAGCCGGACATCGACCGCGCCTATGCGAACGCCGTCGCCCAGATCGCCGAGGTGCGCGAGGCGCTGGCCGGCCCGGTGCCCCGCGAGGAGCCGCGCGCGCCGCGCGAGGTGCCGGCATTGCAGTCGAACATGGCGCGCGAGGAGTTCGAAGCGATGGTCGCGCGGATCATCGAGTACATCCGTGCGGGCGACGCCTTCCAGGTCGTGCCCTCGCAGCGGTGGTCGGGGCCCAGTCCCGTCGCGCCCTTCTCGATCTACCGCGGGTTGCGTGCGGTCAACCCGAGCCCGTACATGTACTACCTCGACTTCGGCGACTTCCAGATCGCGGGCGCGAGCCCGGAGCCGCTGCTCACGGTCAACGCCCGCCACGTGTCGACCAAGCCGATCGCCGGCACGCGGCCGCGGGGCTCGAGCGCCGAGGAGGACCGCCGGATCGCCGCGGAGCTGCTCGCCGACGAGAAGGAGCGCGCCGAGCACGTGATGCTCGTCGACCTCGGCCGCAACGACCTCGGCCGCGTCTGCGAGTACGGCAGCGTCACGGTCGACGAGCTGATGGAGGTCGAGACCTACAGCCACGTGATGCACATCGTCTCGTCTGTGTCGGGGACGCTGCGCGCCGACATCGGCCCGCTCGACGCGCTGCGCTCGGTGCTGCCCGCCGGCACCCTGTCCGGCGCGCCCAAGGTCCGCGCGATGCAGATCATCGACGAGCTCGAGCCCGTCAAGCGGGGCGGCTATGGCGGCGCCGTCGGCTACCTCGGGTACGGCGGCGACCTCGACACGGCGATCTACATCCGCACCGTCCTCGTCAAGGATGGCATCGCGCACGTGCAGGCCGGCGGCGGCACCGTCGCAGACGCCAAGCCGGCCTACGAGTTCGACGAGTCCGTCGCGAAGATGAGCGCGGCGATGCGCGCGATCGCGCTCGCGTGCGCACAGCCGGACTGGCAGTGAGGCAGCCGATGAGGGTGCTCGTTGTCGACAACTACGACTCGTTCACGTACAACCTGGTCCAGTACCTCGGGGAGACAGGGGCCGAGGTCGAGGTCGTACGGAACGACCGCGCGAGCGTGGACGAGCTGCTGGAGCGGGGCTATGACCGCTGCGTGGTCTCACCCGGTCCGTGCACTCCCAACGAGGCGGGTATCTCGCTCGAGGTCGTCCGGCGCCTGCCCGAAGCGGGTGTCCCGACGCTTGGCGTGTGCCTCGGCCACCAGTCGCTCGCGCAGGCGTTCGGCGGCGCCGTCAAGCTCCACGAGCCGATCCACGGCAAGGCGACCACGATCGAGCACGACGGGCGCACGATCTTCTCGGGCCTGAAGCCCGGGCTGACCGTCGGGCGCTACCACTCGCTGGTCGTCGAGGACGAGCTGCCCGACTGCCTGCAGGAGTCCGCGCGGGGGGGCGGCGTGCTGATGGCGCTGCGCCACCGCGAGCTGCCCGCCGAGGGCGTGCAGTTCCACCCGGAGTCGGTGCTCACCGAACAGGGCCGCGAGCTGCTCGCGAACTTCCTGGAGCGCCGCTGATGCCCAACCCGGTCCTCACGCGCGCGATCGACGCGCTCGCGGCGCGCCGCGACCTGAGCGCCGACGAGGCCGCCGAGGTGCTCGCCGAGATCATGCACGGCGACGTCAGCGAGGTCCAGATCGCGGGCTTCCTGATCGCGCTTCGCACCAAGGGGGAGACCGTGCAGGAGCTGACGGGGCTCGCGCGCACGATGCGCGAGCTGGCCGCGCACGTGCCCGCCGAGCGCGAGGACCTGCTCGACACGGCCGGCACCGGCGGCGGACGCAGCACCTTCAACGTCTCCACGACCGCCGCCCTGATCGCCGCGGGCGCCGGCTGCGCGGTCGCCAAGCACGGCAATCGCTCGGCCACGAGCCGCTCGGGCTCGGCCGACGTGCTGGAGGCGCTCGGCGCGCGCATCGACCTCGGCCCCGAAGAGGTCGCCGCCTGCATCCGCGAGTCAGGCTTCGGCTTCATGTTCGCGCCGGCCCACCACCGCGCGACGCGCTTCGTCGTCCCGGTGCGTCACGAGCTCGCCGTGCGCACGATCTTCAACCTGCTCGGGCCCCTGACGAACCCTGCCGGCGCGCGCCGCCAGCTCGTGGGCGTCTCGGACCCGGCCTTCATGGAGCGGATGGGCGGCGCGCTCGCGGCTCTCGGGGTCGAGCGGGCGCTCGTGGTCGCCGGCGAGGACGGCATCGACGAGATCTCGGCCGCGGCGCCGACCAAAGTCGTCGAGGTCGACAGCGGAGAGCTGCGCAGCTACATCGTCGAGCCGGCCGAACTCGGCCTGAGCGCCTCGGCGGACTCGATCGAGGGCGGCAGCCCTGAGGAGAACGCTGCCGTCACGCGCGCGATCCTCGACCCCGGCGCCGGATCGCACGCGGGCGCGGAGCTGGCGCTCGCCAACGCCGGCGGCGCTATCTACGCGGCCGGCGCGGCCGACAGCATCGCGGCGGGGGTGCAGGCGGCGCGCGAGGCGATCGCCGACGGTCGCGCGCTCGCCGCTCTCGAGGGCTACGTCGCCGCCACCCACCGCCACGCCCCGGCCGAGGCGGCGACGTGAGCGCCGCGTCGGGCACGATCCTCGACCGCATCGTCGAACAGACGCGCGAGACGGTGGCGCGCCGCCGGCGCGAGCAGCCGCTGGGCCGGTGGCAGCCCGTCGACACCGGCGCGCCGCGCCCGTTCCGCGACGCCCTGGCGGCGCCGGGGATGTCCGTGATCGCCGAGTTCAAGCGTCGCTCGCCCTCGGCCGGGGCGCTCGGCGAGGCCCCCGAGCTCGGCGAGATCCTGCCGGCCTACGAGCGCGGCGGCGCGGCGGCGGCCTCCGTGCTGACCGAGGGGCCGAACTTCGGCGGCTCGCTCGATGACCTGCGCGCGGCGCGCTGCGCGTGCGGGCTGCCGCTGCTGCGCAAGGATTTCGTCGTCGACCGCTACCAGCTCCAGGAGGCGCAGCGGGCGGGTGCCGACGCGGTGCTGCTGATCGTCGCCGTGCTCGGCGACGAGGAGCTGCGCTCGCTCCACGAGGACGCGAACGAGCTCGGGCTGGACGCGCTCGTGGAGGTCCACGATGCCGAGGAGCTGCGCCGGGCGGGCGCGGCAGGGGCGTCGATCATCGGCGTCAACAACCGCGACCTGCGCGACTTCAGCGTCGACGTCGGGCGCACCGAGGAGCTGCTCGAGCGGATGCCCCCGGCCACGATCGTCGTGTCGGAGTCGGGCATCTCCGAGCCCGGTCAGCTGGCCCGGCTCGAGGCGCTCGGCGTGCACGCCGTGCTCGTCGGCGAGGCGCTGATGCGGGCTCCCGATCCGTGCGCTGCGCTGCGGCGTCTACGCGGCGGGACCCTTTAGATCCTCGGTGCCGGGGCTTTAGGCCTGCTTCACACCCTCCGTTCATCCTGTCGCGCATGAAAAGACTGTTCATCGTTCCCTTCGTGTCCGCCATCATCGGGGCGGGCATCGTCGTGGCCGTCGTCGCCGCCGCCGGCGATCTCGGCGGCTCAACGACGACCGTCACGACGGTGCAGGCCACCCCGGCTGCCGTGACGCCTTCCAACGCCAACGCCAACGCCGCGCAGCAGAACACCGCCCTGACGCCCCACCAGGTTTACGTCAAAGATGCTCCCGGCGTCGCGTTCGTGACCTCGACCGTCGTGCAGAAGGGCGAATCTGGCCTCAACCTGTTCGGCGGCGGCGAATCCCAGCGCCAGGGCACCGCCACCGGCTCGGGCATCGTGATCGACTCGAACGGCACGATCCTGACGAACTACCACGTGATCGAGAACGCCGTGAAGGTCACGGTCAGCTTCGAAAAAGGCAAGACCGTCGAAGCGCAGGTGGTCGGCAAGGATCCCTCGAACGACCTCGCGATCCTGCGCATCCACCCTGACGGGGTCACGCTCCATCCGCTGACGCTCGGCAACTCGAACGCCGTCCAGGTCGGCGACCCGGTGTACGCGATCGGCAACCCGTTCGACCTCGAACGGACGCTGACGACCGGCGTCATCTCTGCGCTGCAGCGCCAGATCACCGCCCCCAACGGCTTCGCGATCGACAACGTGCTGCAGACCGACGCTCCGATCAATCCGGGCAACTCCGGCGGCCCGCTGCTCAACGCCGCCGGCCAGGTGATCGGCATCAACTCGCAGATCGAGACCGGTGGCAGCGGCAACGGCAGCGTCGGGATCGGCTTCGCCGTCCCGATTGACACTGCCAAGGCCGAGATCAGCCAGCTCGAGAAGGGCGGCACGGTGCGTGGCGCCTACCTCGGCCTCACGTCGCTGACGATCGACGGGTCGCTGTCGGCGCTCAACCTCCCGGTCAAGACCGGCGCGCTCGTGCAGAGCGTGCAGCCCGGCACCGCTGCGGCGAAGGCCGGCATCAAGGGCGGCACCGTCAGCACGAACGTCGAAAACGGCCAGGTCGCTGTCGGCGGCGACATCATCGTCTCGCTCGACGGCAAGCCGATCACCAGCTCCGAAGCGCTCGCGAACGAAATCGAGGCGCACAAACCCGGCCAGACCGTCAAGATCGGGCTCGAACACCCGACCGGCCACGGCAACTACGAACCGAAGACCGTCACGGTCACGCTCGGCACCCGACCCAACTCGGTGCCGAACCCGAACACGCCCCAAGGCTAGGGCCCCAGAGCCCACGCGTCTCCGCTCCGCGGCGCCTCACCGCCGCGGAGCCGACGCGCGTCCGGGGGAACCGGGACGTGCGTCGCGCGCAGCGGCCCGGGCAACGCGCCGGCCTGCCGCTCGCCCGCCGGCCGCTACCGTTGGGGCCGATGAGCGCAGCCCCCGACGAGCACCGCCCCGCGCCGGCACCCACCGGCCCCGCCGCAGGCCACGGTACCGCCACGCGGGTGAAGATCTGCGGCCTGACGAGCCTCGACGACGCCCTCGTGGCCGCCGACCTCGGCGCCTGGGCGCTCGGCATGATCTTCCACGCCGACAGCCCGCGCCGCTGCTCGCCCGCCGAGGCGCAACGCATCTCAGCCTCGCTGCGCCGCCGCGCAGAGATCTGCGGCGTGTTCGTGAACGAGCCGCTCGAGCGGGTGTCCGCCGCCGCCCGCGAGCTCGGCCTGAGCCTCCTGCAGCTCCACGGCGATGAGGGGCCGGCCTACTGCGCCGAGGCAGAGCGCCGCACCGGCGCGCGCGTGATCCGCGCCAAGCAGGTCTCGAGCCCGGGCGACATCCGGGACCTCGAGCGCTACCACGTCGCCTTCCATCTACTCGACGCACGCTCGAGCCGGCGCCCCGGACTGCGCGGCGGCACGGGCGAGACGTTCGAGTGGGGACTGCTGGCAGAGCGCCGCTCCCGCGTGCCGTTGATATTGAGCGGCGGCATCGACGCCGGCAACGCCGCCGCCGCGATCGCCGCGGCGCACCCGTTCGCCCTCGACACTGCGAGCGGCACCGAGTCCGCGCCGGGCCACAAGGACCCCGAGCGGATGGCGGCGCTGTTCGCGGCCGTGCGCGAGGCCGACGCAGCAGCCGGCGTGCCCGCCCGGGAGATCGCAGGGCAGCCGCTCGCGGGGCACGCAGCGAAGGGCGCCGAGGAGTGAGCGCCGCCGCCGGCGAGTCCCAGCCGCCCGAGCACCGCTTCGGGACCTACGGCGGGCAGTACGTCCCCGAGACCCTGATGCCGGCGCTGCGCGAGCTCGAGATCGCCTGGGAGAGCGCCCGCGAGGACCCCGCCTACCGCGCCGAGCTCGACGGGCTGCTGCGCGACTTCGCCGGACGCCCGACGCCGCTGTACCGCGCGCGGCGCATCTCCGAGCAGCTCGGCCGCCCGGTCTATCTGAAGCGCGAGGACCTCAACCACACCGGCTCGCACAAGCTCAACAACGCGCTCGGCCAGGCGCTGCTCGCGCGCCGGATGGGCAAGCGCCGGATCATCGCCGAGACCGGCGCCGGCCAGCACGGGGTGGCAACAGCGACTGTGTGTGCGCTGCTGGGCCTGGATTGCGAGATCTACATGGGGGTGGAGGACACTCGCCGCCAGCGGCCGAACGTGCAGCGCATGGAACTGCTCGGCGCGGCGGTGCACGCCGTCGACGCCGGTGCGCGGACGCTCAAGGAGGCGACCTCGGCGGCGATCAGAGACTGGGTCACGAACGTCGAGAGCACCCACTACGTGATCGGCTCGGTGGTCGGGCCGGCGCCCTATCCGGCGCTCGTGCGCGACCTGCAGCGGGTGATCGGCGACGAGGCGCGCGCCCAGCTGTTGGAGCGCGAGGGCCGGCTGCCCTCGCGCGTGATCGCCTGCGTCGGCGGCGGCTCGAACGCGCTCGGCATCTTCGCCGCGTTCCTGGATGACCCCGAGGTCGAGCTGGTCGGGGTCGAGGCGGGCGGTGAGGGGATCGAGACCGCGCGCCACGGCGCCCCGCTGACCGTCGGCGGCCGCGCGGGCATCCTCCACGGAGCGCGCTCGGCGGTGATGCAGGACGAGGAGGGCCAGATCCTCGAGGCCCACTCGATCTCGGCCGGCCTCGACTATCCCGGCACGGGACCGCAGCACGCTCACCTGCGCGACACCGGCCGCGCGCGCTACGTCGCCGTCACCGACCGCGACGCGCTCGCTGCCTTCCGCGTCCTCGCGCGCCTTGAGGGCATCATCCCCGCACTCGAGACCGCGCACGCGCTCGCATGGGTGCTGGCACAGGGCCCGGCACGGAGCGCCGGCCGACCGGATCAATCTCTGGGCGAGCTCGACCTCGTCTGTCTCTCCGGCCGCGGCGACAAGGACCTGGCCGAGGTGCTCGCGGGGGACCCGGCGCCGTGAGCGTGAGCGTCCCCGGGACCGGCGGCGCCGCGCGCATCGCGGACGCTTTCGCACAGGCCCGCGGCGGCGCGCCTGGCAACGGGGCCTCGCACGGAGTGCCTGGGGACCCCACCCGAGGCCGGCACGGAGCGCCGGCCGATCCCACCCGAGGCCGGCACGGAGCGCCGGCCGATCCCACCCGAGGCCGGCACGGAGCGCCGGCCGATCCACACAAATCCCCCCGGCTCGCCGCGCTGATGCCTTACGTGATGGGCGGCTTCCCGACGCTCGCTGACTCGGTGCGGATCGGAGAGGCGTGCGTGGCCGCCGGTGCCGACGTGATCGAGCTGGGTATGCCCTACTCGGACCCGCTGGCCGACGGGCCCGTGATCCACGCTGCCGGGACGCGCGCGCTGGCCGCAGGAGCGAACGTGGCCGGCGTGCTGGAGGTCGCGCGAGCGCTGTCGGAGAGCGTGCCGGTGGTGCTGATGTGCTACGCGAACATGGTCTACGCGCCCGGCGCGGAGGCGTTCCTCGAGCGGCTCGCGCGCGCCGGCGCCGCCGGGCTGATCATCCCCGACCTGCCATTCGGGGAGGCCCCCGAGCTGCTCGGCGCATGCGACGAGCGCGACCTCGCGCTCGTGCCGCTCGTCGCGCCCACCACCCCTCCCGAGCGCCTGGCCGCGATCGGCGCCCGCGCGCGCGGGTTCATCTACACGGTGTCGGTCGTCGGGACGACGGGCGAGCGCCACGCGCTGCCGGAGCGCTTCGCCGAGGTGGTCGCGCGCACGAAGGCGTGCACCGAGGTCCCCGTTGCGCTCGGCTTCGGCATCGGAACGCCCGAGCAGGCGCGCCAGGCGGCAGAGGCCGGAGCGGACGGCGTGATCGTGGGGACGCGCCTGGTGCGGGCCGCCGACGAGGCCGTCGCCGGCGGGGGCGATCCGGCATCGGCTGTCGGCGCCGTCGTCGCCGGACTGGCAGCGGGCCTGGAGCCGGGTCGATAGGATTCGCCGCTTCATGGGACTGATCCTCACCGTCACCGCGGGCCTGGTCGTCTGGATCGTGCTCTGGGCGCTCGGCGCCAAGGGCGTCGACGCGTTCCTGCTCGCGACGGTCATCATCCTGATCGGGGCGACGCTCAAGATCCTCGCCGGGTACCTGCCGGGCCGTCGCAGTTAGAGCCAGGTGCTCCTGCGCTGGGTGAGCCTCGCCGCTCTCGCCGCCGCATCGACCGTGCTGGCAGCAGGCTGCGGCGGCGTCGTATCGGCCTCTGAAACGACCGGCAATCAGCTGACCATCTACTCGAGCCTGCCTCTGCAGGGGCCCGACGCGACCGTTGCCAGGCAGATCGAAGACGGCGAGAAGCTCGCGCTGTCGGAGGCGGGCGGCCACGTCGGGCCGTTCCGGATCTCCTACTTCTCGCTCGACGACGCAAACCCGTCGAGCGGCCAGCCGACCCCGGGCGAAAGCTCGGCGGCCGCGAAGCAGGCGGCTCAGGACACGACCACGATCGCCTACCTCGGCGACTACAGCTCGGCGGCCACCGCGATATCGCTGCCGATCATCAACGAGGCCGGCATCCTGCAGGTCAGCCCGGCCAGCCCGTACGTCGGGCTGACCAGCTCGCGCGACGCAGGCCAGGACGAGCCCGAACGCTTCTACCCGAGCGGCAAACGCAACTTCGGGCGCCTGCAGCCGGGCGACACCGTGCAGGCAGCTGCTCAGGGCCGGCTCATGCGCCAGCTCGGGATCCACAGCGTCTACGTGCTCGACGACCAGGACCCGTTCCAGATGCCGCTGGCCGAACTCGTCGCAGAAGAAGCCGAACACGAGGGCGTCAAGGTCGCCGGCCACGACAGCATCCAGATCACGGAAGGCTCGAGCTTCGAAGGCGAGGTCGAAAAGATCATCGCCAGCCACGCCCAGGCGGTGTTCCTGGCCGGCGGGGCCGGGCCCGGCGCCGTCTCGCTGTGGCAGCTGCTGCACAAGGAAGACCCTCGTCTCGTCCTGCTCGGCGCGAGCGGCCTCGACACCGAATCCTTCACCTCGGCGATCGGCGCCGCCGAAGCCTCGACCTACCTGACGACGCCGCTGCTGGCGGAATCGCTCTACCCGCCGTCGTCGCGGAGCGTGATGGCCGACTACCGCCGCACCTTCCACGGCGAAGGCGGGCCGTCCGTCCTGTACGGCTACGAGGCGATGAGCGTCGTGCTCGACTCGATCCGCCGCGCCGGCGCGCGCGGCAACGACCGTCCCGATGTGATCAAGGCGTTCTTCGCCACGCACGAACGCGACTCGGTCATCGGGCGCTACTCGATGCAGGCCAACGGCGAAACGACGCTCTCGACCTACGGCGTGGACCGCGTGAGCGGCGGGCGGCCGGTGTTCCTGCGGGCGATCGACACCTCCACACCCTCCGGCTGAGCCCGCGCCGGGCGCGAGCACGAGGCGCCGTACCCGGCGGCATCGCCCAGGACCCCCGCCAGCGTCAGCCGCCGCGCAGGCCGACGACGAGCCGGAAGCGTTCGACGCCGCCTTCCAGCTGCTTGCCCCCGCCGGAGACCGTCGTCGTCGCGCGCAGATAGGGGAGCAGCGGCGACAGCGACGGGCTTTCTGTCAGCCCGATCCCTTCGAGCAGCGCGAGCATGTCGGGCACCTGGACGATCAGGCTCGGCTCGATCCCTTCGCCGAGCGCCGAAGCCGCCGCCGAGCGCGCGCTCGAGGAGGCCATCGTCCCGGTCGGCGCGAGCGCCGCCTGCACCGAGGGCTCGCCGAGCCCGAGTACGAATCGCGGCTTGCCGTCGGCCCCGGTGCCGGCGGCGATCACGAGGTCGAGCGGGATGCCGGGCAGCCGCGCCGCGAGCGCCGCCTGCGTGCCCGGGATCGACGCGCTCGAGACCGACACGCCGCGGCCGCGCAGCCGGGCGCCGAGCGCCGCGACCGCCGCCTGCGAGCGCGCCGCGTCTTCGGACTCGATCACGACCGCGCCGCGCAGTTCGAGCACGCTCGCGCCCGACGCGAAGATCCCGGTCGGGCCCATCCAGCTGCGGAACATGCGCGCGGCGCCGGCTCCCGGCGTCGCCAGGATCTGCAGCGGCTCGGTCAGCCCGGAGAGCACCGAACCGAGGCTCAGGGTGCCGCCGCCGGCTTCCGAGCCGCCGAGCAGCGAGCCGAGCGCGCTGAGCGCGGCGACATCGGAGGACAGGTGGGTGCCCGGGTGCCCGAGCCCGATCGCGAGCCACGATTCGCCCGGGAGCTGTTCGAGGGCCTGCGCGGCCTGCGGGTCGGCGCTCGCCAGCCCGGTGCGTGCGCCGGCGCCGTTCAGCGTGTCGAGGTCGAGCGCCAGCGCGCCAGAGCGCGCCGTAACCGAGACGTTCGCCGCGCCGCCCGTCAGAAGGCCGGCGAGCCCGCCTTCTTCGGCGGCCGAGCCGCGCGCCGCGCGCGGGTTGACGTACACGTGGGCCAGTGTTTCGGAGGGCGCAGCCGTGAGCAGCTTCGCGTATTCGGGCTGTCGAGGCGAGCCCGGCTTCGCCCTGGCTGGTGCCGATCACCGCGCGCACGCCAGCCTGCGTGCCGATCACGGCGAAGCGGCCGACGAGTCCGAGCGCGATGCCGTCGGGGGTCAGTTCGTAGGAGACGCCGCGGTAGCTCGCCGGCCTCGCGCCTGCGAGGTGGGCCTGTGTCGCAAGGAACGAGCGCGCCGCCGACGGGTCGCTCGTGTCCATCACGATCGCGCCGTCGAGCCGCCCGGGTTCCCACGGCACGCCTGAAACCTGCCCTGAGCCCGACAGCGCGTGCTGCACGAGCGTCAGCAGCGCCCCGGCCTGCCCGACGCGGTCCAGGAACAGGCCGGCGTGGGGGCCGAGCCAGGACGCGACGTCGCGGCTGAATTGCAATTCCCCCGAGCCCGGCGTGCGCAGCGCGCCGACGAGGCGCTCATACGGGTCCGCCTGCCCTGTCAGCTGCTTGCCGGCCGCGAGCGCCCCGCTCTGGAGCGCGCCCGACGGCCGGACGGTCGCTCCGAGGTAGACGGGCGCCGTAGCAGGAACGACGCTCGCGGGGTCCGCTTCGGTGCCGCCGTGAGAGGAGGAGGAGCCGCAGCCGGCGCCGAGCGCGCAGACCGCGCCGGCGAGCAGCGCCGCCGTCGCGTGCCGGGGGCGCGTGCGACGCCGTGGGGGACGGGGCGGCGATCGGTGCAAGGAGATCCTTTCGGGGGCGCGACGGGGGAGCCGATCGTACGTCGCGCGCGATCGGATGCGCAAGGGCCCAACTGCAAGCGCGCTCGCAGGACGCCGTGGTGCAGCGCGGCTTGCACTCCCGGGCGCTTCGCTCGACGCCGGCCCGGCCTGCCCGGAAAGCCACGGTTTGCGGGGCTTTTGGGGAGCAATCGGGGTCTCGTGGCTGGAAAGTGGGAGAGAATGTGCAAATAGGGTTGCATTGTGGGAGAGAGTGGGTTATGTTCGCGCCAGCGAGCCGAGGTGGAGGGGCTCCTCCCACTCCTCCACCTCGGCTCGATAAACAAGCTTGGGAGCATCCGCAGTGGTCCCCTTCCGCGGCACCTTCGACCATACGCTCGACGCCAAGAACCGCCTCACCGTGCCGGCCCGCTACCGCGCGGCCCTCGCCGACGGCGTGGTGCTCGCGATGCCGGTCGACCCGAAGCCGTGCGTGGGCGTCTGGCGCCCGGAGGAGTACGAGAGCTACACGCGCGCGGCGCTGGCCGAGCTGCCGCCGCTCTCCTCGCGGCTGACCGAGCTCGAGCGCTTCTTCTACGGCAGCTCGCAGGACGCCGAGCTCGACGCGGCCGGGCGGATCATGATGCCGGCCTTCCTCGGCGAGCACGCGACGCTGCGCAAGGAGGTCGTCGTGGTCGGCGCCGGCGACCGCCTGGAGCTGTGGGACAGGGCCGCCTGGAGCGAGCATCGACCGACGCTGCTGAGCGGCGTCGCGGAGGTCACCGCGCGTGTCGACAACGCTGCTTGAGCGGCTCGCGCCGCCGATGCCCGAGCTCGCGCGAAGGCGCGGGCCCCGCCGCCGCTCCGGCGGCCGCCCGCCGGGCGAGGCCGGGCGGGCGCCGCGCGCCCAAGGCGGACGCGCACGTCCCGGTGCTCGCGAACGAGCTGCTCGAGCTGCTCGACCCGCGCCCCGGACAGACCGCGATCGACTGCACGTTCGGCGACGGCGGCCACGCGCGGCTCGTCGCCGAGCGCCTCGGGCCCGGCGGCACGCTCGTCGCGATCGACCGCGACCCGGTCGCCGAGGAGCGCTTCGCGGCGCTCGCGGCCGAGGCCGCCTGCTCGGTGCGCTTCATCCGCGCCGGCTACGCCGAGGCGCTCGAGCTGCTCGCCGCCGAGGGTCTGCGTGCCGACATGGCCTACTTCGACCTCGGCATGTCCTCGATGCAGGTCGACACGCGCGAGCGCGGCTTCTCCTACTCCTACGACGCGCCGCTGGACATGCGCATGGACCCCTCGCAGCAGCTGAGCGCGCGCGAGCTCGTCGCCGACTGGGACGAGCGCCGGCTCGCGCGCGCCCTGCGCGAGCTCGGCGAGGAGCGCCACGCCGGCGCGATCGCGCGCGCGATCGTGCGCACGCGCGCGCAGCGCGCCGATCGAGACGACCCTGCAGCTCGTCGAGACGATCAACTCGGCCGATCCCGGCGCCCGCGCGCTTCGCGCGGCGGGCACCCCGCCAAGCGCACCTTCCAGGCGCTGCGGATCGCCGTCAACGACGAGCTCGGGCAGCTCGAGCGCGCGCTGCCGCTGGCCTGGGAGCTGCTGCGCGAGGGCGGCGTGCTCGCCGCGATCTCCTTCCACTCGCTCGAGGACCGCCGCGTCAAGCGCTTCATCGCCGAGCTCGCGCGCGGCTGCGTCTGCCCGCCCGAGCTGCCCGTCTGCGTCTGCGGGCGCGAGCCCGAGGCGGCGCTGCTGACGCGCCGCGCGATCGTCCCGTCGGCGCCGAGGAGCTCGAGCGCAACCCGCGCGCCGCCTCCGCGCGCCTGCGCGCGGCGCGCAAGCTCGACCGAGAGGCGCGCGCGTGACGCCGCCCGCGGCGGCCGCCTCCGCGCGTGCACCGCGCGCCGGTCGCTCCGCGCGCGCCGGCCGGCGGCGACTCCGCCGCGACCCGGCCGCGGCGCGTCTCGGGCCCCGCCCGCCGGACGCGCCGCCCCGCTCGCGCGGCAGCTGCGCGCAGCGCGCCGGGCTCGCGCTGGGCGCTGCTCGGGCGGCGGAGGCGCTCGCCGGCCACCGCGCTGCTCGACCGCGCTGATCCGCGGGCGCGCCTGGATCGGGCTGGTCGCCTTCGCGCTGATCGGGATCGTGACGCTGCAGCTCGGCCTGCTGCAGCTCAACTCGGGCATCGGGCGCGCGCTCGAGCGCGAGGCGCGCCTGCAGCGCGAGAACGCGGCGCTCAGCATCGAAAACTCCGAACTCGCCTCCGGCGAACAGGGTCGAGTCGCAGGCCGCGCGGCTCGGGATGCGGCTGGCAGTGAGTGCCGGCGCGCTGCACTTCGCTGCAGTCGGACCCGGCGGTGGACGTCGCTCGCGCGCGCCGCCGCGCTCCAGCGTGCCCGCCGCCACGGCGCCGCGCGCCGGCCGCCGAAGCGAGCACCTCGCGCTATCCTCGGTCTCGCCGTCGAGCGCCGCCGGCGGAAGCGGCTCAGACAGGCACGAGCGCCGCCGCGTCCACCGCGGGCGGGACCGCAGCCGGCCGCGCAGCCCGAAGCCGCCCCGGGCGGGGCCGTGCCGAGCGGCGCAGCGGCGAAGCGCCCGCGACGCAGTCCGCGAGCGCCGCGCGCCTCGGAAACGCGCGCCCGCGAGCAGCCGCCGCGCCGGGCGCCTCCGCCGAGCGGCGGCGGGCGACCGCCGGCGCCGGCGCGGGTTAGGCGCTCGGTGGCGGCCGTCCAGCAGCGCATCGGCGCGATCTTCGCGGCGTTCTTCGTGCTGCTCGTGCTGGCCGCCGGGCGCACCGCCTACCTGGGATCGTCAGCGGGGCCCGCGCTGCGCAGGGCCGCGAGCGACGAGCAGCTCACCGACGAAACCGTCACCGCCCAGCGCGGGACGATCACCGACCGCAACGGCGTCGACCTCGCCGTCTCCGAGCCGGCCCAGGACATCTCCGCCGACCCCTACCTGCTGCACGACCCGCTCGCGACCGCGCGCGCGGCTCGCGCCGCTGCTCGGCGAGTCGCAGGCGACCGTGCTGCGCAAGCTCTCCGAGCGCACCGGCTTCGTCTACCTCGCGCGCGCGCTGCCGGCGCGCCAGGCCGAGCAGGTGCTGGCGCTCAAGATCCCCGGCGTCAGCGGCACGCCGGTGATGCGCCGCGTCTACCCGCGCGGGCACGCTCGCCGCGCAGGTGCTCGGCGTGGTCGGCACCGAAGGCAAGGGACTGGCGGGCCTCGAGTACTCGCAGAACGCCGCTGCTGCAGCGGCCGCGCCGGCGAGCGGCGGGTCGGTCAGCGACGCGATCGGCCAGCCCGTCTCGATCAGCGAAACCGCACCAGGAGGCGCCCGGCAAGCCGATCGCGCTGACGCTCGACGCCAACATCCAGCAGCGCACCGAAGACGTGCTGGCGGCCGTCGGCGCAGGCGTTCAGCCCGAAAGACGCCACCGCGATCGTGATGGACCCGCGCACCGGCGCGCTCCTCGCGCTGGCCAACTGGCCGCAGGTCAACGCCGACGACCCGGCCGCAGCGACCCGCCGAAGCGCTGCGAGGACCGCGCCGTCGGCTTCAACTACGAACCGGGCTCGACGTTCAAGGTCGTGACGGTCTCGGGCGCGCTGCAGCAGGGGCTGATCACGCCCGCGACGCGGCTTCAACATCCCCGACCAGATCCAGGTCGCCGACCGCACGATCCACGACGACACCGAACACCCCGAAGAAACGCTCACCACCTCGCAGATCCTCGCCCGTTCGAGCAACGTCGGCGCGATCGAGATCGGCAAACTCGAGGGCCGAACAGCGCTTCAACGACTGGGTGCACCGCTTCGGCTTCGGCGCGCCCACCGGCGTCGACCTGCCCGGCGAGGAACCGGGCTCACGCTGCCGCTCGACCGCTACTCGGGCTCCTCGATGGGCAACCTGCCGATCGGCCAGGGCGAGCTCGTGACGCCGATGCAGATGGCCACGGCCTACGCGGCGATCGCCAACGGCGGCATCCTGCGCGCCCCGCACATCGTGCAGTCCGTCGGCGGGCGCCCGGTCGCGATCCCGGCGGGCCGCCGCGTGATCTCGAGCGCGACCGCCGCCGAGGTGCGCCACATGCTCGAAGGCGTGCTCGGCCCCGGAGGCACGGCCAGCGCAGGTCTCGATCCCGGGCTATCAGCTCGCCGGCAAGACCGGCACCGCGAGCAAGGTCGACCCGGCCACCGGCGAATACTCGAAAACCGCCTTCGTCGCCTCGTTCATCGGCTTCGCGCCGGCGTCGGACCCGAAGCTGCTGAGCGCCGTCGTCGTCGACGAACCGCAGACCGGCTCGATCTACGGCGGCGCCGTCGCCGCGCCCGGCGTTCGGCCAGATCATGAGCTTCGCGCTGCCCTACCTGGGCATCGGACCCCAGTAGGCGCGCGGCTCCTTCGGGGCCGGAAACTAGACTTCGCAGGCATGCCAGCGCGGGTGAGCGACCGTTGAGGCTCGGGAGCTGGCCGCGGCCCTGCCACGCCGGCGCCCGCCCGGGCGCCGGCGCCGAGGACGGCGCGCGTGCGGTCGAGATCGGCGGCCTCGCCTACGACAGCCGCGCCGTCCGGCGCCGGGTGCGCTGTTCTTCTGCGTGCAGCGGCTTCCGCGCGCGACGGGCACGATTTCGCCGCCGGCCGCGGTCGACGCGCGGGCGCGGCGGCGCTCGTCGTCGAGCGCCCGCTCGGGCTCGGCGTGCCCGAACTGCTCGTGCCCTCGGCGCGCGCGCGCGATGGCGCCGCTGGCGGCGCGCTTCTACGGCGATCCCGCGCGCGAGCTGCGGGTCGTCGGCGTCACCGGCACGAACGGCAAGACGACCACGGCCTACCTGGTGCGCGCGCTGCTCGAGGCCGGCGGCGAGCCAGTGCGGCCTGCTCGGGACCGTCAAGTCGGTGATCGGCGGGCGCGAGCAGCCGGTGGCGCGCACCACGCCCGAGGCGATCGACCTGCAGGCCGACCTGCGCGCGATGCTCGACGGCGGCGACCGCGCCTGCGCGATGGAGGTCTCCTCGCACGCGCTCGAGCTCGGCCGCACCGACGCGATCGCGCTTCGCGGCCGCGCTCTTCACGAACCTGACCCAGGACCACCTCGACTTCCACGCGACGATGGAGGACTACTTCCTGGCCAAGCGCCGGCTGTTCCTGCCCGACGAAGGCCCCGCCCCGGGCCTGCGCGTCGTCAACGTCGGCGACCCCTACGGCGGGCGGCTCGCGCGCGAGCTGCCGGACGCGCGCACCTTCGCCGTCGAGGCGACCGGCCGACTACCGCGCCGAGCGACCTGCGCTGCGGCTTCGCGGGCTGCCGCTTCACGCTCTGCACACCCCGACGGCGAGCGCGGCGGTCGCGCTGCCGATGCCGGGCCGCTTCAACGTCGCCAACGCGCTCGGCGCGCTGGCGGCCGCGCACGGCGCTCGGCGTGCCGAGCTCGAGCCGCTCGTCGCGGCGCTCGAGGCGGGCGTGCGGGTGCCGGGGCGCTTCGAGCCGGTCGACGAGGGCCAGGACTTCGCGGTGCTCGTCGACTACGCCCACACGCCGGACTCGCTCGAGAACGTGCTGGCCGCTGCGCGCGAGCTGGTCGCGATCTCCTCGGCGCCGCGCGGAGCGGCGGCCGCGGGCGCGGCGTGATCTGCGTGTTCGGCGCCGGCGGCGACCGCGACCGCGGCAAGCGCCCGCTGATGGGCGAGATCGCGGCGCGGCTCGCCGACGTCGCGATCGTGACCTCCGACAACCCGCGCTCGGAGGACCCCGCAGCGATCATCGCCGAGATCCTCGACGGCGTGTCCGGGCCGGCGGCGTCCGAGCGGCGACGGTCGAGTCGATCGCCGACCGGCGCGCGGCGATCGCGCGGCGTCGGCGCTCGCGCGGCCGGGCGACGTGGTCGTGATCGCCGGCAAGGGCCACGAGCAGGGCCAGGAGCTCGCCGGCGGGCGCAAGGTCCCCTTCGACGACGTGACGGTCGCGCGCGAGGCGCTCGCGGGCGCGCAGCGCCGCGCCGGCCGGGGCCGGGGCGGATGAGGGACTGGGACGCCGAGCGGCTCGCGGCGCTCGCCGGCGGCACGGCTGGTGCGCGCGCGCAGCCGGCGGCGCGGGGGGCCCGCGGCGCGCGCGCGATCGACTCGCGCGCGGTCGGCCGCCGGGCGAGCTGTTCGTCGGGCTGCCCGGCGAGCGCGCGGACGGCGGCGCGCACGCGCCGGCGGCGCTCGCGCGCGGCGCCTGGGGCGTGCTCGTGGGCCCCGAGCACGCGCGACGCGCGCGGCGCAGGAGCGGGCGCCGGCGACGTGCTCGCCCACCGCCGACCCGCTCGCCGCGCTGCAGGCGCTCGCGCGCGCGTGGCGCGAGCAGCTCGGGCAGGCGGGGCCGAGGTGGTCGCGATCACCGGCTCGACCGGCAAGACCTCGACCAAGGACATCCTCGCGGCGCTGCTCGGCGCGATCGTCCCGACCGCCGGCACGCCGGCCAACCTCAACACCGAGATCGGCCTGCCGCTGGTGGTGCTCGCGGCGCCGCCCGGAACGCGCGCGCTCGTGCTCGAGATGGCGATGCGCGGCCCCGGGCAGATCGCCGAGCTGACCGCGATCGCCGATCCCGACGTCGGCGTGATCGTCAACGTCGGCCCGGCGCACCTCGAGCTGCTCGGCTCGCTGGAGGCGATCGCCGCGGCCAAGGCCGAGCTGATCGCCGGGCTGCGCGCAGGACGCTTGCGCGGTGCTGCCCGCCGGCGAGCCGCTGCTCGCGCCCCACCTGCGGCCGGGGCTGCGCACGATCACCTTCGGCGACGGCGGCGACGTGCGCCTACGCGAGCGCCTGCCCGGCGGGCGCGTGCTGATCGAGCACGACGGCGAGCCGATCGAGCTGCAGCCCTCGTTCGCCGAGGCGCACAACCTGGGCAACCTGCTGGCCGCCGTCGCGGCGGCGCGAGCGCTCGGCTACACGCCGGCGGGCCGGCTGGATGTCGAGTTCTCGGCGATGCGCGGCCAGCGCGAGCTGCTCGCGGGCGGAGTCACGCTCATCGACGACTGCTACAACGCCAACCCGATGTCGATGACAGCCGCGATCGACGAGCTCGCCGAGAGCGGCCCCGGCCGTCGCGTGGCGGTGCTCGGCGACATGCTCGAGCTCGGCCCGCGCGCGGCCGAGATGCACCGCGCCCTGGGCGAGCACGCACGCGCGCGCGGCGTCGAGCTGCTCGTCGCCGTCGGGCCGCTGGCGAGCGCGATCGCCGAGGGTTTCGGCGGCGAGGCGGTCGTGCTCGCGGACGCGCAGGCGGCCGCGCGGCGGCTGGGCGAGCTGGTGCGCGACGGCGACACGGTGCTCGTCAAGGCCTCGCGCGGCGTCGGGCTCGAGCGCGCCGCCGACGCGGTTCGCGCGGCGCGCGAGCGCCAGGACGTGCCGCGCGGCGGGGCCGTCGCGCCGCAGCCGCCGGTCCCGTCCCCGCCCACCGCGGGGCGGCGCTGAATGGGCCGAATCCTGTTCGGGGGCACCGCGGCGCTCCTGATCTGCATCTTCTTGAGCCCGAAGTTCATCCTGTTCCTGCGCAAGCGCGAGTTCGGGCAGCACATCCGCGAGGACGGCCCCCAGGGGCACCTCGGCAAGGCGGGCACGCCGACGATGGGCGGCCTTCTGATCCTGCTGTCGGTGACGGTCCCGTTCCTGATCCTGACCGACTACGAATGGCGATCGATCGGCGTGCTGGGCGCGGCGATCGCGTGCGGCCTGCTCGGCTTCGCCGACGACTACGTGAAGCTCGTGCGGCGCCGCTCGCTCGGCCTGCGCGCGCGCACCAAGCTGCTCGTGACGATCGCGATCTCGATCGGGCTGTGGTACATCGCCCACGAACAGGCGCACCTGCCGAGCGTGCTGTTCCTGCGCTTCGTCGACTACCACATCGACGTCGGGCCGCTGTACCCGGTGATCATCTACCTGGTGCTGGCGGGTACGACGAGCGCCGTCAACCTGACCGACGGCCTCGACGGCCTCGCGGCCGGCTGCGCGGCGATCGTGCTGCTCGCCTACATCGGGATCTGCTTCATCACCTACGACTTCGACATGGCGATGCTGGCGGGGTGCCTGGTGGGGGCGTGCGTCGGCTTTCTGTGGTTCAACGCATTCCCGGCCACGATCTTCATGGGCGACACCGGCTCGCTCGGCCTCGGCGGGGCGATCGCCGGCCTCGCGGTGATGACCAAAACCGAGGTGCTGCTGATCCTGCTCGGCGGGATCTTCGTCGTCGAGGCGCTGTCGGTCGTGATCCAGGTGATCTCGTTCCAGACCACCCGCCGGCGGGTGTTCCTGATGGCGCCGATCCACCACCACTTCGAGCTGAAGGCATGGTCTGAGACGAAGATCATCCTGCGCTTCTGGATCGTCGCATCGATCTGCGCCGCGATCGGCTTCACGATCTACCGCCAGAGCCGCGGCGTCTGAGAATCATGTTGAAGGCGCGCCCGGGCGGGTAGCTCGGAGCGCACGACGTCGATTCAGGGAGGCCCCGCGATGCAACTCGGACTCGCTCTGCTGCGCTTGGTGGTTGGAGGCCTGTTCATGGGCCACGGCCTGCAGAAGCTGGCCGGATGGTTCGGGGGGCCGGGCCTGCGCAAGACCGGAGAGACCTTCGAGTCGCTCGAGCTGCGGCCCGGCCTCGCGCACGCCGGCCTCGCGGGCACGGCCGAGGCCGGCGGCGGCGCGCTGCTCGCGGCGGGGCTTGCGACCCCGCTCGGCGCCGCGGCGCTCAGCGGCACGATGATCACCGCGATCCGCAAGGTGCACGCCTCCAGGGGCGTGTGGGTCACCGAAGGCGGCTTCGAGTACAACCTCGTGCTGCTCGCGATCGTGTTCGCGGTCACGGACATCGGGCCCGGGCGGCTGTCGCTCGACGCTGCCCTCGGCCGCGAACACTCGGGCCTGCACTGGGCGCTCCTGCAGCTGGCCGCGGGCGCGGCCGGCTCGGCGGCGGCCATCGAGCTCGGCCGCCGTGCGGGCGCCGGGAGCGGGCGGCGCGAGCGCCAGCCGCCCCCGGTGCCCGCCCGAGCGCAGTCCGATGGCAGCGCAGGCGACGCGGCGGTCGGGCTCGAGTCGAGCTGAGTCGCCGGCGCATCCCACGGCGATCCGGGCCACGGCGATCCGGGTGCTCGCCGGCCCGCTGTGAGGCGCGCGCGGCGGAGGCATCCGCCGGAGGGTGTCGAATCTGGCTTGGATGGGAGCAGCCCCGAAAGGGAGATCCGCCCGCGCGCGCGGGGGCGGATCATCGGCGAAGCGCCGGGAGGGCGGCGTCGGCGCACGCCTGCGCGGGCGGCGCCGCGAGCAGGCGCTCGAGCAGCGGATCCTGCTGACGGCGACGATGTGCCTGCTCGCGTTCGGCGCCGTGATGGTCTACAGCGCCTCCTCGGCGACGACGCTGCTGCAGGGTCACGGAAACGGTACCGGCTACCTGATCAGGTTCCTCATATACGGGGCCATCGGGCTCGTGGTGATGCAGGTGCTGGCGCGCGACGGGGTCGCGAAAGTGCACCAGATCACCGCGCCGCTGCTGAGCATCTCATTCGTGCTGGTGCTCGCGACCCACGTGCCGCACCTCGGCGTCAGCATCAACGGGGCGCGCCGCTGGCTCGGGCCGAGCCAGTTCCAGTTCCAGCCCTCCGAGCTGATGAAGCTCGCGCTGGTGCTCTACTGCGCGACCCTGCTCGCAAAGCGCCCGGCCCGCGTCCACGACCTGCGCGAGCTGGCCAAACCGCTGTTGATCGTGGTCGGCGCGGGCTGCCTGCTGGTGTTCACGCAGCCGGACCTCGGCACGGCGATGGTGATCGCCTTCACGATCACGACGATGCTGATCGCGGCCGGGATCCCGCTGGCCCACCTCGGCAAGATCGCGGGCGCGATCGTGGCGCTCGTGTTGCTGTACGCGCTCGCGCGCCCGTACGCGCGGGCGCGCCTGACCTCGTTCCTGGACCCGTGGGCGCACGCCTCCGGGAGCGGCTTCCAGGCCGTCCAGGGCCAGATCGCGATCGGCTCCGGCGGCCTGTTCGGCGTCGGGCCGGGACAGTCCGTCCAGAAGATCTTCTACCTCCCGGAGGCGCCGACGGACTTCATTCTGGCCGTGATCGCTGAGGAGTTGGGGATGGTGGGCGTCTTTGCGCTGCTGTTCCTCTACGGCCTGATCGCCTATGCCGGCCTGCGCGCGGCCCGCGCGGCCCGCTCGCTGTACAGCGCGCTGATCGCGGTCGGGGCGACGTCGCTGATCCTCTCGCAGGCGATCCTGAACGCGTTCGCCGTGCTCGGGCTGGCGCCGCTCACGGGCGTGCCGCTGCCGTTCGTCTCCTACGGCTCGAGCAGCCTCGTGGTGATGCTGGCCGCGATGGGCCTGTTGATGAACGTCGCGTCGGGCGCCACCGGCCACGTGCGCGCGGTCGGCCCGAGCAGCCGGCGCGCGTCCGGGGACCGCGAACCGCAAGGATGGGCCGGTGAGGATCGTGATAGCGACCGGCGGGACCGCCGGGCACGTGGTGCCCGCGCTGGCCGTCGCGGACGCGCTGCGGGCTGAGGGCGCCGAGGTCTCGTTCATCGGCGGCACGCGCGCGGAGGCGCAGCTGGTGCCTGCCGCGGGCTATGAGCTGCGCTCGCTGCCGGTCGAAGGGCTGAGCCGCTCGAACCCGCTGCGCGCGCTGGGCGCGGCTGCGCGCGCGGCGGCGGCCCTGCCGCGGGCCGGGCGGCTCCTGCGCGAGCTGCGCCCGGACGCCGTGATGGGCGGCGGCGGCTATGTCGCCGGGCCGGTCGGCGCCGCGGCGCTCGCGCTGCGCACGCCGCTCGTGCTGACCGAGGCCGACAGCCACCTCGGCCTCACCAACCGGCTGCTGGCGCCGTTCGCGCGGCGCGTGTGCCTGGCCTTCCCCCTGGCGGGGCGCGACGGCGCCCGCTACCTCGTGACCGGGCGCCCGATCGTGCCGCCACCGGGTCGCGCCGCCGGCCGGGCGCGCTTCGGGCTCGAGGACGGCGAGACGTGCGTGCTCGTGTTCGGCGGCTCACTCGGCTCGCGCACGATCAACCTGGCGGCGGTCGAGGCGTTCGCGGGGGCGCCCTTCCGGGTGCTGCACGTGGCGGGCACGCGCGACCACGAGCTGGTCGCGGCGCGCGCGCCGGCGGAGGGCTATGAGCTGCTCGGCTACCTCGAGCTGCCCGACTTCGCGCTCGCGCTGGCGGCCGCCGACCTGGTGGTGGCGCGGGCCGGGGGCTCGGTGTTCGAGATCGCGGCCTGCGGCGTGCCCTCGGTGCTGATCCCCTATCCGCACGCCGCCGGGGACCACCAGGCCTCGAACGCCCGCTGGATGGCCGACGCCGGTGCCGCCGTGGTGATCCCCGACAGCGAGCTGAGCGCCGCGCGGCTCGGGAGCGAGGTCGCCGCGCTGCTGGCGGACCCTCACCGGCTGCACACGATGGGCGCCGCCGCGCGCTCGCTGGCGCGCCCGGACGCCGCGCGCGAGGTCGCGGCGGCGCTGCTGAGGGCCGCGGCGTGAGCGACGCCGGGCGGCCGTGGCAGGGGCGGCGCATCCACCTGGTCGGCGTCGGCGGCGCCGGCATGAGCGCCTACGCGCGCGCGGCCGCTGCGCTCGGCGCCGAGCTGAGCGGCTCGGACAGCGCGCCGGGCCCCTACCTCGAACGGCTCGCCGCCGACGGCGTGCTGCAGGCGGCGATCGGCCATCGCGCCGAGAACCTGCCGGGCGGCTCGGAGGTCGAGCTCTACTACTCCTCCGCCGTCCCGGACGAGAACCCCGAGCGGGCCGCGGCGCGCGAGCGGGGCCTGCCCGAGCGCCCCCGCGCCGCGCTGCTCGGAGAGCTCTCGGCGCTGCGGCGCACGATCGCGGTCGGCGGGACCCACGGCAAGACGACCACCGCGGCGATGCTCGCGCACGCGCTGAGAGGCGCCGGGATGGAGCCGGGGTGGCTCGTAGGGGCGCCGATCGGCGGTGGCCTGGAGAACGCCGAGTGGGGCGAGGGCGAGTGGCTGATCGTCGAGGCGGACGAGTCGGACCGTTCGATGCTGAGCCTGGCCGTGGAGATCGCCGTGCTCACGAACGTCGAGCTCGACCACCACACGAGCTTCGCGTCGCTGGCCGAGCTGCGCGAGGTGTTCCGCGCGTTCCTGGCCGGCGCTCCGCAGGCTGTGATCTGGGATCGCCCCGAGCTGCTCGAGTTGCGCGAGGGGCCGGTGAGCCCCTATGACGTCGAGGAGCTCGAGCTGACCGCGGGCGGCTCGCGCTCTCGCTGGCGCGGGCACGAGGTGGCGCTGGCCGTGCCGGGCGCGCACAACGCGCTCGACGCCGCCGGGGCGCTCGAGGCGGCCGCGCTGGCGGGTGCCGACGAGCGCGCCGCGGCCGGCGCGCTGGCGGCCTTCACTGGCGCCGCACGGCGCTTTCAGGAGCGCGGCGCCACGCGCGCCGGGGCGCGCGTCTTCGAGGACTACGCCCATCACCCGACCGAGATCGCCGCCACTCTGCGCGCTGCGCGCACGCTCCCGCACGAGCGCCTCGTGGCGGTGTTCCAGCCGCACCTGTTCTCGCGCACCGCGCTGCTCGCGCGCGAGTTCGGCGCGGCCCTGGCGCTCGCCGACGCGGTCGCGGTGCTCGATGTCTACCCGGCTCGCGAGCGTGCCGAGGACTTCCCCGGCGTCAGCGGGCTGCTGATCGCCGAGGCCGCCGCCGACGCCGCCGGGGGGCGCCCGGTCTACTGGCTGCCGACCTTCGAGGACGCGCGCCGGGTTTTGACGGGAGTCCCGCCCGCCCTGCTGGGCGCGGGCGTGGTGTGCGTGGTGATGGGCGCCGGCGACGTCGACGGGCTCGCCGCCGAGCTCGCGGAGGCCGGCGCGCAGGCGCTCCAGGAGCGCGCGTGAGCGCGGCTCCGCCGCCGCAGGTGCGCCGCGATGAGTCGCTCGCGCGGCTCAGCACCGTCCGGACCGGCGGGCGGGCCGAGTTCTTCGCGCGCGCGGGGGACACCGAGACGCTGCTCGCGATGCTGGCCTGGGCGGCCGAGGCCGGTCTGGATGCGGCGGTCGTCGGCTCGGGCTCGAACCTGCTGATCGCCGACGAGGGGGTGCGCGGGCTCGTCATCAAGCTCGACGGCGAGCTGGCCGCGATCGTCCTTCGAGCCGCCGCGGATCGTGTGCGGCGGCGGCGCGCGGCTGCCGTCGGTCGCCGCGCGAGCCGCGCGGGCGGGGCTGTCGGGGATCGAGTTCGGCGTCAACATCCCGGGTACCGTCGGCGGTGCGGTGCGGATGAACGCGAACGCGTACGGCGGTGAGCTAGGGCGCGTGCTCGCGTGGGTCGAGATCGCGACCGCCCGGGGGCTCGAGCGCCGCCCGCCGGGCGAGCTCGGGCTCGCGTACCGCAGCTCTGCGCTGCGCGAGGGCGAGGTCGTGGCGCGGGTCTCGCTGGCGCTCACGCCGCAGGACCCCGCGCGCGTCTCCGCGACGCTGCAGGAGATGCGCCGCCGCCGCCACGAGGCACAGCCGCAGGGGATCAAGACCTTCGGCTCGACGTTCGTGAATCCCGAGGACCCGCGCGCCGAGGGGCTGACGGCCGGGCAGCTGCTGGAGCGCGCGGGGTGCAACGGCCTCGCGGTGGGAGGGGCGCGGTTTGCCCCCAAGCACGCCAACTTCATCGAGAACACCGGCGGCGCGACCACCGCCGACGTGCTCTCGCTGATGGCCGAGGGTCGCCGCAGGGTCAAGGATCTGACCGGGGTCGAGCTGCGTCCCGAGGTACAGACACTGGGCGAGGTGCGATTCCCGTGGTGAGCGGGTAGGGGATGGCGTTCCGAGGTCGAAGAGGGACCGGATGGATCGCAGCCTTGCCGCACGCGCGCCGGCCGGACGCCTCCGCGGCCCGATGCCCCGCTCCCGCGCCGGGACGCGCCGCCGCCTCGGGACCGGCGCCGCGGCCGCCCGCCTCGCCCATCCGCTGCGCGCGATCGGCGCCCGCCCGCGCCTTCGCAACACGCTGATCTGCCTCGCGATCGCGCTGCCGCTGCTGGGCGGGGCCTACCTGTGGCTGCGCCACTCCTCGCTCGTCGCCGTCGACCACGTGCGCGTCGAGGGCCTGCACGGCGCGCAGGCGGGCGAGATCGAAGCGGCGCTGAGCGCGGCGGCGCGCGGCATGAGCACGCTCGACCCGAAGCCGGCGGCCCTGATGGCCGCGGTCGCGCGCTACCCGATGGTCAGCTCGCTGCGCGTCTACCCGAGCTTCCCGCACGGGATGCGGATCGCCGTCGTCGAGCAGCCCCCGGTCGCGGCGCTAGTGGTCGGCGGCGTGCGCGAGGCGGTCGCAGGCGACGGCGTGGCGCTCGGGCAGGCGCTGCTGGCCGGTCAGCAGCTGCCCGCGGTCACAGACGACGCGCTGCCCGCGGCAGGCGAACGGGTCCCGAACATCCTCGTGCTGGGCGCCCTGCAAGTGCTCGGCGCCGCGCCGCCGGCGCTCGACAGGCTCGCCGAGCGCGCCTACTTCGGGCCGCGCGGGCTGACGATCGTGATGCGCAACGGGCTGCTCGTGTACTTCGGCGACGCCGCGCGCCCCCACGCCAAGTGGCTGTCGTTCGCGCGGGTGCTCGGCGAGCACAGCGCAGCCGGGGCGAGCTACATCGACGTTCGCCTGCCCGAGAAGCCGGCGGCCGGCTTCGCCGAAGGCGCCGCGCACGGAGAATCAGAAGGCTCGGGCAGCGAATCTGCGAGCAGCAGCGAATCGACCGTCGCGGCGCTGGCATCGAAGCTCGAAGCCGGCCCGGGCGTGAGCCACGAACCGTCCGCGCAGGTCGGCTCCCAGACCTCCGGTGCCACGACCGGGGCCGAAGCGAACGAAGCGGGCTCGGGCGGCTCGGAAGCGAGCGAACCCGGCGGCGGAGGGGGGACCGAAGCAACCGGTTGAGAACACTGAAGCTCAACTTCAGGTCTACAGTACTTCCACCCAATTCTCAGGCGATGGTGGAGACTCGGCCGATCTGCAACGTCCCTTGCGAGATTCGACAGCTTCGTTGACATGGCGAGATTCCCTGCATAACGTGCCCAATCCGGCGGTTCGGCGAACTGTATGCTGCGAACCCTAAATTCATACTGAAGGCTTCGGACGGGACCATCATGGAGAGCAGCGGTAGCTATCTTGCGGTGATCAAGGTCGTCGGCGTCGGCGGCGGGGGGACGAACGCGGTCAGCCGCATGGTCGACGCGGGGCTGCGCGGGGTGGAGTTCATCGCGGCCAACACCGACGCCCAGGCGCTCGCCATGTGCGACGCCGACATCAAGCTGAACATCGGCCACGAGTCGACCAAGGGGCTCGGCGCCGGCGCCGACCCGGACGTCGGCCTGGCCGCCGCTTCGGAGTCGCGCGATGACATCAAGGAGGCGCTGAAGGGCGCCGACATGGTGTTCGTCACGGCGGGCGAGGGCGGGGGAACCGGCACCGGCGCGGCGCCTGTGATCGCCGAGATCGCCAAGAACGAGATCGGCGCGCTGACCGTCGGGGTCGTCACGAGGCCGTTCGACTTCGAGGGCTCCCAGCGCGGCCGTCAGGCGACCGAGGGCATCGAGCGCCTGCGCGAGGTGGTCGACACGCTGATCGTGATCCCGAACGAGAAGCTGCTGGCGGTCGTCGAGCGCCGCACCTCGATGCTCGACGCCTTCCGCGAGGCCGACAACGTGCTGCGCCAGGGCGTGCAGGGGATCACCGACCTGATCACGATCCCCGGCCTGATCAACCTCGACTTCGCCGACGTGCGCACGATCATGCAGGACGCGGGCTCGGCGCTGATGGGGATCGGCACCGCCAGCGGCGAGACCCGCACCGCCGACGCCGCGCGGGCGGCGATCTCCTCGCCGCTGCTCGAGGAGAGCGTCGACGGCGCGACCGGGATCCTGCTCAACATCACCGGCGGGCGCGACCTCGGCCTGTTCGAGGTCAACGACGCTGCCGAGATCATCCACAACGAGGCCGACTCGAACGCGAACATCATCTTCGGCGCCGTGATCGACGAGACGATGGGCGACGAGGTGCGCGTGACGGTGATCGGCACCGGCTTCGACCACCGTCCGGGCCGCAGCGCCCGCCGCGAGGCACGCGCCGGGCGCCCCGACCGCGGGCCGCGCATCTCCGACCGGCAGCGCTCGAGCCTCGAGATCTCCGACGACGACATCGACGTCCCGCCGTTCCTGCGCGACTAGCTGTGCTTTCGAGCGCGCCGTGCCCGCCGGACAGCGCGAAGCGCCGGCACCCGCCGCAGACGGGGCCGGCGCCTCGGGCTCAGCTCATTTGGCCTTGATTTTCGTGAACCCGCCCGTCGGGATCAGTTTGTCGGTTCCCATGAAGTGGATTTCGTGGGTGCCGAGTTTCAGAGCGTTGTTCGTGAAGGTGAAGACGAGTTTGTTCGTCAGCACCTGCGGTTCGAACAGACTCGAGACATAGACGCCGGAAAGCCCGCTGCCCAGGCATTTGAATTCCAGGGCGACACCGCTGAACGAGTCGCCGAAGATGCCGGCCGAGGGTTCGGTCAGGACCGATGGCCAGGACAGGCCGACGCCGCTCACGGTCGATGTTTCGGTGGTCGTGCAGGGGTAGGGGTATTTTTTGCACGAGCCCGCGAAGACGGTCATCTGATCGACCCCCGGCAGGGTTGATGTGGTCGGGTTTTCGACCACCTCGACGTCCTTGAACACGCACGGGCCGACCGCGCCGGTGTTTTCGGTGATTTTCAGTTTCGCTGCGGTTGTCACCGTGAGCGGGGTGCCCGGTGTCAGTTCGCCGGCCGGTGGTGCCACCCACCACCGGGGCGGGAAGGCCTGGGCGCCGGCCGCGCCGGCCAGCGACACCACAAGCGCGACGACGATCGCCGCTGTGAATCTCCTGGTGCTCATGCTCGCTCCTCTCTCCGCGCCTGCGGCGCGGATCTCCGCCGGCGCGCGCCCGGTCGGGCACACGCCGCTTCTCGGGTCGCACCGCGGGCGGGCCGGCGGCGCGTCCGGGCAGGCAGTGTCGCGGCCTCTGGCCCCCACACCCCATCCCCCGTTCCCCGCACGCCTGCCTCCTGCTCGGCACGCCCAGCGCTCTCAAGGCGACCGGATCCGCCCCCGCGGACCCCGGCCACCGGTCGAACCTATTGCGCCCGGCGATCGTTTGTCAATCGGCTGTGAAAGCCTCAGTCGGCCGGCAGCGGCTGCACGTGCGAGACGAGCCGCCCGCCCGTGAGCGCGTGCACGGCGAAGCCGAGCGGCTGGCGGTCGAACCTCAGTGGCAGGTCCTCGCGCGCGCGTAGCTCGAGGCGCAGCGTGGAGTTGGTGCTCGGGCAGAACAGCAGCGGGCGCCCGGCGAACTCGCTCGTGACCGCGCGGTGCACGTGCCCGCACGTCACCGCCAGCACCTGCGGGTTGGCCGCCAGCAGCGTCTCGAGGCGCTGGGCGTCGGCGGCGTCGAGCCCCATCAGGTCCATCGCGCGGATCCCGCAGGCGATCGGCGGGTGGTGCAGGGCCAGCAGCGTCGGCCGCGCGGGCTCGCCGGAGAGCGCCTTCGCCAGCCACTCGAGCTGGGTCTCGCCGATCGAGCCCTCCTGAGCGCCCGGCACGCTCGTATCGGCGCCCACCACGCGCAGCTCGCCGACGTAGGCGAGTACGTGGGCGTGGGCGCCGGTGGCGTGCTCGCGGCCCGCGAAGGCCATCGCCAGCAGGTCGCGGTCGTCGTGGTTGCCGGGGATCGCGTGGATCGGGATCCCGAGCTCGCCGAGCATTTCCTGGGCGCGCGCGTAGACCTCGGCGGTGGGGTCGTCGGCGACGTCGCCGGTCACAGCAGCGCGCCGGGCCGCGGTCGCAGGGTCGCGGCCGCGTCGATCGCGCGCTGCAGCCGCTGCTCGGGCCCGGGGTCTTCCGAGCGCAGGTGCAGGTCGCTGAACTGCAGCAGCACGGTGGGGTCGCCCGAGCTCATCCGGGCGGATCATGCCGACGGGAGCCCCGCGGCGCGTCGCGACCCCCGGCGGGGGCCGTTCCGGTGGGTAGAATCCGGCCATGAGGAGCCTCCTCGGGTGGGCGATCGCGGTGGCGCTCTGTGCGGCTTGCGCGGCTTCCGCGACTGCCCACGGCGGGCGGGTCTGGGTCTCGCGTCCCGACGCCGGGCCTCAGAGGGGCGAAACCGAAGGCGTGCCAGTCGAGCTCGTCTACAGCGGCGAGAGAACCGCCGTCACGGGCCGTGTGGCCGGCCTCGGCGCCCGCACGCGGATCGTGCTGCAGGGGAGGGCCGAAGCCGGGCCCTGGCGGACGCTCGCGGCGGCCGGCGTGCGCGGCTCCCGCGTCCTCGCGCACCTCGTCCCGGCCCCGGAACCGCGCTGGGCGAGCATCAGGCTCGCGGCGCTCGATCGCCGCGGCTCGCTGCTCTACGCGGGCCGGCCGGTGCGCCTGATCGTCGCGCAGCCGCCGATCCGCTGTCTCCCCCCGCAGATCCCCTCGCTGCCCGCGGGCGAGGGCGCGATCGTCGGAGGGGTGATCATCGCCGGCGGTCCCTTCCCGGGGATCGAAGACTGCAGCGCGGCGCCCGGCACCACCGTCACGCTCGAGGACCCGCAGGGCGCGACGGTCGCGACCCAGACCGTGAGCGGGCGCCAGAGCTACGTGTTCGTGGTCCCGCCGGGGAGCTACAGCCTCAGCTCGCGCGCCTCCCCGCCGAGATGCTCGGGCTCGGCGGTCGTGACCGCCGGTCAGGTCACGCACGCCGACGCCGTCTGCCCGGTCCCGTGAGCCGCGCCGCTCGCGGCGCGCCCCTTGAAACAGGCCGGCGCCCGCTAGCCTGCCCCGCATGACGACGGCCCCTCCCACGCTCCGTCGCACGCCGCTCTACGAGCGCCACCTCGCGGCCGCTGCCAAGCTCGTCGACTTCGCGGGGTGGGAGATGCCCGTGCAGTACACCGGCGTGCGCGAGGAGCACATGGCCGTGCGCGAGGCGGCGGGGATCTTCGACGTCTCGCACATGGGCGAGATCGAGACCAGCGGGCCGCAGGCGCTCGAGCTGCTGCAGCGCCTGCTCTCCAACGACGTCGCGGCGATGCTGCCGGGCGGCGCGCAGTACTCGGTTCTCTGCCGCGAGGACGGCGGCGTGCTCGACGACCTGTTCACCTACCGCCTCGCGCCCGAGCGCTTCCTGACCGTGACGAACGCGGCCAACCACGACAGCGACCTGGCGTGGTTCCGCGAGCAGGCGCAGGCCTTCCCGGACGCGCGGGTCGAGGACCGCATCGAGGAGTGGGCGATGCTGGCCGTGCAGGGCCCGCTCGCGCGCGAGTTCGTGCAGGCCGGCGCCGACTCGCCGCTGCCGGTGCGCATGACCGCCGAGCGGCGCCGCATCGGCGGCGCTCAGATGCTCGTGTGCGGCACCGGCTACACCGGCGAGGACGGGGTCGAGCTGCTGTGCTCGCCGGGCGACGCGCCCGCCCTCTGGGACCAGCTCGTGCGGCGCGGGGCGCGCCCCGCCGGGCTCGGCGCGCGCGACACGCTGCGGCTCGAGGCCTGCTTTCACCTGTACGGCAACGAGCTCGGCGTCGATCGCAACCCGATCGAGGCCGGCCTGGGATGGTGCTGCAAGGAGGACACCGGCTTCATCGGCTCAGAGGCGGTACGGGCGGCGCGCGAGGCCGGGCCCGCCGAGAAGCTGATCGCGTTCAAGATCGACGGCCCCGGCATAGCCCGCCAGGGCAACCCGATCGCGGGCGGAGGCGAGGTCACGAGCGGGACCCTCTCGCCTTGTCTCGAGATGGGGATCGGGATGGCCTACGTGCCCGCCGCGCGCGCCGCCGTGGGGACGCGCCTGGAGATCGACGTCCGCGGGCGCACCCGCGCGGCGGTCGTCGCCGAGAAGCCGCTGGTGGCCAAGCGCGCGTAGAAGCCGCCCCCCGCCCGGGCGCCGGAGCGCGCGAGCGACGTGGCAAGATTGCCGCGCCGCACCCATCCCGACAGAAAGGGCACGCGCAATGGCCGAGGCCAGCTACCCCGAGGACCTCCTGTACCACCCCGAGCACGACTGGGCGCGGATCGACCCTGCCGACGCGAGCCTCGCGACGCTCGGCATCACCTGGTACGCGCAGGACTCGCTCGGCGAGGTCGTCTTCTTCGAGGCACCGGCGGTCGGGACGCGCCTGGCCAAGGACGAGTCCTACGCGGAGGTCGAGTCCGTGAAGGCGGTCTCGGACGTGATCGCGCCGCTGTCGGGCGAGATCGTCGAGGTCAACGAGTCGCTGCCCGAGGACCCCGCGGTCATCAACGAGGACCCCTACGGCGCGGGCTGGCTCGTGAAGGTGCGCATGTCCGATCCGGGCGAGCGCGAGTCGCTGATGGACTCAGCCTCCTACCAGGCGAGCCTGGGTGGCTAGGCTGGGACTCACTTGAGCCGCTACACCGCCATCACGCCGCAGGACCTCGACGCGATGCTCGCGGCGATCGGCGTGGCCTCGCCGCAGGAGCTGTTCGAGCGCCAGATCCCAGAGGCCGTCAGGCTCGGCCGCGAGCTCGAGCTGCCGCCGGGCAGCCCCGAGCAGGAGGTGTTCGCGCACCTGAGCGAGCTGGCGGCGCGCAACCGCAGCGCCGAGCAGGAGGTCAGCTTCCTGGGCGCCGGCTTCTACGACCACTACGTGCCGGCGCTGATCGACATGCTGATGGAGCGCTCTGAGTTCCTCACGCCCTACACGCCCTACCAGCCCGAGATCTCCCAGGGCGGGCTGCAGGTGATGTTCGAGTACCAGACCGCGATCTGCGAGCTGACAGCGCTGCCGGTCTCGAACGCCTCGATCTACGAGGGCCCCTCGGCGGTCGCCGCGGCCGGCTACCTCGCCAAGCTGCACAACGGCCGCCGGCGCTTCGTGATCAGCGCGGGACTGCATCCGCACACGATCCAGACGCTCCGCACCTACGCGCACGGCTACGACATGGAGGTCGTCGAGGTGCCGCTCCGCGAAGGCGTCACCGACCGGGAGGCCTGGGCGCGGGCGATCGACGGCGACACGAGCGCGGCCGTGTTCGCGCAACCGAACTTCTACGGCGCGGTCGAGGACGCCGAGGCGCTCGCCGCCGCGGCGCACGAGGCCGGCGGCAGCGAGATCGTCGTCGTCTCGCAGGTCGACCCGCTGACGCTCGGCGTGCTGCGCGCTCCGGGCGAATGCGGCGTCGACGTGGCGGTCGGCGAGGGGCAGGCGCTCGGCAACCGGCTCGACTTCGGCGGCCCGTCGTTCGGCCTGTTCGCCGCGCGCGAGGAGTACCTGCGGCGGATGCCCGGGCGGATCGCCGGCGAGACCACCGATGCCGACGGCCGCCGCGGGTTCGTGCTGACGCTGCAGACACGCGAGCAGCACATCCGCCGCGAGAAGGCGACCTCGAACATCTGCACCGCCCAGGCGCTGAACGCGCTCGGCGGCGTCGTCTACCTGTCGTGGCTCGGGCGCCGCGGGATCGTCGAGCTCGGCGAGCTGATGGCGGCCCGCACCCACTACGCGCGAGAGACGCTCGCGGCACTGCCCGGCGTCGAGCGCCTGCACGCGCAGCCGGTCGTGCGCGAGTTCGCGCTGCGCCTGGACGCCGACGTCGCCGCGGTGCGCCGTCACTGCATCGCCCGCGGCGTGAACCCGGGCGTCGACCTGCACGAGCTGACCGGCCGCGAGGAGGATCGCGGCGGGCTGCTGGTGGCGATCACCGAGCGCCGCTCTCGCGCCGAGATCGACCGGCTCGCAGAGCTGCTCGGAGAGGCCGTCGCGCAGGCGCCGGCGAAAATGGGAACCCACCCACCAGCGGTGCCCGCGTGAAGCCGATCGACGAGAACCACCTCCACGCCGACCCCGGCATCGAGGTTCACCCGGAGCGTCACGAGCACCATCTAGCGCGGGCGGGCGGGCCTCCCTCAACGGGCGCGCCGACGCCGCTGCAGCGCGAAGCGGCGCGCACGATCTTCCAGAAGGGCGCGCCCGGGCGCCGCGCGTTCGTGTGCCCCGAGCTCGACGTCCCGCAGCTGCCCGCCGAGGCGCTGCCCGAGCGCTTTCGCCGCGCGCAGCCGCCGCGCCTGCCCGAGGTCTCCGAGCCCGAGATCGTGCGCCACTACGTCGGCATCTCGAAGCGCAACTTCGATCTGGACTCGGGCTTCTACCCGCTCGGCTCGTGCACGATGAAGCACAACCCGCGCCTGCACGAGCGCGCCGCCGCGCTGCCGGGCCACAGCCGCCTGCACCCGCTGCAGGACCGTGAGGGCTCGCAGGGCGCGCTCGAGCTGATGTGGAACCTGCAGCAGGCGCTCGGCGAGATCTCGGGCCTGCCGCACGTGAGCCTGCAGCCCTCCGCAGGCTCGCACGGCGAGCTGGCGGGCGTGCTGCTGACCCGCGCCTACCACGAGGACCGGGGCTCTGAGCGGCGCAAGGTGCTGACGCCCGACACCGCCCACGGGACGAACCCCGCGACCGTCACGATGGCCGGGTTGGAGGTCGTCAAGCTCGCGACCAACGCCGAGGGCGGGATCGACCTCGATGACCTGCGCGCGAAGGCCGACGAGGATGTGGCCTGCCTGATGCTCACGAACCCGAACACGCTCGGCCTGTTCGACGCCAACATCGTCGAGATCGCCGACATCGTGCACGGCGTCGGCGCGACGCTCTACTACGACGGCGCCAACCTGAACGCCGTGATGGGCCTCTCGCGGCCGGGCGACATGGGCTTCGACATCGTGCACTTCAACCTGCACAAGTCGTTCACCCAGCCGCACGGGGGCGGCGGGCCCGGCTCGGGGCCGATCGCGGTCTCCGAGCGGATCGCCCCCTACCTGCCCGTGCCGGTCGTCGCGCGCCGCCAGGACGGCGGCTTCGAGCTCGACCATGGCCGGGGCCGGTTGGGATCGAAGACGATCGGGCGCCTGCGCGGCTTCCACGGCAACTACGGCTGCTTCGTGCGCTCCTACGCCTACATCCGCTCGCTCGGCGCGGACGGTCTGCGTGACGCCTCCGAAGCGGCTGTGCTGAACGCGAACTACCTGCTCGCGCGCCTGCGTGAGCTGGGCGTCGATCAGCACCTGCCGCTCGCCTACGGCGAGCTCTGCATGCACGAGTTCGTGCTCTCGGGCGGACCGATGAAGCGGACGCTTCAGATCAAGACGCTCGACCTCGCAAAGAGGCTGCTCGACTTCGGCTTTCACCCGCCGACCGTGTACTTCCCGCTGCTGGTCGACGAGGCCCTGATGGTCGAGCCGACCGAGACCGAGACGCGCGAGACGCTCGACGCGTTCGCGGAGGCGATCGCGGCGATCCTCGCCGAGGCCGCCGAGGACCCGCGGATCGCGCAGGACGCCCCGTACACGACGCCGGTCCGGCGCCTGGACGAGGTCGCTGCGGCCAAGCGGCCCGTGATCCGCGAGGCACTCGCTTAGGACGATGGCGGTCGAGCATCGAAAACTGGGCGCGACCGGCATCTCGGTCAGCCCGCTGTGCCTCGGCGCGATGATGTTCGGCGCCTGGGGCAACACCGATCACGAGGACTCGATCGCGATCATCCATGCGGCGCTCGACGCCGGGATCAACTTCATCGACACGGCAGACGTCTACTCGCGCGGCGAGTCCGAGGAGATCGTCGGCAAGGCGCTGGCCGGCGGGCGGCGCGACTCGGTCGTGCTCGCCACCAAGGCGCACGGCAGGATGCACGACAACGATCCGAACGAGTTCGGCAACTCACGCCGCTGGCTCGTCAAAGAGGTCGAGAACAGCCTCAGGCGGCTGAAAACCGACTGGATCGACCTCTACCAGATCCACCGCCCCGAGCCCGACACCGACATCGACGAGACGCTCGGCGCGCTCAGCGACCTGATGGCGGCCGGCAAGGTGCGCGCGATTGGATCCTCGACCTTCCCGGCGTGGATGATCGTCGAGGCCCAGTGGTCGGCCGAGCGGCGCGGCCGCGAGCGCTTCATGTGCGAGCAGCCGCCGTATTCGATGTTGATCCGTGGGATCGAGACGGACGTGCTGCCCGCCTGCGAGCGCTACGGCATGGGCGTGATCCCGTGGAGCCCGCTCGCCGGCGGATGGCTCTCGGGGCGCTACACCAAAGGCGGCGAGTCGCCCGGCACGAGCCGCCGCGCGCAGATGATCCCGTCGCGCTACGACATGTCGATTCCCGGCAACCAGGCCAAGCTCGAGGCCGCCGAGCGGCTCGCCGAGGTGGCCGAGCGGGCGGGCGTGCCGCTGCTCGAGATGGCGCTACGGTTCGTCACCTCGCATCGTGCCGTGACCGCCGCGATCATCGGCCCCCGCACGATGGAGCAGCTGCAGAGCCAGTTGCCCGCGCTCGAGGCCCCGGTGCTGCCGGGCGAGGTGCTCGACGGGATCGACGAGGTCGTCCCGCCAGGCACGAACGTCAATCAGGCCGACACCGGCTGGGACGCGCCCTGGCTGACCGACTCCTCGCTGCGGCGCCGCTGACGCGTAGGAACGCGCTTGCCGCAGCCACAATCAGCCTCCGTGCGCATCTTCTCGGGCATCCAGCCGACCGGCCGCAAGCACCTCGGCAACTACATCGGCGCGATCTCCCAGTACGTCTCGAGCCAGGAGCGCGGCGAGGGCATCTTCTGCATCGTCGACCTGCACGCGCTGACCGTCGCCTACGACCCAACCGAACTGCGCCAGCGGCTATACGACACGACCGCGATCCTGATCGCCGCGGGCCTCGATCCCGAGCGCTGCATCCTGTTCCGCCAGAGCGACGTCCACGAGCACACCGAGCTGACCTGGCTGCTGTCGAGCGTCACCGAACTCGGCCGGCTCGACCGCATGCATCAGTTCCGCGACAAGTCCGCCACGCAGCGCGAGATGGTGCGCGCCGGGCTGCTGTTCTACCCCGTGCTGATGGCGGCTGACGTCCTCGCCTACCGTGCGCACGAGGTGCCGGTGGGGGAGGACCAGCGCGAGCACGTCGAGCTGATGCGCGACGTGGCCGAGAACTTCAACCGCCGCTTCGGGTCCGGCGAGCAGGTGCTGGTGGTGCCAGAGCTGCGCCTGCCGTCGGTGGGCGCGCGCATCATGGACCTGCAGGAGCCGGCGCGCAAGATGTCCACGACCGGCGGCTCCGAGCAGGGCACCGTGTACGTGCTCGATGAGCCGAAGGCGATCGAGAAGAAGATCAGGAGCGCCGTCACCGACTCCGGCAGCGAGGTGCGGCGCGGCGAGGGCAAGGCCGGGATCGGCAACCTGATCGAAGTTCTCGCGGCGGTGCGCGGCAGCTCGCCCGAGGAGATCGAGGCCGAGTTCGCCGAGGCTCGCTACGGCGAGTTCAAGTCGGCGGTCGCCGAGGCCGTCGTCGGGTACCTGACGCCCGTGCGCGAGCGCTACCAGGAGCTGCGCGGCGACGAGGCGCAGCTCGAGCGGGTGCTGGCGGGCGGCGCCGAGCGGGCGCGGGCGATCGCCTCCGGGACGCTCGCGGAGGTGCGCGGGCTGATGGGCGTCGGCGCCCCGGCGCGCGCCTAGACATCGGGCGCCACCGCTACCGTGCAGCCCGTGGGCCTAGCCTCGCTCGATCTCGACCTGGACGTCTTCAGCGGGCCGTTCGACCTGCTGCTGACGCTCGTGCTGCGCGAAGAGGTGGACCTGCTCGAGCTGGCGCTCGCCGAGGTGGTGCTCGCCTACCTCGACCACCTCGAGCAGCGCGGCGAGCTCGAGCTCGAGACGGCGACCGAGTTCATCGTGCTGATCGCGGCGCTGCTCGAGCTGAAGTCGCGCCTGATGCTCGACCCCGAAGACGAGGAGCTGCTGGAAATCGAGCCCGAGCAGGCCGCCGAGGAGCTGCTCGCGCGCATGCTCGACGCCCAGCGCTATCGCGCCGCGGCTGCGCACCTGCGCGAGCTGCTGGCGGCCGAGGAGGGCGTGCGCTTTCGCTCCGCGCCGCTGCCGCCCGGGCTGCGGCGCACGGTCGTGGCACCGGCCGAGGGCTCGCAGGACCCCGAGCTGCTCGGCGCCGCGATGGGCAGGCTGCTGACGATGCCCCCGCAGATCAGCGTGAGGCACATCGCCGTGCCGCGGGTGAGCGTGGCGGAGCGGCTCACGCACCTGCGCGGACTGCTGCGGCGCGGCGCGTTCAGCTTCGAGGAGGCGGTCCGCGGCGGCGATCGGATGACCGTCGCGGTGACGCTGTTCGCACTGCTCGAGCTCTACAAACTCGGCGAGGCCCGCTTCGAGCAGCCCGAGAGCTTCGGTGAGATCTCGATCCGGGCCACCGGGGAGCGGCCGCCGGCGGGCTCGGGCAGGCTGCCCGGGCGCGCGCCCGCGTGGACCGCGCGGGATAGGCTCGCAGGATGAGCTTTCCCGAGCGCACCGCGGCGGTCCAGGCAGGGTCCGCGGGCGAGGACTCCCCGGCCGCAGGGCAGGCGGAGGAGACCCCCGAGCTGGCCCGCACCGTCGAAGCGCTGCTGTTCCTCTCGCCGGACCCGCTCTCGCCCGCCGAGCTGGCCGAGGCGGCCGAGGCCGGGCAGGGCGCCGTAGTAGCGGCGCTCGCGCTGCTCGCGGAGCATTACGCCCCCGGCCGGCGCGGGATCACGCTGCGCGAGCTCGGCGGCGGCTTCACCTTCGCGAGCGACCCGGCCGCGGAGGACGCGGCGCGGCGGCTCCTCAGCCGCCCGCGCATCGCGACGCTGACGGCAGCGCAGGCCGAGACGCTCGCGATCGTCGCCTACCTGCAGCCGATCTCGCGCCCGGAGATCGCGCGCATCCGCGGGGTCAGCGCCGACTCGGCGACGGCGACGCTGCTCGAGCGCGGGATGATCGAGGAGGCCGGCCACTCGCAGTTCGGGGCGGTCGTCTACCGCACGACGACCGAGTTCCTGAAGCTGTTCGGGCTGCGCGACCTCGAACAGCTGCCGGACGTCGCGCGCTGGGACCCGAGCCCCGAGGAGCAGGCGGAGCTGCGCGATCGCTTGATGCGCGCCGGCGAGGCGCGGACGTCCTAGGGTTGACCGTGTGCTGAGCTACACGCGCGCCTTCAGCGGCTTCTCGGTGAACGACATCCCGGCCGCGCGGGACTTCTACGGCGGCGTGCTGGGGATCGAGGTGCAGGAGATGGACAACGGGCTGCTGCGGCTCGCGCCGGCGGGCGGGGGCGAGGCGATCGCCTACCCGAAGCCCGACCATCATCCGGCCGCCTTCACGATCCTGAACCTCGTCGTCGAGGACATCGAGCGCGCGGTCGACGAGCTGACCGCGCACGGCGTGCAGATGATCCGCTACGACGGATTCGGCCAGGACGAGCGGGGCATCTCGCGCAACCCGGGCGGCCCGCCGATCGCCTGGTTCACCGATCCCGCCGGCAACATCCTCGCGGTGATCGAGGAGTAACGCGCCGCTACGCGGCCGTCCGCGCAGCCAGCTGTCCGCAGGCCGCGTCGATGTCCCGTCCGCGCGTGAGGCGCACGGTGACCGGCACCCCGCGCGACTCGAGCGCCGCGCGAAAGGCCGCGATCGACTCGCGGCTCGAGCCTTCGAACTCCGATCCGCTCGGGTTGAACGGGATCAGGTTGACCTTGAAGACCGGCCGGTGGCGCTCGCCGGTGCCCTGCAGGAGCCGCGCCAGCGCGAGCGCCTGCTCGTAGCGGTCGTTGACGCCTGCGAGCATCACGTACTCGATGAACACGCGCCGGCGGCGGCGGTCGTAGAAGGCGCGGCACGCATCGATCACCTCGCGCAGCGGATAGCGCTCGTTGACGGGCATCAGCTCGCTAGCGCAGCGCTTCCTCGGCTGCGTGCAGTGACAGCGCGAGGCGCACGGGCACCTCGCTCTCGGCGAGCCGTTCGATGCCGGGGATCCAGCCGACGGTGGAGATCGTCGTGCGGCGGTGCGTGATGCCGATGTCGGGCAGCCGCTCGCAGGCGGCGAGCACCGCGTCGAGGTTCAGCATCGGCTCGCCCATGCCCATGAACACGCAATGGTCCACGGCCTCGGTGCGGCGGAAGTGCAGCGCCTGGTCGAGGATCTCCGAGGCGGTCAGGTTGCGGCGAAGCGCATCGCGCCGGTCGCACAGAAGCGTGCAGGTGAGCGGGCAGCCCGACTGCGAGGAGACGCAGAGCGAGCGCCGCCCGTCGCGATAGCGCATCAGCACCGCCTCGAGCGGCCGCCCGTCGGCGGTCTCGAACAGCGCCTTGACCGTCCCGTCGCGCGAGACGGCCTCTCGCGCAGCTGCAGGCGTCGAGAACGGCAGCTCGCGCGGCGAGCGCGTCGCGCAGCGGCGCCGGCAGGTCGGTCATCTGCTCGTAGCCGGCGGCGCCGCGCGCGGTCCAGGCCCACACCTGGCGGGCGCGGAAGCGGGGCTCGCCGAGTTCGGCGAGGATCTCATCGAGTAGTCTGCAGCTCCATCGGAGGGCGGGCGTCGGCTGACGGCTATCTATGGTTGCAGGCGATGGCAGCGATCCCGGAGTGGCTGCACGTGCGCCTCGCCAAGTACCTCGCCCACGCGGGCGTCGCCTCGCAGGCGCGCGGCAGAGCAGCTCATCGCCGCGGGGCGCGTGCGCGTCGGCGGCGAGCTCGGTGCTCGACCCGGCCCGCGACGTGGCCGAGGACGAGCCGGTGACGGTCGACGGCCGGCCGCTCGGCGGCGCCGAGCCGCGCGTCGCCTACGCGCTCAACAAGCCGCGTCGGCGTCGTCTCGACCGCGCGCGACACGCACGGGCGCCCGACCGTCGTCGAGCTCTGCTCGACGCGGCGGCCTGCGCCTCTACCCGGTCGGGCGCCTGGACGCCGACAGCGCCGGGCTGATCCTGCTGACCAACGACGGCGAGCTCGCGAACCGGCTCACGCACCCGCGCTTTGAGGTGCCCAAGACCTACCGCGCGCGCGTCGGCGGCGGGCCGGTCGGCGAGCGCGGCGCTGCGCGCGCTGCGCGAGGGCGTCGAGCTCGACGACGGCCCCACCGCGCCCGCGCGCGTCCGGGCGCGTCGCGGACGGCGACTGCTCGAGCTGACGATCCGCGAAGGGCGCAACCGCCAGGTGCGCCGGATGTGCGAGGCGGTCGGGCATCCGGTGCTCGAGCTGACGCGCACCCGCTTCGGCCCGCTGGCGCTCGGACGGCCTCGCGCCCGGCGCCCACCGGCGGCTGACGACCGCGAGCTCGAGCGCCTGCGCGCGCGCGCGCTCTGACACAATCGCGCGCCATGCGACTGTTCGCCCTGCGCGGCGCCGTCAGCGTCGAGCGCAACGACGCCCAGGACATCCTGGCCGCGACCACCGAGCTGATGCGCGAGATCATGGAGCGCAACGAGCTCGCGCCCGAGGACGTCGTCAGCTGCATCTTCACCGCCACCGACGACCTCGACGCCGAGTTCCCCGCCGTCGCCGCGCGCGCGCTCGGCTTCGACCGCGTGCCGCTGCTGTGCGCGCAGGAGATCCCCGTGCCGGGCTCGATGCCGCGCGTGATCCGGGTGCTGATCCACTACTACGCCGCCGGAGGACCACGTGCCCGCGCACGTCTACCTGGGCGAGGCGCGCGCGCTGCGCGCCGACCTGCACGCGGCACAATAGGCGCCGGTGGCGATCGAGTTCTCACGAGCGCGATCCGCAGCGCATCCCGGTCTACCCGGCCGCCGGCGGCTACGCCCAGCAGCGAGCCGCTCGTGCGCTGCTGGCCAGCAACGAGTCGCCCTACCCGCCGCTGCCGGCGGTGCGCGAGGCGATCGAGCGCGGCGCTGGGCACGCTCAACCGCTATCCGGACCCGTCCAACTCGCTGCTGCGCACGCGCGCTCTGCGAGCGCTACGGAGTGCCCGCCTCGCGGATCGCGATCGGCAACGGCTCCTGCGACATCCTGCTCGCGGCCGGCGAGGCGCTGCTCGAGCCGGGCGCCGAGCTCGTCTACGCGTGGCCGTCGTTCTCCGTCTACCCGCACCTGGCGGCGCGCCTCCGGCGCGCGCGCGATGACCGTCGCCGCTCGACGCGCGACGAGCGCCACGACCTGCCGGCGATGCTGCGCGAGATCACCGTCGCGACGCGGCTGGTGCTCGTGTGCAACCCGAACAACCCCACCAGCACGGCCGTTGCCGCTCGCGGACATCGCGGCGTTCCTCGACCGAGGTGCCGCCGCACGTGTGCGTGATCCTCGACGAGGCCTACTGCGAGTTCAACCTGCTCGAGGACCCCGACGCGTCGATCGAGCTGCTCGACGCGCACCCGAACCTCGTCGCTGCTGCGCACCTTCTCGAAGGTCTACGGGCTGTGCGGGCTGCGCGTCGGCTTCGCGCTGTGCGGCTCGGAGGAGCTGCCGCGCGCGCTCGACCAGGTGCGCCAGCCGTTCTTCTGCAACGCGCTCGCGCAGGCCGCGGCGGTCGAGGCGCTCGCCCACCAGGACGCCGTCGATCGACCGCGTCACGCGCACGATCGCCGAGCGCATCTCGGTCGACGAGCGCCTGCGCGCGCTCGGCCTCGAGCCGGCCGAGTCGCAGGCGAACTTCTGCTGGTTCGCAGCTCGGCGCCGAGCGCGACGAGGCCGAGGTCATGCGCGGCCTGCGCGAGCGCGGCGTGCTCGTACGCGGCGGCAGCGCGCTCGGCACGCACGACGCCCGCGCTGCGGGTGACCTACGGGCTGCCGGAGGAGAACGCACGCTTCCTCGACGCGCTCGCCGAGGCTCGCTGTGAGCGGCCGCTGACGCGCCTTACGCGCGCCGGCGGCAGCGTCTGCTGACAACACCGGCGAGAACGACGCATGACCGCGCCGGCGCAGACATCGCTCGACTCGCACTCCGCCTGCGCCGTATTCGCTGGTCGTTCGCTTCGACGCCTGGCGATTTAGCTAGGCGCTCGGGCCTGCGCCCGTCGTGAGCGGGCGCCGCGGCCGCACCGGGTCCCGTCACACGGACCGAGCGCCGCCTCCAGGGCGCTCCGCGCTCCTCACGCGCCCGTCACACGACGGGCGCTTCGCACCTCTAACATGCCCAGGCGTCAGGAAAGGATGAGTTGATGATGATCGTGATGAAGGAGACCGCGACCGAGGAGGAGGTCGAGGCGGTCGTCGAAGATCGAGCGAGCCGGCGCGCGCGCCCACCTCAGCCCGGCGCGCGCGTGACCGTGATCGGCGCGATCGGCGACGTCGAGCAGGACGCGAGCGTCGAGAGCCTCGGCCTGGAGGGCCGCCCGGCGTGGACCGCGTGGTGCCGATCCTCAAGCCGTACAAGCTCGCCTCCGCGCAGATCACCCACGGCGAGCGCACCGTGCTCGACATCGGCGGGCGCAAGGTCGGCGGCGAGCACTTCGCGCTGATCGCCGGCCCGTGCACGGTCGAGTCGCGCGAGCAGACGCTGCAGACCGCGCGCGTCGTCCGCGACGCCGGCGCCACGCTGCTGCGCGGCGGCGCGTACAAGCCGCGCACCTCGCCGTACGCGTTCCAGGGCCTCGGCCAGGAGGGCCTGCGGCTGCTCGCCGAGGCCAAGGCGCGAGACCGGGCTGCCGATCGTCACCGAGCTGATGGACGTCGCGCGACCTCGAGCGCGGTCGCTGGAGGTCGCCGACGTGTCCAGATCGGCGCGCGCAACATGCAGAACTACCCGCTGCTGGCCGAGGTCGGGCGCGCCGGCAGCCCGGCGCTGCTCAAGCGCGGCCTGTCCGCGACGCTCGACGAGCTGCTGATGGCGGCCGAGTACGTCCTCAAGGAGGGCAACGCAGCGTGATGCTGTGCGAGCGCGGGATCCGCACGTTCGAGACGCGCCTACCGCTTCACGCTCGACCTGATGGCCGTGCCGGTGCTGAAGGAGCTGATCGCACCTGCCGGTGATCGTCGACCCGAGCCACGCCGCCGGGCGCCGCGAGCTCGTGCTGCCGCTGTCGCTCGCGGCCGCCGCCGTCGGCGCCGACGGGATCATCGTCGAGGTGCACCCCGAGCCCGAGCGAGGCGATCTGCGACGGGCCGCAGCAGCTGCGCGCCGACGAGTTCGCGGACTACGCGCGCGCCGTCGAGCGGGCGGCGGCGCTGGCGGGCAAGGCGCTCGCCGGGAGCGAGGCCGTCCTTGTCGAGGCATCCGACCCGACGCGGCGCCGGCGCCGGCCCGGACACTCCGACGCCGGCACGGAGCGCCGGCGGGACTCGACGCCGGCACGGATCGCCGCGGGACTCCGACGCCGGCACGGAGCGCCGCGGACACTCGACGCCGGCACGGAGCGCCGGCGGGACACTCCGACGCGGCACGGAGCGCCGGCGGAGACACTCTGATCCGCCCGGCCGAGTACGTCCGCGACAGCGGATCGAGCGCGTCGTGCCGCTGGTCGCGCCCGAGCGCTGCTCGACGAGCTGCCGCTGAGCGGACGCCCAGGCCGAGGTGCGTGCTCCGCGGGCGCGCGGAGGTGCACGCGGTCCTCGACGGGCGATGACGACCGGCTGCTCGTGGTCGTCGGCCCGTGCAGCGTCCACGACGCCGAGGCGACGCTCGAGTACGCCGAGCGGCTGGCCGCGCTCGCGCGCGAGCACAGCGAGGAGCTGCTGATCGCGATGCGCGTGTACTTCGAGAAGCCGCGCACGACGACCGGCTGGAAGGGGCTGATCAACGATCCGCACCTGGACGGCTCCGGCGACGTCAACGCCGGCCTGCGACGCTCGCGCGGCGCGTGCTGCTCGAGGTGCTCGACGCTCGGCCTTGCCGGTCGGCTGCGAGTTCCTCGACCCGATCACCCCGCAGTACATCTCCGACGCGGTCTCCTGGGGCGCGATCGGCGCGCGCACGACCGAGAGCCAGATCCACCGCCAGCTCGGGTCCGGCCTGTCGATGCCGGTCGGCTTCAAGAACCGCACCGACGGCAACGTGCAGGTGGCGGTCGACGCGGTCCGCGCCGCGGCCGCGCCGCACGCGTTCGCCGGGATCGACGGCGACGGCACGCCGGCGATCCTCCACACCCGCGGCAACCCCGACTGCCACGTCATCCTGCGCGGCGGCCGAGGCCGCGCCCAACTACGACGCCGGAGGCGGTCGCGGAGGCGCGTCGAGCTGCTGCGAGGCCGCAAGCTCTGCCCGAGCGCGTGATGATCGACCTCAGCCACGACAACAGCGGCAAGGACCCCGAGCGCCAGCCGGCGGTGGCGGCCGACGTGGGCGCGCAGATCGCCGCCGGCAACCGCGCGATCGTCGGCGTGATGCTCGAGTCGTTCCTGGTCGCCGGCCGCCAGGACCTGAATCCGATGCCCAGCAGCCGATCGCCGAGCTGCGCTACGGGCAGTCGATCACCGACGGCTGCATCGGCTGGGAGACGACCGTCGAGGTGCTCGACGGCCTCGCGCAGTCCGTCCGCGACGCCGCGTCCGGGACGCGGCGGCGCTAGACGCCTCGATGCGGATCGCGGTCATCGGCGTCGGGCTGATCGGCGGCTCGATCGGCGCTCGCCGCCCGCGAGCGCGCCGGCGCCGAGGTCTGCGGGCTACGACCCGGACCCCGAGGCCGCGCGCGGCGCGCTCGAGCGCGGCGCGGTCGACCGCGCGAGCGGCGAGCTCGCCGAGGCGGTCGCAGGGCGCCGAGGCCGTGTTCGTCGCGGTGCCGGTGGGCGCGCTCGCGCGGGCGGTGGCCGAGGCGCTCGCGGCGGCCGGGCCCGACTGCGTCGTCAGCGACGTCGGCTCGACCAAGCGGCTGCTCGCCGCGGCCGCCGACGACGAGCGCTTCGTCGGCGGGCACCCGCTCGCGGGCGCCGAGACGCGAGGGCGTCGAGCACGCCCGCGCCGACCTGTTCGAGGGCGCGACCTGGTACCTGACGCCGGCGCCCGCGAGCACCTCGGGGGTCCTCTACGAGCGTCTGCACCGGCTGCTGCGTCGCTTCGGCGCGCGCCCGGCCGCGATCGACGCCGAGACGCACGACCGCCTGATGGCGCGCGTCTCGCACCTGCCGCACGTGCTCGCGAACGTGCTCGTCGGCGCAGGCCGCCGAGCTCCTGGCCGACCCGGCCGACGGCTCGCCGCGGCTGCCGGCGGTCGGGCCGAGCTTCCGCGACGCGACCCGCGTCGCGGGCGCCAACACGGCGATCTGGACCGACATCTACATGGCCAACCGCGACGCGCTGGGCGAGGCGATCGACGAGCTGTCGGTGAGGCTGTCGGAGGCCCGCGAGCTGCTCCGCGTCGGCGTCGCCGGAGGCGATCGCGCAGTGGAACGACCGCGCGCCGAAGGCAGCGCGACGCGCTGCTGTCGCGCCGCGGTGGCGGGCGGCTCGCTGCACGAGCTGCGGGTGCACGTGCCGAACCGTCCCGGCGTGATCGCCGAGATCGCGCTCGCGCTCGGCGAGCGGCGCGGTCAACATCGCCGACATGGCGCTGTAGCCCGTCGCCCGACATCAGCGAGGGCGTGGTCGCGCTGTGGATCGGCGGCGAGGGCGACGCGGATCGTGCCGAAGCGCTCGTGGGCGGCCTCGGCTTCACGGTCGTGCGAGCATGAGGAGGAGCCGATGAACCTGCGCTTCGAGCCGGCTCGCGGCCTGGTCGGCAAGCTGACGCCGCCGCCCGACAAGTCGATCTCCCATCGCGCCGCGCTGCTCGGGGCGATGTCCTCCGAGCCGGTCGCGATCGAGAACTACCTGCATGCAGCCGACACCACCTCGACGCTCGACGCCGTGCGCGCGCTCGGCGCGCTGGTCGAGGAGCACGGCGGGGACCTGCTGATCCGCGGCTCGGGCCTGCGCGAGGCGCGCGAGCCCGAGCAGCCGATCGACGTCGGCAACGCGGGCACGTTGCTGCGCCTGCTGCCCGGGTGGCTCGCGGCGCAGGAGGGCCGCTCGTTCACGCTCGACGGCGACGAGTCGATCCGCCGCCGTCCAGTGGACCGGATCGCCGAGCCGCTGCGGCTGATGGGCGCCAGCCTCGAGGCGCGCGAGGATCGCTACGCGCCGCTGACCGTGCACGGCCGGCGGCTGCGCGCGATCTCCTACGAGCTCGAGGTCGCGAGCGCGCAGGTGAAGTCGTGTGTGCTGCTCGCGGGCCTTGCCGCCGACGGGGCGACGACCGTCGGCGAGCCCGCGCGCAGCCGTGACCACACCGAGCGGATGCTGCTGCGCGCGGGCGTCGCGATCCATCGCAACGGACGTCACGTGACCGCCGTCAACGCCGACGAGCTTGCGCTCGACCGCGTGCACGTGCCGGCCGACCCGAGCTCGGCGGCGTTCCTGATCGCCGCCGGGGTGCTCGTGCCGGGCTCGCGTCTGGTGCTGGCCGACGTCGGCGTCAACTGGACGCGCACAGGCTTCCTGCGGATCCTGCGCCGCATGCGCGGGATCGTGCTCGGCGACCTCGAGACCGAGGCCGAGGAGCTCAGCCCGGAGGAGCCCGTGAGCGACCTCGACGTCGCCCACGGGGCGCTCGAGGGCACCGTCGTCGAGCCCGATGAGGTGCCGCTCGCGATCGACGAGCTGCCGCTGGTGGCGCTGCTCGGCTGCTTCGCGGAGGGCGAGACCGTCGTCAGGGGCGCGCAGGAGCTGCGCGTGAAGGAGTCCGACCGGATCGCGGGCGTCGTCGAGGGCCTGCGCGGGCTCGGCGCCACGATCGAGGCGACCGAGGACGGCTTCGTCGTGACCGGCGACGGCGGCCTGCGCGGGGGCCTGATCGACTCGCGCGGCGACCACCGGCTCGCGATGATGGGCGCGGTCGCCGGGCTCGCCTCGCGCGAGGGGGTCGAGGTCGCCGGGATGGACGCCGCCGGCGTCTCCTACCCGGGCTTCCACGAGCACCTGCAGGCGCTCACGCGGAGCCGCTAGTGGTCGTCGCGATCGACGGGCCGGCGGGAGCGGGCAAGTCGACCGTGGCGCGCGGCCTGGCGGCGGCGCTCGGCTTCCGCTACCTCGACAGCGGGGCGATGTACCGCTGCGTGGGGCTGCTCGCGCTGCGCTCCCCCGCGGCGGATCCGGCCGCGCTGGCGGCGGGCGCCGACATCGACCCGGGCGGCTCCGGGCGCCCGGTGCTGCTCGACGGCGAGGACGTGAGCGCCGCGATCCGCGCTCCGGAGGTCTCCGAGCAGGCCTCGCGGGTGGCGGCGATGCCGGACGTGCGCGAGGCGCTCGTCGCCAAGCAGCGCGCGCTGCTCGGCGTCGGGGACTGGGTCGCCGAGGGGCGGGATATCGGCACGGTCGTGGCGCCCGGCGCCGAGCTCAAGGTCTACCTCGACGCCGACCCGCGCGAGCGCGCGCGGCGGCGCGCGGCCGAGCTGGGGACCGATGAGGACCGCGTGCTCGCCGAGCAGACGCTGCGCGACGAGCGCGACCGCAGCCGCGAGGCCAGCCCGCTGCGCGCCGCGAGCGACGCGGTCACCCTCGACACGACGGGATCGACGATCCAGGAGGTCGTCGCGCGCCTATCGGCGCTGGTCGGCCGCGCCGGCGGCTGAGCGCACCGTTGTGCGCCGGGCGGGCCCTGCGCCTCGGCCCGCGGGCAGCGGCTCCAGCCCCGCTCGACGGGGAGCGGGCCGGCGGAGCGCCATACTCATCCGGTGCTCAAGGTCGCCGTCGTCGGCTATCCGAACGTGGGGAAGTCCTCGCTCATCAACCGCCTCACCGGCGGCCGTGAGGCTGTCGTGCACGAGCGCCCCGGGGTCACCCGCGACCGCAAGGAGCTCGAGTGCGAGTGGAACGGACGCCGCTTCAAGCTGATCGACACCGGCGGGATGGACTTCGAGGACGAGGACCCGCTGGCGGGGTCGATCCGCGATCAGGCGCAGGCGGGGATCGCCGAAGCCGAGCTCGCGGTGCTGGTGGTCGACGCGCGCGCGGGCGTGCGGCCCGGCGACGAGGAGATGGCCGAGCTGCTGCGGCGCGCTCCGCTGCCGGTGATCGTGGCCGCCAACAAGGTCGACTCGGTCGGCGACGTGCCGCTGGCCGCGGAGTTCAACCGCCTCGGACTCGGCGAGCCGGTGCCGGTCTCCGCCGCTCAGGGGCTCGGCTCGGGGGACCTGCTCGACCGGATCGTCGAGCTGCTTCCGGAGGGGGAGGACGAGCCCCAGGACGACACCGTGCGCCTGGCGGTGATCGGGCGCCCGAACGTCGGCAAGTCCTCGCTCGTCAACCGCTTCCTCGGCTCCGAGCGCGTGATCGTCTCAGAGCTCGCGGGCACCACCCGCGATGCGATCGACATCCCGCTGCTGGTCGGCGAGCGGCGCCTGACGCTGATCGACACGGCCGGCATGCGCCGCTCCTCGAAGGTCGCCGACTCGGTCGAGTACTACACGGCGCTGCGCTCCCAGCGCGCCGCCGAGCGCGCCGACGTCGCGCTGGTCGTCTGCGACGCCGTCGACGGCGTCACCGCCCAGGACCTGCGCATCGCCGAGCTCGCGATGAAGGCCGGCTGCGCGACCGCGATCGTGCTCAACAAGTGGGACCTGCAACCGGGCGCAGGCACCGACGACGAGCACCCGGCCGACACCCGGCCCCTCGATCTCGACCACGAGCGCGCGCGCGTGGCCGAGAAGCTGCGCCTGCGCCCGCGCGTGCTGACGGCGAGCGCGCGCACCGGGCGCAACGTAGGGCGCCTGTTGACCGAGGTGATCGCGCTCGGGGACCGGATGTCGGCTCGAATCCCCACGCCCGAGCTCAATCGGTTCCTGGCCGAGGCCACGCAGGCGCGCCAGCCGCCGATCGGGACGCGGCGCAGCGGCCCCGGCCATCGCCTGAAGCTGATCTACATGGCCCAGATAGGCGAGCGCCCGCCGCGCTTTGCGATCCAGGTCAACTCGCGCTCGCGCGTGACCCGCGACTACACCTACTACCTGGAGAACCGACTGCGGGCCCGCTACGGGATGGATGGCATCCCTCTGATCATCGACTTCGTCGAGCGCGGCCAGCGCGGTCGCGCCCGGGCCGCGTAGACTTCGGCGACTTTTGCCAAGCCGAGACCCCTGGAGCTGACACACCCTGCCATGAGCGAGCCTTCCGACACCGAGTTCCTGTTCACATCCGAGTCGGTCACCGAGGGGCACCCCGACAAGATCGCCGACCAGATCTCCGACGGGGTGCTCGACGCCGTGCTCACGGACGACCCCTACGGGCGCGTCGCGTGCGAGACGCTCGTCAACACCGGCCTCGTGGTCGTCTCTGGAGAGATCTCGACCGACACCTACGTCGACATCCAGGAGATCGCCCGCGAGACGATCCGCAAGATCGGCTACACCGACGCCGACCTCGGGTTCTCGGCCGACTCCTGCGCCGTGCTGAACGCGATCGACAAGCAGTCGGCCGACATCGCCCAGGGCGTCGACCAGGCCTATGAGGCGCGCACCGACGTCAACGACGAGGACGAGCTCGACGTCGCGGGCGCGGGCGACCAGGGGATGATGTTCGGCTACGCGAGCAACGAGACCGACGCGCTGATGCCGCTGCCGATCTCGCTGGCGCACCGGCTCGCCGAGCGCCTCACCGCCGTGCGCCGCGCCGGCACGCTCGAGTACCTGCGCCCCGACGGCAAGACCCAGGTCAGCGTCCGCTACGAGGGCGGCAAGCCCGTCGAGGTCGAGAAGCTGCTGATCTCGACCCAGCACGCCGATGGCGCCGAGCGGCTGATCCCCGACGACCTCTGGGAGCACGTGGTCGAGCCGATCATGCCGGTCGACATGTACGACAAGACGCGCCTGCGCAAGAACTTCCTGGTCAACCCGACGGGCCGCTTCGTGATCGGAGGCCCGGTCGGCGACTGCGGGCTCACCGGTCGCAAGATCATCGTCGACACCTACGGCGGCATGGCGCGCCACGGCGGCGGCGCGTTCTCCGGCAAGGACCCCTCGAAGGTCGACCGCTCCGCCGCCTACGCCGCCCGCTGGGTCGCCAAGAACATCGTCGCCGCCGGCCTGGCCGAACGCGCCGAAGTCCAGGTCGCCTACGCGATCGGCGTCGCGCACCCGGTCTCGGTCATGGTCGAGACCTTCGGCACCGAGCTCGAGGGCCGCACCAGGAGCCAGATCGCGAGCGCGGTCGACGAGGTCTTCGACCTGCGTCCGGGGGCGTTCCGCGAGGAGCTCCGCCTGCACCGGCCGATCTACCAGAAGACCGCCGCCTACGGTCACTTCGGCCGCGAAGACCACGACTTCACGTGGGAGCGGACCGACAAGGCGCAGGCGCTCCGCTCGGCCGCCGGCCTCTGACCGCGCCGACCTCTAGGGTCGGAGCGGTGGCTGCCACCGCTCCGACCGAGCCTGCGCCCGCCGCCCCCGCGACGCTCGCGCTCATCGCGCGCGTGCAGCCGATCACGACCGCGCGAGCGCTGCGCGGCCCGTTCGACTACCTGCTCGGGGAGGAGCTCGCCGAGCGCGTCGTGCCCGGCACGATGCTCGTCGTCCCGTTCGGCCGCCGCCGCCTGCTCGGCGTCGTCGTGGGGCTCGCGCACGACAGCGAGGTCCCGCGCGAGCGGCTGCTCGAGCCTCTGCGCGCGCTCGAGCCGGGCGTCCCCGGCGAGCTGATCGGGCTGGCGGAGTGGATCGCCGCGGAGTACTGCTCGACCGTCCCGCGCGCGCTCGGGCTCGTGCTCCCGCCCGGCGCGGCGCGGCGGCTCGGCGGCCGGCGCCGGCGCTCGGTGAAGCCGCCGAGCCACCGCCCGGTCGGCATCTCGCTGCCGGGCGCTCCCAGGCTCACCGGCGACCAGCGCGCGGCGCTCGAGCCGCTCCTGGCGGCGCTCGCGGATAGGAGCCCGCCCACCCCGGCCACGCCGCGCAGCTACCTGCTGCACGGCGTCACCGGGTCGGGCAAGACCGAGGTCTACCTGCGCGCCGCGGCGGCCGCGCTCGAGCAGGGCCGCGGCGCGATCGTGATGGTGCCCGAGATCGCGCTCACGCCCCAGATCCTGACTCGCTTCTCCGAGCGCTTCGGCGACACCGTCGCGGTGCTCCACTCGCGCCTGACCCCCGGGCAGCGCTACCAGGAGTGGCTGCGGCTACGCGAGGGTCGCGCGCGGATCTGCGTCGGCCCGCGCTCGGCCGTGTTCGCGCCGGTCGGCGATCTGGGCCTGATCGTGCTCGACGAGGAGCACGACGCCTCCTACAAGCACGAGGGCGATCCCCGCTACGACGCCCGCGACGTCGCCGCCGAGCGCGCGCTGCGCAGCGGCGCGCTGCTCGTGCTCGGCTCCGCCACGCCGCGTCCGGAGAGCGTGCTGCGGGTGCCGGTGCTGCGGCTCGGCCGGCGTGTCGACGGCCGCCCGCTGCCGCCGGTGGAGGTACTCGACATGCGCGCCGCGCGCACCGGCCTTCACCCCGTTACGGCCACGGCGCTCGCGGAGGTCCGCGCGGCCCGCAGCAAGGCGATCGTGCTGCTGAACCGGCGCGGCTGGTCGAACTTCGTCTCCTGCCGCACCTGCGGGCGCGTGTGGAACTGCCCCGAATGCGACGTCGCGCTCGTGCTGCACCGCGCCGGGCGCTATCTCGCCTGTCACCACTGCGGGCACCGAGAGGCGGCTCCGAGCTCGTGCCCGGACTGCTCCTCGACCTCGGTCGCGCGCCACGGCGCCGGCACCGAGCGGCTCGCCCACGACCTCGCTGAGATCCTCGACGACGGCGACTTCCCGGTCTTCCGGCTCGACGCCGACGTGCTCGGGGACGACGAGCCCGGGGCCGTGCTGGAGGCGTTCGAGGCGGCCCCCGCGGGCGCGCTGATCGGAACGCAGATGGTCGCCAAGGGGCACGACTTCCCCGACGTCGCGCTGGCGGTCGTGCTGGACGCCGACGCGACCCTCCGGTTCCCCGACTTCCGCGCCGAGGAGCGCACGTTCGCGCTGATCTCACAGCTGGCCGGACGCGCGGGGCGCGGCGGCAACGGGCGCGTGCTGGTGCAGACGATCGCGCCCGGGGCGCGCGCGATCCGCCACGCCGCCATGCACGACAGCGCCGGCTTCGTGGCCGGGGAGCTCGAGCGCCGCCGCGCGCTCGGATACCCGCCCTTCTCGCACCTGATCCGGATCGTGTGCTCGGCCGAGCAGTCCCCGCCCGCGCGCGAGGCCGCCTCCGAGGTGCGCGAGCGGCTGCTCGCCGCGCTGCACGAGCGCCCGCGCGCCGCCGAGGCGCCCGCGCCCGGCGTGCTCGGCCCGGCCGCCCTGTTCCGCCTGCGCGGACGCGAGCGCCAGGTGCTGGTCGTCAAGTCCGCCGAGCGCCGCGCTGCGGTCGCCGCGGTCGGCGCCGCGGTCGCCGCCACGGCCGGCGAGCGGCGGCACGGGGGGGTGAGCTTCAGCGTCGACGTCGACCCGCAATAGGCGCGCGGGCGCATCCCTGCGCGCCTGGCCGGCCTCCGAGGCGTCTGCTACGTTCCGCCGAGCGGGGACGGAGACCCCGGGGGGCGATCAGGGAGGACACGACGGCCGGCGCCGCGCGCGGGCCGCTTTCGCAAGCTGTGAGACGCGACTGGCTCCAACACTCCCGCCCGCGCCGCGCCGCTGCGCGGCTCGCGCTCGCGGCGGCCGTGCTGTGGACGCTCGCGGGCGCCGGCATGCCGGCGGCCCACGCTGCGGGTCGCGGTTACGGCCGCCTGCACCACGCCTGCGCGGCGCCGAGAACCGGGCACGCCGGCTGCCTGGCGGTCGTGCTCACCCCTGCGGCGAGCTCCGAAGCAGGGCGCCCGGGCGTCCATCCCTTCTCCGTCGGCGCCGGCGCGGTCGGGCACGGCGAAACCGGCGGGCTCACGCCGGCCGACCTGCAGGCCGCCTACGGATACGGCTCGGCGGCGGGAGCGGGGCAGACGGTCGCGATCGTCGATGCCTACGACGACCCGAACATCGAAGCCGACCTGGCGGCCTTCGACGCCCACTACGGGATCGTCGAATGCGCGGGCTGCTTTCAGAAGCTCAACCAGCACGGCGCGACCAAACCGCTGCCTGGCAGGGACCACAAAGGATGGTCGCTCGAGATCTCGCTCGACGTCGAGACCGTGCGGGCCGTCTGCGCGCAGTGCAAGATCGATCTGATCGAGGCGAGCAGCGACGAATTCATCGACCTGGCGGCCGCCGAGAACACCGCCGCGGCGCTCGAAGGCGTCGATGAGATCTCGAACTCCTACGGCGGCGCCGAGGAGGGTGTCTCGGTCGAAGGCATCGCGGAGACCTACGAACATCCCGGCGTCGTGATCACGGCCGCCACCGGCGACTACGGATGGGACGACTGGAACTACGTGCTCGAAGGCTTCCCGCAGCCGCCCGCGATGCCCGACGCCCCCGCCTCGTTGCCGGGCGTCGTGGCGGTCGGCGGCACCTCACTGGTGCTGAACCCCGACGGCACGCGCGCGAGCGAGAGCGTCTGGAACGACTACGGCCCCGACCCGAGCCTCACCGAACCGCCCGGCTACGCGACCGGCGGCGGCTGCAGCACGATCTTCGCCGCGCAGCCCTGGCAGCTCGCGGCGCCGGGCTACGCCACCGCCGAGTGCGGCGGCGGGCGTCTGGCCGCCGACGTCTCCGCCGACGCCGACCCCTACAGCGGGTTCGACGTCTACGACACCTACAACTACTGTAAATCGTCGTTGGGCTGCGGATCGGTCTCGGGCTGGCAGACGGTCGGCGGCACCTCGCTCGCCGCGCCGCTGATCGCCGGCATGTACGCGCTCGCCGGCGGCTCGCACGGGCTCGCGAGCCCCGCGCTCGCGCTGTACGGGCACCTCGGGCAGCCCGGCGCGCTGTACGACGTCACGAGCGGCGGCTCGGGTTACTGCGACGCCGTCCCGTCGGCACAGTGCAGCCTGCGAAACCGCGAACACGGCCTCGCGCTCGACTGCGAAGGCACCACGGCGTGCGACGCCGGCCCGGGCTTCGACGGTCCGAGCGGGGTCGGCGCTCCGGTCGGGCTCGCGGCGTTCTCGCCGGCGGCTCCGACCGCGTCGATCACGCCGCCGCCGGCGCTCGCAGCCGGCGTGCCGGCGAGCTTCCTCGGCAGTGCATCGAGCGACCCCTACCCGGGCGGGGCGCTCGTCAGATGGGTCTGGAACTGGGGCGACGGCACCAGTGGCGAAGGCCCTGACGCCGTGCACGCCTACGCGGCCTCCGGGCCGTACACGATCACGCTCACGGTCACCGACGCCTACGGCTTCAGCGCGAGCCAGGCGATCGGCGTCGCGGTCGCGCCGCCGCCCGCGCGCGGCTCGGTCGGCGTCGACTCCTCGAAGGTCGTCAAGCCGCCGAGCCCGGACGCGACGCTCGCGAGCACGAGCGTGACGGTCAGCCGCTCGGGCTTCTTCACGCTGCGGATCCACTGCCCGGGCGCGGTCAGCGCGTGCGCGGGCACGCTCGTCCTCCGCACGATCGCCGCGCGCGGAACGCGCTTCGGCCCGCTGACGCTCGCGAGCGTCACGTTCCACGCCGCCGGCGGCGCGAGCGTGTCGGTGCGTCTGCGCCTCGGCCCGCGCATGCGCGCCCTGCTGGCGGGCGCGCGCACGCTGCGCGCGCGGGCCACGATCACCGCCCACGACGCCGCCGGCGCGCACAACACGGCGGTCGCGCTCGTGACGCTGCGCGCGCCGCAGCGCGGCTGAGCCGCGCCGCCCGCGGCGCCGACCTCACGCCCGGCGGCTCATAGAATCGGCACATGGCATCAGACGAGCAACCGCCGGTCGCCTCCGAGGACGAGGACGTCGAGGTCGAGCGCGAGGAGGGCGCTCCCCCGGTCGAGGAGCTCGACCCCGAGACCAGGGCGCGGCGCGACGCCGCCCTGCGCCAGGTGCGCAAGTTCGGAGACCCGGTGCTGCGCGCGGTCGCCGTACCGGTCGAGCGCTTCGACGAGGAGCTCGCGCAGGAGGCGGCGCAGATGGGCGAGCTGATGCACGACGCGCTCGGCATCGGCCTGGCCGCCACGCAGGTCGGGATCCTGCACCGCCTGCTCGTGTACCGCACCACCGAGGAGGAGCCCCTCGGGGTGCTCGTGAACCCCGAGATCGAGTGGCGCAGCGACGAGCTCGAGACCGCACACGAGGGCTGCCTGAGCCTGCCCGGCGTGCACGTCGAGGTCGAGCGGCCGGCGGCGGTGCGGGTGCGAGCCCGCGACGAGCACGGCAAGGAGCTCTCGATCGAGGCCGAGGGGCTTCACGCGCGCGTGATCCAACATGAGATAGACCACCTCGACGGCGTCCTGATCCTCGATCGCATCTCGCGCGACGCGCGCAAGGAGGCGATGCGCGCGATGCGTGAGGCGCAGCAGACGCCGAGCGCGGCGTAATCGCGGTGCGGGGCCGGCGCCTCGTCTACCTCGGCACCTCCGAGTTCGCGGCCGCCGTGCTCGAGCGGCTCGCCGCCGACCCGGCCCACCGCCCCGCGCTGGTGCTGACCCGCCCCGACCGCCCGAGCGGCCGCGGGCGGCGCCTTCACAGCCCGGCGGTCGCCGACACGGCGCGGCGGCTCGGCCTCGAGCTCGAGCAGCCCCCGCGCGTGAACGAGCCTGCCGTCGTGGCGCGAATCGCGGCCGGCGGCGGGGAGGAACCGGTCGTGGTCGTGTGTGCGTTCGGCGCGCTGATCACAGAGCCGCTGCTCTCGGCGCAGGAGATCCTCAACGTGCACCCCTCGCTGCTGCCGCGCTGGCGCGGGGCCGCGCCGATCGAGCGCGCGATCATGGCCGGCGACGAGCGCACCGGCGTGAGCATCATGCGCTTGGTCGCCGGGCTCGACAGCGGGCCCGTGTGCCTCGCGCAGGAGGAGCCGATCGAGCCCGCGGACACCTACGGCAGCCTCGCTGCGCGGCTGCAGGAGCTCGCCGCGGTGCTGCTCGGGCAGGCGCTCGATGCGCGCCCGGAGTTCCGCGAGCAGCCGGAGGAGGGGGTCACCTACGCCGAGAAGATCGGCCCCGGGGACCGCCTGCTCGATCCCGGGCGAGGAGCGGTCGAGCTCGAGCGCGTCGTACGGGCGCTCGATCCGCACATCGGCGCGCGCCTGGAGCTCGCCGGGCCCGATCCGCTGCGCGTGCGCCGCGCCCGCGTGCTCGAGGAGGGCCCGCAGCCGGCCTCAGGCGAGCTGACCGCCGAGGACGGGCGGCTGCTGCTCGGCTGCCGCCCGGGGACGCTCGAGCTGCTCGAGGTCCAGCCGGCCGGCGGGCGCCCGATGGATGCCGCCTCGTACCTGCGCGGTCACGGCGTGCCGCGGCGGTAGGAGCGCGCGTAGCCCGGCACGGGGATCCCAGCCCGCAGGCGCGGGTCCGGCTGCGGCTCACCGGCGCCCAGCGACAGCGGGATCACGCCCGCCCAGGCGTCGGAGGCGTAGTCCTCCTCGTCGTCGAGCGGCGGCCCGACGCGTACCTTCGCGGAGGCCTCGTCGATCGGGAATGCGAGCAGCGCGGTAGCGCGCAGCTCCTTCTCGTCCGGCGGGCGCACGTCGGCCCAGCGGCCGGGCACGATCCGCTCGACGATCGCCTCCACCGCCGCGATCTGCTCGTCGTGCTCGGTCACCGTGCGGGCGCGGCCGAGCAGCATCGCTGAGCGGTAGTTGGCCGAGTGGTGCATCGCCGCGCGCGCGAGCACGAGGCCGTCGATCAGCGAGACCGTCAGGCACGCGTCGGCGCCGCCCCCCGATGCGCGCAGCGTGCGGCTCGCGGCCGAGCCGTGGAGGTAGACGACATCGCCCTTGCGGGCGTGCAGGGTCGGCACGACCAGCGGCTGGGAGTCCTCGACGATCCCCAGGTGCGCGATCAGGCCCTCGTCGAGGATCTCATCGATAACCGCGCGCTCGTAGCTGCCGCGTTCGCGCTTTCGCCGCAGCCGCACCCGCTCCGACGCGGGTCCGGCGGGGGCCCGGGGCGGGCTTGTCGACATGCCGGTCTCCGATCTGTAATAGTACAGAGTTGTGCCTGAGCTGAAACAGTATCGGATCACGGCCGACAGCGCGTCGTCGCTGGTGGCGGGTATCGAGGCCGGGGTCGCGCGCGGCGCGCTGTTGCCGGGCCAGCGGCTGCCGTCGGTGCGCAGGCTGGCCGTCGACGTCGGCCTCAGCCCCGCGACGGTCGCGGCCGGGCTCGCCGAGCTGCGCCGGCGTGGCGTGGTCGTCAGCGAGCCGCGGCGCGGGACGCGCATCGGCGACGGGCCGCCGGTGCCGCTCCCCGCCGCGCGGATGCCGGTGCCGCAGGGGGCACGCGATCTCTCGCTCGGGAACCCCGACCCGGCGCTGCTGCCCGACCTCGGCCCGGCTCTCGCGCGCGTGCGCAGGCCGGCGCGCCTCTACGGCGAGAGCCCGGAGCTGCCCGAGCTGCTGGCGGCGGCGCGCGAGGGGCTGGCGGCCGACGGCGTGCCGGCTGAGCACCTGTGCGTCGTCAGCGGCGCGCTCGACGGGATCGAGCGGGTGCTGTCTGCGTGGCTGCGTCCCGGCGACCGCGTCGCCGTCGAGAGCCCCGGGTACGCAGCGCTGTTCGACCTGCTGCGCGCGCAGGGCCTCGGGCTCGAGCCGGTGGCCATCGACCGGCGCGGGATGCTGCCGGGCGCGCTCGCCGCGGTCCTGCAGCGCGGCGCCGTCGCCGCCGTGCTCACGCCGCGCGGCCAGAACCCGACCGGCGCGGCGCACGACGCGCGCCGCGTGGGCGAGCTCGCCGCCGTGCTCGCCGAGCACCCGCGCGCGCTGCTGATCGAGGACGACCACCTCGGGCCGGTGGCGGGCGCGCCGCTGCACACGCTCGCCGGCGGGCGGCTGCGCTGGGCCGGCGTGCGCTCGGTCGCAAAGGCGTTCGGCCCCGACCTGCGCCTGGCGGTGATGGCCGGCGACGAGGCGACGATCGCGCGCGTGCGCGGCCGCCAGATGTGCGGTCCCGGCTGGGTCAGCCACATCCTGCAGGGCATCGTCGCCGAGCTGTGGGGCGAGCCTGCCACGCGGCGGCTGGTGGCGCGCGCCGCCGGCGTGTACGCCGAGCGCCGCAGGGCGCTGATCGAGGAGCTGCACGCGCGCGGGGTCACGGCCGAGGGCGACTCCGGCCTGAACGTGTGGATCGAGGTGGGGGAGGAGGCGAGCGCAGCCGCCGCGCTCGCCCAGCGCGGCTGGGTGGTCGCGCCCGGAGCCCGCTACCGGATCGCCGCCGGCCCGCCGGCGATCCGCGTCACGACCGCGACGCTCGAGCCGCGCGACGCTGCCCGCCTGGCGGGCGAGATCGCGCTGGCGCTCGCGCCGGCGCAGGCGATCCGCAGCGGGTAGATGATGGCGGCCGTGACCGCAGCAAAGAGCAGCGGGCCGGCGCCGGCTCGCGTCTGCGCGCACCGTGTGCTGCTGCGCGTGTTCGACGAGGGCGCCTACGCCGACAAGGCCCTGCTCGGCGAGGCGCGCGAGCTCGACCAGCGCGACCGCGCGCTCGCGATGCGCCTCGCCTACGGCGCCGTGCAGCGCGCCGGTACCGCCGATCACCTGATCGCGCAGCTGGCAGGGCGCCCGCCCGCGAAGCTCGACGCGCGCGTGCGCGCCTCGCTGCGCCTGGGGCTCTACGAGCTGCTGTACCTGCACGGCGCACCCGACTACGCGGTGGTCGCCGACGCGGTCGAGCTCGCGAAGGCGCCCGGTCGCCGCGGGCACGCGCTCGCCAACGCGGTCCTGCGCCGCGCCGCGCGCGAGCGCGAGCAGCTGCTCGGCTCGCTGAGCGACGAGGAGCCCCGGGCCGCCGCCGTGATGCACTCCCACCCGGTCTGGCTCGCCGAGCTGTGGTTCGAGGCGCTCGGCGCCGAGCAGGCACGCGCGCTGATGACGCGCGACAACGAACCCGCCGAGTTGGCGCTGCGCGCCAACGCGCTCGTGTGCGACGCCGAGGAGCTCGCCCGGCAGCTGCCGGTGCGCACGCGGCGCGACGAGCGTCTGCCCGAGGCGCTCGTGGTCGAGGAGCCGTTCGACGTGCACGGCTCGCCGCTGTTCGCGGCGGGCGCGTTCACCGCCCAGTCGCGCGCGGCGATGCTGGTCGGGCGCTGCCTTGGGCCCGCGCCGGGCGAGCGCGTGCTCGACCTGTGCGCCGCGCCGGGCGGCAAGAGCACCCACCTTGCGGCGCTGATGGAGGGGCGCGGAGTGGTCGTGGCGGTGGAGGCCAACGCGCGCCGCGCGCGCTCGCTCGCGCGCACCGCCGAGCGGATGCGCTGCGCGAACGTCGAGGTGCGCGTAGCTGATGCGCGCGAGCCCGTCTCCGACGGCCCGTATGACCGCGTGCTCGTCGACCCGCCCTGCTCGGGTCTCGGCACGCTGCAGGCGCGCCCCGACCTGCGCTGGCGCGCCGGGCGCGAGTCGATCGCCGAGATGCGGGCCGAGCAGTTCCGCATATTGGACTGCGGCGCCCGGGTCCTGCGTCCGGGGGGTCTGCTTGTCTACTCTACGTGCACGATCTCACCCGACGAGAACGAGCGCCTGATCGATGACTTCCTCGCATCCCGGCCCGATTTCGAGGCCCACGACCTCGCTGCCGAGATGCCCGACCTCGCGCTGAGGACGGCGCCGGCGGCCGGCGGGTCCGCCCGTCCGCTGCAGACGCTGCCGCACCGCGACGACACGGCCGGCTTCTTCATCGCCCGGCTGCGCCGGACGTGAGCGTGGAGGGCGAGCCGGGCGCGGGGGCGCGCGCGCCCATCGAGCTCGGACCGCAGTGTCCGAACTGCGGCGAGCCGTGGCTGCGGCCGACGAACCTGCCGGGCCGCTACCGCTGCGTCTACTGCCTGCACCGCTTCGAGCTCACCTCGGTGTGCCCGAACTGCGGCGAGCACTCGACGATCGTGCGCATGTCGAGCACCGCGATCCTCAAGTGCAACAACTGCGGGGATTCGATGTTGCAGCAAGTCTGAGCAGCGCGTATGCCGGCGCGGAGCGGCGTCGTCGCCCGATTCGGGGCACTTCGCGGTCGCTCGTGTGAGCAGCACGCTTCGCGGGCCGGGCGCGGGCGCGATCGAGCCTGTCACGCCACGGCGCTAGGTTTCCGCACATGAGCGACGGTGGCGCCCGGCGGGCGCGCGAGCTGTTCTCGGGCGTGCAGGTCGCGCCGTCGATCCTGTCGGCGGACTTCGGGCGCCTGCGCGAGCAGGTGCGCGAGGTGCTCGGCGCGGGCGCGCGGGTGATCCACGTCGACGTGATGGACGGCCATTTCGTGCCGCCGATCACGATGGGCGCGAACGTCGTCGCCGCGCTCGCGGACGCGGTCCACGACGCAGGCGGCGTGCTCGAGACGCATCTGATGATCGAGCGGCCCGAGCGCAGCGCCGACGAGTACGTGCGCGCCGGCGCGGACTCGGTCACGATCCACGCCGAGGCGACGCCGCACCTCGCGCGCGCCGCCGGCCTGATCCGCGAGACCGGGGCCGCCGTCGGGGTCGCGATCAACCCCGGCACGCCGGTGCAGGCGCTCGCGGCGCTCGCCGGGGAGATCGACCTCGCGCTCTGCATGACAGTCAACCCCGGCTGGGGCGGCCAGCCGTTCATCGAGCGCTCGCTGCAGAAGCTGCCGCGGCTGGCCGACCTCCTCGGGCCCGACGTGGCGATCGAGGTCGACGGCGGCGTCGACACCGGCACCGCTCCACGCTGCCGGGCGGCGGGTGCGCGCGTGTTCGTGGCCGGCGCTGCGGTGTTCGGCGAGCCCGACCCGGCGGCGGCCTACCGGGCGATCGCCGATTCGCTCGCGGGCGGCTGAGCGGTTGGACCGAGGGCGCGCGACCCGGCGCGGTAGAGGAGCAGGAGCGTCGCGGCCAGCAGGGCAGTCGCGCCGGCGTAGCCGATCTCCATCCGCAGCACCTGTTCGGAGACGGCGGGCGTCAGCATCCAGGCGACGAACACCGCCGCCGCGAGCAGCCAGCAGCCGGCCGCGATCCGCGCCCGGTCGCGCGCGAGCGCGGCCTGGTTGAGCGCGCCCGAGGTGAGGTGAAGGCCCATGCCGATGCCGATCAGGGCCAGTCCGAAACGGTTGTAGGAGTGGTGCTGTCCGAACAGGACGTGCTCCATCACGAAGGGCCCGATCAGCAGCAGCCCGACCGCGACGGCCCCGGCGAACGCGGCGATCGCGAGCACTGTCACCCGGATCGCGCGGGCGAACGCATCGTGGCCCTCGGTGGCCTCGAGGCCTGTGAGGTGGGGCAGCAGCGAGGTCTGGATCGCCTGGAACAGCTGCAGCGGAGCGCGGGCGATCAGCAGCACGTTGAAGACGATCCCGGCCAGCGCCGCGTCGCGGGCGGTGGCGTCGACGGTCAGCACGGCGGCGTTCAGCAGCGTCTGCTCGGCGAGCATGATGCCCGCCACGAACAGGGCGAAGCCGCCGCCCCGGCGCAGCGACAGGTCTCCGTGGGCGGCGGTCTCCTGCACTCCCTCGGTGCCGGGGCCGGCCAGCGCGGCGTCGGCCTCATCGACGGTGATCGGCGCCTCGAGCGCCTCGCGCGCGATCTCGCTCGCGTGGCGCGCGCGTGCCGTGTGGGAGAACGCGAGCGGCACCACGACGAGCGACACGAACGGAGCCGCCGCGATGCCCATCGCGACGGCCGTCAGGCCGCTGGCGATGCCGAGCGCGACGGCGATCGCGAAGCTGATGCGCGACAGCGACTCCATCAGCACTAGGCCGCCGAACAGCCCGAAGCGTTCGTGTCCGGCGAGCCAGCCGCGGGCGAAGTAGCTGGCGGCGTAGGCGAGCGTGCCCACCACGAGCACGTCGTAGAGGGCCTGCTCGTGGTCGAACGCCTCGAGCAGCTGTTCTTTCAGCGTCAGCGCGAGCACCAGGAACAGCAGCGCGAAGCTCGCCTGGATCAGCATCGGCACACGCAGCGTGTGCTGCGAGTGCCCCCGTGCCCTGCGCCCGGCGATCGTCCGCGAGAGCAGCTGTTCGATCGGCCGGTAGATCACCGAGATGATCACGAACATCACCGACCACAGCAGATCGACGAGCTTGGCCGAGCGGCCCGAGAGGACGTGGCTGGCGATCGAGAAGTAGCCGAAGGTCAGCAGCCCCGTGGAGGCGATGCCGATCGACAGGATGCGGGCGCCGCTGGCGTAGGAGCGGCCGTTCTCAGCGGAAGCCTTAGAGGCGGACAAGCAACATCGTCCAGGGGAACGGCGAGCGGACCTCGACGACCTGGCCGTAGTGCGACAGCTCCTCCACGAACGCCCCCCTGGACCAGTGGTTGAGGTGACCCGGGGTGTTCCCGAGGTCCCGCCAGTAGGCCCCGCGCGCGATGTTGAGCATGCGCCACAGCGGCTCGCGCGGGACCGACACGAGCAGGTGCCGCCGCGCGCAGCGTGCCATCTCCGCGAGCGTGTGCGCCGGATCGGGGAGGTGCTCGAGCACCTCGACAGCGGCCGCGAGCTCGAACTCGTCGCTCGCGAACGGCAGGCTCTCGGCCGCCATCACGCGGTACTCGAGGTTGGGCGCCTGGCGCTCGGCCCAGCCGGCCTGGATCGACTCCTCCTCGAGGTCGATCCCCACGAAGCGCGCCTCGGGGCGCTCGGTGGCCCAGCTGGTGCACGAGCACGCCCTCGCCGCAGCCGACGTCCAGCACCGACTCCGGCGCGGCCTTTGCGAACAGCTCCGTCGAGCGTGCCCTCGAAGCCCGCCATCAGGCGGCGGACGACCGGGTTCGAGGAGCCGTACTTGTCGTAGGTGTTGCCGGTGACGATGCCGTCGCTCGAGACGGTCACCCCGCTCACAGCGACATCACCCGCCGCGCGCGGCGGATCGCCCTCACCGTCCGGCCCGGAGGGCAGCGCCCGCCCGCCCTGCGACTCGGCCGGTTCGTAGTGGGAGGGCTCGATCCCGAGCTGCAGCTCGATCCGGCGCACGCGCTCGTAGGTGCGCTGGATCATCGCGCGCTGGGCGGCGAGCAGGTCGCCGATCACCCCGAGCGCCCACAGCACGACCGCCGCGATGAACAGCACCGCGCCGAGGATCAGCGACTGCACGTGGCCCTTGCCGTTGCCTTCGGCGTAGGCGACCGCGAAGCGGATCCACACCGCGATCGCGCCCAGGCCGATCACGAGCGCGAGGCTCCAGAACACGCGCAGCGGCTCGTACTGGGCGTACACGCGGAAGATCGAGATCGCGTTGCGCCGCACGTAGGAGCCCATCGACGGGAACAGCCGCGACTCGCGCGTCTTCGGGTTGGTCCGGATCGGGACGTGGTCGACGGCGACGAGCAGCTTGCCCGCCTGGATGATGGTCTCGAGCGTGTAGGTGAACTTCGAGACGACCATCATCTGGATGGCCGCCTCGCGGTTGTAGGCCCGGAACCCGGACGTGGTGTCGGGCACGGTCGTCGAGGACGCCTGCCGCACGACCCACGAGCCCAGCCGCTGCAGCGTCTTCTTCAGCGGCGAGAAATGCTCGATGCCGCTGACCTCGCGGTCGCCGACGACCATGTCGGCGCGGCCCTCGAGGATCGGGCGCACGAGCCGCTCGACGTCGGGGCCGTAGTACTGGTTGTCGGCGTCGGTGTTGACGATCACATCGGCGCCGAGCTTCAGCGCCGTGTCGATGCCCGCCTGGAAGGCGGTCGCGAGGCCCTTGTTGTTGGTCAGCCGCACCAGGTGGTCGACGCCGTGCGCGCGCGCGACCTCGATCGTCGCGTCGCTCGAGCCGTCGTCGATCACGAGCCACTGCACCTCGTCGAACCCGTCGAGCTCGCGCGGGAGGTCGGCAAGCGTCTGCGGCAGCTGCTCCGCCTCGTTGAAGCAGGGGATCTGGATGATGAGCTTCATCGGCCTTCGATTGCCTAGACTTGGCACAGGCAGTATCCCAAAGCGCAGGCACGGTCTTGGCGCCGAGGTCCCGCTGGCCCGCGGCTAACCGCCGGCGCAGGTACGTCCAAGGCTAGATGGAGAGCGCGATATCCACCCGGCAGAGGCCGGGCCCGATCAGGCTCGCGGCGCTGCGGGGGCGGCCTGCCGCAAGCTGGGCGCTGATCGGCCTGGCCCTGATGTCGGTGGCCGCGCTGGTCGGGTATTTCGCGTTCCCGACCTACCCGACCTACGACTCCTTCTACGCGCTGCTGTGGGGCCGCGACCTGCTGCACCTGCACCTGCCGGACTTCCACGTCTACCGCGGCCCGACCGAGCACCCGCTGGCGATCGCCTTCGGGATGGTCTGCTCGGTCTTCGGCGACGGCGGGGCGCGCCTGATGGTGCTCGGCTCGATCGCCTCTTTCGTGGCAGCCGTGGCGGGGCTCTACCGGCTCGGGGAGCTCTGCTACGGCCCGATCGTCGGCCTGCTCGCGGCGCTGCTGCTGCTGAGCCGCTTCTTCGTCGAGAACCTGGCCGCGCAGGGGTACCTCGACATCTCCTACGTGGCGTTGATCGTGTGGGCGGTCGCGCTCGAGGTGCAGCGTCCGCGACGCGGCACCTCCGTGTTCGTGCTGCTCGCCGCCGCCGGGCTGCTGCGCCCGGACGCATGGGTGCTGAGCGGCGTCTACTGGCTGTGGTGCCTGCCCGGCACCTCGACGCGCACGCGGCTCGTGCGCCTCGCGCTGGCGGCGAGCGCGCCGCTGATCTGGGTCGCGCTCGACGCGGTCGTGACCGGCAACCCGCTCTACTCGCTGACGGCCACGGCGGGTCTCGCGGCGGAACTCGAACGCACGCACGGGCTGTCGAGCGTGGTCGCCTCGATGTGGACGTTCAGCAACCGGATCGACAAGCTGCCGGTGCTGCTCGGCGCGCTGATCGGGATTCCGCTGGCGATCTGGCTGTCCCCGCGCCGCACGCTGATCCCGCTGGCGGCGATGGTGCTGCTGTACTTCGTGTTCCTGCTCGAGGGCGCGGGCGGGGCGTCGGTGATCGACCGCTACCTGCTCGGCGGCGCCGACGATGCTGCTGCTGTTCTGCGCGGTGTTCCTCGGGGGCTGGTCGATGCTCGTGCCGGGCACGGCCATGCGGCGCGTGTGGATCGCCGGCGCCGCGGCGCTCTTGATCTACGGCGGCGTCTCGGCGGCCACGACCGTGAGCCTGTCCTCGCTGCGCAACACGCTCGCCTACCACGAGGAATTCCACGCCGGCCTGGCGACCGCGCTGCGCGACCCGAAGGTCGCCGCCGCGCTGCGCCGCTGCCCGCTGCTGTCGCTGCCCAACAACAAGCTGATCCCCGACGCGCGCTGGATCCTCGACAGCGTCGGCCAGCGCGACATCGTCGCGCGCAGCCAGGCGCGCGCGGACGTCGGCAAGGGCTCGCACGAGCTCGAGGACCGGATCAAGCAGCGGCAGCGTCGCGGTCTACCCGCTCGGCAGCGCGATCTTCTTCGAGGCGATCGTCGACGTCGGCGACGACCCGCGCGACCAGGTCCCCCTGACCGGCTTCAAGCGCATCTACTCGAACCGCTACTACGCGGTCTATGCCAACTGCTGAGGCGCCGCCCGCCCCGCGCGAGCGGCGGGCCGGCCGGCGCTGGGCCTGGGGTGGCCTCGCGGTGGTGCTGGCGGGGCGGGCTCGGGCTGCGGCTGTGGGGCGTCCAGCAGGGCCTGCCCTACGCCTACAACACCGACGAGAACGACCACTTCGTCCCGCACGCGGTGCAGATGTTCGAGCAGGCACGCTCGACCCGCACTACTTCGCCAACCCGCCCGCCTTCACGTATGTCGCTGCACTTCCTGCTGGGGCTCTGGTACGGCGGCGGCGGCGCCGTCGTGCACGCGTACTTCGCAGCACCCGGGCGAGCTGTACACGCTCGCGCGCGTCGCGGCGCGCCGTGCTCGGCGACGCTCGCGCTGTGGCTGCTCTACCTGGCCGGTGCGCGCCTGTTCGGGCGCGCGGCCGGCCTGCTGGCGGCGGCGATCGAGGCGGTCGCCTTCCTGCCGGTCTTCTACGCCCACCTCGCGCTCAACGACGTGCCGACGCTCGCGCCGCTGACGCTGTCGCTGCTGGGCAGCGCGGGCGTGCTGCGCAAAGGCCGCCTGCGCGACCACCTGCTCGCGGGCATCGGGCTCGGGCTCGCCTGCGCGACCAAGTACACGGCGGGGATCGTGCTGCTCCCGCTCGTCGCGGCGGCGCTCGCGCGCCATCTGGACGGCAGGGCCCGCGCGCGGGCCGCGCGCGCTCGGCGGGCTGGCGCTGCTCGGCGCGGCCGCGCTGGCGGCGTTCCTGATCGCCAACCCCTATTCGCTGCTCGACTTCGCGAGCTTCCACCGCGAACTCGCCCATCAGTCGCTCGCTGTCGGCCGAAGCGCAGGGCAAGCTCGGCGCGCCGCGGCAGGGCGGGTCTGCTCTACTACCTGTGGTCGCTGACCTGGGGCCTCGGCTGGGTGCCGGCGCTCGCCGCGCTCGGCGGCGCGGTCGACCGTCTGGCGCCGCGAGCGGCGCCTCGGCTGGATGCTCGTGCCGGCGCCGCTCGCTGTTCCTCGCTGTTCATGGGGACCTGCAGGGCCGCTACTTCGGCCGCTGGCTGATGCCGATCCTGCCGATCCTGTGCCTGCTGGCGGCGTTCGCTCGCGGCTGTGCGGCGGCCGCGGCGCTGGCGAGGCTCGTGCGCCGGCGCGGCGGTGCAGGGGCGCGGCGCCCGCCGGGTGGCCGGCGGCGATCGGCCGCGCTGGCGGTCGGTCGCGCTGCTCGCTCAGGGCGTCGTCTACAGCGTCCACTCCGGCCTCGTGCTCGCCGCGCGCCGACACGCGCACGCTGACGCGCGACTGGATGCTCGCGCACATGCCGCCGGGCGCGCGCGTCGTCGTCGAGCCGGTCTCGCCGGACGACTGGGCGCGCGAAGCGCCGGGCGCCGCGCCTGCGCCGGCACCCGCTACGCTGGTGCAAGTGGCCGTCGCTGTTCACGTTCATCGCCCCGAGCGGCGCGCTCGACCGGCGCGGACGCACCAAGTCGGGCATCGAGGACTACGTGCGCACGCTCGCCCCGGCGCTGATCGGCTACTACGAGCGCCACGGCTACTGCTGGGTCGTGACCGGCTCGACCGAGTCCGGCCGCGCGCACGCGGACCCGCGCGGCCGTGCCGCTGGCGATCGCCTACTACCGGGCGCTGGCCGAACAGGGCAAAGTCGCGCTACCGCGCCTCGCCCTACGCGGCGGGCAGCGGGCCGGTGCCGTTCAACTTCGACTGGAGCTTCGACTACTACCCGCTCGCCTACGAGCGGCCCGGCCCGCGATGACCGTCTACCGCCTGCACGGCGGGCGCTGCGGCGCCTGAGCGCGCGCCGGCGCGCGGCGCCGCACCGGAGTTATCCTGGACTGGTCACATGACGAGCTGCACCGACACCGACCGGCTGCACCTGCAGCGAGCGATCGAGCTCGCGCGCCGCGGCCTCGGGCGCGGTCAAGCCGAACCCGGTCGTCGGCGCGGTCGTCGCGCGCGACGGCGAGGTGCTCGGCGAGGGCTGGCACCAGCGTTACGGCGGCGCCCACGCCGAGGTCAACGCGATCGAGGCGTGCGGCCTGGCCGACCTCGACGGGCGCGACGCTGTACGTCTCGCTCGAGCCCTGCTGCCACGAGGGCAAGACGCCGCCGTGCACCGACGCGATCCTGCAGTCCGGCATCAGGCGCGTCGTGGTCGCCTCCGACGACCCGACCGAGAAGGCCTCCGGGCGCGGCCTCGGGATCCTGCGCGACGAGGGCGTCGAGGTGATCATCGCCGACGGCGAGGTCGCGACCGAGGCGCGGCTGCTCAACCAGGCGTTCCGCAAGCACGCGCGGGTCGGCCGCCCGTGGGTGCTGTTCAAGTCGGCGATGACGCTCGACGGCAAGGTGGCGACGCGCACCGGCGACTCGAAGTGGATCAGCGGCGAGGACGAGCCGCGAGCTGCGCCCACCGCTGGCGCGCGTCGGTCGACGCGGTGGTGGTCGGGATCGGCACCGCGCTGGCGGACGATCCGCAGCTGACCGCGCGCCCGCGCGGCACGCCCGCCGAGCCCGAGACCCAGCCGCGGCGGGTCGTCTTCGACTCGCTCGCGCGGCTGCCGCCGAGCTCGCAGCTGCGTGGCGGCGGCCGCCGAGGTGCCGCTCACGGTGGTCGTCTCGCGAGCCGCCGCGCGCGCCGACATCGACGCGCTCGAGGCGGCCGGCGTGCAGGTGCTGGTGGCCACCGGCGAGAACGAGCCCGCGCGGGTGCGCTCGGCGCTCGACCAGCTGGGGGCGATGGGCGTCACCTCGGTGCTGCTCGAGGGCGGCCCGCATCTGGCGGGGGCGTTCCTCGACGCCGGCGAGATCGACGAGCTGCGGCTGTTCCTCGCGCCGATGCTGCTCGGCGGCAGTGCGTGCGCGCGACCCGCTCGAGGGCGAAGGCGTGGAGCGCATCTCCGAGGCGGTCTGCGGCGCTGTGCATGACCTGCGAGCGGATCGGCGAGGACCTGCTGATCTCCGCGCGCCTGCGAGAGTGGTAGGCGGCATGGGGGCACGAGCGAGATGTTCACTGGCCTGATAGCCGACCTCGGGCGCATCGAGGAGGTCGCCCGCGAGGAGTCGGGCGCCACGCTCACGGTCACGCACCCGGCTGGGAGACCAGCTGCAGGAGGGCGACTCGATCGCGCGTCGACGGCGTCTGCCTGACCGCGACCGCGGTAGGAGCCGGACGCTTTCGGGCCCAGGCGATGCCCGAGACGCTGCGGCGCTCCTCGCTCGGCGATCTGGCCCGGGGCGCGGACGTGAACCTCGAGCTGCCGCTGCGCGCGGGCGACCGTCTCGGCGGGCACGTGGTCCAAGGCCACGTCGACGGCATCGGGATCGTCTCGGCGTCGCGCGAGGAGGGTTCTCGCGCGTGCTCGAGGTCGAGCTGCGAGCCCGAGCTGCTGCGTTACCTGGTCGAGAAGGGCTCGGTGGCCGTCGGGGGCGTCAGCCTCACGGTCAGCGCGCTCGGCGAGGAGGGCTTCGAGGTCTCGCTGATCCCCGAGACGCTGGCGCGAACGACGCTCGGCGGGCTCGAGCCCGGAGCGAAGGTGAACATCGAGGTCGACGTGCTGGCCAAGCACGTCGAGCGTCTGATCCGAAGCGAGGCACCCACATGAGCACACCGACGCAGTCCGCCTTCTCGACGATCGAGCAGGCGATCGAGGACATCCGCCAGGGCAAGATGGTCGTCGTCTGCGACGACGAGGACCGCGAGAACGAGGGCGACCTGACGATGGCAGCGCAGTTCGCGACGCCCGAGGCGATCAACTTCATGGCCAAGGAGGGGCGCGGGCTGATCTGCCTGTCGCTGACCCCCGAGCGCTGCGACGAGCTCGGCCTCGACCTGATGGCGGCCAAGAACGAGTCGCCCGTTCGAAACGCCGTTCACGATCACGATCGAGGCGCGCGAGGGCGTCACGACCGGGATCTCCGCGCACGACCGCGCCCACACGATCCAGGTCGCGGTCGATCCGGAGACCCGGCCGCGGGACCTCGTGCAGCCGGGGCACATCTTCCCTCTGAAGAGCCGCTCCGGAGGCGTGCTCGAGCGGGCCGGGCAGACCGAGGCCGCGGTCGACCTGGCGCGCCTGGCGGGCCTGAACCCCGCCGGGGTGATCTGCGAGGTGATGAACGACGACGGCACGATGGCGCGGGTGCCGGAACTGACCGATTACTGCGCGCGCCACGGCCTGCGCATGATCACCGTCGCCGACCTGATCGCCTACCGGCGCCGCCACGACAAGCTCGTCGAACGCGTCGTCGCGACCGGCCTGCCGACGACGTTCGGCGAGTTCGAGGCGATCGGCTACCGCTCGCTGATCGACGACAAGCATCACGTCGCGCTCGTCAAGGGCGAGATCCGGGGCCACGCGGACGTGCTGGTCCGCGTCCACTCCGAGTGCCTCACAGGCGACGTGTTCCACTCGCTGCGCTGCGACTGCGGCGAGCAGCTCGAATCGGCGCTGTCGATGATCGAGCGCGAGGGCTGCGGGGTGCTGCTCTACCTCTCCCAGGAGGGCCGTGGGATCGGCCTGCTCAACAAGCTGCGGGCATACAAGCTCCAGGAGGAGGGCCTCGACACGGTCGAGGCCAACGAGCGCCTCGGGCTGCCGGCCGACCTGCGCGACTACGGCATCGGCGCCCAGATTCTCGTCGACCTCGGTCTCAGCTCGATCCGGATCCTGACCAACAACCCGAAGAAGATCCGCGGCCTCGAGGGCTACGGCCTGTCGGTGACCGACCAGATCCCGATCGAGCACGCGCCCAACGAGCACAACGAGAACTACCTGCGCACCAAGGCCCAGCGGATGGGCCACACCCTCCACCACCAGGGGCTGAACCTCGACGCCGAGCTGCTGCGCGGCACGACCCGCAGCCCCGACGACACGCCGGGCGAGCGTGGCAAGGGGGCGCGTTGAGCGCGGGCTTCGCGGTCGTCGTCGCCCGCTTCTACGAGGATCTCGCCGAACGGCTCGTGGCCGGTGCGCGGGCCGCGTTCGCCGAGGCCGGGCACGAGTCCGTCGAGCTGCTCGACGTGCCGGGCGCGTTCGAGCTGCCGCTGGCCGCGAGCTACGCCGCCGAGAGCGGGCGCTTCGCGGGCGTCGCCTGCCTCGGCGCGGTGATCCGCGGCGAGACCGACCACTACGACTTCGTCTGCGCCGAGGCCGCGCGCGGGGTGATGGACGTGCAGCTGCGCACGGGCGTCCCGTGCGCGTTCGGCGTGCTCACCTGCGAGACGATGGAGCAGGCGCTCGCCCGCTCCGGCGGCGGAAAGCGCGACCAGGGGCGCCATGCCGCCGAGGCCGTCCTGCGGATGGCGGCGGTGCGCGAGCAGCTGCTCGGCTAGACTGCGCGGGTCATGGCCAAGGTATGCCACAGCTGCGGGAAGGGTCCCTCGTTCGGCAACAGCCGCAGTCACTCGATGGTCGCCACCAAGCGGCGCTTCGATCCGAACCTCCAGAAGGTCCGGATCCTCGACGGCAAGACGCCGAAGCGTGTGTACGTCTGCACGCGGTGCCTGAAAGCCGGCAAGGTCGCCAAGGCGCTCTAGCGCCGATGTTCGGTGCTGGCCGGTTCGGGGATGCGAGCGCAGCTCGTGTCCCCCGGTTCGGTCGGCGTCCTCGGTCGCCGGCGCCGCATCCCTCATCCGTGGTACCGAAGCCCGCGTGGGCGCTCCCCGACAGGCCCAAAAGGGCGCTCCAGCGCCCATTCGGATGTCCGCCGCATCCGGCGGGAGGGTGCCGAAGGTGATAGACGTGTGGCAGTGACGGACACCAACCTGGTCCGGTTCAGGGCCGCCGTGGCCGGCGCTCTGGCCGCCCTGGAATCGCGCCGCCAGGAGGTCAACGACCTGAACGTGTTCCCGGTCGCAGACGGGGACACCGGCGACAACATGGCGCAGACGTTGAAGGCCGTGCTCGACGAGCTCGACAGCCTGCAGGGCGCTCAGGGCGGGCGCACGATCGACGAGATCGGGCGCGAGGAGATCGTCCAGTCGGTCGCGCGCGCGGCGCTGCTCGGGGCGCGCGGCAACTCGGGCGTGATCCTCTCGCAGCTGATCCGCGGCGCAGCCGAGGAGCTCGTCTCGCGGCCCGGGCAGCTGATCGACGCGACCCTGATCGGCGCGGCGCTCGCGAACGCGGCCGACCGCGCCTATGCGTCGGTGCGCGAACCGGCCGAGGGGACGATCCTGACGGTCGCCCGCGAGATGGCGCACCGCATCGCAAGCGACGTCGCGCACACCGCAGAGGACCCGCGGCTGGACCCGGGCACCGAGGAGGGCGAGCAGGACCGCACGATCGCCGCCGCGCTCGAGAGCGCCGTCAACGCCGGACAGGACTCGGTCAAGCGCGGCCCGGACATGCTCGCCGCGCTGCGCGAGGCGGGCGTCGTCGACGCCGGCGGCTACGGGCTCACGATCATCTTCGCCGGCGTCGTCGCCGCGCTGCGCGGCGAGGACCCGCCGCCGCTAGACCACCATGCGCCGGCGCGCATCACGCACCCCGAGCACAGCTCGGGTACCTACCGCTTCTGCACCAACTTCGCCGTCACCGGTCGCGGCCTCAGCGCCGCGAGCTTCGTCGGCCCGCTCGAAGCGCTCGGCGACTCGGTGCTCGTGGTCGGCGACGAAAGCACGCTGAAGGTGCACCTGCACACCGACCAGCCCGATCGCGCGACGGCGCTGTTCGAGGGCGCGGGCGAGGTCTCGCGGCTGGACGTCGCCGACATGCGTGTGCAGGTGGCCGAGCGCGACGCGCGCCTCGGCGCGCCGGTCACCGCGGTTGCCGGCGCGGGCTCCTTGCCGCTTCCCGAGCAGCCGGCGGCCGAGTTGCGCAGCGGGCGCCCCGCCTCCCGCGAGCAGCGCTGCGGCGCGGTCGCGGTCGTCAGCGGCGAGGGGCTGCACCAGATGTTCAACGAGCTCGGCGTGCACACGATCGACGGCGGACCGACGCTCAACCCCTCGACCTATGACCTGCTGGCGGGGATCCACGACGTGTCGGCCGAGGAGGTCGTCGTGCTCGCCAACAGCCCGAACGTGATCATGGCCGCCGAGCACGCGGCGCGCCTGTCCGACAAGCAGGTGCTGGTCGCGCCGACGACCAGCCAGCAGGCCGGCCTCGCGGCCGCCGTCGCGATCGCGCCCGAGCGGTCGGTCGAGGAGAACTCGCAGGCGCTGACCGAGGCGCTCGCGCGGATCCGCACCGGCGCCGTCGCGCCCGCCGCGCGCGAGGACGCCCTGGGGCGCTTCGCGGTCGGTGACGCCGTCGGGTTCGCAGGCGACGAGGTGATCGCCTGGGGCGAGCCGGTGCCGACGCTGCGCGCGGTGCTGGCGGCGCTCGCGGCGCCCGGCGAGCACGGCGCCCAGCCGGAGCTGATCAGCGTGCTGGCGGGCGAGCAGACGCCGGTTGCGCTCGGCGAGGTCGAGGACCTGCTCGACGCCGACGTCGAGCTCGAGCTGCGCCACGGCGGCCAGGCGGCCTACTGGTGGCTGCTGGTCGCCGAGTAGCGGTTACGACCGCAGCCGCGATCATCATGCCGCGCAGATGCCGGCGAGCGCACCAGACACGCTGGCGCCGGCTGCCCGGATGAGCAGTGGAACGCCGGGGGGCCGGCCTGCCGCGCGCCCCTCGCAGGACGACCCGGCCGCGGTGCGCGAGTTCGCCTCGCGCGAGCCGCTGAGCGCCGAGCGGATGCTGAGCGCGCCGGTGCGCTGGCCGCGCCCGTCGCGCCTGCGGGACCCGCTCGCGCCCTCCGGGCGCAAGATGGCGGCCGGGCTTCGCGCCCTCGGGCTCGAGACGGTCGGCGACCTGCTCGAGCACCTGCCGAGCGACAGCCGCGAGGCCCGCACCGTCGGCGGCCTGCGGGCGGGCGAGCAGGCGACGGTGTCGGTCGAGGTGCGGCGCATAGCCGCGCGCCCCGTCCGCAAGCGGCGGATGCGCCCGCTGGTCGAGGCGGTCGTGTTCGACCCCACCGGATCGATGCGCGCGACGTTCTTCAACCAGCCGTGGCTCGTCGAGCGCTACCCGCCCGGGACGCGCCTGCTGCTCCACGGCAAGGCCGACGGTCGCGGTGGCTTCGGCGTCGCCCACCACGCTCCGGCCGCGGCGGGCGACGGGCCGGCGGCGCCCGAGCAGGCCGATGCGGTCGCCCACTATCCGGCCGCCGAGGGCATCACCTCGACCCAGCTGCTGACGCTCGTCCGCGCCGCGCGCCCGGCGCTCGCCGACGTCGTCGAGTTCCTGCCCGCGCTCCTGCGCGCCGCCGAGCGGCTGCCGGAGCGAGCAGCCGCGCTCGCGGCGATGCACTTCCCGGCCGGCGCAGAGGAGCCCGAGCTGGGGCGCAAGCGGCTCGCCTTCGAGGAGCTCCTGCTCACCCAGCTGCTGTTCCTGCGTCGCAGGGCGCGGCGTCTGGCGGGCGCGGGCGCGCCGGCGCTCGGAAGCCCGGGCGAGCTCACCACTCGCTGGCTCGAGCACTCGCTGCCGTTCCGGCCGACCGGCGACCAGCTGCGGGCGATGGCCGAGGTCGACGCCGAGCTCGCCGGCGAGCGTCCGATGCAACGGCTGCTGATGGGCGAGGTCGGCAGCGGCAAGACGGTGGTGGCGCTGTACGCGATGCTGCGGGCGGTGGAGCAGGGGTGCCAGGCGGCGATGATGGCTCCGACCGAGACGCTCGCCGAGCAGCACTTCGCGACGATCCAGCGGCTGCTCGGATCCGAGAACGTGACCGCCGCGCTGCTGACCGGCTCCACTCCGGCGCGCCGCCGGGCCGACGCGCTGGCCAAGCTCGCCAGCGGCGAGCTCTCGCTCGTGGTCGGTACGCACGCGCTGATCGAGCCGGACGTGGTGTTCCGCTCGCTCGCGGTCGCCGTGATCGACGAGCAGCACCGCTTCGGCGTGCGCCAGCGCGAGGCGCTCGTCGGCGGCGGCGAGGACGGCGCCGTCCATACGCTCCACATGACCGCCACGCCGATCCCGCGCACGCTCTCGCTGACGCGCTACGGCGATCTCGAGACGAGCAGGCTGCGCGAGCTGCCGAGCGGCCGGCGGCCGATCCGCACGCGGGTGCTCACGGGCGAGGCCGATCGCGCCGCGGCATACGAAGCGCTGCGGCGCGAGCTCGACCAGGGTCGCCAGGCGTTCGTCGTCTGCCCGCTGATCGAGCAGGACCAGGACGCCGGGGACGCGAGCGCCGAGGCCGTCGCGGGCGGGGACGGGCGCGCCGAGCTGCGCGCGGCGACCGCGGAGCTCGAGCGCCTTCGCGGGGGAGAGCTCGAGGGCTACGAGCTCGCGCTGCTGCACGGCGGGATGCGCCCGCGCGAGAAGCAGCAGTCGATGGAGCGCTTCGTCGCGGGCGAGGCGCAGGTGCTGGTGGCGACGACGGTGATCGAGGTCGGGATCGATGTGCCGAATGCCACGGTGATGGTGATCGAGAACGCCGAGCGCTTCGGTATCTCCCAACTCCACCAGCTGCGCGGGCGGGTCGGGCGCGGCGAGCACCAGGCGAGCTGCTTCCTGGTCGGGCCGGCCGGCTCGCGCCGGCTGCGCGCGCTGGTCGATCACGCCGACGGCTTCCGCCTGGCCGACATCGACCTGCAGCTGCGCAGCGAGGGCGAGCTGGCCGGGACGCGGCAGTCGGGCGCCGGCCAGTTCAGGCTCGCGCGCATGCCCGAGGACGCGCCGCTGCTCGATGCGGCGCGGGCGCGCGCGGAGCTGATCGTGGCGCGGGATGAGCAGCTGGCCGAGCCTGACCACGTGCTGCTGGCGGCGGAGCTCGAGCGGCGCTTCGGCGAGCTCGCGGGCGAGCCGCTAGCGGGCTGAGGAGCGGCGGCGGCGCCCGGTCCGGGATCGCGGTGGGGCGCGCGCCGGGCTAGCGTGCGCGCATGCGGGTGATCGCGGGGACCCTCGGCGGCAGGCGCCTCAAGGCGCCGCCGGGCCGGCGCACGCGGCCGACCTCCGACCGCGTCCGCGAGGCGCTGTTCTCGATCCTCGGCGACCCCGCGGGACAGCGCGTGCTCGACCTGTTCGCCGGCTCGGGCGCGCTCGGGATCGAGGCGCTCTCGCGGGGCGCGGAGCGCGCCGTGTTCGTCGAGCGCGACGCCCGTGCGGCCGCCACGCTGCGCGAGAACCTCGACGCTCTCGGGCTCGGCTCCGAGGTCGCCGAGCTGCGCCGCGGCGAGGCGCTGTCGGCGCTGCGCACCGCAGCCGAGCGCGGTGAGCTCTACGATCTCGTCCTGATCGACCCGCCCTACGGCGACGCCGTGCGGCTGGGGCCGAAGCTGTCGGCGCTGCTGCCGGGGCTGCTGGCTCCGGGCGCGCGTGTGGTCAGCGAGAGCGATCGCCGCATGCCGCCGGCGCTCGCGCTCCCGATCGCCGCCGAACGGCGCTACGGCGACACTTCCATCACAATCCATTCGGCATGTCCCGATCCGAGCGCTCGATAGCTGTCTGTCCGGGCAGTTATGACCCCGTGACCAACGGGCACCTGGATGTGATCCGCCGGGCGGCGGGGCTCTACGACGAGGTCTGGGTCGCGGTCGTCAACCGCTCGGTGCGCAAGAGCTCGGCGGTGTTCGGGATCGACGACCGCGTCGCGTTCATCGAACGCGCCGTCGCGGATCTCGAGAACGTCAAGGTCGAGCCGTTCTCGACGCTGGTGGTCGACTTCGCGCGCGAGAAGGGCGCGCGCGCGATCGTCAAGGGGCTGCGCGCGATCTCCGACTTCGAGTACGAGCTGGAGATGAACCAGCTCAACCGCCGCCAGAATCCGGACATCGAGTCCGTCTACCTGATGGCCAGCCCGCAGTACAGTTTCCTGTCATCCAGCGGCGTCAAGGAGCTGGCCACATTCGGCGGCAAGATCGATGATCTGGTCCCCGAGGAGGTGGCTCGGCGCTTGCAGGAAGAGCTTAAGCGCTGACGAAATGACATAACGTGGGGTCGGAACGCCCTGCGGAGGTACCGAACAAAGATGGATGTCCTCGTTCTCATAGACAAGCTCGACGACCTCGTGCACAACGCGAAGCCGGTCCCGCTGACGGACCAGGTCCGCGTCGACAAGGAGGAGATCTACGACATCCTCGACCAGATGCGCGCGACGATCCCCGAGGAGATCAAGCAGGCGCGCTGGATCGTCAAGGAGCGCCAGGAGATGCTCGCCGAGGCCAAGAAGGAGGCCGAGCGGATCATCAAGGACGCGCGCGAGCGCCAGGAGCGGCTGGTCGGCCAGGAGGAGGTCACCAAGCAGGCCGAGCGCGCCGCCGAGGACATCGTCGAGGACGCGCGCGCCCGCGAGCGCGAGATCCGCCTCGGCGCCGAGGACTACGCGGACGAGATCCTCAACACCCTCGAGGTCAACCTCTCGAAGTTCATCGCTGCTGTGCAGCGCGGGCGCGAGCGCCTGCAGGGCAAGGACGAGCCCGCCGAGGTCGCCTAGCCGCACCGTCGGCTAAGCGCGGCTCGCGTTGGGGTACTGTCAGCGCGTGGACGCGACTGCGGCCCTGCACAAGCTGAACGTCGCCAGGACGCTGCTGGGGACGGGCATGGTCGAGCCGACGCGGCCCGACAAGGCGTGGCGCTCGATCGTCGCGCTGCGCCGCTGGGGCCCGACCCCGGCGGCCGCCTACACCGGCGCCGCGATCCGCCACCCGGAGCGGATCGCGATCTCGGACGAGCGCGGCGAGCTGACCTTCGCCGAGGTCCACAGCCGCACGAACGCGCTCGCGCGCGAGCTTGCCGCCGAAGGCGTGCGCGCCGGCGACGGCGTCGCGATCATGTGCCGCAACCACCGCGGATTCGTCGACGCGACCGTCGCGTGCTCGAAGCTCGGCGCGAGCGCCCTCTACCTGAACACAGCCTTCGCGGCCCCGCAGATCACCGACGTGCTCGAGCGCGAGGCGCCGCGGGCGCTCGTCTACGACCGGGAGTTCAGAGACCTCGTGCTGGCGGGCGCCGAGGGCAGGCTGCGGTTCGTCGGCTGGTGCGACCCGGGGGAGGAGTGCGCCGACCAGCAGATCGAGGACCTGATCGCGCGCGCCGATGACTCCGAACTGCGCCCGCCTGCCGAGAAGGGGCGCGTCGTGATCCTGACCTCCGGGACCACCGGGACGCCGAAGGGCGCGGCGCGCAAGGAGCCCGACTCGCTCGAGCCGATGGCCGCGATGCTGTCGAAGATCCCGCTGCGCGCGCGCGAACCGACGATGATCGCCGCGCCGATGTTCCACTCCTGGGGCTTCGCGCACTTCACGCTCGCGCTGCCGCTGGCCTCGACGCTCGTGCTGCGGCGCCGGTTCGACCCGGAGGAGACGCTGCGCGCGATCGCAAGCTCGCGAGCGACCACGCTCGCGGTCGTGCCCGTGATGCTGCAGCGGATCATGGACCTCGGGCCGGAGGTGATCCGCCGGTACGACCTCAGCTCGCTGCGCGTGATCGCGCTGAGCGGCTCGGCGCTGCCCGGCGAGCTCGCGATCCGCGCAATGGACACGTTCGGCGACGTGCTCTACAACCTCTACGGGTCGACCGAGGTGGCGTGGGCGACGATCGCCACCCCGCAGGACCTGCGCGCCGCGCCCGGCACGGCCGGGCGCCCGCCGATGGGGACGGTCGTCAAGCTGCTGGACGAGCAGGGACGCGAGGTGCCGCGCGGCGAGTCGGGCCGCATCTTCGTCGCCAACGAGATGATGTTCGAGGGCTACACCGGCGGCGGCGGCAAGGAGGTCATCGGTGGGCTGATGAGCACCGGCGACGTCGGGCACCTCGACTCGGGCGGGCGCCTGTTCGTCGACGGGCGTGACGACGAAATGATCGTCAGCGGCGGCGAGAACGTGTTCCCCCGCGAGGTGGAGGACCTGCTGCACGACCACGCGGAGATCCAGGAGGCAGCGGTGATCGGCGTGCCCGACGAGCAGTTCGGCCAGCGCCTGAAGGCCTTCGTGGTGCCGCGTAACGGGACCAGCCTCGACGAGGAGGCGGTCAAGGACTACGTCAAGCAAAACCTGGCCCGTTTCAAGGTCCCGCGCGAAGTCGTGTTCCTTCCCGAGCTGCCGCGCAACGCCACCGGCAAGATCCTGAAGCGCAACCTCGGCTGAAAGCCGCCGGGGCGCCCGCCGCCGCGGCGGTGCGCCGCTAGCCTGAGGGCGATGGCGCCGCACGTCGCAGAGCTCGATCTGGCTTCGATGCGCCTCACGCCGGGCGAGGGGCGCAGGCTCGAGCTGGAGGTGCCGATCGACGGGCTGACGCTCGGCGGCGAGCCATATCTGGCACAGCCGCCCGGGGTGCCGGTGAAGCTCGAAGTCTCGCGCATGACCGGCGGCGGGTACGCCCTCCACATGCGCTTCGCGGCGCGCCTGTCGGGCGCGTGCATGCGCTGTCTGGAGCGCGCCGAGCCGCTCGTCGAGGTGGATGCGCGCGAGGTCGATCGGCCGGGCTCGGGCGAGGAGCTGCACAGCCCCTACGTCGAGGGCGAGCGGCTCGACCTGGCCTCCTGGGCGCACGACGCCTTCGCGCTCGCGGCGCCCGCGAAGGTGCTCTGCCGCGAGGACTGCGCGGGGCTGTGCCCGGTGTGTGCCGCGGACCTCAACGAGGCGGGGCCCGAGCATCGCCACGAGTCCGCTCCGGACCCGCGCTGGAGCAAGCTGCGCGAGCTGCGGCTGGACTGAAACCCGCGCGGCGCCTGTTACCCTTCTGGGCCGCATGGCCGTACCCAAGAAAAAGCAGTCCCACAGCCGCACCGCCAAGCGCCGGGCTCAGCACAAGATCGCCCCGCCCGGGCTCAACACGTGCCCGCAGTGCCACAGCCCCCGCCGGCCGCACCGCATCTGCCCGGTCTGCGGGACCTACGCCGGGCGCGAGGTCGTAAGCCAGGCCGCCGCGCACGAACACGACCACGAGCACGACGCCTGAGCCGCCCGTGACGGCGCTCCAGGCGCCCCCGGGCGGCCCCGGAGCGCCGGCCGGCGACGGGCCGCTCGTCGCGGTCGACTGCAACGGCGCGGACCTCGGCCCCGCCGAGGTCGCAGCCGGCGCCGCGCTGGCCGCCGAGCAGGGCGCGCGCGTGCTGCTGTTCGGACCGCGCGAGCAGCTCGGCGAGCTGCCCGCGGGGGTCGAGGCGGTCGACGCGCCGGTCTCGATCGCGAAGGCCGCCGACCCGGTGGCCGCCGCGCGCGCCGAGCCGGGGTCCTCGATCGTGATGGCCGCCCGCGCGGTCGCGGAAGGGCGCGCGCAGGCGCTCGTGTGCGCCGGCGGCACCGGCGCCGCGCTGGCCGCCGGCACGTTCAACATCAGGCGCGACCGCGGCGTCTACCGCCCCGCGCTGGCGCTGCCGCTGCCGGTTCCCGGCAGCCCTGTCACGCTGCTCGACGTCGGTGCCAACGCCGAGGCGCGGCGTGAGCACCTGGTCCAGTTCGCGTTCATGGGCGCCGCGCTCGCGCGGATCGTGCTGGGCGTCTCCCGGCCGCGCGTCGGGCTGCTGTCCAACGGCGAGGAGGACGCGCGCGGGGCGCCGCTGGTCGTCGAGGCGGGAGCCGAGCTGCGCGAGCGTGCGCAGGAGGACATCGACTCCTTCCAGTTCGTCGGCAACGTCGAGGGCGACGACCTCGTCAGCGGCCGCGCCGACGTCGTCGTGACCGACGGCTTCACCGGCAACGTCGCGCTGAAGGTGCTCGAGGGCACATCGCAGGTGCTGCTGCGCGCGATCCGCGACGCGGCCACCTCCTCGGCGCGCGGACGGGCCGGCGGCCTGCTGCTGAAAGGCCCGCTCGGGGAGCTGCGCGATGAGATCGACCCCGAAGGCGTCGGCGGCGCCTACCTGCTCGGCCTTCGCCGCCTCGGCGTCGTGCCGCACGGGCGCTTCAGGCGGCGAGGCTTCGCGCAGGCGATCCTGCGCGCGCGGCTCGGAGCGGCCGAGGACATCGTCGGACAGACCCACCGCGCGCTCGAGCTGGCCGGTGCGCTGAGGCGCTCTCCGGCGTCCGCGACGGACGCTAGCCTGCGGCGATGAGCTCTCTGAGCCGCGAGCGCGTCTTCGCCCTGATCCAGGACCACCTGGCCGACGAGCTGGACCTCGACCCGGCCGTGATCACCGAGGCGACGCGCTTCAAGGAGGACCTCGAGGCCGACTCGCTCGACCTGTACACGCTCGTCCAGGAGCTCGAGGACACCTACGGCGTGCAGATGTCCGACGAGCAGGCGGCCGCGATCCTCACGGTGGGAGCGGCGGTCGACTTCGTGATCGCCAACAACCCGGCACTGGACGAGCCCGAGCATGCCTGACCGCCGGGACCCGCAGGGCGGCGCCTCGCGGTGTCCTCGGTCGCTCGCTTGCGAAGCACGCCACGCGGGTGGGCGGGTCCAGATCCTTGCGAGGCTTGCCCTGCGGGTCCCGGGTGCGAGCGGGCGCGCGGGGGGGCCGGCGTGAGCTCGAGCGGGGACGAGGATGCTGCTGGCGGATCTTCTCGACGAGCTCCCCGAGGACCTGGCGCGCCAGGTGTTCACGCACGCGTCGTGGAGCGAACGGCGCGCGGACTCCTACACGCGGTTGGCGTTCCTCGGCGACAGCGTGCTGGCGCTGGCGGTGACCGCCTACCTGTATCCGCGCCTGGAGGCCGAGCGCTTCGGCGCGGGGCGTCTGACGAAGATCCGAGCCCAGGCGGTCTCCGGCGTCTCCTGCCGGGCGGTGGCCGAGCGCCTTGCGCTGCCGGAGCGCCTGCGCGCGGCCGCGCCGCCGGGGGTGCGCGAGAGCGCGGCCGCGCTGGTCGAGACCGAGCGGGTGCTCGCCTCGGTGATCGAGGCGGTGATCGGAGCCTGCTACCTGCACGCCGGCTACGAGCGCACGGCCGAAGCCGTGGTCGAGGCGTTCGCGCCCGAGATCGAGGACGCGCTCTCGAACCCGGTCGACTTCAAGTCCGCACTGCAGGAGATGCTGGCGCGGCGCGGCGCGGAGGTGGGCTACGAGGTGACCGGCGAGGAGGGCCCGCCGCACGAGCGCGTCTACTCGGTCGTCGCGCGAGTCGAGGGCCGCGAGCTGGGGCACGGCAGCGGCCGCAGCAAGAAGCACGCCGAGCAGGAGGCTGCCCGGATGGCGGTCGAGAGGCTGGCGGCGGAGTGAGCGCGAGGCTGCCCTCACAGGAGCGCGCATGCGGCTGAAGTCGCTGACGCTGAACGGCTTCAAGTCGTTCCCCGATCGCACGCGCCTGGAGTTCGGCCCGGGGGTCAGCGTGGTCGTCGGACCGAACGGCTCGGGCAAGTCGAACGTCACCGACGCGGTGCTGTGGGCGATGGGCGAGCAGTCGCCGCTGGCGGTGCGCGGGCAGTCGATGCAGGATGTGATCTTCGGCGGCGGGCGCGGGGTGCAGGCGCGCAGCGCAGCCGAGGTCGAGATCGTGCTCGACAACTCGGACGGCACCGTCGACGTGCCGCTGAGCGAGATCTCGATCGTGCGCCGGCTGGATCGCAGCGGCGAGGGCGGCTACCGGCTGAACGGCGCGCGTTGCCGGCTCACCGACGTGATCGAGGTGCTCTCCGACACCGGCCTCGGCAAGGAGACGCACTCTGTGATCTCGCAGGGGCGCGTCGAGGCGATCGTTACCTCCAAGCCGCGCGACCGCCGGCTGCTGATCGAGGAGGCGGCCGGGCTCGGCAAGCACCGCAAGCGCCGGCGTCGCGCGCAGCTGAAGCTCGAGCGCACGCAGGAGAACCTCGACCGTGCGCTCGACATCGAGCGCGAGGCGCGCACGCGCCTGCGACCGCTCAAGCGCCAGGCCGAAGCCGCCGAGCTGCACGAGCGCCTCGAGCGCCAGATCCTCGAAGCACGCTGGGAGCTGCTGCGCGACGTCCTGCGCGCCCGCCGGATCGAGCTCGAGGCCGCCCAGCAGCGGGTCGCCTCCGAGCGAGCGGCTCGCGCCGAGATCGAGGGCCGGCTCGAGCAGGTCGTGCAGCGCCGCGGCGAGGCCGAGCGCGCGCTGTCAGAGCGCGCCGAGCGCCACGACGAGCTCGCCGGGCGGGTCTATGGGGCGCGCTCGGCGCGCGACCGGCTCTCGCTGCGCGCCGAGCAGGTGTCGGCCGACGCCGAGCGCCTGCAGCGGCGCATCGAGCACGCGCAGGCCGAGCTCTCCGAGCTGGCCGCGGGCGGCGAGGATGCGAGACGAAGCTGCGGCCGCCGAGGGCGCCGATGAGCGGATCGCGCGCCTGGAGTCAGAGCTCGCGGCGATCGCGGAGCAGCGCGCCGAGCAGCTCGATCAGGAGCTCGCCGGGCTCGAGCGTGAGCTCGAGTCAGCGCGCGCCGAGCTGGCGCTCGGCGACGAGCAGCTCGAGCGCGCCGAGGCGGCGCGGGTCAAGGCCGACACCGGCGCAGCGGCCGCCCGCGAGGCGCTGGCCGAGACCGAGCGCGCCGCGCAGCGGGCGCGGAGCGATGCGGCACGCGTCGGGGCCGAGCTCGCCGCGGCCAACCAGTTCCTGCGCAGCCATCCGGGTGCCGCGCCGGCCCCCGGGGCGGGCCCGCGCCCGCTGAGCGCCGAGCTGGGCGTCGAGGACGGATATGAGCTGGCGCTCGCGGCTGCCCTCGGCGGCACGCTCGACGCCGCGCTGGTCGACGACGTCAGCGGCGCCGAGGCGGTGCTCGACCGCTCCGGGCCCGAGGGCGGGAGCGCGCTGCTCGCGGCGGCCGCCGAGGGCGCGGCGGGCGCCGGCGCGCCGGCCTCGCCGCCGGTTCCGGGGGCGCGCCCGCTGCTCGAGCTGCTCAGCGGGCCGCCCGGCGTGCTCGCCCTGGCGGCGCGGCTGCTGGCCGACGCATGGGTCGTCGAGCGCCTCGAGGACCTGCCGCGCGACTTCTCCGGGGTCGCCGCCACGCGCGCCGGGCGCGTGTGGTTCGGCAGCTCGGGAGAGGTCCGGCAGGTCGGCCAGGGCGGCACCGAGCTGGTGCTCGCGCGGCGCAACGAGCGCGAGCGGCTGCTGGCCGACGTCGAGCGCGCGGCGCAGGCCGAGCAGCAGGCGGCGCGCGCCGGCGAGCAGGCGCTGGCCGACGTGCGCGAGGCCGAAGCCGCGCGCGCACGGGCCGAGGATGCGGTGCGCGAGGCACAGCGCGCGCGGACCGAGCGCGAGGAGGCGGTGCGCCGCGGCGAGTGGGTGATCGAGCAGCGACGCCAGTCCCCGGCGCAGGGACCGCTCGCGGTGCGCCGCGCCGAGCTCGAGGGCGAGCTCGGCGCCGAGCGCCGTCAGGCGCAGGAGCGCGAGCGCGAGCGCGAGCGGCGAGCGGCGCAGCTTGCACGCCTGCGGGCGCGGCTGGAGGCCGACACGGAGCTCCTGCCGCTCGCGGGGCGGCTGCGCGAGGTCATCGCGGCGGCGCTCGAGGCGGTCGAGGAGCGCGCGCGGGCGCTGCAGGCCGAGCTCTCCGCCGACCGCGAGGCGGGCGAGGAGATGGCCGCGAGGCTGCGCGCGTGCGCGGCCGAGGAGGCCGAGATCCAGGCTGCGCTGCGCGCGGCCGGCGAGGCGGTGACCGCGGCCGAGGTCGCCGCCCAGCGGCTGCGCGACCAGGCCGGGGAGGCCGAGCTCGAGACACGCTCGGTCGCCGAGGCGCTGGGTCTCGAGACCGAGCCCGAGCCGGCCGCCGAGCCGCTCGGCGAGCAGCAGGCGATCCGAGCTGCAGGCGCGTGTCGAGCGCCTGACCCGCCGGCGCGAGCAGCTCGGTCCCGTCAACCCGCTAGCGCAGGACGAGTACGCGGAGGCGCTCGCGCACGTGGAGGAGCTCGAGACGCAGCGCGAGGATCTCGAGACGGCGCTGCGCGAGCTGCGGACCGTGATCCGCGACACCGACCGTCAGATCCAGCAGGCCTTCGAGGAGACCTTCCGGGCGGCGGCGCGCAACTTCGAGGAGCTGGTCGGCGACGTGTTCCCCGGCGGCAGTGGACGGCTGCGGCTGGTCGAGGACGAGCCCGGCCCGCGCCCGGTGATCGGCGGCCAGCGCCTCCAGGGCGAGGCTGCGGGCGATGAGGCGATCGAGCAGGCCGCCGAGGCGGAGGCCGAAGCGGAGCAGCTTGCCGCGGCCGGCGAGGAGCAGCTGCCGGGAGTCGAGATCGAGATCACGCCGGCCGGCAAGTCGACCAAGCGCCTGACGCTGCTCTCGGGCGGAGAGAAGTCGATGACCGCGCTCGCGTTCCTGTTCGCCGTCTTCCTGGCGCGCCCGTGCCCGTTCTACATCCTCGACGAGGTCGAGGCCGCGCTCGACGACCTCAACCTCGACCGCTTCCTGGTGCTGCTGCGGCGCTACGCGGGCCGGGCGCAGTTCATCGTGATCACCCATCAGAAGCGCACGATGGAGGCCGCCGACTGGCTGTTCGGGGTCTCGATGGGCGGCGACGGGGTCTCGAAGGTGCTCTCGCGGCGGTTGCCGGCCGAGCGCACCGAGCCGGCCCCGGTCGCGGCGCTCGGCTAGGCGCGGGGGTATCATCGCGCCGCCCGTGGCGCGCGAGTGGAGCGAACTGTTCTTGACGGCCGGCGAGGGTGAGGCCCCGGCCGAGGACCCGCCCGAGCGCCGGCGCGGCGCTGTTCCGGCGCCTGCGCGAGAGCATGAGCAAGACGCGCCAGGCGCTCGGAAGCGAGATCCAGGCGACGCTGTTCGGAACGCTCGACGACGAAACCTGGGAACGGCTCGAGGAGGCGCTGATCATGGCCGACGTCGGGGCGGCGACGACCGCCTCGGTGGTCGGGACGCTCGAGGCCGAGGCGAGCTCGGGCGAGCTCGAGGGCGGCGAGGCTCTGAGCGAGCGCCTGATCGCGCTGCTGGCGGACACCGCGCGCGTCGGCTCCGGGCGCATCGACGTGCGCCCGGAGCCGACGGTGATCATGGCCGTCGGGGTCAATGGCACCGGCAAGACGACCACGATCGGCAAGCTTGCGTGGCACCTTCACAACGAGGTCGGCGCGAGCGTGCTGCTGGCGGCCGCCGACACCTTCAGGGCCGCCGCAGCCGAGCAGCTCGAAGGCTGGGCGCAGCGCGCCGGCTGCGAGATCGTCACCGGCGCCGAGGGCTCCGACCCCGGGGCGGTCGCCTTCGAGGCGATCGCGCGGGCACGCAGCGACGGTTTCGACGTGGTGATCGTCGACACCGCGGGACGGCTTCACACCCAGGACGACCTGATGGAGGAGCTCAGCAAGGTGCGGCGCGTGATCGGCCGCCAGCTCGACGGCGCGCCGCACGAGACGCTGCTGACGATCGACGCCACCACCGGGCAGAACGGCCTGCGCCAGGCGCGCCAGTTCGCGCAGGCGGCGGGCGTGACCGGCGTCGTGCTGACCAAGCTCGACGGCACCGCGCGGGGCGGAATCGCGCTCGCGATCGCACGCGAGCTCGAGCTGCCTGTGAAGCTGATCGGTATCGGCGAGGCGCTCGAGGACCTGAGGCCGTTCGACCCGGAGGATTTCGCCCGCGCGCTGATCGCGGAGGGATAATCTGAACTTATGTCGTGGATCCTGTGGCTGGTCGCGGCCGGCGCTCTTGGCATCGGCGAGATGCATCAAGGCGGCTTCTACCTGCTCCCGTTCGCGATCGGCGCCGCGCTCGCGGCCCTCGTCAGCCTGCTCGGCGTGGGCGTGCTGCTGTCGGTGGTCGTGTTCGCGCTCGTCTCGGCGATCGTCCTGCTGGCGCTGCGCCCGGTGGCGAGCGCCCATCGGCGGCTGCCGCCGGCGATCAGGACCGGCGCGGCCGCGCTCGTCGGCCGCCGGGCCGTGGTGCTGGAGCGGATCGCCAACGACGAAGGTGTCGGCTGCGTGCGGATCGACGGCGGTGAGGTGTGGACGGCGCGCAGCTACGCCGACGACGAGGTGATCGAGGCGGGCGAGAAGGTCGAGGTCATCGAGATCCGCGGCGCGACCGCGCTGGTTTTGCCGTGAGCCGGCGGATGCGGGGGTAGGCTGTGAGCGGTACGAGAGAAAGGACCGGTCCCTAGATGCTGGCAGGCTCGATAGCCGGTGCGGTCGTGTTGCTGTTCATCCTGTTCGCGGCATTCCGCGCGATCCGGGTGATCCCGCAGGCTCGCGCAGGGGTGGTCGAGCGGCTCGGCCGCTATCACCGCACGCTCGAACCGGGGCTGGCGGTGATCACACCGTTCGTCGAACGCGTGCGCCCGCTCGTCGACCTCCGTGAGCAGGTCGTCAACTTCGCGCCCCAGTCGGTGATCACCGAGGACAACGTGGTCGTCGGGATCGAGACCGTCCTGTACTTCACGATCACCGATCCGAAGTCGGCCACCTACGAGATCGCGAGCCCGCTGCAGGCGATCGAGCAGCTGACCGTGACGACGCTGCGCAACGTGATCGGGGGTCTGACACTCGAGGCGACGCTCACCTCGCGCGAGAACGTCAACGCCGAGCTCCGCACCGTCCTGGACGAGGCGACCGGCAAGTGGGGGATCCGTATCAACCGCGTCGAGATCAAGTCGGTCGACCCTCCTGCGGACATCAAGACGGCGATGGAGAAGCAGATGCGCGCCGAGCGCGACCGCCGCGCCGCGATCCTTACCGCCGAAGGCGAGAAGCAGGCCGCGATCCTGACCGCCGAAGGCGCCAAGCAGTCCGCGGTGCTGCGCGCCGAAGGGGAACGCGAATCTCAGATCCTGACGGCCGAGGGCGAAGCGAAGGCGATCGACACGGTGTTCACGGCGATCCACGAGGGCCGCCCCGACCACGAGCTGCTGAGCTACGAATACCTGAAGATGCTGCCGCAGCTCGCCGAAGGCGACGCGAACAAGGTGTTCGTCGTGCCGTCCGAGTTCGCGCAGGCATTCGGCGGGCTCGGCGAGGCGCTGAGCAGGCGCCGGCCGGACGAGGGGCAAGGCGGACCGCCGAAGCTGGGCGCCGCGCCGCCGCCGCCCGAGGTCGGGCGCAAACGGCGCGAGGAGCCCTAGACCGGAGATAGGCGCTCGCGCGGGGGGGCGCCGCGGGGCGCGCGCCGGCCGGCTGCGAGAATGTCAGCCGTGTTCGACGCCCTCGGCGAGAAACTCCAGCAGACCCTCGACGGCGTTCGCCAGCGCGGCAGCCTCAGCGAGGAGGACGTCGATGCGGCGATGCGCGAGATCCGCCTCGCGCTGCTCGAGGCCGACGTCAACTTCAAGGTCGTCAGAGAGTTCACCAAGCGCCTGAAGGAGCGCTGCCTGGGCGAGGAGGTTCTCGGCCGCCTCAACCCCGGCCAGCAGGTCGTCAAGATCGTCGCCGAGGAGCTGACGGTTTTGATGGGAGGCCCGCCCGCCGGCTCGCCAGGGGGCGACGCGGGCGAGGGCGACGGCGACGCGAGCGCCCTGCGCTTCGCGCCGAGCCCGCCGACCGTCGTGCTGATGGCGGGCCTGCAGGGCTCCGGCAAGACCACCGCGACCGCCAAGCTCGCCCGCTGGCTGCGCGAGGAGCGCTCCTCCTCGGTGGCACTGGCGGCATGCGACGTGTACCGCCCGGCGGCCGTCGAGCAGCTCGTCAAGGTCGGCGCCCAGGCCGGCGCGACGGTCTACGAGCAGGGCACCGACAAGGACCCCGTCGAGATCGCGACGTGGGCGCTGGCGCGCGCGCGCGAGGACGGCAAGGACGTGCTGATCGTCGACACCAGCGGGCGCCTGCACGTCGATGAGCAGCTGATGGACGAGCTGGTCCGGATCCGCGACGCGGTGCGGCCGGATGACGTGCTGCTGGTCGTCGACGCGATGACCGGGCAGGACGCCGTCAACGTCGCCGAGAGCTTCGCCGAGGCGGTCCAGTTCGACGGTGTCGTGATGAGCAAGCTCGACGGCGATGCGCGCGGCGGCGCCGCACTGTCGGTCAAGGCCGTCACGGGCAAGCCGATCCTGTTCGCCTCCACGGGCGAGAAGCTCGATCAGTTCGAGCGCTTCCACCCCGACCGTATGGCGCAGCGGATCCTCGGTATGGGCGACGTGATGAGCCTGATCGAGAAGGCCGAGCGGGAGTTCGACGAAGACGACGCGCGCGAGCTCGAGCGCAAGCTTCGCCGCAACGAGTTCGGGCTCGACGATTTCCTCGACCAGCTGAGGACGGTCCGCAAAATGGGCCCGCTCACGAGCGTGCTGGGGATGATCCCGGGGCTGGCCGGCCACCAGCTTCAGAACATGAAGGTCGACGAACGCGAGCTCGACCGGACGCAGGCGATCATCCTTTCGATGACCGTGCAGGAGCGCCGGCGGCCCGAGATCATCAACGGCTCGCGCCGACTGCGGATCGCGCGCGGCTCGGGCACGAACGTCCAGCAGGTCAACCGCCTGATCAAGCAGTTCGGCCAGATGCGCAAGGTGATGCGCCAGGTCGGCCGCGGCAAGATGCCGGACATCGGCGCGCTGATGCGGGGCGCGCGCTAGGCGCGCGCGGGGGCGGTTGCCCCGGCGCGCGGCGCCCGCACCGTCTAAGCTCTCTCGCCAGGGCGCAGAGCCCAGGATCTTCCAAAGAGCAGCAGAGAGGAAAACGTGGCAGTGAGGCTGAGGCTCACGCGAGTGGGCGGCAAGAAGGACCCGATGTGGCGTGTGGTGGTCGCCGACCAGCGCTCTCCGCGCGACGGGCGCGTGATCGAGACGATCGGGCACTACAACGCTCAGACCGACCCGTCGACGATCGTGATCGACGAGGAGCGCGCGCGCAGCTGGCTGGCGCGCGGAGCGCAGCCGTCTGGCACGGTCCGCAAGCTGCTGCGCATCCAGGGAATCGAGACCAGGGCCTAGGAGCGCCGGCCGGGGGATGACCGAGAATCCCAAGCGGCTCCTGGAGTACCTGGCGGAAGGGCTCGTCGAGGACCCCGAAGCGGTGTCGGTCGAGCAGTTCGAGGAGGACGACGGCACGGTGGTGCTCGAGCTGTGCGTCGGCGCCGACGACTACGGCCGCGTGATCGGCCGCGGCGGGCGCACCGCGCACGCGCTGCGGACGGTCGTCAAAGCCGCGGCGGCCAGCGAGGACTGCCACGTGCTCGTCGACATCGTCGATTGAGCCACCCTCCCGAGCAGGAGCAGCCGCTCGCGGACGGCGGGCAGGCCGGCCGGCCCGGCTCCGGGGCCGTGCTGAGCGCGGGGCGCGTCGGGCGCCCGCACGGCCTCGACGGCAGCTTCTACGTGACGCGCCCGCTCGCGCGGCTGCTGGCCGAGGGCGCCACCGTGACGGTCGCCGGCACGCGCCGGCGGATCGTGCGCCGCGCCGGAACCGACGCGCGGCCGATCGTGCGGCTCGAGGGCGTCGATGGCCGCGAGGGCGCCGAGCGCCTTCGCGGGGCGGAGCTGAGCGTCGCCGGCGCGGAGGCGCCCTCGCTGGGCGAGGGCGAGTGGTGGGCGCACGAACTCGAGGGCTGCAGCGTGTTCGACGGCAGCGTGCTCGTCGGCACCGTGACGCGCATGATCGAGCTCCCCTCGTGCGAGGCGCTCGAGGTACGGCGCGAGGGCGGCGGAGAGCCGCTGCTCGTCCCGATGGTCACCGATGCGATCCGCACCGTGGCGCCCGAGCGCCGGCGCGTGGAGATCGACCTCGGCTTCCTCGGCGCAGAGGGCGGTGAGCGTTGAGGATCGATGTCTTCACGCTGTTCCCGGAGTGGTTCGGCTGGCTGCGCGAGCAGCGCCACATCGCCAACGTGCTCGCGTCCGGGTCGAGCATCGAGTGCGTGGACTTCCGCCGCCACACGCCGCTCGGCGCGGGCCAGGTCGACGACACGCCGTTCGGCGGCGGCGCCGGGATGGTGCTGCGCGTCGACGTGCTGGACGCGGCCCTGCGGGCCCGCTACGGCATCGACCCGGTGGCGCTGCGCGAGCGCCGGCGCGTGATCGCGCTCGCGCCGGGCGGACGCGCGCTCGACGACGCGCTCGTCGACGAGCTCGCGGCCGAGCCCGAGCTGACGCTCCTGTGCGGACGCTACGAGGGCTTCGACGAGCGCATCATCGAGCACTTCGCCTCCGACGTGGTCTCGATCGGCCGCTACGTGCTGAGCGGCGGCGAGCTCGCGGCGATGGTGATCTGCGACGCGGTGATGCGCAAGCTGCCGGGCGCGCTCGGGGACGAGCGCTCGGCCGCCGAGGAGTCGTTCGGCGCGGCGCTCGAGGGCAACCCCGAGTACCCGCACTACACGCGGCCCGCCTCCTACCGCGGCTGGGAGGTCCCGGAGGTGCTGCTGTCCGGGCACCATGCGCGCATCGAGCAGTGGCGCCTCGAGCGCAGCCGCGAACGCGGCGCCGCCGGGGACGCCGCCGAGTAGCTGCGGCGCGCGCGGACGCCGGTTCGCTACCATTCCAGCCTGCGCCCGGGGCCGTGACCGTCTCCGTCGTCGAGCCCGGCGTGCCCTCTTTCCCATGAGCAGCGTCATCGCATCCATCGAGCGCGCCCAGTTGCGCCGCGTCCCGAGCTTCTCGCCCGGCGACCGCGTCAAGGTGCACTTCCAGGTCATCGAGGGCTCGCGCCGGCGCGTGCAGGTCTTCGAGGGGGTCGTGATCAAGCGCCAGGGCCACGGCGCGCGAGAGACCTTCACGGTCCGCAAGCAGTCCTTCGGGGTCGGCGTCGAGCGCATGTTCCCGGTGCACTCCCCGAAGATCGAGCGCATCGAGCTGGCCGCGCGCGGCGATGTGCGCCGCGCCAAGCTGTACTACCTGCGCGACCGCGTCGGCAAGCGCGCACGCGTGCGCGAGCGCCGCTACAGCGGTCCCGAGGAGGCCGTCGAGCCCGGGCTGCTGCACGCGCCCACCGAGGCCACCGACGCGGACGGCCTGACGGCCGAGGAGTCCGTCGGCGAGGTGCTCGCCGAGCAGCCGCAGGACGCCGGGGACGGCGCTCAGGGGGCGCGGACCGAGACGGTCGCGCAGGAGGCGGCCGCCGAGCCCGAGGCGGAGGCGCAGGACGCGCCGGAGGCCGCCGACGAGGCGGAGGCGCCCTCCCCCGATGCCGGCGATGCCCCCGAGGGCGAGACCGCCGGCGACCAGCCGGCGTGAGAGTAGCCCGGCCGCGCGCCAAATCGACGCTCGGGTCGATCGTCGAGTTGGTCGTGATCATCGCGATCGCGCTTGGACTCGCGCTGCTGATCCAGGCGTTCGTGATCAAGCCGTACAAGATCCCGAGCGGGTCGATGGAACCGACGCTCGCGAAGGGCCAGCGTGTGCTCGTGAACCGCATCGGGATGGACCTCGGCGACCCGCACGTGGGCGAGATCGTCGTGTTCCACCCGCCTCAGGGGGCCGAGCAGCAGACGTGCGGGCCGGTCCCGCACGTCGTGCGCCTCGGCGGTGAAGCATGCGACTCGCCGATCCCGCACGAGGACGCCGGCACCAACTTCATCAAGCGGATCGTCGCCGGCCCGGGCGATGAAATCTACATCAGCGAAGGTCACGTCTACCGCAAGCCGGCCGGCAAGACCGCGTTCGTGCGCGAGCCCGACTCCTACATCCGGGCGTGCGGCGCGAGCCAGGAGTGCAACTTCCCGACGCACATCAGGATTCCGCCCGGTCACTGGTTCATGATGGGCGACAACCGTGGCGAATCCGACGACAGCAGGTTCTGGGGGCCTGTACCCAAGAGCTGGATCATCGGCGGAGCCTTCGCCACCTATTGGCCCCCCGACCGCATCGGGACCCTCTGAGGAGGCGGCTGCGTCCCCTCGCCCGGCAGGCGGCTCGGCACGTGCGCGCCGGCGCGCTCGGCGGGGCGGGCGGCGCCTGTTCGCATTCGACCGCCGGCTCGGCGTCCCGCTGGTGGCGGGCGCCGACGAGGCAGGCCGCGGCTGCCTGGCCGGCCCGCTGGTCGCGGCGGCGTGCTGTTCGACTACCGGGCGCTCACGACGCGCGAGCTGCGGCTGCTGAGCGCGCTGAACGACTCCAAGCAGCACACGCCCGAGGCGCGCGAGGAGCTCTACCCGCTCGTGCTGCGCTGCGCCGCGCGCGTCAGCGTCGTCTCGCGCTGCGTGCGCGGAATCGACTCGCGCGGGCTGCACAAGACCAACCTGGCCGCGTTGCGCGACGCGGTGCGCGGCGTCACCGACCTGGTCGGGAGCGAAGAGGTGCTGTGCCTGCTGGACGGGTTCTCGGTGCCGGACTTCGGGCGCCCGCAGCGCGCGATCGTCGACGGCGACGCGACCAGCGCGGCGATCGCCGCCGCCTCGATCGTCGCCAAGGTCACGCGCGACCGCTATATGCGCCACGCCGACGGCGAGCATCCGGGGTGGAGCTTCGCCGAGCACGTCGGCTACTCGACTCCGTCCCACCGCGAGGCGATCCAGCGCCTCGGCGTCTCGCCGCTGCACCGGATGTCCTTCCAGTCGCTGGCATACCAGCAGCTCGCGCTGTAGATCCCTACCAGGCACCCTCGAGGTGGTCCAGGCGCACGAGCGCGCCGCCGCGGTCGATCAACACGCCGATCGCATCGAAGCGGATCTCGCGCGCACGCGGGCGCGGGCGCGAGCGGTCGGCGAGCCACTCCGAGGCGAGCCTGCGCAGCCGGCGGCGCTGACGCGGCCCGAGCCGCGCGAGCGGCTGCCCGGCGTGAGCACCCGCCGCGGCGCCGGAGGGCGCGGCGGCGATCGCCGACTTCACCTCGACGAACGCGAGCACGCGTCCGTCGTAGGCGATCAGGTCGATCTCGCCGGAGCGCGTGCGCCGGTTGGCCGCGAGTATGCAAAACCCGCGCCGGCGCAGGTGCGCGGCCGCGAGCTGCTCGCCGCGGCGGCCGATCTGGCGCGCGGTGGGGACACGGGGCGGGGGAGGGCGCGGAGGCTCCACGCCCGCAAGCTACGCCGGCGCCCGTGACACGCCCGCAACGGCGTCACACGAGTGCCACAGCCGCGTGACAGCTGTGTGAAGATCCCGTTCAGGCGGCCCCGTCTGCGAGCCGGGTGAGGGCGCTCAGGCGGCGATCTGCGCGGCGGCGGGCCGTTGCGTGGCACGCGAGCGACGGTGCGCGGCGGCGCTCTCGCGTCGCGCGGGCCCGAGCCGGCGCAGCTCGGCCTCCTCGGCGTCGCGGACCGCCCACCTCAGGCGCTCGATCAGCTGCGCGGCCGAATGGTCGCTCGAGAGGTGCACGGTCGAGAGGTGCTCGTCGAACACGACGGGCGCCTCGCCGCTCGGCGGAAGGTTGGTGGTGACGATCACACGCGGCATGGGGAGCCTCCTTGGGACGGAAGAGGGAGGCGCGCCGGCCGAGGGGGCGGCCGGCGCGCCTGGAGGACCACCGGGGAGCGAATGAGGTCTCCCCGGCAGGAGAGGAGCCTGGGGTCAGGCATGCGAACATCGCCCGGCCGCCCGCGCGACCGTGCCGCCGCCCCCACTTCCGCGGGTGCCGCTCGCCCGGCTGCGTGACTTCCGAAACGACATTGCCCACTAAACCTATCAGGTTTATTGAAAACGTCAAGGCCATCGAGCGCGAGGCTCGATTAGCCTGCCTGCCGTGAGCGCGCACAGCCACGGCGGGGACGCCGACCAGCCGCCGCCGGAAGGCCCGCGCGCGCTCGACGGCGTGACGGCGTTCATGGGGCTGCGCTGGGAGGACCCGCAGACCGTGTGGCTACAGATCCGCCCGGAGCTGATCAACCGCGGCGGGCTGCTGTCGGGGGTCGCCACCTATGCGATGGTCGACTACTGCATGGGATCGACGCTCTGGGCGCAGACGACACGCGACGAGCGGATCGCGACGATCAGCATCTCGATCAACTACATCCAGACGGCGGTCGAGGGCGAGGTCGTGTGCCGCACCACGCTCGACCGCCGCAACCGCCGCATCGCGGTGCTGCGCAGCGAGATCCATCACGAGGACGGACGCCTGCTCGTGACCGCGATCGGCAGCTACTCGATCTTCCCGCCCCGCTCGCCCTCGCGGTGACGCCGGTCGCGCTCAGCATCGCCGGCTCGGACTCGGGCGGCGGCGCCGGGATCGAGGCGGACCTGAAGGCGTTCGCCGCCTGCGGCGTCCACGGCACCTGCGCGATCACCGCCCTGACCGCGCAGAACACGCTCGGGGTGAGCGCGATCATGCCGGTGCCGGGCGACTTCATCCTCGCGCAGGTGCGGGCGGTGCTCGCGGACATCGGCGTCGACGCCGTCAAGGTCGGGATGCTCGGCAATCGCGAGGCCGCGCTGGCAGTTGCGCAGGCGCTCGCCGAGCTACCCGCCGGCGTGCCGGTCGTCGTCGATCCAGTGATGGTCTCCGAGTCGGGCTCTCGCCTCTTGGACGAGGACGCCCAGCTCGCGCTCGTGCGCGAGGTCGTGCCGCGCGCGAGCGTGCTGACGCCGAACCTGCCCGAGGCGCGCGCACTGCTCGGCGAGGCGCCGCAGGAGGGCGCCGACGCGGCCGAGGCGGCGCGGATCGCCGCCGCCGTGCTCGAGCTCGGGCCCGAGGCCGTCGTGCTCACCGGCGGACACCGCGAGCGGGCCACCGATGTGCTGCTGGCGCGCGGAGCGGCGGGGCCGGTCGAGATCGAGGGCGCGCGCCACCCGGACGGCGCCGCGCACGGCTCCGGCTGCACGCACTCCTCGGTGCTGGCGGCGATGCTCGCGCGCGGCGCCGGGATCGAGGAGGCCGCCAGGACTGCGCGCGCGATGGCCGGTGAGGCGATCGCCCGCGGCCTGCGCGAGCTCGGAGCCGGCGCCGGCCCGGTCGACGTGATCGGCCTCGGGGCGCGCCGCGCGGGTTCGACTCGGCCGCGGGGCGGTTTGTCATAATCGCTCCATGAGGCTGCTGCGGATGAAGCCCGGTCATGGCGAGATCGTGCTCGCCGAGGGTGATGTGGAGGTGCCCGAGCAGGAGGCCGAGCTGATCGAGGCGTTCAGGCGCGAGCTCGACGCGGGCATGTGGGCGGCGGTCCCGACGGAGACTGGCGGCCGGCGCCAGGCCGAGCTGGTCAAGAGCTTCGCCGAGGTGCCGCGCGATGCCGAGCGGGTGATCTTCTTCCCGCGCGCCGCCGGCGGCGCCGCCGCGGCCGAGCTCTGAGCCGATGGCGGCCGCCCTGGTCACAGCCGGGGTCGTGCTGCTCGTGCTGCTGTGGGAGCTCTACCGGCCGACGCTAGGCCGCGCGCGAGCGCGCGTCAGGGACGCGTGGCAGGCGCGCAGGCGCGCCTCGGAGACCTCGGGGCTATGACCCCGGCCGCGAGCGGCGCGCCGAGCAGCGCGCCCGCGAGCTGCTGCGCTCGTGCGTCTCCGAGCAGGAGTGGGCGATGTACCGCGACCTCGGGCTGCTGTGCGTGCAGGGCCCTGTGCGGGCGCTCGACGGCCGCGAGGCGGTCACCGAGGACGGGGCGCCCTATGCCTACCTGATCTACCCGCACAAGCCGATCGTCGCCTTCGTGCCGGCGACCGGGGAGCTGCTGAGCGAGTACTGCGTGGCGTTCCCCGACGAGTCGCGCCCCTATGGCAGCGCGCGGCTGCCCGACTCCGACGACGTGCTGGCGAAGTGGATGGCGCTCACCGGCGATGAGCGGCGCCTGATCAGCGAGGCGAACATGCATCTGCCCGGCCGGCAGGTCGACCCCGAGCGGGTGCGCCGCGACCTCGCGCGCCTCGCGCGCTGGGAGCGCGAGATGCAGTCTCGCGGCACGGCGCCCGGCGGGCACGCGCAGGTCGATAACCTGCCCGCCGCGTGAGCACATTTGACGTAAGGCACCGCAGCCGCGCCCTTACCGAGGGGCCCGAGCGCGCGGCCGCGCGCGCCTACCTGCACGGGATCGGCTACTCGGCCGAGGACCTCGCCAAGCCGATCGTCGGCGTCGCGCACTCGTGGATCGAGACGATGCCGTGCAACTTCAACAACCGCGTGCTCGCGGCCAAGGTCAAGGAGGGCATCCGCGCGGCGGGCGGCACGCCGATGGAGCTCAACACGATCGCCATCTCCGACGGCATCACGATGGGCACCGCGGGCATGCGCGCCTCGCTGGTCTCGCGCGAGCTGATCGCCGACTCGATCGAGCTGGTCGCGAGCGCGCACCTGTTCGACGCGCTCGTGACGATCTCCGGCTGCGACAAGACGATCCCCGGCACCGTGATGGCGCTCGCGCGGCTCGACATCCCGGGGCTGATGCTCTACGGCGGCTCGATCCGGCCCGGGCGCTACAAGGGCGTCGAGGTCACCATCCAGCAGGTGTTCGAGGCCGTCGGCGAGTACGCGTCCGGCAAGATCACCGAGCAGGAGCTGCACGAGCTCGAGGAGGCGGCCTCGCCGGGCGCGGGCGCCTGCGGCGGCCAGTTCACCGCCAACACGATGGCGATGGCCTTCGAGGCGCTCGGCATCTCCCCGGCCGGCTCCTCGATGGTCCCCGCCGAGGACGGGCGAAAGCTCGAGGTCGCCCACCAGTGCGGCGAGCTCGTGATGGACGTGCTGCGCCGCGGGCAGCGGCCGAGCGACGTGATCACGCGCCCCGCGCTCGAGAACGCGATCGCGGCGGTCGCGACCAGCGGCGGCTCGACCAACGGCGTGCTGCACCTGCTGGCGGTCGCGCGCGAAATGGGCGTGCCGCTGACGATCGACGAGTTCGAGCAGATCTCCGAGCGCACGCCGCTGCTGTGCGACCTGCAGCCGGGCGGGCGCTACGCGGCGACCGACCTGTACGAGGCGGGCGGCGTGCCGCTCGTGCTCGCGCGCTTGAAGGAGGCCGGGATCCTCAACGCGGATGCGGCGACGGTCACCGGCGCGAGCATCGGCGAGGCCGCCGAGGAGGCCCGCGAGACGGCGGGCCAGCAGGTCGTACGTCCGCTGTCTGACCCGATCAAACCGACCGGCGGCTTCGCGATCCTGCGCGGCAACGTGGCGCCTGCGGGCTGCGTCGTGAAGCTGTCCGGGCACGAGCGCCGCAAACACACGGGGCCGGCACGCGTGTTCGACGGCGAGGAGGCCGCGATGGCGGCCGTGCTCGCGAAACAGATCCTCCCCGGCGACGTGGTCGTGATCCGCGGCGAGGGCCCGGCCGGCGGCCCGGGCATGCGCGAGATGCTGGCGGTCACGGCGGCGATCGTCGGCGAGGGGCTCGGCGAGCAGGTCGCGTTGATCACCGACGGGCGCTTCTCGGGCGCCACGCACGGGTTCATGGTCGCCCACGTCGCGCCCGAGGCCTCCCGCGGCGGGCCGATCGCGGCGCTGCAGACCGGCGATGAGCTGACGATCGACGTCGACGCGGGCCGCCTCGACGTGGCGCTCTCCGACGAGGAGATCGGAGCCGCGCGGGCGCCTACGTGCAGCCGCCGCGGGCCGACGAGCACATCGACGTGGCGATCCAGAAGTACGCGAAGCTGGTCGGCAGCGCCAGCGAGGGCGCCGTCACCCGCTGAGCGACGCGGGCTCCGAGAGGAAGTCCCGCAGCAGCGCGTTGAACTGCTGCGGGCGCTCGAGCATCGCCATGTGCCCGGTGTCCTCGAACAGGACCTTGCGCGCGCCGGGGATCAGTTCGGCGAACACGTCGGCGTCGGCGGGGTCGACGAGCATGTCGCGATCGCCCCACACGACCAGCGCCGGGCAGGCGATCTCCGGTAGCCGGCTGCGCACCTCGTAGTCGACGATCGACTCGAGCGCCTGCAGGAAGCCCGGCTTGCCGGCGCCGCGCAGCTGCTCGGCGGCCAGCGGCGCTTCGAGCTCCTCGGGGTGGCGCACGACCAGCCGCAGGGTCGCGTCACGCAGCCGCGGGCGGCGTGCGACCCCGTCTGAGTGGGCGGCCGTCCAGGCGGCGCTCGCCGCCAGCAGGCGCTGCACGCGGCGCAGCGTCGGCATCGCACGCAACGTGCGCGGCTCCCGGTAGGTGGACAGCCCGGCGGCGGACACGAGCACGAGGCACTCGACCCGCTGCGGGAAGCCGATCGCGAGCTCGGCCGAGATGAAGCCCCCCATCGAGTTGCCGACGAGCGCGGCGGCGTCGATCTCGAGCTCGCCCATCAGGAGGTCGAGCGTGCGCGCGTAGCCACCGATCGAGATCTCGCGAGCGGGCATCGGCGAGTAGCCGAAGCCGGGCAGGTCGAGCGCCACGACACGGTGATCGGCCGCGAACGCCGGCAGCTGCTCGAGCCAGTTCATCCATGAGCCCGACAGCCCGTGCACGAACACGATCGGCGGGCCCGAGCCGAGCGCGATCGTGTTGACCGGGCGCCCGTCGACCAGCACCCAGCGCTGGTGCTCGCGCCAGTCGATCTCGCGCCAGGACGGCGTCGCGCCCGACCCGCGGGTCTCCGCGGACTGGGACAGAGCTTGCGGATCCGCGCCCATCGAGCTGAATCTAGCCGAGCGGGGGGCGATGCGGAAGCAGGTGGCCGCGGCCGGCCCGCCCCGGGGCAGGCACGGGCGGGCGCACGGCGAATCACTCGAGATGCGCGCACCGGCCGATCCGGAGCAGGACGAGCCGCTCCCGGCGGCGTGGAAGCGCGCGCTCGAGCTGCTCGCGCAGGACCAGACGAGCGCCGATGCCGCGCCGCGCACGCGCCGCGCGTACGCGATCGACAACCGCGGCTTCGCGCGCTGGGCCGCCGTGCAGGGGCTCGAGCCGGCCTCGGTCACGCCGCGCGCCGTACGGCGCTACGTCGCCGAGCTGAGCCGCGGCGGGGCCGCCCCCAGCACCTCGGCGCGCAAGCTGGCCGCGCTGCGCGCGCTGTTCGCCAGCCAGCGCCGCCACGGTCAGATCTCGCACAACCCGGCCGACCTCGTCTCGACGCCGCGCCGCGGCAACCGCCTGCCCCGTGTGCTGAGCGCGCGCGAGGCGGGCCGCCTGCTGGACTCGATCCCCGCGGGCGCCGCGGAGGGCGACGACGGCCTCGCGCTTCGCGATCGCGCGATGTTCGAGCTCGCCTATTCGAGCGGCCTGCGCGCCCAGGAGCTCGTCTCGCTGGGGGTGCAGGACGTCGAGCACGACTTGGAGCAGTTGCGCGTCGAGGGCAAGGGGCGAAAGACGCGCGTGGTGCCGGTCGGCGAGCCGGCGATGGCCGCCGTGCGAGCCTATCTGGAGCGCGGGCGGCCCGCGCTCGCCGCGCGCGCCGGGACGGCGGCGGCCGAGCTGTTCCTGAGCCGCAGCGGGCGAGCGCTCTCGACGAGCGACGTGCGCCGGCGGCTTCGCACCTGGACGCAGCGCGCGGGCGTCGCGCAGGAGGCCTCGCCCCACTCGCTGCGCCACAGCTTCGCCACGCACCTGCTCGACGGCGGCGCCGACCTGCGCTCGATTCAGGAGATGCTCGGGCACGCGAGCGTGTCGAGCACCCAGATCTACACGCGCGTTGAGTCTGCGCGCCTGCGCCGCGCCTACGAGCAGAGCCATCCGAGGGCGTGAGGCCGCCGGAAGGCCAGATGGTCCGGCGCGCCGGATAGGCGCCGCCCCCGCCGCTAGCGTTAGGCTCCCTGGCCGGAGCGGCCCTGTCAGCCGGAGAAGACCCCTGGAGACGAACGTCAAACCGATCGAGCTGCGCGAACTCTGGCGCCGCTACAAGGAGGACGGCGACAAGCAGAGCCGTGAGCGGCTCGTCGTCGCCTACTCCCCGCTGGTCAAGTACGTGGCCGGGCGCACGGCCGCCGGGCTGCCGCCCCACGTCGAGGAGGCCGACCTCATCTCATACGGGCTCGTCGGTCTGATCTCGGCGATCGAGCGCTTCGACCTCTCGCGCGACATCAAGTTCGAGACCTACGCGATCATGCGGATCAAGGGCGCGATCATCGATGAGCTGCGCTCGCTGGACTGGGTGCCGCGCAGCGTGCGGGCGCGGGCACGCGAGGTCGAGCGCGCGAATGCGAAGCTCGAGCACCTGCTGCAGCGCGCGCCCACCGACCAGGAGATCGCCGACGAGATGGGCATCACGATCGACGAGCTCAACGACTCGCTGCTGCAGATCTCGCACTCATCGATCGTCGCGCTCGACGAGCTCTGGAGCGTGTCGGACTCGAGCGGCGACCAGGTCTCGCTGATGGACACGATCGAGGACCCGAACGCGCCCGATCCCTCGCGCGCGCTCGACGTGGGCGACCTCAAGGACCGGATCGCCGACTCGATCGCCAAGCTGCCCGAGCGCGAGAAGCTCGTGATCGCGCTCTACTACTACGAGAACCTGACCCTGCGCGAGATCGGCGAGGTGCTCGGCGTGACCGAGTCGCGCGTGTCCCAGATGCACACCAAGGCGGTGCTGCGGCTGCGCTCGCGCATGCAGGAGGAGTCCTTCGACGACTGACCTCGCGTGCGGCGCGAGGTGCCGTTGAGCCGGCCGCTCGCCGACCGGCTCGAGTTGGCGGCGCCCGGCCTGGCCGCGCTCGGCGCCAGAGCGGTGGGGCTGGCGCCGGGGCCGCTGCGCCGCCGCGCGCTGCAGGCTGCCTTCGACAGGGCCCGCGACGCCTTCAACCGGGGCGACATCGAGGCGGTGATGGCGCTGTTCGCGCAGGACGTCGAGTACGTCCCGCCGCCCCCGCTGGGCCGCGGGGAGATCCACGGCCTGCCGGCCGTGCTGGACTTCTGGCAGGGCGTGCTCGCTCGATACCCCGACAGCACGATCGAGAACCTGTCGCTGCGCGAGGCCGAGCCGGGCCGCTTCGTGCGCACCGCGCGGCTGCGGCACTCGGGCCACGATGCCGAGCCGCTGGATTACGAGATCGTGCAGACCACGATCCTGCGCGGAGGCAGGGTCGTTCGGCAGGTCAACGGGCTGCTGGACTGAGCGCCCGCGCGCCTCCTCGGCGGCCCTGGCCAGGCGGCTAGACCTGGCCGACGCCCGGCGCTATGGTGGCGACACCCGAGGAAGGAGACATATCCCATGCACCCCGCAGCGGACCGTATTCGCAACGTGGCACTCGTCGGACATCGAGGTTCCGGGAAGACCTCGCTGCACGAGGCGCTGCTGTTCGAGGCGGGGGCGATCAACCGTCTCGGCACGGTCCCCGACCACAGCACCGTGTCGGACTCCGACCCCGACGAGCAGTCGCGGCAGATGTCGATCTCGGCGACGCTCAGCTCGCTGCGCTGGCAGGACCGCAAGATCAACCTGCTCGACACGCCGGGCGAGCCGAGCTTCGTGGCCGACGCGCTCGGCGCGCTGCGAGTGTGCGAGTCGGCCGTGTTCGTGATCAACGCCGTCATGGGGGTCGAGGTCACCACCAGCCGGCTGTGGGCGCGTGCGGAGGAGCTCGACATCGCGCGGATGCTGTTCGTAAACATGCTCGACCGCGAGCGCGCCGACTTCTTCCGCACGCTCGAAGGCCTGAAGCGGGCCTTCGGCCAGCACGTGGTGGCGACCGAGATCCCGATCGGCTTCGAGCACGAGGTCGACGGGGTGATCGACCTGGTCGACATGAAGGCATTCCGCGCGCAGCCCACCCCCGAGCGCGGCGCGGCAGACGAGATCCCGATTCCCGAGGCGCAGGCTGAGCTCGCGCAGGAATACCGCGAGAAGCTGATGGACGAGGTGTGCGAAGTCTCGGACGCGCTCATGGAGCGCTACCTCGACGGTGGCGAGATCTCCCACCAGGAGATCGTCGATGCGCTCAAGGAGGGCACCAACCACGGCAAGATCTTCCCGGTGGTCTGCGGCGTGGCGACCGCCAACCTCGGCACCACCCGGCTGCTCGACGCGATCGTCGAGGACCTTCCCTCGCCGGTCAAGCACGGCTCGCTGCAAGTCGGCGAGATCGAGCTGCGCTCCGACGAGCAGGAGCCGCTGTTCGCCTACGTGTTCAAGACGCGTGCCGACCCGTTCGCCGGCCGCATCAACCTGATGCGCGTCTACCAGGGCGTCATCAGCGCCGACAGCCAGGCGCTCAACACGCGCGCCCACGTCAAGGAGCGGATCGGGCAGCTGCTCGAGTTCGCCGGCAAGGACGTCGAGCACGTCAGCGAGTTCGGGCCGGGCGACATCGGCGCGGTCGCGAAGCTCAAGGAGACCCGCGCGGGCGACTGGCTCGCGGCGCGCGATGAGCCGATCGACATGCCGAGCCTCAAGCTGCCCTCGCCGGTGATGGCGTTCGCCGTCGAGCCGAAGAGCCGTGGCGACGAGGACAAGGTGCTCTCCTCGCTGCGGCGCCTGCAGGAGGAGGACCCGACGATCGACCTGCACCGCGACCAGCAGACGGGCGAGCAGATCGTCGCCGGGCTCTCGCAGGTCCACGTCGAAGTGATCGTCGACCGCCTGCGCGACCGCTTCGGGGTCGAGGTGACGCTGAAGCCGCCGCGCGTGCCCTACCGCGAGACGATCCGCTCCTCGGCGAACGGCCACGGCCGGCACAAGAAGCAGTCCGGCGGCCGCGGCCAGTTCGGCGACTGCCAGATCGAGATCCAGCCGCTGCACGACGGCGGCGACCACGGCTACGAGTTCGTCGACAACATCAAGGGCGGCGTGATCCCGAACTCGTTCATCCCCGCGGTCGAGAAAGGCGTGCGCGAGGCGATGGAAGCCGGCGTGATCGCGGGCTACCCGGTGCAGGGGGTCCGCGTGCGGTTGTTCGACGGCCAGTACCACACGGTCGACTCCTCGGAGATCGCGTTCAAGCTGGCGGGGATCCAGGCGATGAGGCAGGCGCTGCAGGAAGCGAACCCGGTGCTGCTCGAGCCGATCATGATGGTCACGCTGTCGGTCCCCGAGGCGAGCGTCGGCGACGTGATCGGCGACCTCAACAGCCGCCGCGGCCGTCCGCAGGGGATGGAGCCGGCGGGCGCGATGACCGAGATCAAGGCAGAGGTGCCGATGGCCGAGATGCTGACCTACGCGCCCGATCTGCGCTCGATCACCCAGGGGCAGGGCGACTACACGCTCGAGTTCCTGCGCTATGAAGAGGTGCCGGGCCATCTCGTCCAGCGGGTCGTGCAGGACGCGGGTAGCGAGCAGGAGGCGGCCCACGCCTGAGCGCCGCACCGCGCCGCGGCGAGGAGCGCGGAGCGAGTAGCAGCGCGACGGCCCGGGCCCGCGCGGCGCCCCCGGCGGCGCGCCTGTCACGCATATCGGCTGTGCGGCCAGCTACGCTACCGCGATGACGACACGCTCGATCGTGACGTCGCAGCCCGATATAGCCTGCGACGTGTGCGCACGCCGGCTGCTGCGAGGAGAGCAGCCCGACTACTTCATCGCCGACGGCCGCCGGCGGCTCGTGTGTGAGCTCTGCGCCCCGCGCGCGACGCACGAGGGCTGGCTGCGGGAGACCGACGCCGTCGCCGAGGTCACGCTGCCGCCGACGCGCCCGCGCCGCGGGCGCAGCCTGCTCGACCGCCTCGCGATGTCGCTGCGCCCGCGCAGCGAGCAGGAGGATGAGCCGCGCGGTGGCGCGCCGGCCGCTGGGCGCGAGGATGCGAACGGCAGCGCCCCGTTCGACCTGCTCGCGGGGGAGAGCGATGACGCGGCCGCGGCGCCGGTGCGCGCCACGCCGGGCGAAGCCGGCGGGCGCGAAGCCGGCCCCCCGGGCTACCCGGAGCTCGCGGTCGGCGTGTTCAACGCGAGCGAGTTCCCGCGCCGGATCGCGGGCGTGGCCCGCTCGCTCGGCGAGCCGGTCGTCAGCGTGCGCTCGGCCGAGCACCTCAGCAGCGTCGTGCGCATCGTTGTCGCCTGGGAGCTGTCCTGGTACCGCTACGAGGTCGACCTCGGCGAAGAGCCCGCCATGGCGGTCGCGATCGGGCAGGGGACCGAGCTCGACGAACTCGACCGCGACGAGCGCGAAGGGAACGCGCTGGCCTCGGAGTCCGGGGCGCTCGCGCTCGCGCAATAGACGCTGCGCCCCTTGCGCCATCCCGGGCGGGGAGTAACATGGCGCCCGAGATGATCTACTGCGTCGTACCCAAGCCGCTCGCCGAGCAGCTCTACCCGAAGCTCGTCGAGCACTACCGCGACGACGACAACGTCACCGTGATCGTCGAGCGGCGTGAGTTCGATCGCCGGGCCCGCAGCCGCAGCACCGGCATCTCTCCCGACGGCAGCCAGCGCCGCGTGATCCGCGACCGCCGCCGCGCGCGCGTGACCGGCGACTACCTGCCGCTCGCCAAGGCGCTCTGAGCGCCGCACCCGACAACGGACGCAGGGCGCCCCTCCCGTGAAGGTGGTCGTGCACGTCGACGGCGGCGCGCGCGGCAACCCGGGGCCCGCGGCCGCCGCCTGCGTCGTCTCTGACACCGACGGCGGGACGCTGCTCGAGCGTGCCGAGCTGCTCGGCCGGGCGACCAACAACGTCGCCGAGTACCGGGCGCTGCTGCTCGGGCTCGCCGCCTCGCGCGAGCTCGGCGCCGACGAGGTCGAGGTGATCGGCGACTCCGAGCTGATCGCCAAGCAGGTCCAGGGGCTCTACAAGGTCAAGCACGAGGCGATGCGCCCGCTGTACCTGGAGGCGATGAAGGCCCTTCGCGAGTTCTCCTCGTGGTCGATCCGCACGGTCCCGCGCGCCGAGAACGCCCGCGCCGACGCGCTCGTCAACGCGGCGCTCGACGGACGCTCCGGATGAGCCGCCCGCCCCGCCCGGGCGTCGCGTGAGCGAGGGCGCCGACCGCGCCGCGGCAGCCGCGCTGCGGCGCGCGGGCGCCGCCGACGCCGGCGCGATCGCGGCCCTGCACGCCGAGAGCTGGCGCCGCCACTACCGGGGCGCCTACTCGGACGCATTCCTGGACGGAGACGTGCTCGAGGACCGGCTCGTGGTCTGGCGCGAGCGGCTCGCCGCCGAGGAGGATGCGCGCGTCACGATCATCGCCGAGGCGGGCGCGCCGGTCGGCTTCGTGAACGCCTACCTGGCGGCCGACCCGCGCTCGGGGACGCTCGTCGAGAACCTGCACGTTGCCCGCGATGTGCAGCGCGGCGGTCTCGGGCGGCGCCTGATGGCGGCCGTCGCCGAGGTCTGCTGCTCGCGCGCCCGCGGCGAGGGCATGTACCTGTGGGTGCTCGAGCAGAACGCCCCGGCGCAGGCGTTCTACGAGGCGATCGGCGGCCGGCCGGGCGAGAGCGCCCGCGTCGAGCCGCCGGGCGGCGTCCCCGGGCGCCTGTATGGCAGCCCGCGGAAGCTGCGCTACGTGTGGCCGGCCCCGCTCACGCTTCGCCGGGAGTGAGAGCGCTCGCGGGTCAGGGCGGCTAGTGCAGCGACTGCGCCGATTTGGCGATCGCCATCATCTGCGAGTTGCTGAGGTCCTCGAGCAGCGTGTTCGTGACCCAGTAGAGGACCGCCCCGTCGCGCCAGCCGACGACGTGGATGTGCGAGCCGTCGTCGACGAGCAGGTAGGTGTGCCCGCCGACCTGCTCGGTGCGCGCACCGTGGAACAGCGGCGGGTTCAGCCAATCGGTGCCCTGGAAGTCGTAGTAGCCGCCGAGGGTGTTCTGGCGCCACACGACCACGTAGGCGTGGTGGAGGATGCCCTGCTGGTTTCGGATGTCGTAGGGCCGCACCGTTTCCTGGGTGCCCTGCACGGTCTGCAGCGAGGGGTAGAGGACCTTGAACGGGACCTGCACCGCCGCTTTGACGGCTTCGCTCTCGCCGGTGGTGGGGGTCAGCCCGAGTTCGGCGGGGGATGGCGCGTGCGAGCTGTAGTGGTGATGGTGGGATGAGCTGTGCGCGCTGTGCGTGCTCGACGAGGGCAGGTGCACCTGTTCATCGCCGTGCTCGAACTGTTCGAGCGTTTCTTTCTCGAGTTCGGGCGTCGAGGTGACGTAGGAGCCGCCGCCTATCTGTGCGTTGACGTTGGTCGTCTTGAACCTGACCTGGCGCAGCGGCTTGGACTGCGAGAACGCGATCAGCTTGGCGAGTTCCTTGAGCGTGCCGATCGTCGGTTTGAACGTCGAGCGCACGGCCTTGCCGACCGACGAGGCGACTTCTTCGATGCGCCCGAGGACGTCGCTGGGGGAGATCTGCTCGCGCAGGTCGCGCATGAAGTCCTGCTGGCGCGCGACGCGCACGAAGTCCGAGTCGAAGTGGCGGAAGCGCACGTAGGAGAGGGCGTTTTCGTAGCACAGCTTCTGGTAGCCGGGCTGGAGGTTGATGGCCGAGAAGTTTTCCGCCAGGCTGCCGCCGCCGAGGTAGCGGTGATCGACGTTCACGTACGCGCAGCCGAGCGTGTCGACGACTTTGATGAAACCGCCGAAGTTGACGTCGATGATCCCGTTGAGCTGCCCTTTGAGCTCCGGGAAGACTTCGCGCTCGATCGTTTCGGCGGCCAGCACGATGCCGCCGTCGCTGCCCTTCATCCGGCTGCCGATCGTGTAGGCGGCGTTGATCTTTTCGTTCGGGTACAGCGCGCCTTCGGGCGTGCGGATGTTGACCATCAGGTCGCGCGGGATCGACATCACCGAGGTCTGTCCCTGTTCGGGGTCGAAGCGCACGAGCAGGATCGTGTCGCTGTGCGGCGGGTCTTCGCGGTCGAAGGAGTCTTTCGAGTGTTCACGGCGGTCGGAGCCGAGCACGAGGAAGTTCTGCGGCCCGCCCGCGTAGCTTTCGGTTTCGGTCACGAGCCCTTTGCGCGTGTGGATGTGCGCGCTCGCGGGGAACAGGCGGTGGACGATGTTGTTGAGTTCGTTGACCGCGACCGTCGCCGTGGCGGCGCCGCTGAGGGCGATGATGAGGACCCCGGCGAGCGCGAAGCGGACCCACATCCCGCGCCAAAGCGAGGGCGGTCGCTCCTCAGGCATGGGCTGTCGGCGTGTTCGCTTGCATGCGGGGCGGAGGCAGGCTGCGCCTGCTCCCGGCGCGTCCCTGTCCAAGGGTAGCGGCAGCACCGGAGCGCAGCGCCGGGCCTGCGGGTAGCCTCGGGCGGGTGCTGAGCGCACGCAACAGGGAGCTGCTCGGGCTGCTGCCATCGGCCCTGCTCGTGACCGCCGGCTTCACGGCGATCTTCATCCAGGCCGAAAGCAGCTCGCCCCGCGCGTCGACCAACCTCACCCTCAACCACGCCTCGAGCGTTTCGCTCAGCTACGGGCTGCTGTTCCTCGCGCTGTGCCTGGCCGCCCACCTCGTGATCCGCTTCGCGCTGCCGGACGCGGACCCGTATCTGTTCCCGCTGGTGGCGGTGCTCGCGAGCATCGGGATCGTGATGGTCTACCGCATCAACCCGGTGCTCGCGCGCCAGCAGGCGCAGTGGATGATCGTCGGGCTGATCCTGTTCGCGGCGGTCATCCTCGCGCTGCGCAAGGAAGGCGTCGCGGTGCTCGAGCGATACCGCTACACGATCGCGCTGATAGGGATCGGCATGACGGTGCTGCCGCGCCTGCCCGGGATCGGCGAGCAGGTCAACGGCGCCTACCTCGACATCCACGTCGGCAGCGTCTCATTCCAGCCGGCCGAGTTCGCCAAGGTCGCGATCGTGATCTTCCTCGCCAGCTACCTGCGCGACAACCGCCAAGCGCTCGTCACGGCCGGGCGCCGTGTGCTCGGCCTGACGATCCCGCCGATGAAGCAGTTCGGGCCGATGCTGATCGTGTGGGGAGCCGCGATGGCGACGCTGCTGCTGACGCGCGAGCTCGGAACCTCGCTGATGTTCTACGGCGCCTTCCTCGCGCTGCTCTATGTCGCCACCGGCCGCTTCTCGTTCCCGCTGATCGGCCTCGTGCTGTTCGCCGTCGGCGCCTGGTTCGTGAGCAATCACGTCGGGCACGTGCACGCGCGCGTCGAAGCATGGGAAAACCCCTTCGACCACAAGATCTACTTCCGCGAAGGCGGCAGCAGCTTCCAGCTCGCGCAGTCGCTGTTCGCGCAGGCCGACGGCGGCCTGCTCGGCACCGGCTTCGACCGCTCGCTGCTGGCGCAGACGGTCGAAGTCGCGCCGCACCACCTCGTCCGGAGCTACATCCTGCCGGTGCCCGAAAGCGACATGATCTACGCGGTGATCGTGAACGAGCTCGGCCTGCTCGGCGCCGCCGGCCTGCTGGTCGTCTACCTGCTGCTGATCGCGCGCGGCCTGAAGACCGCGACCCTCGCGCGCGACTCGTTCTCGAAGCTTCTCGCCACCGGCCTGTCGTTCGTGATCGCGTTGCAGGTGTTCGTGATCGTCGGCGGCGTCACGCGTGTGATCCCGCTTACCGGCGTCACGCTCCCGTTCGTCGCCTACGGCGGCTCCTCGGTGGTGATGAACTTCGTGCTCGTCGCGTTGCTGCTGGTCGTCTCCGACCGCGCGCGGCGACCGTACCGCTCGAGACCGCGGCACTGAGACGGGGCTCGAGGCGCGGGCCCGCGCGCCCGGCTAGCCTGACCGGCCACGCCCGGGCGCGCCGCCTCCTCCACCCGCGCGCTCGACCGGCTGGGAGCGCCTTCCCGCCCGCAGGTGCCCGCACGGCTCCGTCGAAGGACTCCCGGATCGGTGATGCAGAACTCGACCTCGATCAACGGCAGCCCGCGCATGTGGCTGGGCGCCGCCTCCGGCGGCCGCGGCCGCTACCGGCCCGGATCTCTTCACGCGCGCGCGGCGCGCTCCTCGCCTGCAGGGCTGCACGGGCGGCCTTTGCTCGCGCGCCTGCGGCGAGCGCTTGACCGCGACTCCTTCGAGCTGCACTTCCAGCCGATCGTCTCGCTGCGCGACGGCGCCGTCTCCCACTACGAGGCCCTGCTGCGCCTGCGCGAGGACGACGGCCGGCTCGTCGCCCCGGGCGCCTTCCTTCCGGCCGCCGAGCGCTACGGCCTGGTGGGCGAGATCGACCGCATGGTGCTCGCGCGCGTCACGCGCCTGCTCGGCCGCGACCCGGGCATGCGCGGCATGACCGTGGCGGTCAACGTCTCGGCGCTGTCGGTCACCGACCGCGGGATGCTCGCTTACATCGCGGCGATGCTCGCGCGCCACCGCGTCGCGCCGCAGCGGCTCGCGATCGAGATCACCGAGACGGCAGCGATCTCCGACATGGCCAGCGCGCGAGCGTTCTGCGGCGGCGTGCTCGACCTCGGCTGCGGGCTCGCGCTCGATGACTTCGGCGCCGGCTTCGGCTCCTTCCAGTATCTCAAGCAGCTGCCGTTCAGCCACCTGAAGATCGACGGCGACTTCATCCGCGAGCTGCCCGCCTCGCGCACCGACCAGCTCGTCGTGCGCGCGCTGGCCCGGATCGTGCGGGGGATGGGCCGCGAGACGATCGCCGAGTTCGTCGGCGACGAGCCGACCGTCAGCATGCTGCGCGCCTACGACGTCGACTACGCGCAGGGCTACCACCTCGGCGCGCCGGCGCCGCTGCTGGCGCTCGCGGCATAGCTGGCGGGCGGGCCCCTCTCAGCCGGCCGGCGCCGGGAACTGCCCGCGCATCGCCGCGTCCCAGCCGCGGTCGCCGAGCACTTTGCGCGTGGCGATCATCAGCTTGGCGGACGGCGTGATCGTCACGCGCGAGGGCGGACGGCTCGCGGAGATCGCGCGCTCGATCGCCCGCGCGACCTTCTCGGGGCCGCCGCCGAGCCGGCGCATCGGCCCTTCGTAGGCGCCTTTCGTGAGGCTGCCGACGGTGGCGTTGAAAGCCGCGTAGGGCCCGTCGTCGGTGCTCGCGGAGGCCTCGGCCAGCGCACCCGCGGCCGCCTCGCCGAACTCGGTCGTGATCAGGCCCGGCTCGAGCAGCGTCACGCCGATGCCGAAGCCCCTGACCTCGAAGCGCAGCGCGTCGGAGATCGCCTCGAGCGCGTACTTGGTCGCGTGGTAGTAGCCCCCGCCGGGGAGCGTCATGCGCCCGCCCATCGAGCCCACGTTCACGATCCGCCCCCAGCCCTGGGCTCGCATCGCGGGCAGCGCCAGCTGGGTCAGGCGCACGAGCCCGAACACGTTGGTCTCGAACTGCCGCCGGACGGCCTCCATCGGCACCGTCTCGATCGCGCCGCTCTGGCTGTAGCCCGCGTTGTTGACCAGCACGCCGACGGCTCCCTCGCGCTCCTGCACCGCGCTCACCGCGGCGCTCATCGAGGCCTCGTCGGTGACGTCCAGCGCGAGCGTCCGCGCGCCTGCGCCCTCCAGCTCGCCGAGCGTCTCGGGCCGCCGTGCGGTCGCGTACACGGTCCAGCCCGAGCCGAGCAGCCGCAGCGCTGTGGCACGGCCGATGCCCGACGAGCAGCCGGTGATCAGGACGGCCTTCGAGGGCTCGGCCATGGCGGCAGCATAAGGGTTGCCCCCGTAGCGCGCCGTAGAGGTAGGCTCCAGCCATGACCACCATCTCCGCAGACGCCCTCCCCGACGCGCTGGGTGACCCGGCGCGCAGCTTCATCGCCCAGCCCCACCGCCTGCTGATCGGCTCCGAGCGGCTCGAGGCAGCGGACGGCCGCACGTTCTCGACCATCGACCCGGCGAGCGGCAACGAGATCGCCGAGATACCGCAGGGCGGCGCCGAGGACGTCGCACGCGCGGTCGACGCCGCTCGTGAGGCGTTCGAGGGCCAGTGGAGCGCTATGCCCGCCGCCGGCCGCGAGCGGCTCATGCACGCCCTCGCCGACGCGCTCGAGGAGCGGGCCGAGGAGTTCGCCCAGATCGAGTCGCTCGACAACGGCAAGCCGGTCGGCCTCGCCCAGTACGTCGACGTCGCCGGTGCGGTCGGGCACCTGCGCTACTTCGCCGGCTGGCCGACCAAGATCGAGGGCGGCGTGCTGCCGGTCGGCGCGCCGGGGCTGCACGTCTACACGCGCCGCGAACCGGTCGGCGTGGCGGGCCAGATCATCCCGTGGAACTTCCCGCTGCTGATGGCCGCGTGGAAGCTCGGGCCGGCGCTGGCCGCGGGCTGCACGATCGTGCTCAAGCCGGCCGAGCAGACGCCGCTCAGCGCGCTGCGGCTCGGCGAGCTGGCGCTCGATGTCGGCTTCCCGCCGGGCGTGCTGAACGTCGTCACGGGCGACGGCGAGACCGGCGCGGCGCTGGTCGAGCACCCGGGCGTCGACAAGATCGCGTTCACCGGGTCGACCGCGGTCGGGCGCGAGATCGGCGCCAAGGCGGGCGGCGCGCTGAAGCGCGTCACGCTCGAGCTCGGCGGCAAGTCGCCCAACATCATCCTCCCGGACGCGGACCTCGAGGCGGCCGTAAAGGGCTCCTTCCAGGCGATCTACTTCAACTCCGGCCAGGCATGCAACGCGGGCTCGCGCCTGTTCGTGCCGGCCGACCGCTACGACGAGGTGCTCTCGGCGCTGGCCGAGGCGGCGGCGGCGACCCAGCTCGGCCCCGGCCTCGACGGCGGCACGCAGCTCGGCCCGCTGGTATCGGCCGAGCAGCAGGAGCGCGTGCTCGGCTACATCGCCTCCGGCCGCGACGAGGGTGCCGAAGTGGTCACGGGCGGCGATGCCGCGCTGACCGACAGCGGCGGCTACTACGTCGCGCCGACCCTGTTCAGCACGACCTCCGACGAGCTGCGCATCTCGCGCGAGGAGATCTTCGGCCCCGTGCTGGTGGCGTCTCCCTACGACTCGCTCGAGGAGGTCGCAGCCCGTGCCAACGCCGGCGAATACGGCCTCGCGGCGGGGGTCTGGACACGCGACGTCGGCAACGCGCACCGGATGGCCGCGATGCTGCGCGCCGGGATGGTCTACGTGAACACCTGGGGGCTCGCGGACCCGTGCGCGCCGTTCGGCGGCTTCAAGGCGTCGGGCATCGGGCGCGAGCACGGGCACGACGGCCTCGACGCATACCTCGAGTCAAAGACGGTCTGGACCGCGCTGTGAGCTGAGCCGGCGCGTCTGGCGTCCTCGACGGGCGCTACCTCGTCGGTCCGGCCGCGGCGATCGCCCGCCGGCAGGAGGCGGCCGTCGCCGGCCCGCGGAGGTCGTAGACGAGGAACCCGCCCACCCGGCGCACGCGCGCGTGCAGCGATGCGAGCTCCTCGGGGAAATAGCCGAGCTGGGAGGTTCGCACGAGGATGATGCTCGTCCCCGTCAGCGCTGTGAAGCGGCACAGCCGCGCCTCGAGGCGTCCCCCGGGCGGCTGGCCGGTGAGCTCGTGGATCACGGACAACCCGGCGTAGGGGGCCGGCAGCGCCCAGCCGAGATAGCCGCCGGCGAGGCGAAAGCGGAAGCCGGCCTCGGCCTGCCAGTCCATCGAGGAGCCGATCTCGCCGAACGGGAGCGCGAGGACCGTCGCCCCGGCCGGCACATAGCGGGCGAGCAGCGACGGGCTTTCGAGCAGCGGCGGGCGGTCCACGCGCGAGGCCCAGCGGAAGGACGGGCTCGGCACGAGCGACAGCACGACGAGCGCGAACGTGAGCCAGCGCACGCCTCGCGCACGCCGCTGTGCCAGCCACAGCGCGGTGGCGAGCGCCACCGCCAGCCACAGGTAGAGCGCGAAGCGGGCCGGGATCGCGTAGCGGATGAAGGGGAGTTCACCCGCCAGCGACCACGGCAGCCACACGCTCGTGTCGTGGTTGACGACGAGCAGGTGCGATCCCAGCGAGGCGATGAGGGCGAGCAACATCATCGTGATGAGCAGGCGGCCGAGCAGCTTGCGGTGGAACTCGATCCCGAACGCGATCAGCAGCCCGATCAGCACGGGGCCGAGATAGAGCCCCTGCTCGGTGATGTTCCCGGCGAGCTCGCTGCCCGTCGGAAGCGTCCCGCCGTGGCCGTGCAGCCAGATCGCCTGCGTCGGGATCACCAGCCCGGCGAGGTCGGCGCCGACGCCCGCCTGGGGGTGCCCGCTGAGCGGGTTGGGGTAGCGGATCACGTGATAGAGCAGCGGCGCTCCCAGGACGAGCACCAGCGGCAGCGCCAGCGCCGACTCGCCGGCCAGCCGCGCCGCCGCCTGCCGGCGCGCGGCGCTGCCGGCCAGCGCGAAGCCCGCGGCGAAGCCGATCGCCCCGAATACGAGCAGCGAGGCGAACACCTCGGTCGATGTCCACAGCTGGGCCGCGAGCACCGCGGCGAGGCCGGCGACGTAGCGGCGGCGGGTCGTCCTGCCCCTGGCCCGCCGGGCGACGAGCAGTCCGGCCAGCGGCGCCCCGGCGATGAGCGCGAGGTTGAGGTGGTTGATCATCTCGGCCGTCTCGTAGCTGCTGAACCCGTACAGCAGCCCGCCGGCGAGCGCTGCGGCGAACGAGCCGCTCAGCTCGCGGCAGAGCAGGAAGGCTGCGAGGCCGGCAACCGGGGGGGCCGTCAGCGCGAGCACGTTGAACGCCGGCACGGCGCCTGCGATCGCCGTCAGCGGCGAGGTCACCAGACCGGGCAGCAGGATGCTGGCCGACCAGGCGAGGTTGTAGCCCCGCGGCGCGAACACGGCGTTCGTCAGGATCGGGTTCTGCAGGTGCACCAGTGCGTGCTCGACCCACGCGAGCGCCCACGTGAACGTCCCCTGGTCGCGGCCACTGAAGAATTCGGACTGCCCCGAGCCGACGACCTCGCTGCCCAGATGAGGGAGGACCTGCGCCCCGTAGGCCGCCGCGGACACGGCCGCATACAGCGCGAACGCGAGCGCTGCGCCGCCCCAGCCGCTGCCGCGCAGGCCTGCGCGCCCCGCCGCGCCGTTCGCATCGGCGCCCGCACGAGATCGCGCCCGAGGACGCGCCGCCGCGGGCGGCGCCGGCACGGCGGGCGCGCCCGGCGCGAGCCGCGCGACGGGGCCGCCCGCGTCGTCGTCGTGCGGCCCCTCGAGAGGCCCCCGGATCATCGCCGCAGAGTACCCGCGGCCGCGGAGCGCCACCTCGCCGGCGCCGTTCCCGGCCGGGGGACGGTCAGCTACGCTCATCCGTCGTGAGCGTGGGCCCGCCGACTCCCGACGCCATCAGCGGCGGCGTTCCTGCGTACCTGATCGCTGGGCGGACCCTGCCCGCTCGCCGCCCGGCGACGGCGGCGCGCGCGCCGAGGGTAACCGGACCGTGAGCACGGCCGCACGCGCGGCCCCGCTTCCGGCGCGCGTCGCCGACCGGCGCTGGATGATGGCGCTCGCCGCCGTGCTCGGCCTCGTCCTGCTCGCGTCCACGGTCGAGATCGTGCTCGACGCCGCCGTCAGCCACAGGCCGTTGGTGCCGCGCCAGCCTGCGATCGCGAGCTGGCTCGCCGGCACCGGCGAGCGCCTCACGTATCGCATCTTCCTCACGCTCCTGCTCGTGGCGAGCGGGGCCTACGCGGGCCTGCTCGCGCTGGGCGCTCGCGGCCGCGCCGCCGCCGCCCGCCGCCCGGCGATCGCGCTCGTCGCCGTCCTGCAGCTGGTCGTGTTCGCCGGGCCGATCCTGCTCTCGACGGACGTCTTCAGCTACATCGCCTACGCCAGGATGGGGGTGGAACACGGGCTGAACCCGTACCTCCACGGGCCGGCGGCGATCCACTCGGACCCGGTGTTCCGCTACGTCGGGGAAGTCTGGCGCCTGGTGCCCTCTGCTTACGGCCCGCTCTACACGCTCCTCTCCTACCCGCTGGCGCCGCTCGGCGTCGTCGGCGCTCTGTGGGGGATGAAGACGATCGCGCTGCTGGCGAGCGCGGGGACGCTCGCCCTCACTTGGCGCTGCGCGGGCAGGCGCGGCTTGGACCCCGTCTTCGCGCTGCTCGCCGTCGGTGCCAACCCCCTCTATGTGATCTACGGACTCGGCGGCGCCCACAACGACCTGCTGATGATGGCGCTGATGATGAGCGCGGTGAGCCTGATGCTCGTGCCGCGCCCCGGCGCCCGGCGTGAAGCCGGGGCGGCGGCGATCGTTGTCGCCGGCGCTCTGGTCAAGGCGACCGTCGGGGTGCTGCTCCCCTTCATGCTGCTCGCGCGCCGGCGGCTCGCGCCGCTGCTGGGAGCGCTGGCGATGGCCGCCGCCGGCGCGCTGGTCGGCTATCTCGCGTTCGGCAGCAGCGGGGTCGACATCGTGGCCGCGCTCAACCGGGACGCGGCGTTCGTCTCGAGCGACTCGTTCGCCAACGAGATCGCGCACCTGTTCGGCAAGCCGGGCGTGTTCCCGGTCGACCACGACCTGCTGAAGGCGGCGCTGGTGCTGATCGTGCTGCACCTGTTGTGGCGCACCTGGCGCGGCTATGACTGGGTCGCGGCCTCCGGCTGGGCGCTGCTCGCGATCTCAGTGACCAGCACGTGGCTGCTCGCCTGGTACATCCTGTGGCCGCTGCCGCTGGCCGTCGTCGTGCGCGACCGGCGCCTGCTGGTCGCCACGCTGTTCGTGCAGGCGCTGTTCGTCGTCCACCAGATCACGCCGCTGCTGGCGCCCGTGCAATGAGCGATCCCTCCACCCACGCCGCCCGCGACTCCTGGAGCCGCCTGCCCGAGGCGCTGCGCCCGCGCGAGCGCGAGCACGAGGGCACCGGCAGCCTGCGTCTCATCGAGACGACGCTGCTCGTGCTCGCCGGGCTGCTGCTGGCGATCGCGACCGTCAACGACGTCGCGCGCCAGACCGGGGTCAACGAACGCCTGATCGCCGACATCGCCACCTGGCGCGCCTACACGCATCACGACTTCCACAACGTGACCGTCGACGAGGAACTGCTGCGCGGGGCCTCGACCCACCGTGAGGTCACGTGCGGGAACACCGCCGCGGGATCGCCGCGCAGCCGCCCGCAGGTGTGCCTCATCGTCAGCGGCCCCACGCGCGGCGGGCGGCGGCGTGTGACCGGCGGCTGGTACCTGCCGGCCCACACCGAAGACGACGTGCGCGCGAGCCGCTACGGCTGCTTCGGCGAGGCCTCCGAACTCGGGATGTGCGCGCGGTGAGCGCCGCCGCCGCCCGCGTCGAGGCGCCCGCGCGGGCGCGGCCCGAGGGCCACGCCGTCTGGTGGCCGCTGCTCGGGCTGACGCTGCTGGCGGCGGTGCTGCGACTCTCGACCCTCGATCTGCAGAGCTTCTGGTACGACGAGGCGTTCACACCGGTTCACGTCCTGCACCCGAGCCTCTCGGCGACTCTCAGCGCCGTCTCGCACACCGAGAACAGCCCGCCGCTGTGGTACCTGCTCGAGTGGCTCGACTACCGCATCCTCGGCAGCGGCGAGGTCGCTCTGCGCCTGCCCTCGGCGCTCGCCGGGATCGCGCTCGTGCCGGTCGCATGGTGGATCGGGCAGGAGCTGGCGGGGCGCGCGGCCGCGATCGCGTGCGCGGCGCTGATCGCGGTCGGCCCGCTGTTCGTGTGGTTCTCGCAGGAGGCGCGGGTCTACAGCCTGTTCGCGCTCACGAGCGCGGTGGCGATGCTGTGCTTCCTGCGGCTGCGGCGCCGCCCCGACGCCCGCCGCGTGGCGGCGTTCGCCCTCGCCGGCGTGCTCGCGCTGCTGACGCACTACTTCGCGGTGTTCCTGCTCGCCGGTATGGCCGCCTGGCTTCTGTGGGAGCCCGCGACGCGGCGCGCCTGCCTGCCGGCGCTGGCCGCCATCGGCGCGGTCGGAATCGCGCTGATCCCGCTGATCTCCGCCCAGGGCGGGCACGGCACGCAGTGGATCGGCGAATGGGCTCTGTCCTCGCGCCTGCAGGCGGTGCCGCAGTACTACCTGACGGGCTACTCGGGGGCGCCGCTCGGGCACGGCATCGAGCTGCTCGTTGCGCTGCCGCTGCTGGGCGCCGCCGGGATCGGCGTCTGGCGGATGCTCGAGCTGCCGCCGAAGCGGCGCAGCGCCGCCGAACGGCGCCAGCGCGAGGGCGCGGCGATCGCGCTGTGGCTGTCCGCCTGCGGCTGTCTGCTGCCGGTCGCGCTCGCGCTGGCGGGGTCCGACTACCTCGCGCCGCGCAACCTGCTCGCGGCGATGGTGCCGGTGAGCGCGCTGATCGCCGTGCTCGCGACATGGCCGCGCGCGGGCGCGCCGGCCGCGGTGCTGCTCGCGATCGGCGTGCTCGGGCTGCTGGCGATCACGATCGACGTGGACCTCAGCCCGCGCCTGCAGCGCGGCGACTGGCGCTCCCTCGCGCACGCGCTGGGGCCCGAAGCGCCCGGTGGGCGGGCGATCACGACCGTCGAGCTCGGCTCGGCGCCGCTGCAGTACTACATCCCCGGCCTTCGCCATGCGGTACCCGGGTCGGTGCTGCGGTTGCGGGAAGTCGTCGAGACCGGCTACCCACCGCTGCGGCGCGGCGCGGGGCGCTCGCCGGCGCCCGGATTCGCGTTCGCCGGGCTCTACAAGGCGCACGGCCTGGTCGCATACCGGTTCCTCGCCCCGACCCCGACGCCGGTGTCCGAGGCGCTGCTGCGCAGGCGCGTGATCACCGACGCGAGGGCTGAGGTGCTCGTGTGCGCGAGGAAAAGCTGCCCCGGAGACGCCCGCCGGGCGCGCTAGGTTAGCTTTCCAGCATGGCGCGATCGATCCTGGAGGCGCGGAGCGAGGCGCGGCTGGCGCTCGAGGCGGCCCGCGAGCACCTGCTGTCGCTCCAGAGCGAGGCCGGATGGTGGCGTGGCGAGCTGCAGACCAACGTCACGATGGACGCCGAGGACATGCTGCTGCGCGAGTTCCTCGGCATCCGGCGGAAGGACGAGACCGCGCGCAGCGCAGCATGGATCCGCTCGCAGCAGCGCGCCGACGGCACCTGGGCCAACTTCTTCGAGGGGCCCGGCGACCTCTCGACGACGATCGAGGCCTACTGGGCGCTGCGGCTCGCCGGCGATGACCCCGAGGCCGAGCACATGCGGATCGCGGCCGAGTTCGTGCGCGAGCAGGGCGGCCTCGCCCGCGCGCGCGTGTTCACGCACCTGTGGCTGGCGCTGTTCGGGCTGTGGTCGTGGGAGGACGTGCCTGCGCTGCCGGTCGAGCTGATCCTGCTGCCCGCCCGATTCCCGCTGAACGTCTACGACTTCGCGTGCTGGGCGCGCCAGACGATCGTCGCGGTGTCGGTCGTCAAAGCGCACCGGCCCGTGCGCCGGCTGCCGTTCGACCTCGCCGAGCTCGAGCCGCTCGGAGGAGCCCTGCGCCCGAGCGCGCCGCGCCGCGCCGCCTCGCGTCGCGCCGGCTGGCTGAACCTGCTCGATCGCGCGCTGCGTGTCTATGAACACCACCCGCTGGCGCCGCTGCGAGCGCTCGCGCTCGCCCGAGCCGAGAGCTGGATCGTGCGCCGGCAGGAGCGCGACGGATCTTGGGGGGGAATCCAGCCGCCTTGGGTCTACTCGTTGATCGCGCTGCGCCTGGCCGGCTACCCGCTCGAGCACGCGGTGATGCGGCGCGGCATCGAAGGCATCGACTCGTTCATGGTCGAGGACCGCGACGACCCGAACGGGGTCGGCGCACCGCCGGGCGCCAGCCGCCGGCTGGAAGCGTGCCAGTCGCCGGTCTGGGACACCGCGCTGGCGCTGCTCGCGCTCGGCGACGCCGGCGTGGCGGGCGATGACCCGGCGATGCAGCGCGGGGCGGCGTGGCTGCTCGGCGAGGAGGTCGGGGTGCGCGGCGACTGGTCGGTCAAGCGGCCGCGGCTCGGGCCCGGCGGGTGGGCGTTCGAGTTCGCGAACGTCAACTACCCGGACGTCGACGACACGGCCGAGGTCGTGCTCGCGCTCGAGCGCGCCCGTGGCGGCGGCGCCGATCGGCCGATCGACGGCGCCTGCGCCCGCGCGCTGCGCTGGGTCGAGGGGATGCAGAGCTCCGACGGCGGCTGGGGCGCCTTCGACGTCGACAACACGCGCGCGCTCGTGCGCGACCTGCCGTTCCTCGACTTCGGAGAGGTGATCGATGAGCCGAGCGCCGACGTCACCGGGCACGCGATCGAGATGCTCGGGGCGCTCGGGCTCGGCGACTCGCCGGCGGCGCGCGCCGGCGTCGCGTGGCTGCTCGCGCACCAGGAGGACGACGGCTCCTGGTACGGCCGCTGGGGCATCAACCACGTCTACGGCACCGGCGCCGTCGTCCCGGGCCTGATCGCCGCTGGCGTCGAGCGCTCGGCGCCTGCGGTCCGCCGCGCGGTTGCGTGGCTCGAGGCGCATCAGAACGACGACGGTGGCTGGGGCGAGGACGCGCGCTCATACGACGACCCGGCGTGGATCGGGCGAGGCCCGAGCACGCCCTCCCAGACGGCCTGGGCGCTGCTCGCGCTGCACGCCGCCGGCGAGCGCTCGCAGGCGCTCGCGCGCGGCGTCGCCTGGCTCGTCGCCAACCAGCGGGCGGACGGCGGCTGGGACGAGCCCCAGTACACCGGGACCGGCTTCCCGTGCGACTACTACATCAACTACCACCTCTACAGGCTCACCTTCCCGATCATGGCGCTCGGCCGGTGCCTGACCGCGATGCCCGAGCCGGTGCCGGAGGAGCGCGCCGCCGTCGAGGCCCCGTCCGCGGCGCTCCGCGGGCTCGCCGAGAGCCAGGGGTGACGCGGCACCCGATGGCGGGGCAGACCCCGTCCGGGGCCGGGCGCCTGCCCGCAGCGCCGCCGTTCGCGGCCCCCGCGGCCGCCGCCGTGATGGCCCGCGCGAGCGGCGAGAACTTCCCGGTCGCCAGCCGGGTGCTCCCGCGCGCCGCCCGTGAGCACCTGCTCGCGGTGTACGGGTATGCGCGCCTCGTCGATGAGCTCGGCGACGCGCCCGGGCCCTCCGGCGCCGAACGACTCGAGGCGCTCGACTGGCTCGAGGGCGAGCTCGACGCGGCGCTCGAGGGTCGCGCGCGCGATCCGCTGATGGTGCGCCTGCAGGCGACGATCGCAGGGACGGGCCTCTCGCGCGAACCGTTCGCGCGGCTGCTGGAGGCGAACCGCCTCGACCAGCGCCGCGACCGCTATGAGACCTGGCAGGAGCTGCGCGAGTACTGCGCGCTGTCGGCCGACCCGGTCGGCGAGATCGTGCTCGTGGTGTTCGGCGCGAGCACGCCCGAGCGGGTCGCGCTGTCGGATCGGATCTGCACCGCGCTGCAGCTCGCCGAGCATTGCCAGGACGTGGCCGAGGACCTGCGCCGCGGGCGTGTGTACCTGCCGCAGGAGGACCTGCGGCGCTTCGGGTGCGAGGAGGCCGAGCTGCACGCGCCGAGCGCCTCGGCACCGCTGCGGGCGGTGCTCGCGTTCGAGGTGCGCCGCGCGCACCGGCTGCTCGACGAGGGCACGCCGCTCGTGGCGCAGCTGCGGGGTCGCGCGCGGATCGCGGTGGCCGCGTTCGTGGCGGGCGGCCGCGCGGCCCTGGGGGCGATCGAGCGTGCCTCCTACGACGTGCTCGGCGGTGCCCCGCGCGCGGGCTCGGCGCGCCGGGCGGCGGCGCTCGCGGGAACGCTGCTCGGCGCGGGGGCGCGGCGGCGGTGAGCGCTCCCGCGGACGTCGCGGGCGCCTACGCCCGCTGCGAGGCCATCACGCGAGAGCAGGCGGCTAACTTCTACTACGGCATCCGCCTGCTGTCGGCCGAGCGACGCCGCGCGATGTGCGCGGTGTACGCCTTCGCTCGGCGCGTCGATGACATCGGCGACGGGCCGCTGCCGGCGCCCGAGAAGCTGCGCCGCCTCGACGAGCAGGCGGCCGCGCTCGCGCTGCTCGCCTCGCCCGACTCCGGCGCGCTCGCGGGAGACCCGGTGCTGCTCGCGCTGCAGGACGCCGGGCGGCGCTTCCCGCTGCCGCAGGAGGCCCTGCGCGAGCTGATCGAGGGCGTGCGCATGGACCTCGCCGGGACGCGCTATGAGACGCTCGAGGAGCTGCTGCTGTACTGCCGTCGCGTCGCGGGAACGATCGGCCGCCTGTGCCTCGCGATATTCGGGCTGCGCGAGCCCGGCGCCGTGGGCGCCCCGGAGCTCGCCGACGCGCTCGGCGTCGCGCTGCAGCTCACGAACATCCTGCGCGACGTCCGCGAGGACGCGGAGGGCGGGCGCGTCTACCTGCCGGGCGAGGACCTGCGCCGCTTCGAGCTGCCGGCGGAGGGCGGCGAGCAGGGCGCCGCCGCGCTGCTGGCCGCGCTCGACAGCCACGACCCCGAGGTGCGCGCACGGCTGACAGAGCTCGTGCGCTTCGAGGCCGCCCGCGCGCGCGAGTGGTTCGAGCGCGGAAGCGCGCTCGCGCCGCTGCTCGATCGCCGCAGCGCCGCCTGCCTGCTCGCGATGGCCGGGATCTACCGGCGCGTGCTCGAGCGGATCGACGCCGACCCGCACGCGGCGCTCGCGCGCCGCACCTCGCTGCCGGTCCACGAGAAGGCTTGGGTGGCGCTGCGCGGCGTGCTGGGAGCCGCCGCGTGAAGCGGGTGGCGATCGTCGGCGGCGGCCTCGCGGGCATCACCGCGGCGCTCGACTGCGCGGCGGCCGGCGCCGAGGTGGTGCTGGTCGAGGTGCGCCGCCGTCTCGGCGGGGCCGCCTACTCGTTCGAGCGCGACGGGCTGCAGATGGACAACGGCCAGCACGTGTTCCTGCGCTGCTGCGAGGCCTACCGCGAGCTGCTCGAGCGCCTCGGCAGCTCCCACCTGGTCGCGCTGCAGCCGCGGCTGGACATCCCGGTCCTCTGCCCGGGGCAGAAGCCCGCGCGGCTTCGCCGCGGGGGGCTGCCGGCGCCGCTTCACCTCGCGGGCGCGCTCGCGCGCTACCCGCGCCTGTCGCCGCCCGAGCGGCTGCGCGCGGCGCTCGCGGCGCGGGCGCTCGGGCGCCTCGACCCGCAGGACGGGCGGCTCGACGAGACGTCCTTCGGGGACTGGCTGTCCGCGCACGGCCAGGGCCCGCACGCGGTGGAGGCGCTGTGGGACCTGATCGCGCTCCCCGCGCTCAACGTCCGCGCCCGCGAGGCGTCGCTCGGGCTGGCCGCGTTCGTGTTCCAGACCGGGCTGCTCTCGAGCGCCGGAGCGGGAGACATCGGCCTGCACGTGGGCACGCTCCAGGAGATCGTCGGCGACCCTGCGCTGCTCGCGCTCGAGCGCGCGGGCGTCGAGGTGCGCCTCGGCTGGCGCGCCGAGGCCGCCGGCCTCGAGGGCGGGCGCTTCCGGGTGAGCGGGAGGGCGGCGGGCGCGGAGCACTCCCTTGCGGCCGACGCGCTCGTGGTCGCCGTGCCGCACGACCGCGCCGGTGCGCTCGCCGGGCCGCTGCTCGGCACCGAGCCGGGCGCGGGCCTCGCGAGCTCGCCGATCGTCAACCTGCACGTCCTCTATGACCGACAGGTGCTCGACGAGCCGTTCGCCGCCGGCGTCGGTACGCCCGTCCAGTACCTCTTCGACCGCGGTGCTGCCGCCGGCGCCCCGGCGGACTGCCAGTATCTGGCCGTGTCGCTGTCCGGGGCCGGCGCCGAGATGGGTATGACCGTGGCCGCTCTGCGCGAGCGCTACGAGCCCGCGCTCGCAGAGCTCCTGCCGCGCGCCCGCGGCGCGCGCGTCGAGCGTTTCCAGGTGACGCGCGAGCACGCGGCGACGTTCCGGGCGGCGCCGGGCTCGCGGGCGCTGCGGCCGCCGGCGCGCACGCGCGTGCCGGGGCTCGCGCTCGCGGGCGCCTGGACCGACACGGGCTGGCCCGCGACGCTCGAGGGGGCCGTCAAAAGCGGCCACGCCGCGGCCGCGGTCGCGCTCGAGGCGACCGGGCTGCGCGCGTCCGGCGGAGCCGCACCCGAGCGCGCCGCCGGGCCGGCGAGCGGCGCCGCGAGCGACGCCGTGGGGGCGCGCGGATGAGCGAGCTGCTCGTTGTTGCGCCGATGCGCGTCGAGGCCGCGCTGATCTCCTCGGCCGGCCGCGGCGCGCGCGTGCGCAAGACCGGCATGGGCCCGCACCGCTCGCGCGCCGCCGCGGGGCGGCTCGGCGCCGATCCGGGCCGGGCGCTGCTGGTGCTCGGCTTCTGCGGCGGCCTCGACCCCTCCTCGGTCCCGGGCGAAGTGATCGTCGCCGAGCAGGTCTATGCCGCGGCCGACGAGGGGCACGCCGAGGCGCCGATCGCGTGCGAGCTGGCCCAGCCGCTGTTGCAGCGGATCACCGGGCTCGGCATGAAGGTCCGCCTCGGGGAGGTCGTGTGTGTCTCGCGGCTGGCGCTCGGTGAGCGGCGTGCGCAGCTGCACGCGGGCGGCGCGATCGCAGTCGACATGGAGTCCGTGTGGCTCGGCGGAGCCGCCGCCGGGCGCCCGTTCGGCGTCGTGCGGGTGGTGCTCGACAGCCCGAGCCACGAGCTGCTGCGCGTGCGCGCGATCGGCGGCGCGCTGCGCGCAGCGCGGGCGCTGCGGCGCGTGGCGGGCGCACTTCACGACTTCCCCGCGGGCGACTAAGGTAGGCCCCGATGGCGGTTCAGTTCCGGCAGAGCGTGCGCATGGGCAGCTACCTGATGCGCCAGCGGCTTGCCAAACGCGACAAGTTCCCCCTGATCGTCGAGCTCGAGCCGCTGTTCCAGTGCAACCTCGCGTGCTCGGGCTGCGGCAAGATCCAGCACCCCGAGCACGAGCTGCGGCGCCGGATGCCGGTCGAGCAGGCGGTCGCCGCGGTCGAGGAGTGCGGCGCGCCGATGGTCTCGATCGCGGGCGGCGAGCCGCTGATCCACCCCGAGATCCACGTGATCGCGGACGAGCTCGTCAAACGCAAGCGGTTCGTGTACCTGTGCACGAACGCGCTGCTGCTCGAGCGCAAGCTGGAGAAGTTCCGCCCGAGCCCGTACTTCGCGTGGGCGGTCCACATCGACGGGCTGCGCGAGCGCCACGACGAGTCCGTCGAGCGCGAGGGCACCTTCGACAAGGCCGTGGCCGCGATCCGGGCCGCCAAGCAGGCCGGGTTCCGCGTGACCACGAACACGACCTTCTTCACGCACGACTCTGCCAAGACGGTGCGCGACGTACTCGACTTCCTCAATGACGATCTCGAGGTCGATGAGATGATGATCTCCCCGGCCTACGCCTACGAGAAAGCGCCCGACCAGGAGCACTTCCTCGGTGTCCAGCAGACGCGCGAGCTGTTCACGCAGGCGTTCTCGGACGGGCGCCGGCGCCGCTGGCGCCTGAACCACAGCCCGCTGTTCCTCGACTTCCTCGAAGGCAAGGCGGAATTCGAGTGCACCGCCTGGGGGATCCCGTCCTACTCGCTGTTCGGCTGGCAGCGCCCGTGCTATCTGATGTCCGACGGCTACGCGCAGAGCTACAAGGAGCTGCTCGAGACGACCGACTGGAGCGCCTACGGCCGCGGGCGCGACCCGCGCTGCGACAACTGCATGGCGCACTGCGGCTACGAGCCGACCGCGGTGCTGCAGACGACGCGCTCGCTGCGCCAGTCACTGCGCGCCCTCGCCGGCTGAGCCGACGCGGCGCAGATCGCCCCATGTCAGGCCCTCGCGCAACAGCGCCGGCACGCCGAGCCCGAGCGCGGTGACGACCTCGACGGCCTGCAGCAGGATGCCGTAGGCGACCGCGGTTCCTGCGCCGACGCCGTAGGCGGCCAGCACGATCAGGCAGGCCGCCTGGAAGACGCCCACGTTCGAGGGCGTCGCCGGCAGCACGGCGCTGACGTTGACTGCCAGCAGGATCGCAGCGGCCGCCGCCGGGCCGGCCTCGTGCTGCAGACCGAGCGAGACGAGCACGGCGTAGCAGGCGAGCCACTGCAGCACCCACGCCAGCAGCTGCATGCCGATCGCCGGCGCGCCGCGGCGCGGACGGGCGAACACCGTCAGTCCCTGGCGCGCGGCGCGCAGCAGCCGCTCGACCGCCGAGGTCGCCGCTTGTACGCGCGCCGAGCCCGAGTGGCGCCCGAGCGCGAGCAGCCGCGGCCCCGCCACCACGATCAGCGCGATCGCGATCGGGATCACGAGCGCGAAGGCGACGCCCGTCAGGTGCCCGTTGGCGATCGGCACCGAGCTGAGCGTCACGATCGTCAGGCCGGCGAGCGCGAGCAGGTTGATCAGCGTCTGCGAGAAGACGGTGCCCGCGACCACCGCCAGGTTGCGCCGCCGCGAGCCGTCCAGACGGCGCGAGAGGACCACCACCCGGGCCGCCTCGCCGATGCGCCCCGGGAAGACCGCCGAGCCCATCACGCCGATCATCGTCGCGCGCACAACGGCCGCCCAGCTGATCGCGGTGTCCGGCAGCGCCGCCTTCAGAACCTGATCCCACGACACCGAGCGGAACACGAGCGACACGGCCATCAGCGCGACGGCCGCCGCGATCCATCCGGGGCTGGCGGTGATCAGCGCGTGGCCGACATGGCTCAGGTTCAGCCGCGTCAGCGCGAACGCGACCAGCGCGACCACCAGCACCGCCGCGACGACCGCTCCGGCCCGGCGGCGCGCCGCGCGCCGCCGCGGTGGTGCTGTCGAGGGCGGAGGCGCGGCTCCCATCAGCGTCGGTGTATCACCTCGAACGGGTCGCCGGGCACGCCGCTATGCTGCTGCGCGCAGCGATGAGGCCCGCTCCATAACCGCGGCGAGAGCCGCTGATGGCTTCTACGACACCGTCACACGAGCGCTTGTGAGGGCAGAACGTGGAACCTCCGGAGCAGACAGTCACCGCAGCAGCAGTCATCTCGAAGGCGCCGGTACGGCTGCCCGCCGGCATCGACGGGCGCGAGCTGGCGGCGATCTTCGCGGGCGGCTGCCTGGGTGCGCTCGCGCGCACCGTGCTCGCGCGCGAACTGGCCGTCACGCCGGGGCACTGGCCGTGGCCGACGTTCGCCGTCAACCTGGTGGGAGCGGCGCTGCTCGGTTACTTCGTCACGCGCCTGCAGGAGCGCCTGCCGCCCTCGATGTACGGGCGCTCGTTCCTCGCGACCGGCATCTGCGGGGCGCTGACGACGTTCTCGACGATGATGGTCGAGCTGCTGCGGATGCTCGACCGCGGCGAGGCCGGGCTGGCCGCCGGCTACGGCGCGGCCAGCATGGCGGGCGGGCTGGCGGCCGTGTTCGCCGTGACCAAGCTGGTGCGCCGCGCGAGGGCGGTCTGAGTGAGCGAGGTCGCGCTGTGGGTCGGCGTCGGGCTGCTCGGCGGGGTCGGCGCGCTCGCTCGGTTCCTGCTCGACGGCCTCGTCTCGAGCGCCCACAACGCGCGCTTCCCGCTCGGCACGATGGTCGTGAATGTCTCGGGCAGCGTCGTCCTCGGGCTGCTCGTCGGGCTCACGCTCAGCGGCGACGCCTACCTGCTCGCGGGCACCGCGCTGATCGGCTCCTACACGACCTTCTCGACCTGGATGCTCGAGACCCAGCGCGGCGCCGAGGACGGAGCGGCCGCGATCGCGGCCGCCAACATCGTCCTCAGCCTCGCGCTGGGGCTCGGTGCAGCCGAGCTGGGACGCGCGATCGGAGGCGGATGAGCGGCGCGTGGCAGGGGCACGGGGTGGGGGGTCTGAAGCTGACGGTCTACCTCGGCGACCGCGACCACGTCGGCGGGCGGCTGCTGGCGGGCGCGGTGATGGACGTGTTCGCGAGCCGCCGCGTCGCGGCCAGCGCGCTCGTGCGCGGGGTCGAGGGATTCGGTATCAAGCACCGGCTCCACACCGAGCGCCTGCTGACGCTCTCCGAAGACCTGCCGCTGCTCGCCGTCGCGATCGACGCGCCCGCGGCGATCGAGGCGGCCCTCGCGGAGCTGCGCACGCTCCCGCTCCACGGGCTGCTCACGCTCGAGCGCGTGCGGATGCCCTCGCGCGGCGCCGAGGCGGCCGATGAGACGGGTGCGAGCGCGCAGCTGACGGTCGTGATCGGCCGCCGGCTCCGCGTCGATGGCGTGGCCGCCCATCTCGCCGCGGTGGCCTGCCTGCAGCGCCACGGGCTCGACGGCGCGACGGCGCTGCTCGGGCTCGACGGCACGGTCTCCGGCGAGCGCCGGCGCGCGAGCTTCTGGGGGCGTAACAGCGAGGTGCCGCTGCTGCTCGTGGGAAACGGCGAGGCCGCGCTCGTGGCGGCGGCCGCGCAGGAGCTGTCGGGCATGTTCGCGGGGGCGCCGATGGCGCTCGAGCGCGTGCAGGTCTGTAAGCGCGAGGGCGAGCTGATCTCCCCGCCGCGTCCGCCGCCACAGCCGATGCGCAGCGAGCACGTCTACTGGCAGAAGCTGACGGTCCACACGGGCGAGCAGGCGCGCCACGCCCACGAGCCGCTGCACGCCGCGCTCGTGCGCCGGCTGCGCCTCGCCGGCGCCGCGGGCGCCACGACGCTGCGCGGCCTGTGGGGGTTCCAGGGCGCCGGCCGCCCGCACGGCGAACGGCCGTGGTCGCTGCGGCGCCGGACCCCGCTGCAGACGATCGTGATCGACACGCCGGAGAACGTCGGCAGCTGGTTCGAGGTGGCCGACGAGCTGACGGCCCGCGAGGGGCTCGTGACGTGCGAGTCGGTGCCTGCGCTGCGCTCCGCCGGGCCGCTGATCGAGCACGGCGGGCTGCTGCTGGCGGCGCCGGCGGGCACCTAGGCCGGCCGGGACGCGCACGGGGTGCGCCCTAGCCGCGACTGCGGCGCAGCTGCCGTGGCGCCGGCAGCACGCCGAGGCGCATCAGCAGGTACGCCACGATCGCCAGGTTCACGAGCAGCGCCCCGATCTTCAGCGCCGTGGCGCTCTTGCTCAGCTCCCAGATCTCGGGCACGAGCAGCAGCGAGGTGGCGATCACGGTCAGCCACTCGCCCCAGCGGCGCCGTCGCCACAGGCCGACGGCCTCGGCTCCCTCGAGGATCGCGTAGCCGATCGCGATCGTGCCGAACACGACCGTGCGGCTCGGGCCGACTTTCGCCACGTCGTGCAGGATCCGCTGGATCCAGTTGGAGCGCGGGTTCAGCCCGAGGCTGCGGGCCAGGCGGCTGATTTCGGCCGCCCAGTTGGTGTTCGGGTGGCTCAGCAGCACGACGCCGACGACGAGCAGCACGACCGCCCGGAAGGCCCGCTCGGCGGCGATCCAGGGGAGCAGCCGATCCGAACGCTCCTGTTGCTGCTCGGACGGGCCGGGGGTCGCACTCACGGCGCCATCTTCGCCGACCGCCCGTTCGCGCGCCGGACGGTCCGGCAGCGCCCTTAGAATCGCGCGCGACGCCGAAGGGGGCCGATCATGGGGGCGCACGATGCAGGACATTCCAGCGGGCCGGCCGTGCGGGCGATGTGCGCGCTGGTGCTGCTCGCGGTGCTCGCCCTTCCGTCCGTCTCCACGGCCGCCGGGCGCCGCGCAGCGGCCACAGTGCGCCGCGGCACGCTGTCGCTGAGACGCTGCTCGAGCTCGCCGCTCGCCTACTGCGGGAGCATCGCCGTCCCGCTCGATCACGCCTCGCCGTCGGGTCCGCGCATCGCGATCGCGTTCCGCTTCTACCCGGCGAGCGGCTCCGGTCCCGCCGCCGGCACGGTGGTGCCGGTCGAGGGCGGGCCGGGCTACCCGTTGATCGGCTCGGTGCTCTACCGGACAGGCGGCGCGCAGGCCGGCTACGCGCCGATGTACGGGCCGCTGCTAGCGCACTGGAACATGCTCGCCGTCGACGCCCGCGGCACCGGCGCCTCGACGCCGCTGCGCTGCGATGCGCTGCAGAACTTCTCGGGGCCGAGCGGCGCGAGCCCGTTCGAGCAGGCGGCGGGCGAATGCGCCGCGCAGCTCGATCGCCGCTGGCGCTATCCGGACGGCGGGTTCGTGCACGCCTCGGACCTGTTCACCTCGGCGGCCGCCACGGCGGACCTGGCCGAAGTGCTGCAGGCGCTCGACATCCCCCGCATCGACCTCTATGGCGACTCCTACGGCTCGTTCTTCGCGCAGGCCTTCGCAGCGCGGTATCCGGCGCGCGTACGCAGCCTGATCCTCGACTCGACCTACCAGACGCAGGGCCTCGACCCGTGGTACCGAAGCACGGCCGAAGCGATGCCGGGCGAGTTCGAAGCCGCGTGCCGGCGTGCGCCCGCGTGCGCGCAGGAGGAGCCCGAGCCGGTGTGGACGCGGCTCTCGGCGCTGGCGGCCAGCCTGCGCTCCTCGCCGCTTAGCGGTGTGGTGCCCGGCCGCGCCGGCGGGATGGAAACGGTCACGATGGGCGTCACGGGGCTCGTCGACCTGCTCAGCGACGGGGCCGAGGACCCGCAGATCTACGGCGAGCTCGACGCGGCCGCGCGGACGCTGCTGCAGGAAGGCGACCCGGACGCGCTGCTGCGCCTGTATGCCCAGCGCCTGGCGGTCGACGAGGCCTACTTCGGCGGGCCGCCGGCCGAATACTCGGTCGAGGACTACCTCGCGACCAGCTGCCAGGACTACCCGCAGCTGTTCTCGCTCGGCTCCTCGCCGAGCGGGCGCCAGGCGCAGCTCGCCGCCGCCGAGGCGGCGCTGCCGGCCGCCACGTTCGCGCCGTTCTCGACCGCGGAGTGGATCGCCCAGGACCAGAACACGGAGGCCTACACGGCCTGCCTGGACTGGCCGGCTCCGGAAATCGCCGAACCGCCGACGACGGGGGCGCCGCCGCTCCTGCCGGCGTCGCTGCCGGTGCTCGTGCTGGGCGGCGAACTCGACACGTGGACGCCGCCGGCCGGGGTGCCGGCTGTGCTGGCCCAGCTCGGCGGGAGCAGCCGCTTCGTCGAGCTCGCCAACTCGACCCACGTCGTCGGCGAGGGCCAGCAGCCGTGCGCCTCCGAGCTGATCCGCGCGTTCGTGGCCGAACCGCAATCGCTGCAGAGCATCGACGCCTCGTGCGCGCCCGCCGTCGCGCCGGTCCACTCGGTGGGGGCGTTCCCCGACAGCCTCGAAGCAGAGCCGCCCGCCCAGGCGACCCCTGGCAGCGGAGCCTCGCCCGCCGCGCTGCGGCTCGCCGCTGCCGCCGTGCACACAGCGGGCGATGCGATCGCGCGCTGGGCGGCGATCGAAGCCCCGCACGACCGCGGCCTTCACGGCGGCAGCGTCGTCGCCTCCCACGGGGGCTCCGTGCTGGCGCTGAAGGGCGATCAGCTCGTGCCGGGCGTGTCCGTCAGCGGGATGATCGCGCTCTCGCCGGCGCCGCTGCCCGAAGACGGCGAGGCCGTCGTCGCGACCCTCCGCGCGCAGGGCCCCGCCGCCTCCTCCGCGAAGCTCAGCGCGACCTGGACGACCGCCGGCGCCGAAGCCGTCGCCCGCGTCGCGGGCGTGGCCGACGGCAGCTCGCTGTCCGCGACGCTGCCGGCCCCCTGAGGCGGGGCCCGCCGAGCAGGCCCGCGCCTAGGCCCGCGGGAACCGCGCCGCCCACGGCTCCGGCGCGATCGCGAGCGCGTTGCACAGGTAGGCGATCACGTGGTACCAGCCGGCCGTCACGACCAGCTCGATGATCTGCTCGTCGCCGAAGCGCTCGCGCAGCTGCCTCCACAGCTCATCCGAGACGGTGCTGGTCTCGTGCAGCTCCTCGGCGAGCGCCAGCACGCAACGCTGCTCGGGGCTCCAGCAGTCCTCGCGCGAGCCGCCGTGCACCGTCGCCCGCAGCTGGCGCTCCTCGAGGCTCGCCGCGGCGCCGAAGGCCAGCGCGTGCACGCCCCACTCGTACTCGGCGCCGGCCAGCGCGCACGTGCGGTCGATCATCAGCTCGCGCAGTCCGAGCGCGATCGTCGCCTCGCGGCCGAGGATGCCGGCCCCGAGGGGGCGCATGCGGGCGGCCAGCCGCGGGTGGCGCATGATGGTGCGGAACAGCGCGAGCGGCTCGGCGTCGGAGCCGGGCGGCATCCACTTCGCGAGCGCCTCGGCCACCTCGGGGTCATACGGCGGCTGCAGCGGCTCGATGCGCGGGGCTGTGGTGGCGGCGGTGGACATCTAGACTCCCATCGGTCGTGCTTCGATTTTCACAGCAACGATACACGAGGCGCCTCGGTTTCCGAAGCGCCGGCCGATGACCGCGCGGGGCCCGAGCCCGGGCAGGCCCGCGCGCGGCTCGGCGAGCGGGCGGCCGATCATGGCGCTGCTCGACCTGCTCGGGCGGCGCTGGGCGCTGCGGGTGCTTTGGGAGCTGCGCGAGGGCCCGCTGGCGTTCCGCGCGCTGCAGGACCGCTGCGACGGGATGTCCTCGAGCGTGCTGAGCGAGCGGCTCTCCGAGCTGCGCGCCGCCGGCGTGCTCGAGCGCTCGCCGGCCGGCTACGCGCTGACCGGCGAGGGCCGGCGCCTGCTCGAGACGCTCGCCGGGCTGCAGGCATGGGCCGAGCGCTGGGCGCGGCGCAGCCGCAGCGCCTAGGACTCGAGCATCACGGTCACGGGGCCGTCGCCCGTCAGCTCGACCTCCATGTGCGCGCCGAAGCGCCCGCGCGCCGCCCCGCAGCGCTCGCAGAACAGCTCATACAGCGGCTCGGCCTGCTCGGCGGGTGCGGCCTCGCCGAAGCTCGGGCGGTTGCCGCGGCGGGTATCCGCGTAGAGGGTGAACTGGCTCACGCACAGGATCTCGCGGTCCCCGAGCGGCTCGTTGATGTTGCCGGCGGCGTCCTCGAATACGCGCAACGAGAGCACCCGGCGTGCGAGACGCTCGGCGTCGGCCGGCCCGTCCTCGCGCCGCACGCCGAGCAGCACGAGCAGCCCGGGGCCGATCTCGCTCACCAGCTCGCCGCCGACCCGGACCCCCGCCCGGCTGACCCGCTGCACCAGCGCCCTCATCTGGCGCGAGTATGTCATACTTAAGTCGATGCTTAAGCAAAGAGACCCGCTCGAGCTCGTGTTCCACGCGCTCGGGGACCCGACGAGGCGGCTGATGGTCGACCACCTGAGCCGTGGCCCCGCGTCGGTCAGCGAGCTGGCTTCACCGCTGCCGGTGACGCTCGCGGCCGTCGTTCAGCACCTGCACGTGCTCGAGGAGAGCGGCCTCGTGCGGACACACAAGTCGGGTCGCGTGCGCACCTGCGAAATGGAGCCGGCGGCGATGCGCCGCGCCGAGCTGTGGATCGCAGAGCGGCGCGCCGAGTGGGAGCGCCGACTCGACCGGCTGGGCGACTTCCTGGCCGAGCAGCCTCTGACAAACGACCGAGAGGAGGACCGATGAGCCTGCATTGCACCGAACACGCGACGTTCGTGATCGAGCGGACCTTCGAGGCGAGCGCCGAGCGCGTGTTCGCGGCATTCGCGAGCGCCGAGGCGAAGTCCGCGTGGTGGGGCCCGCCGGGCCAGCAGATCGAGATGGACTTCCGCGTCGGCGGCCACGAGCGGTTCGTCGCGGAGACGCCCTCCGGCGATCGATACACCTACCTGTCCCTGATCCAGGACATCGTCCCCGGGCGGCGGATCGTCTACACCTATGAGATGTACCGCGGAGAGGACCGCATCTCGGTGTCGGTCGCGACGATCGAGCTCAGCGGCCAGGAAGGCGGCACCTCGCTGCGGCTGACCGAGCAGGGCGTGTTCCTCGACGGCCACGACACCGTCGCGCAGCGCGAGCACGGCACGCGCGAGGTGATCGAGGCGCTGGCGCGCGTTCTGGAGTCGGCGTGAGCGTCGAGGCGGTCCGCGGCGTGCAGCCCTCCGGGCGCGAGCGCTGGGCGGCGCTCTACGTGCTGTGCGGGGGGATGCTGATGATCGTGCTCGACGTCACCGTCGTGAACGTCGCGCTGCCGTCGATCCAGGACCAGCTGCACTTCTCCGCGGCGTCGCTCGCGTGGGTCGTGAACGCCTACCTGATCGCGTTCGGCGGGCTGTTGCTGCTCGCCGGGCGGATCGGCGATCTGGTCGGGCGACGGCGTGTGTTCCTGCTGGGGATCGTGCTGTTCACCGCCTCCTCGCTGCTGTGCGGCCTGGCCGGGAGCCGCGCGCTGCTGGTCGGCGCCCGCTTCGCGCAGGGCGTCGGCGGCGCGATGACCTCGGCGGTGATCCTGGGGATGATCGTGACGATGTTCCCGGCGCCGCGCGAGCAGGCGAAGGCGATCGGCGTGTACGCCTTCGTAGCCTCGGCCGGCGGCTCGGTCGGGCTGCTGGCGGGCGGCGTGATCACGCAGTCGATCGACTGGCACTGGATCTTCTTCGTGAACGTCCCGATCGGCGTCGCGACGGTTGTGCTCGCGCGCCGCCTGCTGCCGGCGCAGCCGGGCATCGGGCTCGCCGCGGGCGCGGACGTGCCGGGCGGGATGCTGATCACCGCCGCGTTGATGGTGGGCGTCTATGCGATCGTCGGCCCGGCGGCGAGCCACGGCTGGGGAGACGGCCGCACGCTGGCGCTCGCGGGCGTCGCGCTCGCCCTGCTCGGCTGCTTCTTCGTGCGCGAGCGTGCGGCACGGGCGCCGCTGATGCCGCTGCGGATCCTGCGCTCGCGGCCGGTGGTGGCGGCGAACCTGGTCCAGATCCTCTCGGTGGCGGGCATGTTCGGGATGTTCTTCCTCGGCGCGCTCTATCTGCGGCGCGTGGCCGGCTACGACGCGCTGCAGATCGGCCTGTCGTTATACTTCCCTACCCACCACGATCGGTGCCGTACAGCGCGGCTAGCTCTGGCCGGCACAAGCCCATAAAGGCGCCCGTCAGCGTCCGTGAAGGTCGGCATAGGGGAGAGGTCATCCGAAGCGCTTAGATCGGCCTCTGTGAGGCCCTCAGCGGCTCGCACGACTTCTACGTGTTCGTAGAGCTTCACCAGCAGCGCGTGCCATAGCTGCAGGCTGCCGCCGTCCTTCACCGTGGCGGCTATGTCCGCGCGCAGCCGCTCGACAGCAGCGATGGCCTCGTCGTCGGGCTCGGCCAGCGCCGACAGCGTTGCCTCGGCTCGCCGCAGATCGGCCTCGGCCTTCTCGCGTTCGGAATCAAAGCGATCCGAAAGCTCGGCCCATCGCTCATCGTTGATCTTGCCGTCGAGCCATTTCAACTCTGCTGCCTCGCGGCGCGAGTCGGCCTGAGCGATGGTGCGCTCGGCCTCGGACTTGGCCTTGCGCGCGTCCGCTTCGCCTCGGTGCTTTTCGGCGTCTAGCTCATGCGCGGTGAGTCCTGCCGAAATGACGTGCTCGGACAAGTACCCCAAGAGCGCAGTGTCTACGTTGTCCTGCGGCAGGCTTGGAATCACGCAAGCGGGCGCACCATCTTGGAGTTTCCGATAGCACCGATACCAGCGGGTGCCGGAGCGCGCGTTCGTATACGGCCGCATCGACGCACCACACTCACACTTCAACATCCCCAGGCCGAGCAGGTGCGCGACTGGTTTGCGGCCGCGCCCGTTGCCCTCTAACTCGGCCGTGGCGCTGAGGCGCACCTGCGCCCGCTGCCCAGGTCTGAAGTCGATCAGGGGTTCATGCTTGCCCTCAGCGCCACCGCTCACGCGGCCGATGTAAATGTCATTTCGGATGCGCGCTGACACCGCGTTGTTGCGCCATTTGCCGCCGCGCGAGCTGGGACGCCCTCGGCCTCCAACTCAGCGCAGATCGCATAGAAGCTCGCGCCCTCATGCGCATACCGGCGGAACATGTAGCGAATCCACTTTGCATCCTCGCTCGGGACCAGACCGCCGTCATCGCCAAGTTCATAGCCGAAGGGAATCGGACCGCCGTTATAGCTGCCGCGCTCAGCCTTGCCCGGGGCGGCCGCCGCCACGCGTTCGCTGATCATGTCGCGCTCGAATTGAGCCGCCATCGCCATCGCATTCCGATGGAGCTTCGCGGCCGCGCTGTTGCCGTCATATCGCTTGCCGTCCGGCGTCCAGAGCGCGATCCCCGCGTTGTCGAAGGTTCGTCGAGCGCGTGATTGTGAGCGGCTGAGCGCCCTATGCGGTCGATCACGGCGACACCAGCACGTCAACCTCGCCAGCCTCGATCAGCCCGACAAGCTCATCAAGCTTCGGCCGTGACTTGCGGCCGCCGCTCACGCCCGCGTCCTCGAAGGTGCCGAGCAGGGTCCAGCCCTTCACCTCGACGAATTGCTCGCAGGCTGCCCGCTGCTGCGCGAGGGAATAGCCCTCGTCGGCTTGGCGCTGTGAGCTTACGCGGGTATAGACGGCGGCCTTCATGGCCGTAGACCTTAGCGCATAACGCCCGTGACGTGCTGCGACCGGGCTCAGGCGCTTCTAGGCCGCCTCGACCTCCGAGCCAGCTGTGGCCTCCCGGGGTTCCAGGGGCAGATATTCGATCCGATGACTGGTCTCATCGATATCGATCAGCCCGCGATCCCGAGCGCGCCGGCCATGGGAACGACACACCTCTGCGGAGCAGCCAAGCTCAGCGCGCAGAGCCTCCGAGCGCATGCGGCCGCGTTCGTTGACGATGGCTGCGAGCTTCGCGGGGCCGTCGGTAGCCACGAACCCGCCTTGGCTCTGGAACAGCTTTCCAGCGGCGCGAGCCCGAGCAGCGTGCCTGCGGACGCTAGTCACCGACACGCTGAACTGCTTTGCCGAGCTTGGCGCTCGACACCGGGCGATCTTGCTGCGCCACGTATTCAACGATCAGTTCTGCGAGGTTCGGTGGCAACTTCACACGGGGGGTTGGGGCGACGACATGCACGCTGACGACTTTAGGCGAATTGCGAATTACCGTCTGCGTTCTCTTGGCTAGTTCGACCTTGCAGCGGTCAAACATGGTGCGATGGAAGGCGCAACAGCGCCCATGGGTAGCCTGGGCGTCACAGGAAATACACCTCACGGCAGGTAACGCCGTTCTTGTTCAGCCTGCGCCCTTTCAGCATCAGCTTCGGTGCCGAAAAGCTCGTCAGGCTTTCACGCCCAAGCGGCCGCGATACGCCGCTGCGTCATCGGCTGCGGGATTTGCTTTTCTTGCTCAGTCTTGATCAAGCCCCTTAGACTGACGCCCGCCGAGCGGGCCAACTCGCGCTGCGTTCGACCCTCTGCGACACGTCTGCGGCGCAGCCGGGAATAGCTGTGGGGATTGGCCAAGACATCACTATTCGCTAGTGCGAAGGCACAGTCACTAGCCTCTTGACGCCGAGCAACAGACCAGACAGGACGCCTCATAGCCACCAACTCAACGCTGCAGGAGACGCCTCAGGATCGGGTGCGTGCTCGATCACGTCATACGCCTGCAGAAGCTCTACTGGGTCACAGTCGATCCCTCCGGCGAACGCTTGGATCGGACGAACGGCAACCAGGCCGTCGATGGCCGAGACACCGACACGAATGACTTCCACCCGTCCGGCTCGGCAGGATTCACCCTCCGCCTGAGAATGTCTCCGGGCTTTAGCGAGCTTGAACGGCTGCCCATAGCGCCTCCTCCCTCGCCTGCTTGCTTTCTGCGCGTGCTTTCTTGCGTGCTTCATGCACCGCTAGCTCTGCGTTGAAGCGGCGCTCAGCCAAGCGTGCCTCTACTGCCAATCCACTGGCCTGCTCGGCGGACGACCGCCAGCCCGCCCTGGGTCACCCGTGAGTAGCTGGTTACGAGTCAATGGTGGAGGCGGCTGGGGCGCAGGTTTCCACCTGCGCGGTTTGAGTCCAAAGGGAGCCTTTGTCATATCTAGATGTTACTCCCGGCCGTGTCATTACCCATATGCAACTCGGGTGTAGCTCGCTGCTTTCACCGTTACGCTTGTTACATCATGGCCACAGCGCAGCTTGTACCGAACGTAAGTGAACTACACCCCGCCTTTGATGGTGAAGGCCTGCTGCTGGAAGGCTTCGCTTCGACGCCTACATTCGATCGCCATAACAACGTGGTCAATCCTGCTGCTCTGCGCCGCACCGTCGAAACATTCAGTAAGAACCAACCCGGTGCTCCTGGGCGTCACAAAACCTCGCTGCCGCCCATCGGCAAGATCCTGAGCGCGAAGGTAATCGAGGGGAAGGGGTTGTGGGTGAAGGCGGTAATGCCACGACCAGAAGCCGGGACGTTCGCCGCCGAAATTTCGAACGCGTGCCCGGAGTCTTGTGCGCGCACTTGAGTTTGGGGGCAGCGTGGAAGCGCAAGGATCGCGGGCGCGCACCGCGAAGTGGTGGATGCCGATTTGCGCGAGATTTCGCTAGCGCCCGTGTCTGTCAGCATCGATACCTAGCGGACTCGATCACGCCAGACAGCCACCAAGGCTATCAAGGCGCGTGGATCAGCGTCAAGCGTGCCCAGCGCATGATCGCGAAGCTGGACGATAGCGCTCGAACGGCTCCGACCTTGCGATCACAGTCGCTGACGAGCTTCGCAGGCTGCGTCGCTCGACGCGGCGCGCCGGAGGTGGCGCGGCTGCGCTGGCTCAGAAAAGCAGCGTACATCCAGCGCTGCCTGTCGAGGCAGAAGCACCAGACGCACTGAGCGCCCCAAAGGCGTTTCAGCGCGTCCTCTAAGTCGTATCGGCCGAGGCGCCTTGTGAGCGTCGTACCAGCTTGCGGCTCGTCTTCAGCCTGCAGCCACGGGGGGGGCGCTTGTGACAGCAGAAATGCAGTGCAGGATGGCACGGCGTTTGAGACAATAGAAGTAACCCAAACCCCAGGAGGATCTGACCCATTTCCCACACTGCACTACGTCGTGAACGACTCGCGCGTAACCTCACCCGCCGTGAGCTTTCGATTGCAATCGACACGACCGAACTAGACATCTGGCGTTATCGAGATGGACGCCGTTGGCGGCCACAAGCAGCAATGCGGCAGAAGCTAGAAACGTACTTCGGCCAGCCGGTAGATGTGCTGCTCGCCCCTGAAAATGCCGAGAGCCCCGACGCAAAGAAACCGGGCTGCAAAAGACATCCATTCCCCAATGAGGTCTCATGTCTGGTATCAAGGAACTGCTGAGCGTGACGCCTTCGGCGCTGGCTGCTGATGTTCTTCACGCGCTCTCGGTCGGCATGGAGCACGCCGACATCTCGGACGCCGAACTCCACACCATGGAGCGTGGACACGCCGCGCAGACCGAGCCGAAGCCCGACGCCAAAGCTGAGGCCCGCAAGGCCAAGGACAAGGCGCTCGCAGCGCTGGCGGCCAAGGGCCACAGCGAGGATGAGGCGGCCGCCGCGATCAACGCTGAGCTTCGCCGGTTCGTTCCGGTTCTCGGCAGCCAGACTCAGAGCCTCGCAGCGATCATGCGCGAAGGCGTGCCGCCGATGGAGTTCCTGTCGTCACCCTCGCTCGGAGAGAACTGTTTCCGGCGAACTCGCTGCTCAAGGTTGATGGGCACGCCAAACACGGGAAGTCCTGGGCGCTGACGTGCAGGCCGCCGACATGATCCGCGGCGGCCAGCGCGTTCTCTACATCGACCAGGAGAACGGCGACGAGATCATTGCGAACGCCTGACCGTCCTGGGGATCTCGCCTGAGACGGTGAGGCGTTTTTCCACTATCAACTGTTTCCAGCGAAGTTGCGCTGAAGGATCAGCTTCGCGCGCCGATCTCGAAGATCTGGCAACGCTTTCGCCGAACGTGCTTGTGATCGTGGACTCGGCGCGCAGCTTCGTCGCCCGATACGATCTCAACCCGAACGTCGAGGTTGACGTGGAGCAGTTCTAGGCGCGCTCGTCGGCGCGGTGAAGGCGACGAAGGCGCTGACGGTCGTGGTGATCAACCACTCCAACCGCAAGACGACGGAGAACGATCAGCGCAGCGCGGCCGGATCCGCCGCCGAGAACGCGGCGGTCGACGCCGTCTACTACTTTGAGCGCAAGTCCTACTTCTCCGAGGACGTGGAGGGCCAGGTCAAGATCAAGGTCAAGCATGACCGGCGCGGACGGCTGCGCAACATTACGCGGACGTACCGCGTCGGCGGACAAGGTGCAGGGAACGCGATCCGTTTTCAGCGCATGGCCGAGGACGAGCTTGGGGAGTTCCCCAGGATCAAGAGGGATCTTGAAAAGCTGCTGCTGGTCGAATGCGAGCGCAAACGCTTCACGCAGAAGATGCGAACAGGAAGTCAAGGGGATCGAGCGGAAGTCCGGAAGGCGCTCCGAGCACTAGCGAGCGAAAACGTCAAGTCCACACCGAACCGAACCCCAGGAGTTCTCGGAGCACGCTCTACTACGGCGATTCGGGCTGTGAGCCTCGACAAGCTGAGCCTGTGGAGGCAGGATGCAATCCGCTGTGAGCCTCCAGCGGATTGATTTGACGGGAGGCCCCCTGGGGATCCGCTGGAGGCCTCACAGCGGATTGCAGCGGATTGCCTCCCTGGGGATCCAGAATCGGCTCTGTAGAGCCAAAAGCAATCCGCTGTGGCGCTCACAGCGGATGGCAGCGGGGACGGAGCTTTGGCGCGTGCGGTTGGAGCAATCCGCTGTGTCCCGGTGCCTATAGGGCACCGGACAGCGGATAGCGGAGGGGAACAGCGGGAGAGAGCGGGAGCATGACCTATGCCGGAGCCACAATCAAGCTCTCGCGGCTGCCGCTGCGCGAGCGCCGGACGATCACGGCGCAGCTAGAGCGAGCAGCAGCGGACGCCCTCACCGAAGGCTGGCAGCTGCGGGAGCTCGATGAGGCTGTGAAAGCCCACCGGCGCGGTCTCGGTGTGCGGCTGACCGCTGCAGAAGCTACTCCGATCCTTCGCAAGACCCTACGAAAGCACCGGCGACTCACACAGATAACCGCCGCTTTCTGGAATTTCAGGGAAGGCCGAAACGGCCGACCATCGCTGAGGTTTCAGCACCTCAGCCCTCCTGCAGCGGTGGAAGTCGTTGCGCGCACCTGGGATAATGGAGACATGGCCCAGAACCGCAGACTAACGATGCACCAGTCTGCATTCCAGCCGCTCAGCCGACCATCGGTCCGGGGTTACCCCAGGATGCCCAGCACGGTCCCGGACTGAGCAGGACGCTGAACACGAACGTGAGGCAACTCCCGGCCGCAACGATCAGCGGCGAGCTAAGTTCGCAGCAGTCGAGCAGGCAGTTCGCGACCGAGGCTGTTGATGGAACCCGCGCCCGAACAATCGACCGTCATAGCATTGACACCAGCGTCTACCTTGGAACTCACACCTAATGCCTGAGACGCATTCAGTACCAGTGGACGGGCTTCGCCATCGACTGAGCAGCCGCGATCTGCAGAGCGCACCCGAGCCAGCTTTCATCGAAAGCGATGGCAGTGCCTACAGCCGGACGGCCGCGAGCTTGAATCGCCGCATCCTCGACAGGGAACTGGCCACCTCCCGATGAGCGATGCTGCCGCGCGCTTTTACGCCGAGGAGCATCGTAGCACGGGTATGCGGCCGAAGAACAGGACCTAGACGCCCAGGGAAGCGAGCGTGAAGTTCCTCGCTCAGTAGCCGCATTGCCAACGAGATACGCCGCTCTCACAAACGCCCGCGAAACAACCGGCAGACCAAATCGCTGCCGACGCGCGACCAGGCGCGCCAGGCGCACACAAGCACCCCATCGCCTGCTCGGAGAACCCTGGACGCTGGCCCTGCCCGGGACTGAGGCGTCCATGCCTCGGTCGGTTCCCTGGCTGAACGTCCAGTCCCGCTGTCGCATCGTCTCGATGACGTGGACGGGCGCGACCGCTCGCAGGTAGCGATCCGTGTAGCCAGCGAGGTGTGCCCGAGCGCGTCGCAGATCACATTCATAGGCGTGCCCTCACGTGCGAGCCCCACCGCGTAGCTGTGCCGGAAGGCGTGCGGGTGAGCGCGCTCTAGATCGACCTTGCCCGACAGCCTGATCAGCAGGTGGCGGACGTAGCTCTGATCCAATAGCGCGCAGTGCAGAGTGCCGAAGAGCGACGCCCACGCTTCTTAGCCCGAGGGCCTGCCGCCGTGGATCCACCTCGCCAGCAGCGCGGCGGTTGTCGGATCGAGCCCGAGCCGCCGCGCCTGCTCGCCCTTCCCATGCTTCACATGCAGCACGCCGCCATCTAGGTCAACGTCAGCCGGGAGCAGCGCCAGCGTCTCAGCAATCCGCAAGCCGCAGCGCCACATGACAGCCAGCAGCGCCCTATCGCGGACTCCGGTCGGCGCGCGCGGGCTGCACGCGCCGATCAGAGCCTTTATCTGCTCATCCTTCAGAACTACCGCCGGTCTGCGTTTACTCGCCTTAGGCGGCGTTCCTGGGGCGCTCGTAGCCAACCTGCGTGGTAGACGACGGCCACGGCCAGCGCTCCGAACATGACCAGCCCCGGCCACGCTGCGATCACGAACTTCCCTAGGACTCGCATCCGCACGCCTCCATGAATCGGTCGCGGTCGAAGCGCGGGTTGTCGGCGGCGAGCACTTCCGCGATTCGGTCGGCCGCCAACGTCGCGCCAAACAGGATAGCTGTGCTGCCGAGCACGTCCCAATCGTCGTGTTCCATTGCTGCTCTGATCGCGCCAGCAATGGCGCAGTCGTCCTTGCGGGTCATTGCGTCACCCGTGTGAACACATCGCCGCCGCCCAACGTCGCAGGCGTGATCCGCGACCGGATGCCCAGATCACCATCGCCACGCAAGCACAGCTCATTGCGGCGAAAGCGCGTGATCGGGTAGCTGTCTATCAGCCGTCGCACTTCCTCGCTGCTGATCGGGTCGCTGCGTCCGTGCTCGATGTGAGGATGTAGGGCCGCCGCGCGATCTCGACGTTGACGGGCGCTACTCTTGTGGTGCTCATCGGGGTATCACCCTCGGTCCACGACCCTCGTTGTTAGCGCAACGCGGGGGTCAATTTGTATGGTTAATCACACTACTGTGTACTAACGTGACTCTATCACAGGATGCCCAGGAAATCCAGGCTAAACGTGACTATTTGGGGGCGACGCTTTGGGTGAAAACCCTTGCAATTCCAGGTGTTCTGTGCTAGTCTTGGGACGTGCCATAAAAGGGTAAAATTCACCGATCTGGAATCCGAGAATCGACGCAGGATTTCAAGTGTCCCTGGGGTTCGTGGTGGTAGTCCCACTCCGGAAGGCGAGGTGGGAAGTGGTATCGAAGCCCTAGTGTCTTTTTCGCCTTGCATCTCCGGTACTGCCGTTGCGCCTGCGCGCGAGCGCACTCCGATGAACAGAACTTCACGCCCTGCGTTCTGTGCTGCCCGTGCAGCGCTCGACCAGACTGCCGGACGAACAGCCGACCACACGTCTCGTTCTGGCAAGTCTTGTAAACGGCATGCTCTGCGATGTGGTTGAACAACTCCAAACAGAGGATCGCGTAGAGCGGAATCCCGTTGTGGCGCAGATGGCCCGGATACGGTCCCGTCGTCACCGACTCGTCATCCCCATCCACGAAAACGATTGACGGTCGGAACGGCGCAAAGCCCGATTGCATTCCTCGGCTGAGCGCCCAATACGCGCTTCCCCACAGCTTGGCCTCAGCTCTCGCTCTTTACCCAGGACAGCAGTTCGTCACCGAGGCCGTTGGCCTGGACCCACTCCGGAGTCAAGTTCTCGTTCCAGCACCTTGCCGCCCAAGCAACGTCGTCCTCATCAATCGTTCCTGCCTCGATTTCCGCTGCCGTGAGCATGTCCCGCAAGCAGGATGCGCCCCATCGAAATTCGCTCAAGGTTTCATCGTGCAGAGACGAGCGAAAGCTGCTCGCGCTTTGCTGCCAGATACGGCACGACTATGTCATCGAAGCCGCACGTCAGGGAATCCGTAGTACGCAGCATCCCAAAGGCGGCGCCGCCCAAATCAGATCGTAAACACCGAGCGCTCCGTAGGCGTTGGAAAGTCGATGATCTTTGACTGGTCGGCCAAGTCAATCGACAGCAGGCGCAAGTAGACCTCGCCGTATCAGCCTTGGAAGTAGGTCCGCGCGGCGCGGGCGCGCAGCAACCCTGCGTCGTCCGTGATCCACCGCCAGTCAACGAAGTCGGGCGTGGGCAAGGCACGCGCCGCCCGGCCACGCAGTGATACGAAATCGGTGTGTTGTCGTCCCTCGGCATGCGTTGTACGTTTTAGCGCATCAACGTATCAACGTCAACGAAGGGAACGGCACGATGGCACGACGACTCACAGCTTCCCGCACACCGGCTCTCGGTATCCGTGGGACGCTATAGCTCGACGGAAACGCGTGGAGTCTATCCCAGGCGAGGACTTCCAATCGAAACCCACCACGCTCCGGTCAAACGCCCAGCTCCAAGCAAAGAAGCGAAATGGACGGACCAGAAGCAGGCTGGTCACGAACAACGGACGCGAAGCTGTCGTCATCCAGTTCGTGAAGACTAGATGCTGCGCAAGCAGATGAGCCGTGGGCCATGAGCGCACATTCCAGCCGCACCCCGCTAGCGGACGCGATGCAGAGCCTTCACGTACATGTCGATGCGAGCCAGCCGGTGACTTGTCACAAGCGCGGCGGTCGGCGCAAGTCTGGCGCTCAACGGCCAACGGCGGCGCGGGCGTCGTGGCGTGAAGACGCGGGTGCGACGATGACTGCCCTCGACGGCCTACAGGCTGCCAGTCGAAACCGAGCGCCCTCGGGCTGAGTACTGCAGCGGTGATCCTGGGGCTGGCTGACGCGACACCTACGTCGAAAGCGAATCGGTCACGGTGGCTGCGGTGGTCCTCTACAGCGACAACTGCTCGGTCGTCAAGATGCTCCAGCGGCGTATGGACTCCACGCAGGCTCGCGCCTCGACATGCCCGTGCCCGTGCGGTGCAGGCCCGCATCGAAGCGCGCGGCATCGACGTTCACTACGAATGGGTGCGCCGCTCGACCCACTCCACATGCCCGCTGATCAGCTTGCGAGCTTCGGCCAGCGGCTCCCCACCGGCGAACAGTCGCGGACATACCGCCGATCAGGCTGCCGCGCGCAGGCTGAGCGCCCAAAAGCCAATAGCGCGCATCGGCCTGTCGTTCCTGCCCGTCACGCTCGCGATGGGGACGCTCTCGATCCGCTACTCCGAGCGGATCGTGATGCGGCTCGGCGCGCGCCGGGCGCTGCTGGCGGGGATGCCGCTGATCATGGCCGGCCTCCTGCTGTTCGCGCGCGTGCCGGTGCACGGCAGCTACCTCGCCGACGTGCTGCCCTCGATGCTGCTGCTGGGCATCGGCGCCGGGATCGCGTTCCCGGCGCTGATGAGCGCGGCGATGACGGGCGCGACGCCCGCCGATGCCGGGCTGGCCTCGGGCCTCGTCAACACGACCGCTCAGGTCGGCGGCGCGCTCGGGCTGGCGGTGCTGGCGACGCTCTCGCAGTCGCGCAGCCGCTCGCTGCAGGCCGCCGGCCACGGCCAGGCGGCGGCGTTGACCGGCGGCTATCAGCTCGCCTTCTGGGTCGCCGCGGCGCTCGTAGGGGCCGCCATCGCGGTCGTGCTCGTCGGGCTGCCGGCGCCGGCAGCGGCGGGCGAGCACGTGGCAGCAGAGATGGCGGCGGCTGAGGGCGCGGCCGAGGAGCTCGCCGCCTGAGGGACGCTCTTTAGCCACCCGCGCCGCGTGCCGCCCGCCGAGGCGGGCCTGCCAGGGATCCGCGCCCGAAGCTCAGCGCGCGGCGGCCGGCGAGGAGGCCTCCGCCGCCGATGAGGGACGCGGGCGCGCCCCGGCCACCACGCGGTGCGAGCCGTCGTCGAACACGATCAGCCCGCCCCAGGGCAGCCACTCGGCGGCCCGCTCCGGCCCGCTGAGCAGCGCCGCCTTCGCGTGCGCCTCGGCGAGCACGGCGCTCGGCGCGAGCGCCGTCGCCTGCACCACGCCGGTGAACGCCGGCCGGCCGCTCGCCGGGTCGAGCAGGTGGTGGGCGGGCAGCCCGTCCTCGCCGAGCCAGCTGCGGCGCCCGATGCCGCTGGTCGCGGCCGCTCCGCCGCGGAGCCCGAACACGTGGAGCACCGATGTATCGAACGGGCTCTCGACCTCGACGGGACGCTCGAGCGCGCCGGCGCCCCCGATCGCCACGTCGCCGCAGCAGTCGATCGCAAAGCTCTCGTGTGCGGCCAGCGTGCTCGCGAGCACGTCGGCGAACAGCCCCTTGGCGAGGCCGCCGCTGTCGAGCATCAGGCCGGGAGGCCTCGTGATCGTGCCGTCCCGGCGGTCCACCGCGAGCAGCTCATAGCCGCGCTTGCGCGACGGCCCCGCCGTGGCCCGCGGCGGGGCGATCGACAGCGCGCGGCGCAGGTCGAGCGGCTCGCCGAGCGGGCCGCGGTAGCCGGCGCGCTCGAGCTCGCCGACGAGCGTCGCGTCGACCAGGCCGCCCGTCGCCACGCCGGCCTCGCGCGCGGCGGCGCCGAGGGCGCCCAGCAGCGGGCTGACCGGCACCGTGACGCGCGGATCGCGGTTCAGCCGCGACAGCTCGCTGTCGCGCTCGAAGCGCGAGAACTGCCGGTGCCATTCGAGCAGGCGCCGGCGGCCGCCGGCGACCGCGCGCTGCGCAGTGCCGGCGGGGCCCCCGCCGATCACGTAGATCCCGCACGAGCCGCCGAAGCACTCGAAGCGCTCGATCGCCTCGCGGGCGCTCACGACTGCGAGCTCCTCACCGCCGAGGCCCCGCTCGATTCGCTTTCCGAGCTGCCCGATTCACTGCCCGAGCTGCTCGATTCGCCGCTCGAAGTGCTCGATTCGGTCCCTGTGGAGCTCGATTCCCCGGAGGAGCCGCTCGTCGAAGAGCTGCTCGATTTGCTCGTCGCGCTCGCGGCAGCGGCGGCGCGGCGTTTGGCGTTGGCGCTCAGCGCCGGGTCGTGCCCGGAGGCGAGCTGCACGTAGACGCCGATGAAGGCGGCGACGAACAGGGCCGTGGTGACGGCCGCCACGCCGCGGCGGATCCGCCACGCGCGCCGGCGCATCGCCTCGCGCCGCTCGCGTGCCAGCTCGCGCGCCGCCTCGCGGCTCGGGCGGGGCTCCGGCGGGGAGTCGCTCGGAAGGTCGGTGGGGGGGTGCTGGTCGGGCATGATCACTCCGTCTCTCGGGGGCTTGCGGTCATTGCGCCGACTCTGCCGGGCGCGGCCCAGAGGCCCGCGTGGCGCTCCTGTGAGCCTCCTGAGAGCCGGCCGCGGAGCGGCGCGGCTCCTCGGGCTCGAGCATCCAGCGGGCCGCGAGCATCACGAGCGGCGGCAGCACGACGATCGCGGTCATGACGAGGAACCACGTCTGGCCGGCGTCGGTTCCCTCTCCGAGCGAGTGGACGATGCCCAGCAGCCAGGCGAGGGCGGTGAAGCGGTGGAGCATGCGCCAGCGCTGGACACCGATGCGTGCGCGGGCGTAGTAGGAGAGGCCCAGCAGCGCGAGCATCCAGAAGGCGACGATGCCGGCGCTCGTCCAGAACGTCTTGTAGGAGCCGAAGAACGGGATCGACACGCCGGCGAGGCTCGGGTGCAGGTAGCCGTCGCCGAGCAGCGTGAGCCCGTGGACCGCGATCGCGGCCAGCGTCGCCAGCGAGAGGGCCTCGTGGGCGACGCGCAGGTCGGTCCCGCGCACCTTGCGCAGCCTGCCGCTCAGCAGCAGCCCGGCGCCGACGCTGACGCTCGAGAGGATCAGTGCCGCGATGCCCGCCGCGCGGCTCGCGAGCCAGAACAGGTGCGGGCCGGCGGCGGTGGCGAGCGGTGTGATGCTTGTCAGGGACATGGTGTGCTCGTGACAGGGGTTGGGGCGCCGGCGCTGGAACTGTTCCGCGGCCGGCTGAATCGCCCATAACCCCCTCGTAAGCGGCGACTAAGCGGCCCCTGCGGCGCTCGCACCGAACAGGACACGCCGGCGGCCGGCGGCGCGCCGTGGTCCGCCGGCGCCGAGGCGGGGCTTCGAAGCGGCACCGTGCGGCGTCAGCCTGACGGCGCTGGACATCGCGTAGGCGAGGCCCGCGAGCAGCAGGGCGGCGGCGGTGGCGTTGACGGCGAGTGCGAGTGCGAGTGACACGTGGATCTCCTTGACTGGATCGGTGACTGCTATCGGGTTCCAGGATCGCCCCCGCGCCTTGGGCGACACTGGCGCGAGCCTTGGAGATTCCTGAGAACGCGGGGCGCGGCGAGCTAGCGGCTCGCGGGCGGCGGCTGCGCCTCGTCCGCGGCCGGCAGCGTGACCAGGAACTCGGCCCCGCCTCCCTGCGGGTCGCGCACCGCGATGCGCCCGTGGTGGGCCTCCACGACGCCGTTGACGATCGCGAGCCCGAGCCCGGCGCCGGCGCGTCCGCGTTCGCGTCCGCGCTCACGGCGCCAGAAGCGGTCGAACAGGTGCTCGCGGGCCTCCGGCGGGATCCCGGGCCCGTGGTCGCGCACGCTCAGCTCGACGGTGCCGTCGCGCCGCTCGAGCGCCACCTCGATCGGGGTCCCGGCGGGCGTGTGCGAGATCGCGTTGCCGAGCAGGTTCGTGAACAGCTGGCGCAGCTGCGGAGCGTCGCCGGAGACGATGGCCCGCTCGGGCGCGCGCAGCTCCACCGCGCGTTCGGGGGCGCGCGCGCGGGCGTCGTGGACCGCGTCGTGCGCGAGCGCGGCGAGGTCGACCGGCGCGTGCTCGCGCTCGGGCTCGGCATCCAGGCGCGCGAGCGTCAGCAGGTCCTCGACGAGCACGCCCATGCGCGCCGACTCCTGCTCGATGCGGCGCATCGCGGTCTCGGTGCCGGCCTCGTCGCGGGTGGCGCCCATCCGGTAGAGCTCGGCGTAGCCGCGGATCGACGCGAGCGGGGTGCGGAGCTCGTGGGAGGCGTCGGCCAGGAACCGGCGCAGGCGCTGCTCGCTCTCTTCGCGAGCCGCGAATGCCTGCTCGAGCCGCTCGAGCATGCGGTTGAGCGCCAGCCCGAGGCGGCCGATCTCGGTCTTCGGGGTCGCGGGGCTCACACGCCGCGACAGGTCGCCGGCGGCGATCTGGCCCGCCGTGACCTCGAAGCGCGTCAGCGGGCGCAGGCCGAGTTTGACCACGAAGAAGGCGGTCAGGCCGAGCGCAACCAGCACCCCCCCGATCACGAGCGCCTCCACCAGCAGCAGCCGGTGCAGCGTGCTTTCGACGTCCCCGAGCGGGACCGCGATGATCGTCGTGCCGCTGTCCTCGGGGTCGTGTTTGGCGAGCAGGCGGTAGTGCAGGCCCGAGGAGCCGCTCGAGCCCACGGTGATCAGCTGCCCGGGCGTCATCGAGGCCGGGATCAGCGGCGCCGCCGTCGCCGGTTCGGCGGCGCTGTATTTGATCAGCACGGGGTGGCCGATGATCTGGCCGGTGTCCGAGCGGCGCTCGCCCCAGGTGCCCGGCGGGAGGTTCACGTGCGGCCCGCCGCCGTTCGGATGCCCGCCCGCGCCGCCGTGCGGGCCCCCTGCGCCGTCGTAGGCCTGCCCGGCGCCGGGACCCGGTTCGGCCGGCGGGCGGAAGCCTTCGTTGTCGAGCAGCTGGGAGAGCGGGTTGACCGCCGCGCGCGCCTGCTGATCGACGCGCCCGAGCAGGAACGAGCGCTGCTCGGCGTAGGTCACCGCTCCCAGCGCGATCAGCCCGACGGCGGCGAGCGCGACGACGCTCACCAGCACGCGGGCGCGCAGCGATGACATCAGGAGCGCGGCGCCTGGAGCCCGTAGCCCACGCCGCGAACCGTCCTGATCAGCGGCGCGCCGTGGGCGTCGATCTTCTTGCGCAGGTAGCTGATGTAGGTCTCGAGCACGCGCCCGTCGCCGCCGAAGTCGTAGTTCCAGACGTGGTCGAGCAGCTCCGCGCGCGTCATCACGCGGCGCGGGTTGAGCATCAGGTAGCGCAAGAGCCGGAACTCCGTGGCGGTCAGGTCTACGAGCCGCCCGTCGCGACGGACCTCATGCGACTCCTCGTCGAGCTCGAGGTCGGCGAACACCAGCCGGCCGGAGTCGGCCGCGGCCTGGCCGGTGCGGCGCAGGATCGTGCGGATCCTGGCGACGAGCTCCTCGAGGCTGAACGGCTTGGTCATGTAGTCGTCGCCGCCGCCGCTCAGCCCGCGCACCTTGTCCTCGGTCGAGTCACGGGCGGTCAGGAAGATGATCGGCACCCCGGCACGCTGGGCGCCGAGGCGCTCGGCCACCTCGAAGCCCTCGATGTCTCCCAGCATCACGTCGAGCACGATCAGGTGGGGCTTGAAGCGCGCAACGGCGGCGATCGCCTCGCGGCCGGTCGCGGCGGTCTCGACGGTGAAGCCCTGGAAGCGCAGCGCCATCGAGAGGACCTCGACGAGGTTGGGTTCGTCGTCGACCACCAGCACGCGGCTCGCGGCGCCGGGCGCCTGCTCGGCCTCGTTCATGCTCGTCCTCCTCTCGGCGGGAATGCTCATGCAATACATCATCGCCCGTCCGGTGAGCCGGAGCTGGGAGAAACCTGGGAGGTTCCTGAGAGGCGCGCGGCGGGCGCTTTACGGCTCAGCGCCGAGGCCATCCATCATTTCGCGCAGCGGCGCGTCGGCGAGCAGCTCGAACGGCAGCGCCATCAGCGTCTCGGGGTCGGTCTCGATCCCGAACTGCTCCGCCAGCGCGGCCACCACGCGCCCCCAGTGCCCGGCGCGGACGCGGGCGGGGATCTGTCCTCCGGCCGCGACGCCGAGCACCAGCGCGACCTGGCCGAGCAGCGCGCCGGGGTCGCGTGCGGCGACCTCGACCGTGGCGGTCTCGGGACGGGGGTCGATCGCGAGCAGGCCGGCGTCGGTCTTCGCGAACAGCCGCAGGTGGACGCCGACGCGCTCGGCGACCGGCCCGTCGCCGACGGTCGCGATGGCTCCCACTGATCGAACGCGCGCCATCTGCTCGAGTATCGCGGGCCGCTAGTCCGCGGGCGCCAGGAAGCGCTCGAGCCCGGCGCGGATGTCGGGCGGCCACGGGAGCGCGCGAACGTGCTCGTTGCTCGCCGGCGCGCCGACGCACACGTGGCGCAGGCGCCCGCGCACGAGCAGCTCCTCGTCGCGCACGACGTCGATCTCGGTCGTGATGCCGGTGCGTCCGAGCCGGCGCACGCGCGCCCGCAGCGAGAGCACGTCGTCGTAGCGCGCCGGCGCGCGGAAGTCGATGTTCGCCTCCGCGACGACCGCGTCGATGCCGCGCGCCACCATCTCGAGCCACGGCCCGACCGCCTCGCGCCACAGCTCGGTGAAGGCGACGTCGAAATACAGCAGGTAGTTGGCGTTGAACACGATCCCCTGGGGGTCGCACTCGCCGTAGCGCACGCGCAGCTCGTACACGAACGGGCCGGGCATCAGGCGGCCGGCGCCGTGTGCTCGACGATCTCGCCGACCAGCTCGTGCAGGTCGCGGTTGGCGTCGAACACCATCTGCTGGCGCAGCGCGCCGTTGCCGCCGCTCAGCAGGTCCTCGACGTCGCCGAGCTCGCGCTCGCAGCCGAGCGCCCGGGCGTGGGGGACGAGCGCCTCGAGCAGCTCCTCGGTCAGCGCGCGCGCCGGGCGGCGCCCGCCGCCTGCTGCGTCGAGCAGCTCCGCGTCGAGGCCGTGGCGTGCCGCAAGCCAGCGGTTCTCGTCGAGGATCTCCCAGTGCGGGTCCACCGCGACCGCGCCGCCCTGGAACTCCTCCACCAGCGACTTGACGAGCGCGACGACGAGCGCCGCGAGCGCGAGCGTGTGCTCGACGCGCGTCTGCGAGTCCATCGCGCGCACCTCGATCGTGCCGAGCCGCGGATGCGGCCGCACGTCGTACCAGAGGAACGTGTAGTCGTCGATGATCCCGTTCTCGACCAGCGTCGCGACGCGGTCCTCGAAGTCGTTCCAGCCGCCGAAGCGCGGCGGCAGCCCGACGCGCGGGAAGGCGCGGAAGATCGGGACACGGCTCGACATCAGCCCGGTCGGCTCGCCGCGCCAGAGCGGCGAGTTGGCGCTCAGCGCGATCAGCAGCGGGATGTGCGGGCGCAGGCTGTTGGCGACGTGGATCGTCTCCTCGGCGTCGGCCATCCCGACGTGGACGTGCATTCCGAACACGAGCTCCTGACGGGCGACGAACCCGAGCGAGCGGATCAGCCCGCGGTAGCGGTCGTCGCTGACCACGCGCTGGTCCTCCCAGCGCGCGAACGGGTGCGTGCCCGAGGCCCCGATCTGCAACCCGGCCGCCGCTGCGCGCTCGCGCGCGAGCGTACGGAGGGCGCGCAGCTCGGCGCCGGCGGCGGCCACGTTCGGGCACGGCTCGGTCGAGATCTCGAGCACCGACTCGAGCAGCTCGGGCTTGATCTGCCCGGCCGGGGGGTCCTCGCCGAGGATCGAGCCGATCGCGCTGCGCAGGTCGAGCGTCTCGCTGTCGAGGATCATCAGCTCCTCCTCGATCCCGACGGTGTAGCGCGGGCCGTCGAAGTGCTGCTCCATGGCGTGACCCTACTCGCGCTCGCCGCTAGCATCTGGGCAGCGTGCCCGAAGAGCCGGAGAGTCGCCAGCAGTCCCGCAGCGACCCGCACCCGCCGATGCCGCGGGACAAAGGCGGCTGGCAGGTGGCGCCCGCGCCCGACGGGCGCGGGATGCCCGAGCAGCCGAGCGGCACGCCCGCGCACCGGCGGCCGTGGTTCCTGTGGTTCGTGCTCGCGCTGCTGGCGCTCAACCTCCTCTCGGTGCTGCTCGTGCAGCCCGGCTCCGAACCGCGCGTGACGGTGCCGTTCAGCCCGTACTTCCTGCAGCGGGTCGAGGACGGGCAGGTCAAATCGATCTCCTCCAAGGGCGACACGATCGAAGGCACCTACAAGGAAAAGCTCCACTACCCGGATGAAAAGGCGACGGCGAGCAAGCTGTTCGCGACCCAGGTGCCGACGTTCTGGAACGGCAACCAGCTGTCATCGCTCCTGCAGGAAAAGGGCGTGCAGATCAACGCCAAGTCGACCACCTCGAGCACCTCGCTGCTGGCCACGCTGCTGCTCGGGTTCGGGCCGACGCTGCTGCTCGTCGGGCTGTTCGTGCTCCTGGCGCGGCGCGCCGCGCGCGGCGCCGGCGGGATGGGCGCGCTGGGGGCGTTCGGACGCTCGCAGGCGCGTCGCGTCGACCCCCAGACGATCCGCGTCACCTTCGATGACGTCGCCGGGATCGACGAGGCCAAGGCCGAGTTGTCGGAGATCGTCGACTTCCTGCGCAATCCCGAGCGCTACGGGCGCCTGGGCGGACGCATCCCCCACGGGGTGCTGCTGTCGGGCCCGCCCGGCACGGGCAAGACCCTGCTCGCGCGCGCGGTCGCCGGCGAGGCGCACGCGGCGTTCTTCTCGATCTCGGCGTCCGAGTTCATCGAGGCGATCGTCGGCGTCGGCGCCTCGCGGGTCCGCGACCTGTTCGCGAAGGCGAAGGAGGCCGCGCCGAGCATCATCTTCATCGACGAGCTCGACGCGATCGGGCGCTCGCGGCAGGGATCGGCGGCGATCTCGGGTGCCAACGACGAGCGCGAGCAGACGCTCGATCAGATCCTGACCGAGATCGACGGCTTCGAGCCCGCCGAGGCGGTGATCGTCCTGGCTGCCACCAACCGGCTGGACATCCTCGACCCGGCGCTGCTGCGCGCCGGCCGCTTCGACCGCCGCGTGGCCGTGCAGCCGCCCGACCGCGCGGGGCGCGAGGCGATCCTCGAGGTGCACACGCGCTCGATTCCGCTCGCCGCCGACGTCGACCTCGCGCGCGCTGGCCTCGACCACGCCGGGGATGGTCGGCGCGGACCTCGCGAGCCTCGCCAATGAGGCCGCGCTGCTGGCGGCGCGGCGCGAACACGAGCAGCGTGACGATGGCCGACTTCACGGACTCGCTCGAGAAGATCATGCTCGGCGCGCCGCGCGGCATCCTGCTCTCGCCGGCCGACCGCGAGCGGACCGCCTATCACGAGTCCGGTCACGCGCTCGTCGGGATGCTCACGCCCGGTGCGGACCCCGTGCGCAAGGTGTCGATCATCCCGCGCGGGATGGCGCTCGGCGTGACGCTGTCTAGCCCCGACAGCGACCGCGTGTCCTATTCGGTGGATGAGCTCGAGGCGAAGATCAAGGTCGCGCTCGGCGGGCGCGGCGCCGAAGAGGTCGTCTACGGCACGGTCGGGACCGGCGCCGAGTCGGACATCCAACAGCTCACCCAGATCGCGCGCCAGATGGTCGGGCGCTGGGGCATGAGCGAAGCGATCGGCCCTGTGGCGGTGCTGCCCGCCGACGGGCAGGGGCCGTGGCTGCCGGGTGTCAGCGAGACCTCCGAGCACACGCAGCGGCTGATCGACGAGGAGACCCAGCGGATCGTCGACGCCGCCCACCAGGACGTGCTGCGGGTGCTCTCCGAGCACCGCGACCAGCTCGAGGGCCTGATGCGCGCGCTGCTCGCGCAGGAGACGCTCGATGCACCCGAGGCCTACGCGGCCGCCGGTGTCCCGCTCGGCCGCGGCGAGGGCCGAGCCGGCGCCCGCGCCGGTCGCCTAGGGCGATCGCCGGCGGGCACCGCTGGGCGCTGCCGGTCCGGTATCGTCGGCCCCCCAACGGGTGAGAGGGGAGCGGATGTACGACTACGTGATCGTCGGTGCCGGCTCGGCGGGCTGCGTGCTCGCCGCGCGACTGAGCGAGGACCCCGACGTGCGGGTGCTGCTGCTCGAGTCCGGGCCCCCGGACGTCAACGAGAACATCCACGTCCCGCTCGGCTACCTGCAGCTCGGCGGCACCGAGGTCGACTGGGACTACCACTCGGCCCCGGAAGAGCACTGCGACCACCGGCGCATCACGCTCCCGCGCGGGCGCGTGCTCGGCGGCTCCTCGTCGATCAACGCGATGGTCTACATCCGCGGCAACCCGCTCGACTACGACGACTGGGGCGTTCCGGGCTGGACTGGGCCGACCTGCTGCCGTACTTCATCAAGGCCGAGGACAACGAGCGGGGCGCATCGCAGTTCCACGGCGCCGGCGGCCCGCTGCCGGTCAGCGAAGAGCGCTCGCACAACCGCATCTCGCACGCGTTCGTCGAGGCCGGCGTGCAGGCCGGCCTGGCGCGCAACGCGGACTTCAACGGCGCCGAGCAGGACGGCGTCGGCATGTACCAGGTCACCCAGCGCGGCGGCATGCGCGCGAGCGACCGCGGTCGCCTACCTGCACCCGGCGATCGAGCGGCCGAACCTCGAGGTGATGCCGTACATGCACGCGCGGCGCGATCCTGTTCGAGGGCACGCGCGCCGTCGGCGTCGAAGCCTCCCAGCTCGGCGCAGCCGCAGGAGTTCCGCGCCGAGCGCGAGGTGATCCTCTCCGGCTGGCGCGTACAACTCGCCGCAGCTGCTGATGCTCTCCGGCATCGGCCCAGCCGAACACCTGACGATGCGCGAAATCGAGGTCCTGCACGACCAGCCGGCCGTCGGCGAGAACCTCGTCCGACCACCCGGCGACGCAGCTCGTGTGGACGACGCCCGAGCCCGAGAGCCTGCTGCTGGCGCTCGAGCCGGCCGCGCTCGAGACGCTACGAAGCCGACCAGACCGGCCCGTTCGCGTCGAACCTCGCCGAGGCCGGCGGCTTCGCGCGTGTCGGCGCCGGCGCACAGGCGCCCGACATCCAGTTCCACGCCGCGCCGCTGCAGATCATCGAGGAGGGAATGCGCGACCCCGAGGCGCACGGCGTCTGGGTGTCGCCGTGCCTGCTGACCGAGCAGAGCCGCGGGACCGTTCGCCTTGCCTCCAACGACCCGACCGCGAAGCCGATCATCCGCAACGAGTTCTACTCGGCCGGGCGACGACATGGCGCGGATGATCGCGGGCGTGCGCCTGGCGCTCGAGATCTGCCGCGCAGCAGGCGCTCGAGCCCTACTGCGCCGAGGCCTACAACGTCCCTGAGGGCGACTCCGACGAGGCGCTGCGCGCGCACGTCGCGCGCACCACGTTCGCGATCTACCACCCGGTCGGCACGTGCCGGATGGGCGACGGACGGGCAGGCGGTCGTCGACCCGGAGCTGCGCGTCAACGGCGTGGAGGGTCTCCGCGTCGTCGACGCGTCGGTGATGCCGGCGGTGCCGCGCGGCAACACCAACGCGCCCACGATCGCGCTCGCCGAGCGGGCGGCCGACCTGATCCGTCACGGGCGCGCGCCGGCGCAGGCCGCCGCCGACCCTGCCGCGGCGCCCGCCTGAGCGCTTGGCGCGCGGAGCGCCGTCGCCCGGCCGCAGCGCATAGGCTTCGCGCCCGTGACCGCGATCAGCAGGCTGCGCACCCGGCTGGCCGAGCTGGCCGACCTCGAGGCGCTGCGCACGCTCGCCGGCTGGGACCAGCTCGTGATGATGCCGCCCGGGGGCGCCACCGAACGCGGCCACCAGATCGGGACGCTCGCGCGCATCGCGCACGAGCACGCGATCGCGCCCGAGATCGGCGAATGGCTCGCCGAGCTCGACGGCGCGGACTGCGAGGAGCTCGAGCGGGACATGGTGCGCCTGGCCCGCCGCGACTGGGAGCGGGCGCGGCGTGTGCCGCCCGAGCTCGCGGCCGAGCTCTCGAAGGCTCACGCCGACGGGCAGGAGAGCTGGCAGGCGGCGAGGGCCGCCGACGACTTCGCCGCGTTCGCCCCGGCGCTCGAACGCAACATCGAGCTGGCGCGCGCCTACGGGCGCTGCCTGGACGAGGAAGGCCGCGGCGTCTACCAGTCGCTCCTCGACGACTTCGACTTCGGCCTCCGCACCGAGGAGCTGCGCAAGCTGTTCTCGGACCTGGGCCGGCGCCTTGCGCCGCTCGTCGAGGAGAGCCGTGCCCGCCGCGCGCCGGCCAAGCCGGCGGTACCCCACGAGGTGCAGCGGCGCGCGGTCGAGGCGATCATGCGGCGCCTGGGCGTCGACTCGGAGAGCTGGCGGCTCGACACCTCCACGCATCCGTTCTCGGCGGCGCTCGCGCGCACCGACCAGCGCATGACCACGCGCTACGGGGATGGCGGCATCGAGTCGCTGCTGAGCTCCGTACACGAGTTCGGGCACGCGCTCTACGAGCACCAGATCGACCCTGCGCTCGAGCGGACCAACCTCTGCACCGGGACCTCGATGTCGATCCACGAGTCGCAATCGAAGCTGTGGGAGAACCACGTGGCCCGCCACCCGGCCTTCGCGGGCGTGCTGGCCGGGGATCTCGGAGCGGCGGGCTACGAGATCGACCCCCGCGCGCTGCACGCCGCGCTCGTCGCGGTCGAGCCTTCGCTGATCCGGGTCTCCGCCGACCCGCTCACCTACCCGCTGCACATCGTGCTGCGCTTCGAGCTGGAGCTGGCGCTGATCGACGGCGACCTGGCCGTCGGAGACCTGCCGGCGGCCTGGAACGACGGCGTGCGGCGCCTGCTGGGACTCGAGGTGCCGAGCGACGCACTCGGCTGCCTGCAGGACGTGCACTGGAGCGAGGGGGCCTTCGGCTACTTCCCCAGCTACGCGATGGGCTGCCTGATCGCGGCCTCGATGTGGGAGGCGATCGAGCGGGAGCTCGGCCCGCGCGGCGAGGAGCTCGCGCGCGGCGAGGTCGGGCCGATCAAGGAGTGGCTCGCGCAGAACGTCCACCGTCACGGCCGCCGGCTCGACACGGTGCCACTGGTCCAGCAGGCGACGGGCGCCGACCTGGAGCTCGAGTCGTTCCTGCGCTACGTCTCGCCGTTCGCCGCCGTCGGCGACTGAGCCGCCCGGACGGCGGCCTGCGCGGCGGCGACGCGGGCGATCGGCACGCGGTAGGGCGAGCAGGAGACGTAGTCGATGCCGGAGTGGTGCGAGGAAGTCGATCGAGTCGGGGTCGCCGCCGTGCTCGCCGCAGACGCCGAGCTTCAGGCCGGGCTGCGTCTTGCGCCCGAGCCACGCGCCCATCCGGACCATCTGTCCGACGCCGGGCGTGTCGAGCGTCTCGAACGGCGAGCGGTCGAGGATCTTGACGTCGATGTAGCGCGCGAGCACGCGGCCCTCGATGTCGTCGCGGCTGAAGCCGAGCGCCGTCTGGGTGAGGTCGTTGGTGCCGAACGAGAAGAAGTCGGCGACGCGTGCGATCCGGTCGGCCTGCAAGCACGCGCGCGGCAGCTCGATCATCGTGCCGATCTTGTAGATCGGCCTGCGCCGATGCTCGCTCGGCGACGCGCTCGATCAGCCCGCGCATCAGCTCGAGCTCGCGCTCGTAGGCGACCAGCGGCACCATCACCTCGATGTCGCGTGCCGGCCACGCGCGCGCGGCGGCGGCGAACAGCGCGCGCACCTGCATCTCATACAGCGCCGGGAACAGGATCCCGAGCCGCACGCCGCGCGTGCCGAGCATCGGGTTGGCCTCCTGCAGCTGCTCGACGCGGCGCCGCTCGGGCGAGCCCTCGGGCAGGCTGCGGGGCGCGGGCAGGAACTCGTGCAGCGGCGGGTCGAGCAGGCGCACCGTCACCGGGCGCCCGTCCACGGCTGCGCAGGATCTGCTCGAAGTCGGCTTCCTGCAGCGGGCGCAGCTGCTCGATCGCGGCCGCGCGCGCCTGGTCGTCCTCGGCCATGATCACCGCCGCCATCAGCGGCTGGCGCTCGCCGAGGAACATGTGCTCGGTGCGGCACAGGCCGATCCCCTCGGCGCCGAGCTCGATCGCCTTGCGAGCGTCGCTCGGGCGTGTCGGCGTTGGCGCGCACGCCGAGCGTGCGCAGCTCGTCGCACCAGCGAGAGCACCGTCTGGAGCTCGCGCGGAGACCTCCGGCTCGACGAGCGGGACGTCCTCGGTCGTGATCCGTCCCGTGGCTGCCGTCGATCGCGATCGGATCGCCGGCGTCGCAGCACGCGCGCGCCGATCCGCACCTCGCCGGCCGGCTCGGTCGATCGTCACCGTCGGCGGCGCCGGTGACCGCCGGGCGGCCCATGCCGCGCGCGACGAGCGCGGCGTGGCTCGCCTTGCCGCCCTCGCTCGTGAGGATGCCGCGCGCGGCGTGGAAGCCGGCGACGTCGTCGGCCTCGGTGAACGAGCGCACGAGGATCACGTCGCGTCCCTCGCTCGGCGGCCCGCACGGCCTCGGCGGCGCTCAGCACGATCTCGCCCTTGGCCGCGCCGGGCGAGGCCGCGACGCCGCGTCGCGACCACCTCGAAGTCGGCCGCTCGGGTCGAACGTCGGGTGCAGCAGCGCGTCGAGCGCCGCCGGGGTCGATCGTCGCGATCGCCGCCTCGCGGTCGAGCAGCCCCTCCGCGACCGCGTCGACGGCGAAGCGCACAGCGGCCTGCGCGGGGCGCTTGGCGTTGCGCGTCTGCAGCATGTAGAGGCGCCCCTCCTCGACGGTGAACTCGGTGTCCTGCATGTCGCCGTAGTGGCGCTCGAGCGTGCGCGAGGATCTCCATCAGCTGCGTCGTGGACGTCGCGGCAGCCACTCGCGCAGCTCGGAGATGTCGCGCGGCGTGCGCACGCCGGAGACGACGTCCTCGCCCTGCGCGTTGGCAGGAAGTCGCCCGAGGGCTCGGGCGCGCCGGTCAGCTCGTCGCGCGAGAACGCGACGCCGCTGCCGCTGCGTCTCGCCGAGGTTGCCGAAGACCATCTGCTGCACGTTCACCGCCGTACCCCACTCGTCGGGGATGCGGTTGATGCGCCGGTAGGCGATCGCGCGCTCGCCCTGCCAGGAGTCGAACACCGCCCTGATCGCGCCGTGGAGCTGCTCGCGCGGGTCGGCTCGGGGAACTCGTAGAAGGCTCTTGAACGCGAGCGTCAGCTCGCGCAGCGCGGCGCGTCGAGCTCGGTGTCGAGCGTGACCCCGCGCCGCTGCCTTGGCGGCGGCGATCGCCGCCTCGAAGCGCTCGCCCGGGATGCCGATGACGACGTTGCCGTACATCTGCACGAAGCGCCGGTAGGAGTCCCACGCGAAGCGCTCATCGCCCGAGCGCGCGTGCGAGGCCCGCCGCACGCTGCGTCGTTGAGGCCGAGGTTCAGCACCGTGTCGAGCATCCCGGGCATCGACTCGCGCGCCCCCGAGCGCACGGAGACCAGCAGCGGGTCCCGCCGGGTCGCCGAGGCTGCCGGCCCGCGTGCCCCTCGAGGCGCTCGAGCGCCTGCGCCACCTGCTCGGAGAGCCCGTCGGGAAAGGCACCCGTCGCGCATGTAGGCGACGCACGCCTCGGTCGTGATCGTGAAGCCCGCCGGCACCCGCTCCGCCCCGAGCACGCGGGTCATCTCGGCGACGTCCGCGCCCTTGCCGCCGAGCAGATCGCGCAGCTCGCGCGAGCCGTCCTGGAAGTCGAGCACCCAGCGCACCGGCCCACCCTAGATGATCGATTGGGGTGCGGCGCATCGTGTTCTCGCCGGCGCGGAGGGGCGGCCGGCCGCGGGAGCGCCGCGGCGGTAGGGTCTGTGGCCCGCCGGCCCCGGGGCAGGCCCGAGGCCGCTCACAAGGAGGATCGAACAGCAGATGCTCACCCTCACCGGCCTCGAGGAGGTCAAGGCGCACGTCGGGCAGGAGCTCGGCGTCAGCGACTGGCACCTCGTCACGCAGGAGGCGATCGACGAGTTCGCCGCGCGTCACCGGCGATGACCAGTGGATCCACGTCGACGTCGAGCGCGCCAAGGAGAGCCCGTTCGGCGGGACGATCGCCCACGGCTACTACACGCTGTCGCTGGCGCCGCGCTTCTCCTATGACATGTTCACGTTCGAGGGCTTCGCGTTCGGCGTCAACTACGGGCTCAACCGGGTGCGCTTCCCGGCCCCGATGCCGGTCGGCGGCCGCGTGCGGATGCGGGCCGTGCTGGCGGCCGTGGAGGAGATCCCGGGCGGCGCCCAGCTCACGAGCGAGCTCACGTTCGAGCGCGAGGGCGGCGAGAAGCCGGTGTGTGTCGCCGAGTCGCTCGCGCGCGTCTACACGGGCTGAGACACGCCGCCGCGAGGCGCGCCGGCGCGTTGCCGGCGCGCTGCACCGCGGCTATTCGGCCGTGAAGAGGTCGCCGGGGTTGGCCGACGACTTGGTTTTGTTCACGTAGGCGACCACGTTGACCGCGCCTGCGGCTTTCTGGGCCGGGGCGGTCGCGGTGCATGTGGTCTCGCTTTCGCATTCGGCGGTCGTGACCTTGACTTTGCCGAACTTGAACACCGTCGTGCCGACGCCGGGCGCGAAGCCGGTGCCGGTGATCACGACGCTCGTACCGCCCGTGTGAGGCCCGTTCGCTGGGCTGAGCGATTCGACCGACGGCACGTACTTGAACTTGCCCTTGCTCGACGGCGCGCTCGTGCCGCCGATCCCCGTGACCGTCACGTACACGGTGCCGGCGACGCCGGGGCCGGTCACCGCGGTGATCGTCCCGGGAGCGACGACGGTGAATTCCTTCACCGGCGCGCCGCCGAAGCTCACGCCCGTGGCACCGGTGAATTCGGTGCCGCTGATCGTGACCGTCGTGCCGCCGCCCGCGGGCCCGGTTTTGGCCGACAGCTTGGTGACGGTCGGAGCTTGGCGGTAGGTGTAGCGGTCGTCGGGCACCAGCGAGCTCGTGCCGGCCGCGGAGGTGACCGTGACGTTGACCGTGCCGGTGCCGGCCGGCGCGGTGGCGGTGATCGCCGTCGGCGATTCAACCGTGAACGTGCTGGCCGCCGTGGCGCCGAAGTGCACCGCGCTCGCGCCGCCGAAGTTCAGGCCCGTGATGTGCACGACCCCGCCACCCGCCAGCGGTCCCGCCGCCGGGCTGATCGACGACACGGCCGGGGTGGCTTCGCCGAGCGCGAGCATGTGCGACCCGCCGGCGTCGACGCCGACCGCCTCGGCCAGGCCGGTGACCGGCACCGGGACGTCGCTGCCTTCACCGACGGTGCCGATGCCGAGGTTGCCCGAGGAGTTCTGGCCCCAGCTCATCACCGCTCCCGAGCCGAGCACGGCCGCGCTCTCTTCGTTGCCGGCCGAGATCTGCTTGACGCCGGTGAGCCCGCTCACTTCGGTCGCGTTGCGGACGGCGGACGTGCGCGCGCCGTTGCCGACCTCGCCTTCGGAGTCGTCGCCCCAACCGTCCACCTTGCCGCTTTCGAGCAGCGCGAGCGCGTGGTCGCGGCCGGCGGCGATCGCCGTCACGCCGCTGAGCCCTTCCACTTCGACCGGAACCGAGGTTTCCGCCGTTTCGGTTTCTTCGGCGAGCACCGACAGGTTGCCGATCTGGCCGCGACCATCGAAGCCCCACGCCTCGACCTTGCCGTCTTCGAGCAGCGCCATGCTGAACTGCCCGCCGGTGGCGATCGCCTTGACCCCGGTCAGGCCGGTGACCTGGACGGGCACGTCGCTGTTGCGCGTGGCGCCGTTGCCGAGCTGCCCGTGTTCGTCGTTGCCCCACGCCCACACGGTGCCGTTGGACAGCAGCGCCAGGCTGTGGTCTTCGCCGGCGCTGATCGCGACGACGTTCGACAGGCCCTGCACGGCGACCGGTTTTTCGATGAGTTCGGTGAAGGTGCCGTTGCCGACCTGGCCGAATTCGTCGTTGCCGAACGCGCGCACCGTCCCGTCTTCGAGCAGCACGAGGCTGTGCTGGCCGCCCGCGGAGATCGCGGTCGCGTTCGAGATGCCGGGGATCTGCTCCGGCGAGCGGACATTCACCGCCGCTTCGATCCCGAGCTGGCCGAAGCCGTTGGATCCCCATGCGAACACGGAGCCGTCGGCGCGCAGCGAGAGGCTGTGGCGCAGGCCCGAGGAGACCGCGGTGACGAAGCTGAGCCCGGAGATCGAGGCCGGCGTCGGCACGAAGTTTTCATTGGAGCCGTTGCCAACTTCGCCTTTCTTGTTGCCGCCCCAGCCGAACGCCGCGTAATCGGTCGAGGCGACCGTCAGGCGCGCCGCGGTGCTGGAGATGGTGCCGGCGGAGTTTTTGAACGTCGCACGGATCAGATGCCCGTTTTCGGACGCCTGCGCCGTGGCGATCGTGAATTTCGCGGAGGTGGCGCCGGAGATCGCGCTCCAGCTTGCGCCGTGGTTGGTCGAGACTTCCCACTGCTCGGTCGGCGGCGGGTTGCCGGTGGCGGTGGATTCGAAGTGCGCTTCGGCGCCCACTGCCACGAGGACCGGCGAGGGCTGCAGCGAGACGGATGGGATCGTGTGCACGAACAGGGTCGCGGAGTTCGAGGTGACCGCGCCGACCGGGTTGGTGTAGACGACGCGGTATTTCCAGCCTTCCTCGGAGATCGTCGTCGCGGGCACCGACAGCGTGTTCGAGGTGGCGCCTTCGACATTGGCCCAGGTGGTGCCGCCGTTGGTCGAGATTTCCCATTGCGCGGTCGGGCGTCGGGAAGCCTTTTGCGGCGGCGGTGAAGACGGCTGTTTCGCCTTCGAGCACGACCTGCTGCTGCGGCTGCACTTCCATGAACGGCACTGTCGCGATGGTGAGCGTCGCGGCTTCGCTCGTGACGGTGCCGACGGCGTTGGTGAACACGGCGCGGAATTTGACCCCGCTTTCGGAGCTTTTGAGCCCGCTGAGGCTGAGCTTGTCCGAGGTCGCGCCGCTCAGGTTGGTGTACGTCGCACCTTCGTTCGTCGAGCGCTGCCACTGCACCGTCGGCGCCGGGTTGCCGGAGGCTTTCGCTTCGATCGTCGTCTGCGCCCCTTCGAGCACGTACTTGCTTTCGGGCTGCTGGGTGACAGCCGGTTTGACCTCGACTGTGAGCGTCGCTGCGTTGCTGGTCGCGACCCCGTTCGGGTTCGTGAACGTGGCCCGGAACTCGTAGCCGTTTTCGGAGAACGTGGTGGGCGGGGTCGTGTACGTGAGCGAGGTCGCCCCCGGGATTTCGGTCCAGGTTTTGCCGCCGTCGGTCGATTTGAACCACTGCGGCGTCGGTTCCGGGATGCCGGTGCCGGCGATGGTGAAGCTCGCCGTGAGGCCTTCTTCGACGGCCGCGTTGACGGGCTGTTTGGTGACGTGGGGGATGGTGCCCGCATCGGGTTTGGCCCCGAGCATGCGGGCGGAGGCGGGACCGGCGAGCACGGGCAGCGCGAGCAGCGCCAGCGCCACCAGAACCAGCGCCCGGACCGGTGCGCGTCTGCGGGCAGCGCGAGATCGGGCGCTCTGGTTCGCGGTGCGGCCTGCTCGGGTCGTCCCTTCCATGTCTCCCCCTTCTCCTGGATCCCTCGGCTGCTCGGGCGCCCTCCGATCGGTCGGCGCCGAGACCCGGACATCATAGGGACCCCGCTGCGGCATGGGAAGGGGGGACCGGCGCCGCTCGGCGCGTGCCGGCGCGGCGTGCCCGCCGGCGGCAGCGCGCGGCGTGCGAGCGGCGCCCGCGGCAGCGCGAGAAGGCCGTCTGCGCGCGTGTCCGGCCCGGCGCCTGCGCGGGCGTGCCCGGCGAGGTGGACGCCGGGTCGGCGCTGCCGAGCGCCTGCAGGCCCGCCTCGGTGAACCACAGCCGCCCGCCGTAGGCGGCGATCGCGCCGGGTGAGGCCGGGGCCGGGGCGGGGATCGGGAACTCCGACACGGCGCCCGCGGGCGTCACCCGCCCGACGGACTCGTCGCCCGGATCGGTGAACCAGACGTCGCCTTCGGGCCCCACCGCGATCCCCTTCGGCGCCGGCGCGCCGAACTCGCCCGCGGCCACGCCCGCCGCCGCGGGGATCGGGAACTCCTGCAGCGCGCCTTCGGTCGTGATCCTCCCGATGCGGCCCGCGTTCTGCTCGGTGAACCACAGCGCCCCGTCGGGCCCGAGCACGATCGCGTAGGGCTCGGCCGACCCGAAGCCGCCCGCGTCCCCGACGGCGCGTTCGACGACAGCGCCCTGCGGCGTGACCTCCCCGATCGCGCCGGCGGCGAGCTCGGTGAACCAAGCGCTCCCGTCGGGTGCGACCGCGATCGAGGTCGGCGCTCCGGGGCGGGGGAGCGCGTACGTCTGCAGCTGTCCCGCCGGTGTCAGCCGTTCGATCGCCTCGGCGGTCATGTTGGCGATCCACAGCGAGCCGTCGGGGCCGGCGGCGATCGCCCCGGGCCAGTCGGCGGACCCGAGCGGCGCCGCGAACCGCAGGCGGACGGCCGGTGCGCCCGACGCGCCGAGATCCTCGAGCGCGAGGTCCGGGGCGGCGCCCGGCACCGGCTGGCCGCCGATCAGCCACAGGTTGCCGTCCGGGCCGGTGCCGAGCGCCAGCGGTTCGAGTGCCTGCGGCGGCCCGACGGCGAACGAGGGCGAGGTCGTGACCCGCTCGAGGACCACGCGGGCGGTGCCTTCGTCGCGAGTGAGCGCCAGGCCTCCGGGCCAGGCGGCGAGCGCCACGGCGGGCGACAGGGGCCCGGGAAGGGGGTGCTGGGCGACCGAGACGGCGCCCGCGGGCGCGGGCGCGGCAGCCGCGAGCAGGAGCGCCGGCGCGAGCAGGCGCGTCAGTCGATGAAGGCGGGAGGGCATCGGCCGAGGATAGCTCAGACAGTTGTCTGCAGCGGGCGAAGCGATCACCGGCGGCGTGGGGTCTCCGCGAGCGGGGGCGAGGGCACCGCGACCGCCAGGCGCCTTCCGTGAGTGAGGAAGCTCACGGAGCGCGGCCGGACGGCGGCGAAGCGGTAGGCGCCGCCGCGGAGCCTCAGCCCGAGGGCACGGCCGGAGCCGGCGTGCAGCTGCGCCCGGCCGGCGCCGTCGGGGAGCAGGCCCTCGACGAGGAGCGTCCCGCCGCTGTCCTGCCGCGCGGTCATCAGGTACCCGAGGCGGGCGGCCGCGTCGCGCACGCAGTCGAGCACGTCCTCGGAGGTGCCGCCGAACGGCGCGCCGGCGGTCACGAGGCACGTCTCGCCCGGCCCGGAGAGCGCCCAGGCGTCCGGGTCGCCGAGCGGCAGGCGCCGCGCGGAGGAGACGAGCGGCCCCTGCAGGCCCGCGGCGGCGAGCTGCGCGTCGTTGCGCACCACCACCACGAGGGCGCCCGGCGGCAGCCTGTCGCGGCGGTCTGCCGGTCGCCGCAGCACCGCGAAGGACGCCGTGGACGTGCCTGCCGTTCCGGGCAGGTGCGCGCGACCCGGCGCCCGCCCCGGGTGTGGGGCGGGCGCGGGCGCGCCGGACCCGCACGCGGACAGTGCCAGCGATGAGAGGGCGATCGCCGGCAGCCCGCGCGCGGGCAGGCGGTGCGAGCGGGTCAGTTTTCGCCCCAGTTGACGTACTGGTAGAGCGAGATCCCGTAATACGGTTCGCAGCTCCCGATCACGCCGTAGCCGGGCGGCCCGCTCGGGTAGGCGGTCTGGACGATCCCCCAGCCGCCGGACCACGGCTCGGTCTGGCTGCCGTCCCAGACCGTGCCGCCGACGCAGCGTTCGATGCCGTCCCTGCGCGGCGCCTTGTAGCGGTTCTCTGTTTCCGCCTCGAGCCACGACGCTGCGTGGTCGGGGTCCATCGTCTGCAGGAAGTGGATCGCCGTCTCGTAGTGCGGCTCGATGCACGGCGAGCCCCACGAGTACGTGCAGCCCCACCAGTATTCGCCGCCGTAGTACTGCCGCGCCCGAGCGGGCCCCGACGCGGCGAGCGCGACCAGCAGCGCCGCGGCCGCCCACAGCACGGCCCGCCGCACGCTTCTCCTTCTCCTGATGCGCAGCCTACGCAACACCCTTTGCCTCCGTTCAGGTGAAGCTCCGCCCGCGATCCGCACCCGGCGGGCGGGCGGAGCCGATTTGTGTGAATCGCGCGGCGAAGCTAGTCGCCCCCGGCGGGGGTGAAAAGGTGATTCGAGGGGGACTGAGTGCAGGTGCGCTCAGTGTTCCCGGCGCTCGGCGCGGGCGTCGGGCGCGCGCAGCTCGCGGCTGGTGGCGACGCCGAGCTTGCGCCTGACCCGGCGCGCATGCGTGCGCACCGTCTCGAGATCGATGAAGAGCCCGGCGGCGATCTCGTCGTAGCTCTGTCCGTCGGCCAGCAGGCGCAGCACCTCGGCCTCGCGCGCTGTGAGGGGCTCCTGTGGCGGTCCGCCCGTCCCGCTCGCGCGGCGTTCGTCACGGTGCAACGCGATCAGCAGCGAGCGGCAGCGGGCGACGGCCTCGAGCGGGCCGGGATCCTCGAGCAGCTCGGGCACCGCCGCCGTCTCGGCCAGGCGCCTGCACGCGGCGTGGAAGCGCGGCAGGAGCTCGGCCGGATCCGGCATCGCGACCTCGCGCGCCGGCGCCCGTTCGACCGGGCGTGCGGTCGCTCGTGCGGGTCGGTCGCCCCCTGCGGCCATAGCCGCTGAAGATGACAGTTGTCTGCAGACAGTGGTATGGCGCCTGGCAGACGCCGTGTGCCTCCGATCTCAGGCCAACGCCGATTGAAAAGGCGGGCGATCGGGCAAGCGAACGGAATGCCGTTCGACCCGCTGCGCCCGGACCTTGCGGTGGCCTTGACGCTCGATCGCGACGCGCCGCGCGCCGCGCGCCATGACGTCTCGCACGTCGACCGGCCCTCGCCCGATCTGCGCGACGCGGTCGTGCTGCTGACGAGCGAGCTCGTCACGCAGGCGGTCGAGACCGCGCCGGGCGGCACGGTCGAGCTGCGCGTGTGGATGCCCGCCGACGTGGTGCGTGTGGAGATGCGGCGCTCGGCCGCGGTCTCGGCGCGCTGCTGGGCGCAGCTGCATGCCTACACGGCGCTGCTGCTCGACCAGATCGCAGACCGCTGGGAGCGCGCCGGCGGCCCCGGCGGCGGGATGATCTGGTTCGAGATCGACCGCTGCCCGGCTGCGCTGGGCGTGCCGCAGGCGGTCGGCGCCCACACGGCCTGACGCGGTCCCGGAGCCCACCCCGGGGCGAGCGGGCACGCGGCGTTAGCCTGGGGGCATGTCCTCGCGCCCGCAGAGCCCGCCCGGCCCTCCGGGAGCGGCCCGGCCGAGCACCGGCGGGCTCGCGCCGGAGCAGCTCTCGCCGCCGCCGGAGGTGCAGGGCGGCAGGCTGCGGCGCCAGCTGTTGATCATCGCCGCGATCGTGATCGGCGCGGTCGCGCTGATCACGCTCGTGCCGGGGCTTGCGAGCCTGCGCGAACGGTTCGCGCAGGGCGATCCGGTGTGGATCGGCGTCGGCGCTGCGCTGAAGGTGCTCTCGGGCGTGTGCTACGTGATGGCGTTCAGGAGCGTGTTCTGCGCGCGCATGCGCTGGTCGACGAGCACCCAGATCGGCTTCTCCGAGCTGGGCGCCAACGCCGTCATCCCGACAGGCGGCGCCGGCGGGCTCGCGCTGGGCGCGTGGGCGCTGCGGCGCGGCGGCATGGACACATCGCGGATCGCGCGGCGCAGCGTCGCCTTCTTCTTCCTGACAAGCGTGCCGAACGTCCTGTGCGTGATCGTGCTCGGCGTGCTGCTGGCGGCGCGGGCAGTCCCGGGACGCGCGGGCCTCGGGCTGACGCTCGCGCCCGCCCTGGTCGCTATCGCGGCGATCGCATTGACGGTGCTCGGCGGACGCCGGGCGGCGCGCGCCGGCGAGCGGGCCGCCTCTTCGCGCGGCGTCGCCTCGCGCGCCGCGCGGGTGCTGCGGACCGTCGGCGAGGGCGTGTCGGAGTCGCTCGCGCTGCTGCGGCACGCGGACGGCTGGCTGCTCGCCGGGCTGGCCGGCTACCTGGCGTTCGACGTGATGATCCTGTGGGCCACCTTCAACGCCTTCGGCGCGGCGCCGGCGCTCGCGATCCTGTGGATGGGCTATCTGATCGGCGAGCTCGGTGGGCTGATCCCCGTCCCCGGGGGGATCGGCGGCGTCGACCTCGGCCTGGTGGGGATGCTCGTGCTCTACAGGGTCAAGGTCGGCGAGGCGACTGCCGCCGTGCTCGCCTACCGCGGGCTCGCGCTGCTCGTCCCGGCCGTGCTGGGCGGCGCCGCCTTCGTGCTGCTGCGCCGCACGATCGCGCGCGAGCGGCTGGCGGTCTCCGGCTGCGGCCCCGGCGAGGAGGTGGAGATCATCGGGCGTGGGACCGTGCGCATGCCGGCCTGAGGGATGCTTGAGGAGCGCTCCCGGCGGGTAACGGGCGCCGTATGAGCCGTCCGAGACCGCCGGAGGGACCGGGGCGCCCCCGCGGAATCGAAAGCCGCGCCGAGCGCGCGCACGCCGCCGCGCCCGGGTGAGCACCCCGGCGGCGAGCGCGGCGCCCTCCCGCCGGGGCGCCGGCGCCGCCGAAGCAGATCGCGCCGAGCCGGCGCCGGTCCCGGTCTCGTGGCGGTGGCGCGTGTCAAACCCGGCGCTGGTCGCGCTGCTCGTCGGCCTGCTCGTGACCGCGGCGCTGTCGGCGACGACGCTCGTGCTCTACAACCGCAGCGAGCGCAGGCTGCTGAACCTGCGCATGCGCGAGCTCGGCCTCGTGCTCTCGAGCGCGCTCCCCGCGACCCAGACGCCGCTCGCCTCGGCCGCCACTCTGGCCGACGCGACCGGCGGGGATGCGGCCAAGTTCCGCTCCTTCCTGGCTCCGTACGTCGGCGCCGGCCGCCAGTTCGAGTCGGTCTCGCTGTGGCCGCTGCACCGGCGCGTCGGAGCGCCGCTGGCCGTCGTCGGGGCGCCCGCGGCGACACCCGCCGGTGTGTCCAGCGCCGTGCTCGCGCTGGCGCGGCGGCGCGGCGTGCTGAACCTCCGCGACCTGCTCGACGCGCGGCGCCCCTCGCTCGGCTTCGTCTACGCGGTGCCCTCGGCGGCCGCCCGCTACGCCGTGTACGCCGAGGTCCCGTTGCCCGCTGACCGGCGCTCGAAACTCGAGAAGAACAGTGCCTTCTCCGATCTCCAGTACGTCCTCTACCTGGGCCGCTCGAGGAGCCGGCGCAACCTGCTGCTGACGAGCGAGAGCAGCCTGCCGGTCCACGGCCTGCAGGCCTCCCAGCAGGTGCCGTTCGGGGCCGCGAAACTGACGCTCCTCGTCACGCCGCGCGGCTCGCTGAGCGGCACGTTCTTCGCCGCGCTGCCGTGGATCACGGCCGTCGTCGGGGTCCTGATCTCGCTCGCCGCGGCGATCCTCACCGACCGGCTGGCGCGGCGGCGGCGACGCGCCGAGGAGCTCGCGACGATGCTCGACCAGGTCGCGGCCGAGAACCGCGAGCGCTACATCGAGCAGCGCAGCATCGCCCAGACGCTGCAGCACGCGCTGCTGCCGGCGCGGCTGCCGCAGCCGGACGGGCTGCGTGTCGGCGCCCGCTACGTGCCGGCTCAGTCGGGCGGGGACATCGGCGGCGACTGGTACGACTTCGTGCCGCTGGCGCCGGGGCGGGCGCTGCTCGTGATCGGGGATGTCTCCGGCCACGGCATCGAGGCGGCCACGACGATGGCGCTCCTGCGCCACGCGACGCTCGCCTACGTCGCCCGCGAGCAGCGCCCGGCGGCGGTGCTCGGGATGCTGGCCGACTTCGTCCGTGGCCGTGCGCACGATTACTTCGCGACCGTCCTGTGCGCGCTGGTCGAGATCGACGCGCACCGCCTCACGGTCGCGAGCGCGGGGCATCTGCCGCCGCTGCTGATGAACGGCGGGGAGGCCGAGTTCGTACGGCTGCAGCCGGACCCGCCGATCGGATTCCAGGAGCCCACGTCCTACCACGAGGCCGGCTTCGCGGTGCCGCCGCATGCGACGCTGTTAGCGTTCACGGACGGCTTGGTGGAGCGAAGGGGAGAGGTCCTCGACGAGGGACTCGAGCGGCTGCGTGTGCAGGCGCTCGCAGGCGGGGGGCGCGACCTGCTGGCGCGGCTGGCGGGCGGCCTCACATCCGGGCAGCACCGGGACGACACAGCGCTGGTGAGCATCGAATGGCAGAAGTAGACGATCGCAGCGGAGCGGAGCTGTCGGTGGCAGCTCGTTCGGACCCGCAGGAGGGGCCGGTCATCACGCTCGCCGGAGAACTCGACATCTCGACGGTGCCGGCGCTGCGCTCGGCGGTCGAGGCGGCGACCGAGCGCCGGCCCGAGACGCTCACATTCGAGGTCGCCGAGCTCTCTTTCATGGACAGCGCGGGTATCGCAGTCCTGCTGGGCGCGGCCGCCGCGGTGCCGACCGTCAGGCTCCGCGGCGCGAGCCCCGGCGTGCGGCGGCTGATCGAGCTGACAGGGATCGCAGGCGTTCTGCGGCTCGAGCCATGAGCGCGCGCGCCGGCTTCCCGTGCCAGGCCTCATCGGTGACGGCGGCGCGGCGGTTCGTGCGCGAGGAGCTCTCCGACCAGCAACCCTCCGTGGTCGACGCGGCCGAGCTGTTGACCTCCGAGCTGGCCAGCAACTGCGTGCGCCACGCGAACACCGACTTCGAGGTCGCGGTCGAGAGCGGCGAGAGCGTGCGCGTGGAAGTCAGCGACGGCGGCAGAGGACGGCCGCGGGTGCTCGAACCGGCGGCGACGGCCCCGACCGGGCGGGGCCTGTTGATCGTCTCGCGCGTCGCCGAGAGCTGGGGTGTCGAGCGCGGCGCCGCCGGCACGAGCGTGTGGTTCACGCTCGCCGCGCCGGTCGCCGCCGGTGGAGCGGGCCCCGGCGGCCGCTCGACCGGGGCGCAGGCGGGCTGAGCGGGGTACGAGGGCCTCGCCGGGCGGCTCAGGCAGCCGGCCGGAAGGGCGGGTACCACGAACGCGCCTGTGAACAGGAACCGAGCACGACGTGCCGGCTCGGTCAGGTCTCGGCGGCGACCTGGGCCATGCGCCCGCGCGCGCCCCGTCCGACGACTGCGAGCGCGAGCGCGCAGCTCGCGCCGGCGATCAGGAACGGCACCGTGTCCCCTGCGGCGGCCGACAGCGCGCCGGCGCCCGCCGGGCCGGCGACGGCCCCGAGAGCCCAGGCCGCGTTCATCATCCCGAAAGCCAGGCCCTGCGCGAGGCCGGTGCGGTCGGCGCCCTCGGCGATAAGCGCGAACGCGGGCGTGAACATCGCGCCGTAGACAACCGAGGTCACGATCACCGCGAGCGCGTAGGGCACCGGCGCGAGCGAGGCGATCAGCGCGAGCGAGCAGGCGGCGCCCGCGGCGAGGGCGCAGATCACCGGCAGCCGCACGCCGCGCCGGTCGCTCAGGCGGCCGATCAGCGGCGCTTGCACGGCCTCGACCGCGGCCGCCAGGAGCCACACCGCGCCGATCGCGGCGGGCTCCCAGCCGGCGGCGCTGAGATGGAGCGGCGCGAGCACGTCGAGAACGCCGACGAGCAGCGAGGCGAGCGCCAGCAGCGCGAGCCCGCCCAGGAACAGGCGATTGCGGGCGGCGCGGCGCAGCGCCGCGACCGAGGGGCGTTCCGGCGCCCGCGTCGGAATCGTGACGGTGAGCGCGGCGAGCAGCGCTGCCACCCCGGCGAGCGCCGAGAAGACCGCGCCGCGGCCGACGACGCCGGCCGCGGTTCCGATCACGGGGCCGAACAGCGCGCCGAGTACGGCGGCGCCCATCGCGGTGCCGATCAGCGCCCCGCGGCGCTCGCGCGGCGCCGCCGCGATCAGCCACGCGAATGCCCCGGCCCAGGTGAACGCGCTGCCCGCCCCCTGCACGAAGCGCGCGAGCGCGAGCGGCCCGAAGCTCCCCGCCCAGGCGAAGCCGAGGCTCGCCACACCCATCAACGCCAAGCCCGTGAGCACGGCCCTGCGCGGTCCCATGCGGGCTGATGCGACGCCTCCGGGCAGGCCGCCGACGAGCGCGCCGGCTGCGTAGGCGGCCACCAGCAGGCCCGCCGTCGCGCTCGACAGATGGAACTCGTGCGCGAAGTGCCCGAGCAGCGGCGTGAGCGCGGCGTAGAGCATCGTGTCGACGAACACGAGCACGGATACGAGCATCACCAGCCTGCGCACCCGACCCACGCTAACAGCGGCCCTGCGCTGCGCCGTGGCGCGTCCGGTCACCTGCTACGGGTGATGTTGCACCAGACCGGCGCTCCTAGCTTGGAGGCCCCTGCAACCCCGACCGGGAGGCCCCCATGAGCGACAAGCCCGACACGCTGTTCGTCGCCGCCGCGTCGTATGACTCGGTGGACGACGCGATCGGCGACTACGAGGCCGTGAAGGCCCTCTACTACGAGATCCAGACCTCGGATGACTTCGACGCCGCGGTGATCGCCAAGGGCGAGGACGGGAAGGTCAAGATCGTCAAGAAGCACGAGCAGCCGACCAGGCACGGTGCGGTCCACGGACTCGGCTGGGGTCTGGCGGCGGGCGCGGTCGCCGCGCTGTTCCCGGCCGTCGGGATCATCGGTGCGCTGACCGTCGGGGGTGGCGCCGGCGCCGCGATCGGGGCGGTCTCAGGTCACGTCAGCGGCGGAATGCGCCGCGATGACCTCAAGGAGCTCGGCGACGTGCTCGACGAGGGCAGCGCCGGCCTGATCGTCGTCTACGCGACGAACTTCGCCGACCAGGTGGCGGCGAACATCAAGGCCGCGAACCGGATCGTCTCGAAGGAGACCGACATGGCGGCCGACGAGCTGGCCCGCGAGATCAAGCAGGCAGAGTCGGAGACGGCGGGCTCGGCTTCCTGAGCTCGGCGGCGTCGAGTACGCGCGCGGCGAGCACACCGCAGGCGATTCCGATCGCGACGCCTCCTGCGACGTCGCTCGGGTAGTGCACGCCTGTGTACACGCGCGAGTACGCGACGGCGCCGGCGAGCGGCAGAAGCGCGGGCGCGAGCTCCGGCATGCAGAGACTTGCACCGGCCGCGAACGCGGACGCCGAGGCGGCGTGACCGGACGGGAACGAGCTCGAGCGCGGGCGCGAGATCAGCATCGGCTGACGCCCGGGCCGGCGGCGCCGGACGAGCAGCTTGGCGGGCCCGTTCGCGACCGCCGCGGCGAGCGCGAGCGCGAGCGTCCCGCCGGCGGCGGCGCGCCGTGCACGCCGGCCACCGGCCGCCGCCAGCAGCGCCGCGATCGCGAGCCACAGGCGCGAGTAGTTGGCCGCATGCGTGAGCGCGACAAGCGACCGGTCGCGCCGCCGCGAGCGCAGCGCGGCGGCGCGCTCCATCAGCAGCTCGTCGAGCCGCTGAACGGCGGAGAAGCTCATCGGCCGGTCGCCTCGCTCACCAGCAGGCGCAGGTTCTCGCGGGTCAGCGCGACGGCGCGCGCCGCGGGCGCGAGACCGGCCGAGCGGGGAACGCGAACGCGCAGTGCGCCGGGCATCGAGGAGAACCGCAGCGGCGGCTCGAGCACGAGCGCCTCGCCGTCGAGCCCGACCTCGACCGGGGCGCTCGATCCGATCTCGAGCTCCTGGGTCGTCCACGACGTCAGCCCCGGGTAGCGCGCGGCCTGGCCGGCCAGCTCGAGCGCGACGAGCCGCGAGACCTCGCCGGGGTTCTGCACGCCTGCGACGAACACGCCGAGGACGCCCGCGTCGAGGCGCCCGCGCGTGCCGGCCCCCGCGAGGTGCGTGAGCTGGTACGGGTTGTTCGAGACGAGCACGATCGCGGCGTCACGGCGGTGCGAGCCGTCGGGCATGGGCACGTCGAGGTCGATCGGCTCGGCGCCGGGCCCGAGCAGGTCGGGCAGCATCCGTGTCCAGGTCTCGAGCTTCGCGTCGCGGTAGGCGTCGGACTGAACGACCTTCGCGTACACGCCGAGCGAGGCGTTGTTGACGAACACGCGGTCATTGACGCGCGCCAGGTCGATGCGGCGCTCGAGCCCGTCGCTGAAGGCGTCGAGCGCGCCGACGACGTCGTCGCGGTCGAGCCCGAGGTCGAGCGCGAAGTGGTTGCGGGTACCGGCGGGAATGCACACGTGGGCGACGCCCGTGCGCGCCGCCACGGTCGCCACGAGCGCCTGCGAGCCGTCGCCGCCGGCCATCCCGATCACGTCGGCGCCGCGCCGCACGGCGTCCTCGGCGAGCTCGAGCAGGTCGTCGCCGGGCGTCAGGATGACGGGCTCGATGCCCCGTCGGCGCGCCTCGCCGGCGAGGTCGAAGCGCTCGGCCTTGCCGCCGCCCGAGCGCAGGTTCATGATCAGCACCCCGCCGCGCGCCGGCGCGACCGCCAGCGCGGGCGCGCCGGGCGACGGTGGCCGCGCGACCCCGCGGCCGAGCGCGTAGCGCCCGGCTGCGCCGTACAGGGCGAGCAGGAGCGCGAGCACGATCACGACGGCGACGCCTTTGAGGTTCGTGGCGACGAGCACCAGCAGGGCGGCTCCGGCGAGCACCGCGAGCACCGCGCCGGCGGCGCGGCGCGCGCCTCGCGAGGTCAGGCCGACCCATCCGGCGGCGACCGCGAGCAGCACGAGCGCGACCGCCCCGAGCGCCCGCGCGAGCGATCCGGCGAGCGCGGTCGCGGCGACTGCGACCATCGCGACCGGCGCGAGCAGTGCGATCAGCGCGGCGAGGCGCACGATCGGAGTGGCCCGATCCGCGTCGCCCCCGGACTGGCCGCGGCTCATCCCGGCGTCCCGGCTGGAGCGTCCTTGCGCGGCGTGGTGGCGGGGGAGACGATCGCCCGCTGCTCCAGCCGCGCGGCCGAGTCCGGGTCGTGGCTTGGCAGGTAGACGGTTGGGTGCTCGCGGCAGTGGGCCAGGATCTGCGCGAGCGTCGCACGGTGGACCGCGGGGTCGGGGGCGACGGCGTCGGCGCGCTGGGCCTGCAGCTGCTCGAGCGTGTCGGTCGCGTCACCGGCGAGCATCACGTGGCGCCCGTCGTCATCGACGCAGATCACCGACACGTGGCCGGGTGTGTGACCCGGAGTCGGGACGGCGACGATCCTGCCGTCGGCGCTGAATCGGCGGCTGGAGGAGAACGCCCCGAAAGGTCCGTCGCCGAGCTCGTAGGTGCTCGGCGCGAACCCGGGCGGCAGCGGCTGCCGCAGAACGCGCCGCATCACGCGCGGGAAGGCGCTCGCGAGGAAGCGCGCCTCGGCGACGGCGATCTTGACGGGCGCGTGAACGTGCACGAGCCCGTCGACGTGATCGCCGTGGTGGTGGGTCAGCAGCGTTTCGGCGACGTCGCCGGGCGAGAGGCCGGCGGCTGCCAGCGCCTGCGGCAACTCCTCGGCGGAGTCGACCTCGAAGCGCGCGAACGGGACGTCGCGCGCGCGGGCCGTCTCGCCGGCGTCGACGAGCAGCAGCCGCTCTTCGTGCTCGACGGCCCAGCAGTGGATCGGGAGCGGGTCCGACCACTCCCCCGGCAGGAACAGGTCGAGCTGGCGGCGCACCCCGGCCGAGGGGAACAGGAACGATCGCTTGACTCGGACCGAGCCGGTTCTCAACGCGTGGATGCGCATCGCGTCTGACCCTATACCGGCTCGCGACCCGGCGTGCCCCAGCTCGCGGCGCCGGGTAGGAGGCTCGCGATCCCGGGCGCCGGCGTGGCAAGATGGCGATCCGTGGAGCTGAGGATCTTCGCCGAGCCCCAGGAAGGCGCGAGCTACGAACAGCAGCTCGCGATGGCGCTGGCGGCCGAGCGGCTCGGCTTCGGGGCGTTCTTCCGCTCCGACCACCTGCTCCGCATCCGCCCGGGCTCGGGGCTGCCGGGCCCCACCGACTCGTGGGTGACGCTGGGCGCGCTCGCGCGCGAGACGAGCACGATCCGGCTCGGGACCATGGTGACCTCGGCGACGTTCCGGCTGCCCGGGCCGCTCGCGGTCGCGGTCGCACAGGTCGACGAGATGAGCGGTGGTCGCGTCGAGCTCGGCCTCGGCACGGGCTGGTTCGAGGCCGAGCATGCCGCCTACGGGATCCCGTTCCCGTCGCTGCGCGAGCGCTTCGAGCGCCTCGAAGAGCAGCTCGAGATCGTGACCGGCCTGTGGGCGGCGCCGGCGACCTTCTCCTTCCACGGCGCCCACTACGAGCTGGCCGAGGGTCCGGCGCTGCCGAAGCCGCGCCAGAGCCCGCATCCGCCGCTGATCGTGGGCGGCCTCGGAACGCGCCGCACGCCGGCGCTCGCCGCGCGCTTCGCAGACGAGTTCAACGTGCCGTTCGCCCCGGTCGAGATGACCGCCGAGCGGATCGCGTCGGCCCGAGCCGCGTGCGAGGCGGCGGGACGCGACCCGGCCGAGCTGGTCTGCTCGCACGCCGTGACGGTGTGCTGCGCCGAGGACGAGGCGGGCGTGCGCATGCGCGCCGAGCGCATCGGCCGCGACACGGAGGATCTGCGCGCCTCGGGCGCCGCGGGCACGCCCGCGGAGGTCGTCGCGCGCCTCGAGCAGTACCGCGCCGCCGGCGCATCGCGCTCCTACCTGCAGCTGCTCGACCTCGACGACCTCGAGCACGTCGAGCTGATCGCGTCCGAAGTCGCCCCGCAGCTGCGGGGCTGACGGTGCGCCCCGGTGCCCGGCGGCCCGCTCACAGGGCCGCCAGGCAACCGGGGCGCAGCGACGCGTTGCCGAAGGCCGCCGAAGATAGGGGAACGGCGGCCGGACGCGTCGCGGCGCGACACGTTAGGCGCGCCGCGCGGGCGCGTCACTAGCACCGACGCGCTATTCGGGGGCCGCTTCGCTCGGGGGCGCCCCGGTCAGTCGAGCGGGCCGATCGCGTACCAGTCGAGCTCGAGCGCCGGGGCCCCGGCGCACAGCTCGCCGAGCAGCTCCAGCAGCTCGCTGCGCTCGAGTTCCAGGAGTTCCGGGCGGTCCCAGCCGTCGCGCTGGGGCTGGTACCACGTTGCGCGGATCTCGCGCCCGACTTTGTGGAAGCGACCGGCACCTCGCCGCTCACCGAGCTCGGCCATCAGCCGCTCGAGTGCGTCCTGAGGCGCCTCGTGTCCGGCATGCGTCGTGATGCGGAACGTCATCGGGAGCCTCATCGGCGCGGTACGCGCCCAGAATGAGCCCCGGCGGGGCGATCACGCGGCGCGGGCTCCCGCTAGTGCCGCGAGTAGTGCCGCAGCGCCCAGCAGACCCAGACGAAAACCGCCACGAGCACGGCCAGCACGATCAGTTCCCGCGCTGTCAGCAGGAATGCTTCGTGTGCCTGCATGACCGCAGGCTAGCGCCGCCGCGCAGCGCGCGCCACGCGCATCTCAGCTCGCCGAGCGCCGCCGCCGTGCCACGATCGCGGCTGCCGCCATGCGGCCCGCGGCCGCGCTCGAGCGGAGCGCCACTGCACCGCCGAGACGCGCGCTCGGAAGAAAGAAGGTGGTGCGCAGCACGGGTTCGTCGCCGGAGGAGAAGCGGAGCTTGTAGGCGTAGTCCCCCGGGCCGAAGTCGAGCCGCTCGAAGCCTTCGCTGAACGCCTGCTCGACGGCATGCAGCATGCCGACGAGCCCTGGCTTCAGGCGGCTGTGGCGGGGATCCCAGCCGCTGTTGTGAAACGAGCTGACCCTGCCTGCGCCGGTGAACAGCTGCGCCCCGATCGGCTCGCCGTCGAGCTCGGCGACGTACAGACGCAACCGCTCGGGCGGGAGCGCCTGCGCCATCTCGCCCAGCAGCGGCCTGAGCGCCTCCCCGAACTCGGCCAGCCCGCTCGTACGGCCGCCCTCCCAGCGCGCCATGTGCAGCCGCACGTATGTCTCCAGATCTGCCGCGACGGTGGCGTGCGAGCTGGCCCGCACCGACCCTCCCGCCTCGGCGAAGCGCCTGCGCGCGCGGCGCATCTCGCTACGGAAGTTCGCGCTGCGCGAGGCGAACCAGCTCTCGAAGTCCCCGTCGAGGGACAGATACGGGCAGGCGCCCAGATCGCCGTGGCGAATCAGCGGGGCGCGGGTGCCGGGCTCGGCCAGGTGGGCCACGTGCCACCAGGCGAACCACTCCCCGGGCGAGGCGCTGCGCATGCGCACGATGTCGGGCGCCGGGCGCAGCGCCAGCAGCGCGTTCCAGCTCGCTTGCGCCACATCCCAGGCGCGCCCGGGCGCCGCGAGCGGGGCGACGCGCCACAGGAACCGTTCGCCGAGCGTCTCGTAGGCGCAGGCGCCGGAGTCGCGGCGCACGAGCAGCGGGGCGAGGCCGACGAGGCGCTCCTCCTCGCGGACGGCGATCACGTGTGCCCGCGCGCCCGCCGGCGCTGCGTGGCGAAGCCACGGGATCGTCCAGGCGGGAGCCGCCATCGGGGTGCCGGCGGCGACGACGAGCGCGTCCCACTCGTCGCGGACGTCCAGGAGCCGGCCGACGTCGGCGATGACCTCGACGTTCATCGCGGCCATCCGCACCCCCCGCCCGGCGGATTCGGGTCCCTCCTCCATCGCCGCAGCAGCATGTCTCCCAAGCCACGATACCCGTGGGCGCGGGCGGCAACTCCTTTTTCGTCTCTGGCGCGCCGGCGCCGCCAGCGGATAGTCTGCAGGCGCAGGGGATGGCGTTCGATCTGGTCATCGACGTGGAGAACTCGCCGGGCGCGCTCGCGAGGGTCGCGGGGGCGGTCAGCGACGCAGGCGTGAACCTCGCCGCTGCGACGTGCATCGGTAACGGCGAACGCGCCGAGCTTCACATCCTCGTCCCGCACCCGGAGCCCGTCCGGCACGCGCTCGCCAACGTGCAGCTCGCCGTCTCGCGCGAGCGCGAGGTGGTGGTCGTCGACGTCGAGGACCGGCCCGGCGTGCTGGCCGACCTGGCGCGGCGGATCGCGAACGCAGGCGTGAACCTCGACCTGCTCTACATCGCCACGCGTGATCGCGTCGTGTTCGGCGCTCAGGATCTGGACGCGCTGCGGGCCGCGCTCGCCGACGCCTGATCCAGGCCTCCGCGGAACGCCCACAGGCGCTTCAGGTCGGCGAGCGACAGCAGCCGCGCGCGGCGCGCGCCGGGCGGCCACACCGAGACGCGGGCGTCCAGAACGCTGCGAAGGCCCTCGAGCGCCCGGATCGCCTCGCGCGCCGGCACCCGCTCGGCCAGCACGCGCGAGCTCATCACGTCGACGACGGTGAACAGCAGCGGCGCGGGCGGCGCGGCGCCGGGAGGCGCGGGACGCGTGCCGCCGAGGTCGACGAGCGCGAGCTCGGGGTCGCGGGCGCTCCTCCTGCCGAGCCCTTGTTCGATCGGCACCACGTGGGCACCCGTCCCCTTCGTCTCGGTATCCAATATCCAGGTCTTCGCCATCGGATCCACGTTAGAACAGCGACGATCGCGCGCGGCGCGTCGCACCCCCGTCAAGGCCGCCCGCGGGCGTGCCGATAGACCAGGGGCACCCTCTGAGCGCTATTCGATGGCCTTCACCTCCGCGACCGACCTCGACCTCGACGGGAGCGGCGACGCCGCGCGGGCGCGGCTCGCGCGGGCGCGTGCCGTCTACTACGAGGATCCAGCCGGGGCGCTCGCCGAGGCGATCCGGGTCAGCGAGCTCGCGCGCTCGCTCGACGACGGCGAGCTGTTCGCGCGGGCGCTCGCGCTGCAGGGCATGGTCGCGCTGCACCGGGGCGACCTGCGCGGCGCGCTGACCGTCGCTCTGGACGCCGAGCGAGAGGGCGAGTCGAGCGGCGAGCCCGCAACCCGCGCCGAGCTCGGCGCGCTGCGGGCCCAGCTGGGCTTCTTCACCGGCTCCTACGCCGAGGCGCTGCAGCACGCCGAGCGCGCCGTCGGCGAGGCCGACTCCGCCCGCGACATGGAGCTGCGCGTGTACGTGCGGCGCGCCACCTGCCCGATCTTCGGCAACGTCGGCGTCCCGGATCTGCGGGCCCGGATCGAGGAGCTGCTCGCGCTGTCGATCGAGCACGGCGAGCCGTGGGACGAGGCGATCTCGCGCAACGACCTCGCGTGCTACCTGCAGCAGCAGGCCGACCTCGACGGCGCCGCCGCCGAGCTCGAGCGGGCGCTCGAAGCGGCGCGGCGGGTCACGGGCGCCAACAACTTCGCGCTGGCGGTGATCCACTCGACGCGCGCCGACGTGCACCTGTTGCAGGAGCGCCCGCGTGAGGCACTCGCCGACGCCGAGCGCTCGGTCGAGCTGCTGTCGGCGAGCGACGAGCCGAACCCGTACGTGCTCGGGGCCAGCGTGCGCGCCGACGTCGAGGCACGGATGGCGCTCGGGCAGCTCAGGGACGCCCAGCAGGCGGGGGAGGGGGCGCTGAGCTGGCTCGGTGACCGGGTCCCACAGACGCGCAGCCTGATCCTCTCGACGCTCGCCTCGGCGCTGCGCGACGCGGGCCGGCTCGAGGAGGCATACGACGCGCTCGCCCGCGCGGCGGAGCTCGAACGCCAGGCGTTCCGTGAGCTCTCCGAGCTGCAGCTGCGCCTCGAGCGGGCCACGCTCGAGGCCTCGGCCGCCCGCCAGACGAGCGTCGAGCTCGCCGCCAAGAACCGCCAGCTCGCCGACGCCCACACCGAGCTCGAGCGGCGCGCCGGCGAGCTCGAAGCGCTCCAGGGGCAGCTGCGCGACCAGGCCGAGCGCGACTGGCTCACCGGGCTGCACAACCGGCGCTATTTCGCGCGCGAGCTCGAGCGCCTGGCGGCCGCGGAGGAGGGCGGGTCCTTCACGCTGGCGATCGTCGATCTCGATCATTTCAAGTCGATCAACGACCGCTTCGGGCATGAGGCCGGCGACGCGGTGCTCGTCCGGGTGGCCGCGCTGCTGTGCGAGGTGCTGCGCCAGAGCGACATCGTCGTGCGAAGCGGCGGCGAGGAGTTCCTGGTCGTGATGGGCGAGACCGAGGTCGAGGCCGCGACCGCTTGCTGCGAGCGCATCCGGGTGCGGATCCGCGAGGAGCCCTGGGAGCTGATCGCCCCGGGTCTGTCCGTGACCGCCAGCGTCGGCGTCGCCTACACCGACGACCCCGCCGGCCTCGCGGCGCTCACGCGCTCGGCCGACCAGCGCCTCTACGAAGCCAAGCGCGCCGGGCGCGACCGGGTGGTCAGCGGCTCGCGCCGGGCCGAGCGCGCCGCGTAGAATCGGCGCGTGCCAGTCGCAGAGCTCAACGGCCAGGCGATCCGATACGAGGACACCGGCGGCGAGGGGCCGGCGCTGATCCTCGCGCACGGCTTCCTGATGGACCGCGAGATGTTCGTTCCCCAGGTCGATGCGCTGTCCGGCGAGTTCCGCGTGATCACCTGGGACGAGCGCGGCTTCGGCGAGACCGCCTTCGACGGGCGGCCGTTCACCTACTGGGACTCGGCGCGCGACTGCCTGGCGCTGCTCGACCACCTCGGCATCGGCGAGGCGGTCATCGGCGGCATGTCCCAGGGCGGGTTCCTGTCGCTACGCGCGGCGCTGCTCGCGCCCGAGCGGGTGCGCGCGCTGGTCCTGATCGACACGCAGGCGGGCGTCGAGGACCCCGAGCGGCTGCCGTCCTACCGCCAGATGCAGCAGACGTGGCTCGAGGCCGGCCCGGTCGACGAGCTCGCCGACACGATCGCCGACCTCATCATCGGGGACCCGGATCTGAACGCCGTCTGGATCGAGAAGTGGCGCCGGCTGCCGCGCGCGAGCATGGAGGAGCCCGCCAACTGCCTGTTCGAGCGCGATGACATCACCGAGCGCCTCGGCGAGATCGGCTGCCCGGCGATCGTGTTCCACGGCACCGCCGACAAGTCGATCGAGATGGAGCTCGCTGAGCAGCTCTGCGGCGGCCTTCGCGGCTGCACCGGCGTCGTGCGCATCGAGGGCGCGCCGCACGCGTCCAACCTCACGCACCCCGAGCAGGTGAACGGGCCGCTGCGGGAGTTCCTGCGCTCGCTCTAGGCGGGCGCGGGCACGTTCAGAGGAGCTCTCGCGCGCGCTTTACGCCGGAGCGGGCACGTTCAGGTTCGGCAGCAGCAGCGCGGCGATGTCGTCGAAGCTCGGCTTCGGGTCGGGCAGGATCGGGCCGTCGGCGAGCGTGCGCTCGAGGATCCCGTCGCGGGAGGCCTCGAGGAGCCGCGCGAGCTCGCCGAAGTCCACGCCGAGCAGCCGCCCGTTGCGCTTGAGGTGCCGCCCGGCGACGAGCACGTCGCGCACGTTCGACGCGTTGGCCTGCTGCACGATCGCGCCGGCGGCGTCGACCGGGGCGAGCATGTTCAAGCGGTCCTCGCCGGGGCCGACGACGATCACGTCGGCTTGGCGCCCGGGGGCCAGCGAGCCGATGCGGCTGTCCATGCCGAGCGCCTTCGCGCCGCCGGTGGTCGCCCAGCCGAGCGCGTCGCGCGTGCTGAAGGCGAGCTCGGTCGGGTCGGTGCGGCGCGCGTGGGCGCGGTCGTTGGCGCGCGCCCGCGCGTCCTGCAGGCCGAGGCGCATCTGGGTGAACATGTCGCCGGAGTTGGAGGAGACGACGTCGCAGCTGAGGCTCAGCACGAGCCCGGCTGCCAGCGCCCGCTCGATCGGTGGGTGGCCCATGCCCATCTGCAGCTCGGTCTCGGGGCTCACCGAGATCTTGCCGTCGGAGCGCTCGAGCAGCGTCCAGTCGCGCTCGGTGCACGCGTTGCAGTGGACGTGGACGATGTCGGGGCCGAGCAGCCCGCAGGCGGCGAACTGGTCGAGCCCGCTCGGCATGCCCCAGATGCAGGCCGTGTGGGTGGCGATCACCGCGCCGAGCTCGCGCGCCGTGCGCACCTCCTCGCAGGTGTCCGAGAAGGGGATGAGGCCCGGCTCGGTCAGGGAGATGCCCATCGTGAGCAGCCCTCCGGGCCGGCCCGCGAGGGCGTCGTTCACGCGCCTGGAGTCGGCGAGGCGCATCGCGTGGGAGGTGAAGTGGGGCTCGGCCCGCGGCGGGGCGTAGTAGCCGTAGGCGAACACGGCGCGGATCCCGGCGTCCGCGAGGCCGTCGATCGCGCGATCGGCGTGCTCCGGGGTGTTGTTGCAGTGCGAGAAGTCGAGGATCGTCGTGACGCCCGCGTCGAGCGCCTCGAGCGCGCCCGCCAGGTTGCCGACGTAGACGTCCTCGGCGCCGTAGCGCGGCGAGAGCGTCGAGCGCATCCCCAGGAAGTAGTCGAGCAGCGTCCAGTCGGCGCAGATGCCGCGCAGCGCGGTCTGCCAGGTGTGGCGGTGGGTGTCGATGAAACCGGGCATCACGACCGCTCCGGTCGCGTCGATGCGCTCGGCATCGAGATCCCCGAGGTCGCGCTCGACCGCCACGATGCGGTCGTCCTCGATCAGCACGTCGCCGCGCTCGAGCTCTCCGATGCCCGGGTCCATCGAGAGGACGCGGCCTCCTGTGATCGCTATGCGGTGCGACGCCACGTGTCTCCTCCCGCTCGGCGGCGAGGGGATCCTAACGGCGTGCACGCGGTCGGCAGCGGGCGGTGGCGCTCGACCTGCCCACCGTGGCGGCAAGCTCGTCGCGCGCTGCGGCGCCGCGCCGATCGCGATCGAGTTGGTTGCCCGTTCGAGCGCCCGGCCCGCGGGTGCCGGCCGAGCTTCTTCACGGAGATGGCACGGGAGTCGTCATAGGCTGAGCCCTTCCCATGCGCCCACCCCGAGCCGAGGAGAGCACAACATGAGCAGGGTCAACGCCTACGGCGCACACGGCGCAACGGACGCCGTCGTCCCCCTCACGATCGAGCGCCGCGAGCTCGGCCCGAAAGACGTGCTGATCGAGATCAAGTTCTGCGGCATCTGCCACTCGGACATCCACTTCACCCGCGGCGAGTGGGGCGAGGTGCCCTACCCGGCGGTGCCCGGCCACGAGATCGCCGGGATCGTGAGCGACGTCGGGGCCGAGGTGAGCGGGTTCACGGGTGGTGACCGAGTCGGCGTCGGCTGCATGGTCAACTCGTGCGGCGAGTGCGAGAACTGCCTGAAGGGCGAACAGCAGTACTGCATCCCGGGCAACACCCAGACCTACGGCTCGGTCGACCGCGACGGGACGGTCACCAAAGGCGGCTACTCGACGCACGTGGTCGTCGACGAGGCCTTCGTCCTGCGGATCCCGGACGCGATCGAGCTCGACGCGGCGGCGCCGCTGCTCTGCGCCGGGATCACCACCTACTCGCCGCTTCGCCACTGGCAGGCCGGCCCGGGCACGAACGTCGCAGTGGTGGGGTTCGGCGGGCTCGGACACATGGCCGTCAAGCTCGCGAAAGCGATGGGCGCGCACGTCACGGTCCTCTCGCAGACGCTGCGCAAGCAGGACGACGGGTTGCGGCTCGGCGCCGAGGAGTACTACGCGACCACCGAGCGCGAGACCTTCAAGACGCTCGCGCGCCGCTTCGACCTGATCATCAACACGGTCAGCGCGCCGCTGCCGATGGGGCGGTTCCTCGGGCTCCTGAGCACCAACGGGGCGCTCGTCAACGTCGGCGCGCCGCCCGAGCCGATGTCGGTGCCGGTGTTCGCGCTGCTCGCGCAGCGGCGCACGTTCGCCGGTTCGGCGATCGGCGGGATCGCCGAGACGCAGGAGATGCTCGACTTCTGCGCCGAGCACGGCGTGGCGCCCGAGATCGAGCGCATCTCCGCTGCGCAGATCAACGAGGCGTGGGACCGGGTGGTGAGGTCCGACGTGCGCTACCGCTTCGTGATCGACATCGCGACGATCGACGGCGCCGGGGCCCAGGAGGAGCTATGAAGGTCACGAGGAGCAGCAGCGCGACCGCGAAGGGCCCCGCCGAGTGGTTCACGGGCGAGGTCTGGATCGACACCGCCGCCGAGCCCGTCGGGCCCTACCGGCTGGCCGCCGCGAACGTGCATTTCACCCCGGGCGCCCGCACCGCCTGGCACACCCACCCGCTGGGCCAGACGATCTACGTCACCGAGGGCGTCGGGCGCTGCCAGTGCGAGGGCGGCGCGGTGCAGGAGCTGCGTCCGGGCGACCGCGTGTTCTTCGAGCCCGGCGAGAGCCACTGGCACGGCGCCGCACCGGACCGCTTCATGGCACATGTCGCGATGCAGCTCGTGGACGACGGCGGCAGCGCGGTGAGCTGGGGCGAGCACGTCAGCGACGAGGACTACGGGGGGCAGCCGGGCGGGTGACGCGCTCGGCGCCTCCGGGTTGCGCGGAGGCCCGCCCGGCCGTGCTAGACACCGCGGCGTGAGCCTGCTCCCCACGAAGGCCGGACCGGTCCCGGACCGGCTGACGATCTGGCCGATCGACGACGGCCGCTACGGCCTCGACGCGACCTTCCAGGGTGGGACCGGCTACGAACGCGCGCAGGTGCACCGCACTCAGCTCGAGGCCGAAGGGGTCCCGCACGCCTTTCGCCAGGAGCTCGACGGCGCGTGGACGCTGCGGTTCGGGCCGCTGCCGGCGGCGGACGTCGGGGCGGCGCTGGGGGCGTTCGTGTACTGAGGGAATCGCTGCCGGGCCGTTGTAACGTGCCTGGCAGCGATGCCGATCTTCGAGGACAGGCCCGAGAGCGCCCTGCTCGTCGTCGACGTGCAGAACGGAGTCGTCGAGGCTGCCTTCGAACGTGACGCGGTGGTCGGGAGGATCGCCGGCCTGGTCGAAAGGGCGCGCAGCGAGGGGATCCCGATCGTCTGGGTGCGCCACCATGGCGAGGAGCTGCCCGAGGGCGGCCGGCGCTGGCAGATCGTCCCGGAGCTCGACCCGGGCGCAGACGAGCCGCTGGTCGAGAAGGAATGGGGCGACGCGTTCGAGGGCACCTCGCTCGAAACGATCCTCGCCGAGCTGCAGGTCGGCCGGCTCGTGGTGACGGGCGCGCAGACCGATGCGTGCATCCGCTGCACCCTGCACGGGGGCCTCGTGCGCGGCTACGACGTCGCGCTGGTCGGCGATGCGCACACGACCGAGGACAACACGCAGTGGGGGGTGCCCGCTCCCGAGGCTGTGATCGCCCACACCAACATCTACTGGCACTACGAAGAGGCCCCGGGTCGCACGGCCGAAACGGCCGACGCGGCTGAGGTCCGGCTCGGCACAGCGACGGCATGAGCACAACGACGACCCTGCGAACGATCGAGCACGTGATCGGCGGCGCGCCGACGGCGGGCGACTCGACGCGCACCTCGCTCGTGTGGGATCCGGCGGCCGGCGCGCCGCAGGCCGAGGTGCTGCTGGCCGAGGCGAGCGACGTCGATCGCGCGGTTCAGGCCGCGAGCCGCGCGTTCCCGGAGTGGTCGGAGTCCTCGCTCGCGCGGCGCACGAAGATCATGTTCGGCTTCCGCGAGCTGCTCGACGCGCACGTCGACGAGCTGGCCCGGCTGATCGCATCCGAGCACGGCAAGGTGGTCGACGGATGCCAAGGGCGAGATCGCGCGTGGGCAGGAGGTGGTCGAGTTCGCGTGCGGCATCGCCGCAGCTGCTGAAGGGCGAGTTCTCCGACCAGGTCTCCAGCGGCGTCGACGCCCACTCCTTCCGCCAGCCGCTCGGCGTGTGCGCCGGCATCACGCCGTTCAACTTCCCGGCCATGGTCCCGATGTGGATGCACCCGATCGCGATCGCGGCCGGCAACACCTTCGTGCTGAAGCCCTCCGAGCGCGATCCCTCGGCCTCGAACCTGATCGCCGAGCTGTACGCGGCGCGCCGGGCTGCCCGACGGCGTGTTCAACGTCGTGCACGGCGACAAGGTCGCGGTCGACGCGCTGCTCGACCATCCCGACGTCGCCGCGATCTCGTTCGTCGGCTCGACACCGGTGGCGCGCTACGTCCACGGACCGCGAGCGAGCGCGGCAAGCGCGTGCAGGCGCTCGGCGGTGCCAAGAACCACGCCGTCGTGATGCCCGACGCCGAACCTCGAGTTCACGCGCCGATCAGCTCGATCGCCGCCGGCTACGGCTCGGCCGGGCAGCGGTGCATGGCGATCTCGGTGGTCGTCGCCGTCGGCGAGGTCGCAGACCCGCTCGTCGAGCGCTCGGCCGCAAGGCGCGCGAGGTGCGCGTCGGACCGGGTCTCGACCCCGAGTCGGAGATGGGGCCGGTCGTGACAGAGCAGGCGCGCGAGCGGATCGTCGGCTATATCGAGCAGGGCGTGCAGGACGGCGCGGAGCGCCGCGTGTCGACGGGCGCGAGCTGCGACTTCGACGGCGGCGGGCTTCTTCGTCGGCCCGACGCTGCTCGATCGCGTCGGGACAGACATGTCGATCTACACGCGACGAGATCTTCGGGCCGGTGCTGTCGGTCGTGCGCGTCGACTCCCTCGACGCGGCCATCGCAGCTGATCAACGCCAACTCGTTCGCGAACGGCACCGCGATCTTCACCGCGAGCGGCCGTGCAGCGCGCGGCGCTTCGAGCGCGAGGTCCACGTCGGCATGATCGGAGTCAACGTGCCGATCCCGGTGCCGATGGCCTACTACTCGTTCGGCGGCTGGAAGGACTCGCTGTTCGGCGACCACCACGTCCATGGCCCCGAAGGGATGCGCTTCTACACGCGGGCAAAGGCGGTCACGACGCGCTGGCCCGAGGGGCGCTCGGCGGGCGGCGGGTTGCAGTTCCCGACCTCTTCGTGAGCGCCCAGAGCGGGTAGCGCAGGATCGCGGCCGTCGCGCGCGCCTGTTCTTCGCAGGTGCGCTGCCCGGGGCCGATCAGGTTGCGCTGGTGCGCCGTCTGCGCGGGGCCAGGAAGAGGAAGCTGGACCGGAGCCCCGCGGAGATCGTGCCGATCGCGAGCGCCGCCGAGGGGAACGGGACGCTGCCGCGGGTCAGCTTCGTCGACCCGAAAACGGGCACCATTTCCCCGATCGCAAGCCGGTCGCCGGTCACCTCCGTGGTACCGGCGCTTGCAAACAGCAACTACTGGGAGGACGCCGATGCCAGACACCACCTGCCACATGTCGATCTCGCTCGACGGGTTCGTCGCGGGCCCGGACCAGAGCCGGGAGAATCCACTGGGGAAGCGCGGCAGGGAGGTTCATGGCTGGCACCTCGGCGACGAGCGCGCGAACGACGCCGATGCGACGGCAGAGGGCTGGCTCATGCGACCGCGCGGGGCCTACGTCATGGGCCGCAACATGTTCGGGCCGATCCGCGGCGAGTGGGATGAGGACTGGGATGGATGGTGGGGCTCCGAGCCGCCCTACCACGCGCCGGTCTTCGTGCTCACCCACCACGCCCGCGAGCCGATCGAGATGGAGGGCGGCACGAGCTTCCACTTCGTGACCCAGGGCTTCGAGGCCGCGTACGCGCAGGCGCGTGAGGCGGCCGGCGAGCATGGCATCGACATCGCGGGCGGCGCCTCGACCGTCCGTCAGGCCCTCGCCGCTGGAGTGATCGACGAACTCACGCTCGACGTGGTCCCCGTCCTGTTCGGGTCCGGCGAGCGGCTGTTCGAGGGAGTCGAGTCCTTCGGGTTCGAGCCGGTCGAGGTGCTCCACTCTCCGCTCGCTACGCACATTCGCTACCGCCGCGCACGGTGAGGAGCCGGCCTTCGGTCTCGCGGCGGCAGCTAGCGGGGGTCCTGAGCCTGTCGACGGCGCACCGATGCGAGCCGATGTCCGAAGGGCTCGTGCGCACTTCAGTCCGTCAGCGGCTCACCCCTGGTGCAGGGGGTTCCGACTTGGGTCCCGGCTTCGGGGGACCAATTCGGGACGGCTCCGCGGCGCGGCGGAGCTATGCCGCAAACCCGCATTCCAAAGCCAAAGAGCCAGTGCCGGAGGAGGGACTCGAACCCCCGACACGCGGATTATGATCGGTGGAAACAGACATGTTCTTGGCTGTCTAGAGCCAAGTTAGGTGCTGGTGGGGGCGGTTGTCGAGGGTTGTTTCTGGCTGCTTGGGGACTAGGTTCGGGACTAGGCAGGCAGGAGGGCGGGACACGGGCATGCATGCGTCGACCTGCCGTTCTTCGCCGCGCCCACGAGAACCGAGCAGATGCTGCGGCGGTCTCAGGTTGCTGGACGGCCGGGCCAGTTCTTCTCGATGTGTCTCTCGAATTGCCTGGTAGGAACGCGCGACAGCCACGCGACGAGCAAACCGATCACGACGACCCCCAGCCCGACCAACGGGCCGCCCGGGTGATCGAGTACCATGAACACCGCCGCACCTATCGAGTTGAACGCGAGTGCGCTCTGCGCTTGGAGGCACTCGGCGCGTTCAGTCGCGCACCAACGCGCGACCGCGCTCGCAGTTGAACCCGAAGAGGTGGTAGGTCGTGTCCGGTGGGTTGCTAACCAGCCATTCGGCGCGTACCTCGAGGCGTCGCGGTCCAGATCTGCGTGCTCGACGACCTTGACGCGCGCTCCTTTGGCGAAGTCGACGAGCGACGTGTGGTGGATCGAGGCATGCGGCTTGTCCTTGACCCGACCCCCTAATGGCACCACGAGCCCGTCTCCGACGTAGATGCCGTGGTGGTGATAGAGCCCACGGTCCACGCGGAGCTCGTCGCCCGGGAGGGGAGTGGGGCTTGTGGCGGTCATCGTCGTACTCAATACGCGGCGGTCGCGCCGTAGTTACGGCTGCGGGGGACCCGCTCGCGCCCGCCGAAGGCGACGCCGCCACACAGGACTAGCCCCCGGAGATCCCGGGCTCCTCAGGGGGCCCTCGGCGCGGCCAGAGCTCGCGCAAGATCTCTACTTCTTCGTTGGAGAACCCCATGTCGCCGGACACTGCGGCAGTCGTGGTGTCCCACGGCCGGGACCCATCCGGCCGCGGCGTGAGGAGAACACCCACCGTCATGAGTTTCTCGTGATCCCCCGTCACCCACACGACTTCGTGGTGTCGAAGGCGCACCCACAGCTGAAAAGCGTTCTCGATCTCAGGGCCGAATGGCTTGTTGCACGCCGCGAAGGCAAGGTGTGCTTGGCCGAGGTTGCCGCGCATGCTCCTGTACCGCCAGACGACTGCATCGTCCGAACTGTTCTTCGCCTCAGCGATTGCGTCGATGAGGAACTGTCCGAAGAGCGCTCGTGAGCCCACCGGAAGGCGGTCGAGCTCGGCGAGCATGCGGAGTACGTCGCTTTCTTGAGACCGGGTTACCCGGGTGAGCGCGATGTCCTCAAGCACTGTTCGGACCATCACGTGGGCCTCAATGTCGTCATGCGCCGCTGGGACCAGCGGCAGCTTCGGCGTCGACACCACGGGATGGCCGGGGACGGCGAGTCGCGGATCGATCGGTTCCTGTGGCGCGTCGTGATCCGCCTGCGCCAGCTGGTAGTAGCGCGCTGGCTCAGTTCCAAGCTCGATTGGATCGTTCGCGACGCGAACGCAGTACTCGGCCACGGCTGCCGTCGACTTCCAGCTGGTCGAACAGGAACTCCCAATCCCTGCGGAGCATCACCAGCGCTGGGCTCTCGGCTCCCTCGAGGCGCTGGCACTACCCCATCGGGCGGATCGTCATGATCGATGATCACGACGGAAAGCCACTCGTGGTCGGCTCCGACGACCTCGGTCGTCCGGCCTCGGAGGCTCGTCATAACTGCTGACTCGCGGATCAGGCGGCGGATCGTTCCTGAGGCCTGCGAGAGGGCATGCTCAGTGCTCTTCGCTATCCACGCTCTCTCGCGCTCGGGACGTCCTGAGATCTGCCCCCGCCGCTTGACCTGCAGCACGAGGGCGGTTCGGCCGACGATGACGATGCCGTCGCCGAGCTCGCGGACACAGTAGCCGACCTGAAAGACATCCGGGAGAAACACAAAGTCCGGGTAAACCCCACCGCGCCGCAGCCTCATGTGTCGCCGACTCCGCCGCGCGCCCTTGGCTCCCATCACCGGCGTTGAGAGGCGAAGCCCGCGGGACACGTCGGAGCATTGGTCCCTCGTTGGTTTGGACCAGCAACGTCAGGTCCGGGGTCCAGGGGAGGCTCCCGGGCTGCACCGGGGATCGTCCAGGGCTGGGTCCACGGGGTGCGTCCGAGCAGCAGCGCTTGGACTTCTTGCCGCTCCCGCACGGGCAAGGAGCGTTGCGTCCAACCTTGCTGCTCATGGGTGATTCTCGACCGAGACCCTCGAGGCCCTCAGAGTGCGGCGCCGATACGCCTTTTGCCGGGGTGCCTGTCGATCCAGTAGCACCGAACATGTTGCGGACGACACGAGGACCGCCGCCCGCGCCGAGCCCATCACGTACCTGAACCTCGGTAGTGCGGATGCGCTGGCGCAGCGGAAGTGACCTCCGCGGCGTCTAGCCGCCTATGGAGCATCGAAACCAGGGTCAGAAGTCGAGGGCCCCGCAGCCGTCCGTCGCCCACCGCACCTTTGGGGCGTGGGCCGTTGGGTTTCGGTACGTGCCGAAGACCCCGCGGATGAGTGTGGCGAGGCCCCTATGCTCCGACTGTTCCCATCCGTCCTCCAGCCGGTTAAACGCCAGTGGTGGCGTCTGGTCACGGAGCGAGAAAGCCGGCCCAAACAGTTCTTCGCCGTCCCCCGTCAGGCCGGTTCGCTGCTGGATCTTGTCGCTGACGCTCTTGCAGGCCTCTAGGACAGCATGAAAGTATCCGTTCGGCAACAGCTCTGCCCGGCAAAAAATCAACACGTCGGGGTGCACATTCCTGCGACGTAGCTCGGTGCCAAGAGCGTCGGCCCGTTCTTCGGCCTCCGTCAAGGTTCTTGCGCGGTTGGCCAGCTTCGCGACGCGACCGTCTTCTCCCACGTACAGGCCAGACAGCCCGAGTCCGACGTTCAATCGGGCCCTGCACGCCTCGAACTCGGACGGTGCTCCCACCCATCGTCCGGGGTCCATAAAAGCATGGAGGACCGCGACAACGGCTCGGCCACTCTGCGTCCGTTCCTGATGACGCCCGATCGAGTAGAACAGGCGCTTCCACTTGGTGCTCTCGCCCGACGTGTCCCGGAGGTGGGCTTGCGCAAGGAGGTTGGTGATCTGGTCCCCGGTGGCGCTGTCCCCCAGCTCGCGACAGAGTTGTTCTAGGGGACCGTTTGGGATGGGTGGAATTGGCGCCGCCGACACTCGCGGATCATCGCGTGAGCGTCGGATCGGTTCGCCACCCCACAGATCGACGAAGCAGCGGGCCCGCTCCCGTGGCTCTTGTCCTCTGTCGGGCAGAACACGGATGAGGGACTTTCAAGGCGCTCCTCGTGTCGATACGCTTCGGGCGTGTTGCTTCTACGGTCCGTGACTCTGCACCGTTTCAAGGCGGCGTTCGATCCGCCTAGCGTCGAGCTGGGCTCCTTCAGCCTCCTCATCGGTCGCAATGGAAGCGGCAAGAGCACGGTCCTGGAGGTCTTCAGTGGATCGATACTAACGCTTCGCCGCGACGCGCGGGAGGCGTCGGAACGCTACCGAGGTGTCCTCGACGTAGTCAACCTTCGCAGTCAGACGAAGCCCCCGTACTTCGCCGTCGAGCTTGAATGGAAGGAGCAAAAGGGCACCGGTGTCGCGCTCCGATACCAGGTCAAGGTGGAGGCGGATAGCGACGCGGCCCCTCGGATCGTTGAGGAGACACTGGTCGAATCCTCTGGCGCGCGAGGTCTCCGAGACCTAATCCGCACGGACGCCAACGGCCGAGAGCTAGTGCAGGCGGCGTGACCGTCCGGGAGTCCGACCGCTTGGCGCTCGGCCTGTTGGGCTCAGTAGAAAGCGACCGACGACGTCGGAGCGCGTTTGCGCGATTGGTGGGCCCGGGCGGTGTTCCTGCGGCTGAGTCCGAGCCGTCTAGCAGAGGCGGCTCTCGCCAACCGGCGATCGTTCGATCCGCTGCTGGACGAGGAAGGGCATAATCTCGCCGCGCTCCTCAACGAGCTCACGGCCGATCAACGCGCTGACCTCGTTCGCGCAATCCAGGCCGTTCTTCCGGGCATGCGTGACGTGGAAGTGCTCGACGGAGGGTCAGAGCGCAGCCAGCGCGCGAACTATGCACTTCTGGAGCGCATGCCGTACCGGGGTAGAGCTGGGGAAATATCAGGTCCCGATTCCGGCGTGGATGTTGTCGGAGGGAACGCGCCGGCTGACTGCGATTCTTGCTCTGCTCGAGCATCGGCCGTCGCCGTCGCTTTCTTTGCATCGAGGAGGTAGAGAACGGCCTCGATCCGTGGACCGTAAGGGCGGTCTTGGAGGCGCTCCTTTCGGCGAGCGACGCTGATTCCCAGATCGTGCTGACAACGCACTCGCCGTGGCTTCTTGACCATGTACCGCTTGACGCGGTGCTGCTCGTTGAGCGCGTGGAGGGCGACACTGTTTACACGCGCTTTGAGCAAAACGATGACGTCAAGAGCTTTGACGCCTCGCTGCCACCTGGAACCAGATACGTCAACACTTCGAGTCACCTCATCGCTTCGTGTCGCGCCTGCGTCGAGGGGTCTGATGACACGGGCCTGCGGCAGTCGGGAAGTTGGCTAGAGCTCATCTGGAACGCGCATCTTCCCGGTTTGGTCGGTGGTCGGAGATTCGAGCGCGTGATTCCGATCAGCAAGAAGGACATCGTCGCTATCGTACCCGCCATCGGCCGACGGGAACCGACCGCTCACATGAAGCTTGCGCGCCTGGGAGCGGGAACGAGATTCGACGCGGCCGTCGTCGCCTGGGATCCGCACCCCAAATGGAACCCGAAGGGAACGTTTTGCCGGTGGGACGAGACCGTGAAACTTCTGCAATGTCTCTCGAGATCCGAGTCACTGCCCGAGAACTGGCGCAGCGAGTGCGCCAGCCGATACGAGGCGTACGTCGCCCGAGGGGAGCCCGGTGAACGCCGCGGCCCGCCCGAGCTCACGCGGGGCTCTGTACTCCCGCTATGCATGGATCCAGAGTTTGAGTCGGTCTTGACCGCTGATGAGGCGCGGCCATGAGAGCGCTCGGAGGAGACGCGGCCTTCCACGTGGCCTTCCGGTTGGGGTCCGGGAGGTGCGCGCCGACCCGGGGATGATGTGCTTCGGCGGGCCATCGACAGTTTGCCTCGGCAGAGCGACGTCCGGCGGAAAGTGCGGGGTCGCTGGCGCGAGAACAAGGGAGCATGGGGCGAGTTGCTGCTCCCGCACCCTCCTTAACGACGACGACGCGCGAGAGAGCATCGCGACGCATCCTGTGGTGATGAGGTTTGCCGAGCTGACCGAGGAGTAGCCCTAAAGGAATTACGAGCAGCCTGATCCGTCTCGTCGCCGTAGGCGCTAATAGCGCTCACCTCTTCGATCGTGCTCACCAGCCCACCGGCGACACTGCGCGTAGGTTGGCTTTTCGTGTTTCGCGCGCGCTCCAGCAACACTGCAGGTCAGACCGCCGATCGCGGATCTAGGGCCCTCTCGGCGTAGCGCCGGAATCGGCTTGATCCGGCCGCCATGGGATCCCGAATCCGCTTTGATTGTGGTGTGGATTCCGATAGGTAGGCTCCCGGGTATGAGGGGCTTAGGGGCGAACGTGCGGTTCCGGCTGAGCGGGCTCGGGCTCGCCTTGGCGGTCGCGGCGGTCGTCGCAGGATGCGGGACCGCTAACGGAGCCAAGAGCGATGTTGCGTCATGCGCCGGCCGCGGGTGGGTTTTGTCAGGCCCGTACGCGCCACCGGGTAACGCGCACTGGCATAAGCTCGCCAGCGAAATGGTCCCCGGAGGTCGTGTGTCGGTGTTCGGCACCTACTACTCGGATCCGCGCCATCGCGGCTTCGAACTAGAAGCCGTGGAAGAAGAAGAAACGCAAGACCGGCAATATCGGTGCGGCGGATCTGGAGGCGGCGGAGCAGAAGTCGGCCCCGGCAAAGTGCTCTCGCTGCAGGTGAGCCGAGGCTGCACTGGCGGCCACGAAACCGTGTTCCTGTTCGGGCTGCTCGGCCGACGACACGACACCGTTATCGCGAGACGGGGAGCCAGCAAGACGCGGCTGACGACCGCTCGGATACCGGCGTCGCTGCACTCCGGCGGAGTGCTCGTCTACGGCGCGCTTGGCAGAGACGGAGCGAAAATCGTCGCGCGAGCGCCAAGTGGAGCGGTGGACGAAGAACGATCGGTGATCAATGGGCAGCGCGTCCACTGCGTGGCACCCAAAGCCGCGTGATCGCGGCGCCGGACGCGTTCCACGAGACCGGCTGAGCGGGCCGCGTGCCCCGAGAGCCGAAGCTGCGGTGCTGTCGGCTGGCGCCCTGGCTGACCATCCGAGCGACAGTGGTCAGTGGCCTCGAACCACGGATCCCGAACTCCGATCGCACCCGGCGCGGGTTCCGATATGTAGGCTCTTGCGTTGTGGGCTGGTCGTCCGGGGAGGAGCCTCCTGAGAGCGCGGGCGAGTTCTTTCGCTCGCTGATGGCGGCTGGTCGTGAGAAAGCTGCCGAACATGATCGTGTGGTCGAGACGGTTCGCGCCCGGGCCGGCACGAAGTCGCGCGATGAGCTGCGGGCCCTTTTCGAGTCAGAGCTCGACCGCCGGGGGGTTGCTCGCGATCCGATCTGGGTGGAGCAGCAGCTCGACGCACTTGCGGCAACGCCGCTTTAGCGCTCGCGCCGGATCGCCAAGGGCCTTGGCCTTGCCGCAACCACCGTTCCGAAGATCCTGCGCGGTTTCAGCGACGCGCCGCAACCAGAGACACCGGCTTGGATGCGAAAGCCCTCGCGGGCCGCATACTGGGCGTACGCCCCCGAATCGGTCAAGGTGGCGGTCCGCCTCGACCCCACCGCCGCGGCCGTTCTCGAGCGCGTGTTGGCCGGAGCGCCCCAGCGCGTCGGCGACGAGGTCGCCGTGCTGGAGGTCTGGTTTGACCGAGACCAGCCGGGCGCTCTGATCGTGGTGCTCGTGGGAAGCGAGCGGGTCGGCACTCTGGAAGAGCGCCCGCCGCATGGGCTCAGGACGCAGATGGATGCCGCCGACAGGCTCGAAGAGAACACGTACGCGAACGCCACACTTGCACATGCGCGCCATCTCGATCCCCCATATCTCCTTGTGACCGAGATCGCGCCTGTCGACGCCCCGCCAAGGCCAACAGGGCCCCCGCGCCAAGAGCGGACTCCGCCGCGGACTTGACCGCGGATCCCGAGTCCACGAGAAACCCCACCGGACGGGGCTGGTTGGCCTGGTTTGGTTCTCGACCTCGCCGCCCCTCCGTGACAGCGAGGTCGAGAACCAAACCAGGCAAGTGAGGGAGTGGGAGAAGGGGAGAGGAGGTCAGAGGTGGCGGAGTTGGAGAGTCGGTGAGTCGGGAGAGACGACAAACAACCAACGGCCAACAACAACCGCACGCGAGCGCGATAGCGCCGTGCTGGCAACCCTTCGAAAGCGCCGGCACCCCGGCCCCGAGAAGGAGAGAATGAAAAGAGAGGGCCTGGCGCAGCCAGACCAGACGGCGCAGCGGGCGAGCCGTGCGGTGTCGAGCGTCGAGCGTCGAGCGTTTCGGCGAGGCCCGTCCCGCCGCGGCGCGGCGCGACACGTCGTAGCAGGCCACGTACCTGCAAATAGCGGCCCCGGCGCAGTTGGCACTGCCCGGGGCCCGGCACCGAAAGGCGGAACCTTCCGATGCACGATGAGCCTACTCACGGCCTCGCAACTGAGCGAGACGCCGTTCAGCGCACACTGCTGGACCTACTCCTGACCGATGAGGATCCGGGCCTCTGGTCGCACGACGAGATCGCGCGCGCAATGGACGATTCGGTGGTCGCGATCGACGCGATCGACACGCTCCACGCCGCCGGGCTGGTCCACCGGCTTGGGGACTTCGTGTTTCCGACTCGCGCGGCCGGCCGTTACCGACGCTTGGAGCAGGGCGGATAGCGCTGTTCGGGTCTCATCTGACAGGGGCCGGGGCGGCGCCGGGGGTTCTCTCAGGGGCGTGTCGCTCGCGTTCGGACAGGCCTCGAAAGCGAAGCTCGCTCGCCGAATCGGGCGGGTTATGCTGTTCCGATGGGGCGAACGGGAGGCGCGGCATCTTGGTGGGGCGCGGCGGTTGTCATCGCCTGCGCCTCGCTTTTCGTGGCTCCTATGGCTCGGGCAGGAAGCATGCCCGGGTCCAGCGAGAAACTGTCGCTCTCGGTGGCCACCGAAGGAGATGTCCACGAACCGCTGACGATCACCACGAGCGGGATCGCCGATGGCGCACATCACCTCGTCGTTCACGGGTCTTACATCGCTGAAGGTCCCGGGGGCAAAGCGACTTGCACCGCCGCAAAGGCCGAAGGAGCTGAAACGCTCACCCCGAGCGGCGGAGAAGTGCTCGCGGCTGGCCGTTTGAAAAGCACTTCGTGGTTGTGCCGACGCAGGAATGCGATTACTTCGTCTCGGCCTACCTGGAAGCCGCAGGCGAGCGCTACCCCGACGCCTGGGCCTTCGAGTGTGTGTCCTTCTGGGAAGAAACCTCGCCCGGCGTCTGGTCGAGGATCAGCTGCTACGTACCCGTCATCGACCCCGGGACGCTCCGCTCAATAGAAGAAGAGGCCGAAAAAATCACCGAGGAAGCTGAAAGCCCAGCGTGCAGCGATCAAACAGGCCGAAGAAGCCCGGATCGCAGAGGCTCACGCGAAAGAGCTCGCCGCCGCCGAACGGACGGCGCGCGAAACGACGCAGCACACCACCCTCCCGGTGGCGCATTGCCACGTCCCGGCGCTCGTCGGCCACACACTGCTGGCCGCACGGCGACTGCTCAAGCGGCCCACTGCAGGCTCGGGCACGTGAAGCTCATGCGCGGGCGGTACGCCACCGCCCGCGTTTATCGCCAGAGCCCGTCGCCTCACAAGGTTCTCGCCGCCGGCACCGCGATCGCAGTCACGCTCGTTCGCTAGCTACCTGCGCCGGGAAAGGTCCCGTTCGCGCCGGCCCCGCGGCCCAGGCGGTCGCGCAGCGCTTCCGGTCGCGTGTGCCTCCGCCGGCCCGGAAAGTCAACCCCCTTCGGGGGTCGCCGCCCTGCGGGCGGCTTGACTGTCCGGCCCGGCTCCGGCTTGGAGCGGTGAGGTCGGCAGGGCGGGCCCTGCCGACCATGTCGACCGGTCAGGAGAGTGCTGGCTCGACGAGCCCTGTAGAGGCCCCGTCGGGAGCGCCGCTCTCCGCCGCGGAGTGGACTGCCTCACAGGCGACCCCACAAGCGTCATACGGGTCGCCAAAACACGCACCCCTCGGCGCTCGGCAAGTCGAATCTCAGCGCGTCAGTGGGCCGAGTCCGCCATGCGTCTCGCGATGGCCGAGACTGCCTGGTGCAGGCGGTGGCGACGGAGGGACGCCTCGAGACACGGCTCGCCGGCATGCGTCCTCGTACAGCGCCTCGGGCGCCATGTCCAGCCCATCTTCCGGCCAGACGACCGTTCCACCTTCGATGCCGACCCTCGCGAAGCGGGCCGGGTCACGGAGCGGCGCGAAGACCCCGGTCCACTCACGCGCGCCGAAGCTGACGTCGCCCACGGTCCCGTCGTCGAACGTGAGTCGCAGCTCGTGATCCCCGATCACCTCCACCGCGGTCACGGCGGGCAGGTAGTCCCCTTCGCTCATGGCCGCGACGATACGTCCGGCGGCCCGACGCTCGCCACCGGTGTTTCCCGCTCGAACGCGTCGGCGACGAGCTCGGCCTCCCCGTCGCGCGGCGCGTAGTGCAGGTACTTCATCGTCGTCTGGATGTCGGCGTGGCCCATCCACTCCTGCACGCGGCGGATGTCGGCCTTGGCGATCATCCGCGTGCCGAACGTGTGCCGCAGGTCGTGGAAGCGCAGCGGCGCGCAGGCCGGCGCGCTCCAGCGCGCGCTTGTAGCGGCGGCGAGCGCCGAGCCGTCGAGGTAGCCGCCGGCGTCGCCGGCGAACACGAGGTCGTCGTCGCCGGTCGAGTGCTCGCGGCTGCGCCGAGCCGGGCGAGCGCCTCGGCGACGTCGGGCGCCATCGGCACCGCGCGGACCTTGCCGGACTTCGGCGTCGTGAGCGCCCGCCGGCGTAGCTGCGCGCGGACGCGGATCGTCGAGCCGGCGAAGTCGACGTCGCGCCAGCGCAGCGCGAGGAGCTCGCCGCGGCGCAGGCCGGTGAACGCGGCCGTCAGGAAGATCGCCGCGTCCTGCTCGGACGCCGGCGGCGCGCACGAGCGCCCAGACCTCCTCGGGCGAGAAGACCTGGATGTCGCCGCTCGAGCGCTGCGGGCGGTTTCTCGACGTCGGCGACCGGGTTGCGCGGCAGGCCAGACCTGCTTCGCGCGCTGCGAAGATGCCGTGCAGAGCACGATCAGCGATTGCTGCGTCGTGCGCGTTGCAGGCCGCGCACGGCGATCGCGCCGACCAGCGCTCGACCTCCTCGGCGCGTGATGTCCTCGAGCGCGCAGCTCGCCGAACGCCGGCAGCAGGTGCGCGCGCATGATCGACCGGTAGCCGCGGATCGTCGATGGCTTGCGCGGCCCGGTCCTGCTCGAGGAAGCGCAGGTACTCCGCGGCCGCGTCGGCGAACGTCGCGCCGGTGCGGACCATCCCGGGCAGCGTCCCGCGGCGCGCCTCGTCGAGCACGTCGCGCAGCCAGTCCTCGGCGAGCCGCTTGCGTGAAGTAGCCGTCCGGCGGCCGGCCGCGCCCCGTCCAGGCCGGCCCGATCTTGCGTCTGACCTGGCGCCCGTCGGGCAGCCGGTACTTCGCGTACCAGACCGGCCCGCGCGCGCGCTCGCGCCGGAAGACGTGGCCGCTGAGTTATCGGCATGCGGTGGGCGAGTCAGCCATCACTCTCGCCTCACCTACCTACTCCGGCCCGGTTGCGGGACCAATTCGGGACCAAGTTCGCTCTTGCGGGCCCGCGACCCGATGCCGCAAACCCGCCTATTCCCAGAGCCAAACGAGGGATGCCGGAGGAGGGACTCGAACCCCCGACACGCGGATTATGATTCCCGGCCTAATCGAGCGATAAGGCCCAACAACGACGGGCCTTTCTGGCCCCCGTTGGACACGCCGTTGGACACAAGTGCCAGGCGAGTCGCTCAAGACAACGGCTGCTGCGAGGTCCCGATGTTCCATTCGTGTCCCGTTCTGAGAGGCGCCGGGACGGGGTATCTACAGCGATCTAGGTGTACTCGAGGCGTAGTCCTCGTGCTGCGCCGTGGCC